>JAZJYH010000088.1:0-26272 GCA_040390485.1 Pseudomonadota bacterium
AGCGACTTTGCAGGCGATAAAACAATTAACATAATATCTACAAAAATTTAATGACGACTTCCACGATAATCAAGCGCGTAGTGCTCGATACCAATGTTTGCCTGGATTTGTTTGTATTCCATGATCCCAGGTGGGACACGCTGCTCAGCGGCCTGCGAGACGGCAGCATCAAGGCCGTTACCCGAAATGACTGCCGCATGGAATGGCTGGCGGTCCTTCATTATCCCCACCTGCCGGTCGCCAATGACCAGCGTGAGGGCATCATCCAGCAATTCGACCTGTATATTGAATGTGTCAGCCCGGCGGCAAAATCCAGCTTGCGCCTGCCGGTCTGCAGCGACAGGGATGACCAGAAATTCCTGGAACTGGCGCGCGACGCCGATGCCGACATCCTGATCACGAAGGATAAAGCGCTTTTAAAATTGGCAAGGAAAACCAAGCAGGCCGGATTGTACACGATACAAACGCCCGATAAATTTATCGCAGAGCATATTGCTTAAACATTCCTGACATATTCGCGGCAATTAAAAGATGACAAATTTTGTTGCCCAGGGTTATCCTATCCATATTGAAGTCCTGTACTATGACGCTATCTAGCCCGACCAACTGAAAAGAGGCTGTTGCATGGTACGCCAACGCGACTGCGCCCGCAGTCGCACCATAGTCGTACCAATTCCACAACAGCTTCCATGTGAAGTGGCAAAACAAACGTAACTGTGAAATATTGATATTTGCGGCTCCGTCTACCAGAGAGCCACAGGCAATCACAGCGATTATGGAGAATAAAGGACTATGACCGACTCAGCAGATGACCTGGACGCATTGTTTGAAGAAATGGCCAACCAGCGAGTAGAGGCCGCCGCTGCGCCGACTGCACCTGAGCCAGAACCGGCCGCCGCCAAGATCAGCTTTCAAAGCAACGAGGACCAATCCGGCAAGCCTATATTCGACAGACTGGGCGGCATCGTCCGCATGCTGCACGACTCTATGCGCGAGCTGGGCTACGATCGTTCCCTGTCGGACGTCGCCTCCCAGATTACCGACGCCCAGGGCCGCCTCGAATACGTCGCCACGCTGACCGAGCAGGCCGCCAACAAGGTATTGAACGCGACCGATGTCGGCATGCCGGAACAGGATGCGCTGGCAAAAAACGCCAAAAGCATGGATGCGCGCTGGGACGAGCTGTTTGCCGGCAAGCTCAGTGTCGACGAATTCAAGCTGCTGGCGGCCGACTCCAAGAGTTTCGCCAATGCCGTGATCGCCTCCACCGACGCCGAGAAGGCGCGTTTGCTGGAGATCATGATGGCTCAGGACTTCCAGGATTTGACTGGGCAGCTGATCAAGAAAGTGGTGGCAATCACGCAGGCGGTTGAGCGCGAACTGGCGCAGATCCTGATCGACAACGCCCCGGCCGCTGTGAAGGAAAAACAGGTGGACCTGATGGAGGGACCATCAGTACCGACTACAGCATTAGAACAGGACGACGTAGACAACCTACTTGATAGTCTGGGCTTTTAATGGACGATATGCTCAAAGAATTTGTCGTCGAGGCGCTGGACCTGGCGACAAACGTAGAAGAACACCTGCTCACGCTGGAGCGCAATCCAGGCGACATGAATACGCTGAACGCGGTGTTCCGCTCCTTCCATACGATCAAGGGCGGCGCCGGCTTCATGAACCTGACCGCCATGGTTTCAGCCTGCCACCTGACTGAAAACCTGTTCGACGCGCTCAGGACCGGACAGGCGCCGGTGACCCCGGTCGCTATTGAAGCAGCACTGGAAGCCAGCGGCTTTGTCGCGGACCAGCTCACCGCCCTCTCCAATGGCACCCCTCCAGAGCAACTGTCGACCATGCCCAAGTCGCTGGAACAGATATTGACCGATGCGATAGAAGGCAAAACCAACTCAGCCAAGAAGCCCGCTGCCGGCGCCAAGGCCGCCGAGCCTGCCAAGCCGCAAGCTGCCGCTGCGGCAATTGCGGCAGACGCCGACGGCCTAGACTGGGAAGCCTATTATCGCGCGGTGGTGCCGGAGGGCACGCTGCCCGAAGCGGCCGCCGCTGAAGAACAGGAAGCGGTCAAGACTTCGCTGTCCAGCCCCGACGTCAAGCAGCAACACGCACCGGCCAAGGAAGAAAGCATACGGATAGACGCGGTCAAGCTCGACGTGCTGCTGGAAGTCGCTGGCGAGTCCGTGCAAGCCGCCAATCAGGCCGCCGTCTTGCTGGAAAAGCTGTCGCAATTCAAATTCGATGGCCAAGCCGCCCCCTTGATGTCGGCATTGACCGAAACGCTGACCAGGGCCTCCCGCTATTCCACTGAATTGCAAAGGGCGACACTGGCTACCCGCATGCAGCCTGTCGGCCGCCTGTTCCAGAAATTCCCGCGCCTGATACGCGAACTGGCCAAGGACCTGGGCAAGGAAGTCGACCTGAACATTTCCGGCGCCGAAACCGAGGTGGACCGCGTGGTGGTCGACAGCCTGTACGACCCCCTGGTGCATATGCTGCGCAACGCGCTGGACCACGGCATAGAAACCGCCGAGGAACGCGCCGGCACCAACAAGCCGCTGAAAGCGACCATCTCGCTGAAAGCCTGGCAGGAAGCCAGCAGCGTAATGATAGAAGTCACCGATGACGGCAAGGGCATGGACGCCAACCGGCTGAGGGAAAAGGCGATCGCCAAGGGCCTGATCAACGCCAATGACGCCCGCACCGACGATGAGGCATTTCAACTGGTGTTCCTGCCCGGCTTCTCGACCAAGGATGTCGCGTCCAGCGTGTCTGGCCGCGGCGTCGGCATGGACGTGGTCAAGACCGCGGTGGAACGGCACCGCGGTGCAATCCGCATCGCTTCCCAACTGGGCACCGGCACTACCTTCCTGATCCGCTTGCCGATAGAACTGTCGATCGTGCCGACCATGCTGGTGCGCACGGCCGAAGCCTCGCTGGCGCTGCCTATGGCAACCGTGCAGCGCGTGGTTGAACTGCCGGATACCTTTGAAAGCGTCGGCGGTCAGCCTGTGTTGCGCGATCTGGGCCGGCCATTGCCGGTCAAGTCGCTGGGACAAACACTAGGCTATGAAAAGAGCAGTGAGCGCGTAGGCATCGTGATCGCCGCTCCCAACCCTTACATCCTGGCAGTCGACTCGGTGGACGGCACCGCCGATCTGGTGATCAAACCGCTGACCTGCATCACCACGCCCGGCATTACCGGCACCGCCCGTTCCGCCGAAGGCGAACTGGTGCTGGTGATAGGCTTGTCCTTCCTGCTCGACGGCTGCAAGATCCATGAGCGCATGACCGCATAGAATGAACGCAAAAATATAGCGAATTTGCTGTTTGACACATGCGCAGGGCTGGAGTCTTGATACCGGGACTCCAGCCCTTTGTTTAAGGCCGGCCGGAACGAAGTCCGGATCTACCCCAACCGGCGAACGATCAATGCGCCTATGATTACAATAAGTAACAAATACCCGGTCCGCGAACTCAGCGACCAAGAACGGAGAGGACGAAACTCTGTCACAATAGCGGCAACTCCCTTATCCAAGCACGCTGCAATCCCACTGACTAGAGTGCCAGCAAGAATTTAATGACAGCAATCCTTTCCCCGGCCACTCCGCTCCTGCCTGAACTGCATCTGGAAAGCCGTTACGCCAGCCTGCCAGCCGCTTTTTATACCGAGCTGGCCCCGACTCCGCTGCCCTCACCCTACCTGGTTTGCGCCAGCATCCCGGTTGCCGACATGCTGGGCCTGGATCCCGGCTTCGCATCGCAACCAGCCTTCACCGACATCTTCAGCGGCAACCAGCCGCTGCCGGGTAGCCGTCCGCTGGCTGCCGTGTATTCCGGGCACCAGTTCGGCGTCTGGGCCGGGCAACTGGGGGACGGACGCGCCATCCTGCTCGGCGATATGCCCGCCGGCGATGCGCAAACCCGGCTGGAAATCCAGCTTAAGGGCTCGGGCCTGACCCCCTATTCCCGCATGGGTGACGGACGCGCGGTATTGCGCTCGTCGATACGCGAGTTCTTATGTTCGGAAGCGATGGCCGGACTGGGCATCCCTACTTCCCGGGCCTTGTGCATTATCGGTTCGGACCAATATATCATGCGTGAAAAGCCGGAAACCAGCGCGGTCGTCACCCGGGTTGCTCCCAGCTTCATACGCTTTGGTTCGTTCGAGCACTGGTATTACAACAACAAGCCTGAAGAACTGCAAACCCTGGCCGATTTTGTGCTCGACAACTATTACCCCGAATTGTCAGAACGCAGCAACCCCTATCAGGCTTTACTAAGCGAGGTCACCAGGCGCACCGCTGAGCTGATGGCGCACTGGCAGGCGGCAGGCTTCATGCATGGCGTGATGAATACAGACAATATGTCCATCCTCGGCCTGACCATAGACTACGGTCCGTTCGGCTTCATGGAAGCCTACGATGAGGGCCATATCTGCAATCACACCGACAGCCAGGGCCGCTATTCTTATCGCATGCAGCCGACCATAGGCCATTGGAATTGCCACGCGCTGGGACAAGCAATGCTGCCGCTGATAGGCAGCGTCGAAGATACCCAGGCGGCGCTGTCGGTATACCAGGACAGCTACAGCCAGAAACTGGATGCCCTGCTGCATCAAAAATTTGGCCTGGAGAGCAAGCTGGAGCATGATGGCGAGCTGTTTGACCGGTTTTTCGCCTTGATGCAAGAAAGCCATGCCGACTTTACCCAGGCCTTCCGGGCCCTGAGCTCCGTCCTGCGCAACAGCACGACCGAAGACGAGACGATCAGGGACCTCTTTATTGACAGGAATGCATTGGATAGCTGGCTGCAGGCCTATCGCGAGCGTTTGCTGCTCGAAAGTAGCGGCGATGCGCAACGCACCAACAGCATGCGCGCAGTCAATCCCAAATATATACTGAGGAATTACCTGGCCCAGTTGGCGATAGAAAGAGCGGAAAAAAAGGATTTTTCAGAGGTAGGGAAATTGCTGCAGATACTGCGGCGCCCGTTTGACGAACAGCCCGAGCATGAGGCCTATGCCGAGCTGCCGCCGGATTGGGCCAAGCACCTGGAAGTCAGTTGCTCGTCTTAGAGGCCGGTGAGAAACTAGCCTAGCGTTGTTGCGCTTCCTAGCCGTGCTACAGCACTGTCTTCGTCAGCGGCGCCTAGCCAGGCCAATTTCTCAACAGCCTCTGTAAAATTTGTTGAAGGAAACACTATGAGCAAAATTACCAAAACCGATGCCGAATGGCGCGCGATGCTGACGCCGATGGAATATGAAGTCACCCGCCACGCGGCAACCGAGCGTGCCTTTACCGGGCAGTTCTGGGACCACCACGAGGCAGGCACCTATGTTTGCGTTTGTTGCAACACGCCCTTGTTCGAGTCGGATACCAAATTCGACTCAGGCTGCGGCTGGCCCAGCTACTTCAAGGCCCTGGATCCCGCCAACGTCAGGGAAAAAACGGATCGCTCGCATGGCATGACGCGCACCGAGATCATCTGCAACGTCTGCGATGCCCACCTGGGCCATGTATTCCCCGACGGCCCTCCGCCGACAGGGCTGCGCTATTGCATCAATTCTGCCTCCTTGAGATTCGAGCCTAAGTCATGAAATTCCTGTTTGACCTGTTTCCCGTAATCCTGTTTTTCGGCACCTTCAAATGGGGCGAAGGCCACGTCAGCAGCGCCCAGGCCATCGTGTCGGAGTATTTGTCCAGCGTGATATCCGGTGGCGTGGCCGGCATCGACCAGGCCCCCATCTTGCTGGCGACCGCGATCGCCATGCTGGCTTCCGTGTTGCAAATCGGCTACCTGCTGGTGCGCAGGAAAAAAGTGGATGCGATGCTGTGGATTTCCTTCATCATCATCAGCGTGTTCGGCAGCCTGACTATTTATTTCCATAGTGAAACCTTCATCAAGTGGAAGCCCACGGTCTTGTACTGGTGCTATGGCGCAGCCTTGCTCATGGGACAATATATTTTCAAGAAAAACCTGATCCGTACCGCCATGGAATCCCAGCTCAAATTGCCGGAAGCGGTCTGGACCAGGCTGAGCCTGGCCTGGATAGGCTATTGCATCGTGATGGGTCTGGTGAATTTATTTGTTGCTTTCAGCTTCAGCACCGATGTCTGGGTCAATTTCAAGCTGATCTCGGTGATTGCCGTAATGCCGGCCTTCGTCATCGGCCAAAGCCTGTTCTTGTCCAAATATATGGAGGAGGCGGCATGAATCAGCAGGTAAATGCGCGTTACGACCGGATACAGGCGCGCCTGGTGGAAACTTTCCAGCCCCTGGTTTGTCAGTTACAAGATGACTCGGCGGCGCATGCCGGACATGCCGGCGCAGCATCGGGAGGTGGTCATTACAGTGTCAAATTAGTTTGTAAGCAATTTGAGGGATTAAATCGCATTTCCCGCCATCGTCTAGTGTATGATGCCGTTGGCGATATGATGCATACGGAAATACATGCCCTTGCGATCGTTGCATTGGCTCCCTCAGAAGTGCCAACCTAACCATTTAGTTTTTATTTACTTTGTTATTTTAGGAACAGATAATGACTTTTAAACCTGCTCATTTGCTGGTAGTACTTCTCGCAACTGCTCTTCCTGCAATGGCGCAAAATGTCGCCGTCGTCAACGGTAAGGCGATTCCATCTGCTAAAGTAGATATGATGCTGAAGCAGGCTAAAGCGCAAGGTCAGCAAGATAGTCCGCAATTGCGCGCCATGATCAAGGAACGCCTGATCGGGATTGAGGTATTGACCCAGGAAGCGGAAAAATCCGGCCTGGCGACCAACGCCGATGTGAAGACCCAGATCGAACTGAATCGCCAGTCCATCCTGATCAACGCCCTGATGCGCGACTACATAGAAAAAAATCCGGTCAAGGATGCCGACGTCAAAGCCGAATACGACAAGGTAAAAGCCCAGGCTGGCGACAAGGAATATCACGCCTACCATATTCTGGTAGACAAGGAAGATGATGCAAAAGCCATCATTTCCAAGCTGAAGGCCGGCGCCAAGTTTGAAGAACTGGCCAAGCAATCCAAGGATACCGGTTCCGCGGCCAAAGGCGGCGACCTCGACTGGGCCTCCCCAAGCACCTTCGTTCCACCGTTCTCGCAAGCCATGGTCGCCCTGCAAAAAGGCCAGATCACGGAAACCCCGGTGAAGAGCGAATTCGGTTACCACGTCATCAAGCTGGAAGACGTCCGCACTGCCAAATTCCCGGCACTGGAAGAAGTCAAACAGCAAATCACTGAAGGCCTGCAGCAGCAAAAAGTGCAAACCTATCAGCAAGCTTTGCTGAAAAAAGCGAAGATCCAGTAATTCGGCGGCACTCGCATTTAAAAAAGGCGCTACGAGTAGCGCCTTTTTTCATTGTAAAGACCCGCAAAAATTGATAACAATCGCGCCGATTCCCTTGCCTTGCCTATTGCAACTGATAGCGCCCGATGATGGCCGCCAGTCTGCCGTTTCTCTGCAACTCCGTCAGTCCGCGATCGATCTGCTCCACCAATTGCAGAGCCTGGGGATGATCGCGGCTTACCCCAAAGTGCAGCGGGTATTTTTCAGTGCCGGGAATAGGAAAAATCTGGTACTGGCCGCTATTAAACGGCAGCATGCCCAGATTAGAGAAACCCTGGAAAACCTCACGCATATCGACCACGACGTCGCAGTAACCGCGGTCGATTTTCTTGATCAGGCTGCTGTAGTTGGTCGCCCCGCTCTCTATCGCTGCCGGCGCCAGCTTGGTATAGAAGGTCGACGCGCCATGCAGCGCGCACACCTTGAAGCGCGATAGGTCAGCCAGGGTCTTGATCGGCGGGAAGGCGTAACGCGAGCTTGCGTACAGATAGGATGGCGTCAGGCTAAGATAGGGGCGCGAAAACAGGAAGGTTTTTTCCCGTTCCGGCGTTTTAAACACCGACATCACGATATCATAGCCTTCCAGCGCCTGCACCTCATGCAGGCACCGGGCCCAGGGGCGCAGCATGATGGCCGGCTCCTGCAAAAAGATAGTTCGCAGTATATCCGCCGACAAGCCCTCCACCTGCTGCCCGCCGCTCGCTACATAGGACATGGGCGGCCAATTGCCGTCCCCGCCGCAGGCTTTTACGGCTGGTGTTTGGGCTTTCGTCTGTGATGCCAGCAAGCAAAGAGTGATGATGACTAAAATACGCATGCAGTGTGTGTTGCCCGAATAATCATCATAGGTCAGTACCAAAAATTGCAGCCTCTCCTTCCCAGGCAAGCCCATGCGATGCAAATAATTACCTCATCGTAATAGTGGTATCGACAGGAATTTCCCAAACAAGATGTAAAGAAGTAAAAACAGGTATAAAAAAAGCGCCCTGCGGCGCTTTTTATTAAACTACCCCACCCACTTGCGGGCGTTTCTGAACATCCGCATCCACGGCGAATCCTCGCCCCAGGACTCAGGGTGCCAGGATTGCTGCACTGAGCGGAATACGCGCTCGGCATGCGGCATCAGTACGGTAAAGCGACCGTCGTCGCTAGTCACCGAAGTGATGCCGCGCGGCGAACCGTTAGGATTATAAGGATAGGCCTCGGTCGCCTGCCCCTGGTTATTGATGAAGCGCATGGCCACGTTCGCTTGCTCTATCGCTCCGGTGGTCGAGAAATCGGCATAGCCTTCGCCGTGGGCAATGGCAATTGCGGCTTGGGTGCCCGCCATGTCCCGCATGAAGATGGAGGGAGAATCCATCACTTCCACCATCGCAAAGCGCGCCTCGAACTGTTCGGATTTATTGCGCGTGAACTTGGGCCAGGCTTGCGCGCCGGGGATGATCGATTTCAGGTTGCTCATCATCTGGCAGCCGTTGCAGATGCCCAGGCCGAAAGTGTCTGGGCGGTGGAAGAACTCGGAGAATTGCTCCGCCATCCTGGCATTGAACAAAATGGTTTTCGCCCAACCCTCGCCCGCGCCCAGCACGTCGCCGTAAGAGAATCCGCCCACCGCCATCAGGCCGGTGAAATCGGACAACCTGGCGCGGCCCGCAATCAAGTCGCTCATATGCACGTCGACCGCGGTAAAGCCGGATTTATGCATCACATACGCGGTTTCTATATGCGAGTTGACCCCCTGCTCGCGCAGGATGGCTACTTTGGGGCGGACCCCGGTAGCGATGTAAGGCGCAGCGATATCCTGCTGCGCATCAAAAGTCAGCTTGGGCGTTATGCCGGGGTCAGTGACGTCCAGCAGGCGCGCATATTCGGCATCGGCGCAGGCGGGATTGTCGCGCATGCGGGCGATCTGCCAGCTGGTCTTGCTCCAGACCTGGTGCAGCTTGGCACGCGGCTGGCTATAGACCTGCTTGGCGTCACGCGTGAATTCAATGGTGCCGCTATCGTTGACCTTGCCTATGATGTGGCTGCAGGCGCCCAGATTATGCGCGCGCAGCACGTCCATCACTTCGGATCTCTGTTCGGTGCGCACCTGGATCACCGCACCGAGCTCCTCATTGAACAAGGCGCGCAGGGTCAGGTCATTGCGGCGCTCTGCCACCTGGCCCGCCCAGTTTTTGGAATCGCCCCAGTCCGATGCGTGTTCGCCTTCCAGGGTCAGGATATCCAGATTGATCGCCAGGCCGCTGCGGCCGGCAAATGCCATTTCGCACAGGGTGGCAAACAGGCCGCCGTCGGACCTGTCGTGATAGGCCAGCAGTTTTTGTTCGCTATTCAATTGCTGGATCGCGGCGAAGAAGGCCTTCAGGTCTTCCGCGCTATCCACGTCCGGGGTCTGGTCGCCGAGTTTTTGCATGACTTGCGCAAACGCCGATGCGCCCAGGCGGTTCTTGCCGCGCCCCAGGTCGATCAAGATCAGGCTGGTGTCGCCGGCATCCAGCTTCAATTGCGGCGTCAATGATTTCCTGACGTCATACACTGGCGAGAATGCCGAAATGATCAGCGATACCGGCGAGGTCACCGACTTCTGCTGCTCGCCGTCTTTCCAGGTTGTGCGCATGGACAGCGAATCCTTGCCGACTGGGATACTGATGCCCAGCGCCGGGCACAATTCCATGCCTACCGCCTTGACCGTATCGAACAAGGCTGCATCCTGGCCGGGCTGGCCGCAAGCGGCCATCCAGTTGGCCGATAATTTGATATCCGAGATATCCCGGATCGGCGCCGCCGCAATATTGGTAATCGCCTCGCCCACAGCCATGCGGCCCGATGCGGCGGCATTGATCACCGCCAGCGGGGTGCGCTCGCCCATGGACATGGCCTCGCCCAAATAGCCTTCCAGGCTCATCGTGGTTACCGCGCAATCGGCCACCGGGACTTGCCATGGGCCTACCATCTGGTCGCGTACCGACATCGCGCCGACGGTGCGGTCGCCTATGGTGATCAGGAAAGACTTGTCGGCCACGGTAGGCAGGCTGAGGATGCGCTGCGACACGTCCAGCAAGTCCATGCCGGTCAAGTCTATCGCCGGGAAATCGGTGTTCACGTGGGTAACGTCGCGGTGCATCTTGGGCGGCTTGCCCAGCAATACGTCCATGGGCATGTCCACCGGCGCATTGCCGTGCTCAGGGTCGATCACCTTGAGCTGGCGCTCTTCGGTCGCCGTGCCGACCACCGCAAACAGGCAGCGCTCGCGTTCGCAGAAGTACTGGAACAAGGGCAGGCTTTCCGGTGCGATGCCCAACACATAACGCTCCTGGGATTCGTTGCTCCAGATTTCTTTCGGCGCCATGCCGCTCTCTTCCAGCGGCACCTTGCGCAAATCAAAGATCGCGCCGCGCTTGGCGTCGTTGGTAATTTCCGGGAAGGCGTTCGACAATCCGCCGGCGCCCACGTCGTGGATGGACAGGATGGGATTGTCATCGCCCATCTGCCAGCAGGCATTGATCACTTCCTGCGCGCGCCTTTCCATTTCGGGATTGCCGCGCTGTACCGAATCGAAGTCCAGGTCGGCGGTGTTGGTGCCGGTCGCCATCGACGACGCGGCGCTGCCGCCCATGCCTATGCGCATGCCGGGGCCGCCCAGCTGGATCAGCAGGCTGCCTACCGGCAGGTCATTCTTCTTGGTATGCTTGTCTGAAATATTGCCTATGCCGCCGGCGATCATGATGGGCTTGTGGTAGCCCATCACCTGGCCGGCCACATTTTGCTCGTAGGTGCGGAAATAGCCGCCCAGGTTGGGACGGCCGAATTCGTTATTGAACGCGGCGCCGCCCAGCGGCCCCTCTATCATGATCTGCAAGGCCGACGCGATACGGTCAGGCTTGCCGTAGACGGCCTTGCTGCTCTCGCCGCTGACGGTATCGCTGGCATTTTCCCATGGCTGCAGGGCGTCCGGCAGCATCAGGTTGGAGACGGTGAAGCCGGTCAGGCCGGCTTTCGGCTTGGCCCCGCGCCCGGTCGCGCCCTCGTCACGGATTTCGCCGCCGGCGCCGGTCGATGCGCCCGGGAAAGGAGAAATGGCAGTCGGGTGATTGTGCGTTTCCACCTTCATCAGCGTATGCGTCAACTCTTCCGACGCCGCATAGGTATTGCCCTGCGCTGCGCCGCGCGGATAAAAGCGCTGGACCGAGGCGCCTTCCATGATGGACGAGTTGTCGCTGTAGGCGACGATGGTGCCTTTCGGTTGCAGCAGGTGGGTATTCTTGATCATGGCAAACAGCGATTTGTCCTGCTGCTCGCCGTCTATGGTCCAGTCCGCATTGAAAATCTTGTGGCGGCAATGCTCGCTATTGGCTTGCGCGAACATCATCAGTTCGACATCGCTAGGATTGCGTTTGGCCTGGGTAAAGGCATCGACCAGGTAATCGATCTCGTCATCGGACAATGCCAGGCCGAGGTCGGTATTGGCCGCCACCAGCGCGCCCTTGCCGCCACCCAGCACATCGACCGCCTCCAGCGGTTTGGCTTCCAGCTCCTGGAACAAGCCGCGAGCGTCCTCCCTGTCTTGCAAGACCATCTCTGTCATGCGGTCGTGCAAAATCGCCGCCACAGCCTGTTTTGCCTCTTCACCGAGCTTTTTGGCGCCCCCCAGCAAGCCGGTTTTCAATTGCACTGCGTAGCTGATCCCGCGTTCTATCCGCTTGATGTGCGACATGCCGCAATTGTGCGCAATATCGCTGGCCTTGCTGGCCCATGGAGAAATAGTGCCGAAGCGGGGAATCACGACGAAGGCTACCCCCTCCTCCGTTGCGACAAAGGCCTCGCCATAGGTCAGCAATGCATGCAGGCGAGCCTGGTCGTCTGCGCTCAATTCGGCTGAGCTATCGACAAAATGGACATAGCGCCCGGTAATGCCGGAGATATTGGCATCGACAGCTTGCAGTTTGGATAAAAGACCTAGGGTACGGAAAGCAGACAGGGCATTGGAGCCTGGCAATATCAACATGGCGAGAGAGAAAGTGATGCGAGGTTCTTGACTGCCAGGCAAAAGCAAAGGTAAAACAAACTAAAATCTAACGCCTGAAGCAAGCAACATCGCGGGTTGGATCAGAAAACGAGATTATACCGCGATGGCGCCCCTAAGCTCTACCTGCAATCCATCCTGGCCGGCAAACTAATTCAAAAACAGGCTGGCATTGCCGATCTTTTGCTCTTCCCTGAAATATTTATGATAACTTTTCGACATGAAAAGCGGAATATCCTGGTTCAACACGACCACTGCCGCCGACCTCGATTGCGCATATTGCTGGAAATCTATCCCGGACAAGACAATGTCATTCCTGTGCAGCTTATTCCCCCAGAACAGGTCATTGCTGCGGCTCTCGATGATATACACGGGCTTCTTGAGGTAAAAAGGCAGCGAGGATTGCTCTTCAAAAGCGCGGAACAGGAAAATATCGCGTCCGGCATATTCCCGTTGCAGCAATTCTGCCATGGGCTTGGTCGAGGTCAGCGTAGCGGATGCTTGCAGCACGCTCAGGAAGATGAGCAGTGTCCCCAGCGGTAGCAGCAAGTAGGCCAGCACGCCGACACGCGGCAAGCGCCAGGCGGCGATCGCCGCCAGTACGGCCAGGATCGCCAGCACAGTGAAAGAATGGCTCAGGAAGCTGGAACCGGTCTGCCCGAAGATGGAAAGGCTCTCCAGCACGCCGTGGGTCTGCCTGGCGGCAAACCAGGCCAGCACTGCCAGCAGCGCGGCCAGCAGCAAGCCCGGCACGGCGCGTCCCCAGGCATGGCCAAATTGCCGGTCCTCCAGCATGATGGCCAGCTGAAGGGCCGCAAACGGCATTACGGCGACCAGGTAGTAATTTGCCTTGGCGCTGGAAAGCGAAAAAAACAGCAGCGGCATCAGCCAGGCCAGCGTCAAGAACAGCTGCAAGCGCCCATCCGTTTGCCTGTTCGACCTGATAAACAGCAGGACCGGAATGAAAAACGACCAGGGAAACAGGAAAATCAGCATGCGCGGCAGGTAGTACCACCATGCCCCCGCATAATAGTCGTGCGGCTCGCGCTTCCCCAGGAAACGCAATACATGTTCATTGATGAAGTAAAACCAGGCAAAAATCGGCTCGACCACGCTGGCAAGCAGGTGCCACGGCACCGAGATCAACAGGAAAATACCGACCGCCTTCAGGTCCAGCCATGCACCCAGCCGGCGCCGCAGGTCGGCCGCAGAACTGGAGGACACGATAGTAAAACTGCCGCCGATTGCGCAAAACAGTATCACCGCGACAAAACCCTTGGCCATCAGCGCCAGCGCCAGGAAGGCCATGGACCAGCGCTGCGCTGCCTTGTTGTCCTCCGTGACAAACAGGTAGGCCCACATCAGCGCGGCGCTCAATAAGGCGGTCAACAGCATGTCAAACATCAGGGTGCGCGACATCACGGTAACGCCCAGCGCGGAAATAAACATCAGCGCCGCCAGCCTTGCCGTCTGCGTACGTCCCAATCTGCCGCCAAACCACAGGATGTTCGCCACACAGGCCAGCCCCGACATTGCCGGCACCAGGCGCGCGGACCATTCAGACTCGCCAAAGAGGGCAAAGGAAACCGCTGTCAGCCAATACAATAGCGGCGGCTTCTCCATGTAAGCCAGGCCGTTCAAATGAGGAATAATCCACTGGCGCCAGTCACCCGAGCGCAACATTTCCCTCGGAATTTCGGCATACAGGCCTTCGTTATTGTCGAGGATGGCGTAACTACCCAATCCCACGCCCACGAAAACCAGCGCGGCCAGCCACACCAGCCAGAGAGGGATAAACAGGCTGGCTGTATTCCCGGCCCGCTGTGCCGGATTCAAGGTTTGTGACGTATTCGACAAAATACGAGAGGCTGACTCACTGTTCGTCATGTGGATTATTGTCTCTGTCGCTTTCTAATTTGCGCGTTCGGCAGTTATCGCCATTATTATTGAAATTTCATTTCGATTATTAAGTGTTTGCTTAAGATGAGAAGTCATTTCATCCATAGCGGTGAAATGAGTTCTGTCACAATATGCTATTGTTTTTTGCAATATCAGGGACAATCGCCCATTCACTTGACCAGGCTAACTATTTTCGCATGAAGACTATCAATTCTCTATCAATTAGTGCGCTGAATCGGCATTCATGCACTACTTTACTGAAATCCAGCCTGGAAGCGGCGCAGCAGAGCACTTCCATTTTTACTCGGCTGTATCCAGAATCTGCGATGGCCGCTGCGGTGCATGCCGACGCCTTGCGCAATGCCGGGGTCGCGCCCTTGTCGGCAATCGCCGGCTTGCCGGTGTCGATCAAAGACTTGCTGAATGTCGCCGGCGAAACCACGCTGGCTGGTTCCGTGGTATTGCGGGATGCGGCGCCGGCGCTAAGCGATGCGCCGGTGGTGGGCCGCCTGCGCCGGGCCGGCGCGGCCATCGTGGGCAAGACCAATATGACGGAATTCGCTTTTTCCTGGGTCGGTTTGAATCCGCACTACGGCACCGCCCCCAACCCTGCGGACAAGCTCATCCAGCGCATTCCCGGCGGATCGTCGTCCGGGGCCGCGGTGTCGGTCGCCACCGGCATCTGCGTCGCCGGCATAGGCTCGGACACCGGGGGATCCATCCGCATTCCCGCCGCGCTGTGCGGTTTGACAGGTTTCAAGCCGACCGCGCGCAGGGTCCCCACCGGCGGCACGATACCCTTGTCCACCACGCTGGACACCATCTGCGCGTTGAGCCATACGGTGCGGGACTGCGTTCTGCTCGACCAGGTCATCGCCGACGATATCCTTGAAATCGCCGCCCTGCCGCTGCGCGGATTAAGGCTGGCCGTGCCCCAGACCCTGGTGCTGGACGAGCTGGACAGCCACGTCGCTGCGACTTTTGCACGCACCCTGTCCCGCCTGTCGCTAGCTGGCGCCTGCGTCATTGAGGTACCGCTGACGCTGCTGCAGGACTATCGGGCACTGGGCATGTTCTCGGCGGCCGAAGCCTACGCCTGGCACAGGACGTTGCTGGCAGACAGGGAGCACGAATATGACGGCAGGGTTTCCAAGCGTATCAAGATGGGTGCCGCCCTGGGCGCGGCAGACTACATAGACCTGCACACGGCAAGAAAACGCTGGATCCAGGCCATGGAGCTTGAATTGGCGCCGTTTGACGCGATCATCATGCCCACCGTGCCGATTGTCGCTCCGGTGATGGCAGAACTGGAAGCCTCCGAAGACGCCTTTTTTGCCGCCAACGCCCTGCTGCTAAGGAATACCGCGACGATCAATATCCTGGACGGCTGTGCGATCTCGCTGCCCTGTCACGCCGAGGGTAGCTTGCCGGTCGGCCTGAGCATCGCCGGCGTCGCCAACTCCGACAAGCACATACTGGCGGTTGCGCTGGCAATTGAAGAACTGCTCAATCAATAAAAGCAAACGGCCTGGATAGATCCAGGCCGTGGCAGCAATCCAAAACAGCTTTGTTAGAGCAAGGCGAACAAGGACAAGGAAGCAGTCGCCACAAACGATTTTTGCGCCGCCTGCAAGGTGGTCTGTTGCTGGGTCAGCGAAGTGATCGCCTTGGCATAATCGAGGTCCTGGATTTCGGACAGGGCCGCCTTGTAATTGAGGCCTTTGGCGGAACCATCATTGTCCAGGGTTTCAATCTCGCTCAGGCTGGCGCCTACCGTGGTGCGCGAGGTGCTGACATTGTCCAGCGACTTGTCGATATTCGCGTTGGCCTGGCCGAGCGCAGCCTGGAAGTCTGCCTTGTCCAGGGGCGTGGTCGCCGGCCCCCTCAAGGCATTGATGATGTCGGTAAAGGTTTCAAAAATATCCTGGTTGCCAGGTTGTACCGAGAACCTGTCGCCGGCAGCGGGAGGAATGGTCGCCCCAGTAGGCCCGACGGCGTCGGTCAGGGTCACGTCGATGCCGTTAAAATTGAAAGTGCTGCCGCTGGCGTAAGTATTGCTCGGTGTGACAGCAACGGGATTACCGGTAGTTGCATCAGTCACGCTAAACGTAGTCGCGCTAGTAAAACTAATGCTGTAATTGTGCCCCGTCAGCGCGGCCGGTGTTGCCGTGGAAATACCTGCCGCGATGACCGCTGTGCCTGTGTTCGCAGTATTGGCCTTGGTGGTAAAGGTGTTGGCGGAGGTGCGGATATTGCCGAAGATGGCAGGGCCGATATCGCTCAAGGCCAGTTGCCGTGAAGTATCCACCTGCAGCATGCGCTGCCCCTGGTCGCCATTATACGTGGCGCCGTTGGTGGTCTGGGTATACGGCGCGGTAGTGGTCGCGTAGCCGGAAAACATATAATCGCCGAAACCGTCGCGTGAATTGGCCAGGCCGACCAAGTCGTTCAGGCTGCTTTCCAATTGGGTCGCATAGGTCGCCCTGTCGCTGGCGGTCAAGGTACCGCTACCGGCGCTGACGATAGTCGCCTTGGCATTTTGCAGCAACGTCGTCACGCTTTGCAGCGCCCCTTCGGTAACATTCAGGCTGCCCTTGACCGTGCTGCGATTGGCAGCCAGATGATCATTGATGGCGTCGGACTGGGAAATCACCAGGGCGCGCGCCGAACCGATGGGATCGTCGCCGGGATTGAGTATCCTTCGGTTCGCCGAGATCTGCTGCTGCGTCCGGTTCAAACTGGATTGCAGGTTGCTGATCTGCGAACCGCCAGTTTCAAAAATCATGTTGGTGCTAATACGCATAATGGAACCCTATCAACCACCTATAGAGAGCAAGGTCTGAAACATCTCGCTCGCAATTTGCATCACTTTTCCTGCCGCCTGGTATGCCTGCTGGTAGCGCAGCAAGTTGGTCGCTTCCTCATCCAGATTGACCCCGGATTGAGATTGCTGCGCTTGCGTCGCCTGCGCCAGCAATGCGGTTTGCGCTGCCCCGGTCGCCTGTAGTTCGGCGGTCTTGTTGCCTATCTGGCTGACCAGCTGCGAATAGGCATCCGCATAGCTGGCGGTACCACCCGCCAGCCCCTTTTGATCCTGCAATTTACCGAGCAGATTGGAATTGCGCAGGTCGCCTACGGGATTGGTATTGAGCGCAACCTTGAAGACATCGGTATCCTTGGGCGTGCCCGAAATATCCACGCTGATCCCGCCGAAGCTATAGGTGGCGCCGCTGCTATACGGCACATTCGTCCCCGCCGCATAGGTCGTGGCGGTGCCGTTGATGGTCACCGTCACAGGCATCGCAGCCAGCGTCGCATTCGGCACCAGCTGGTTGGTCGCCGCGCTGTAGCTGAACTGCAAGGGCGAACCGGCCACTACGCTACCCTGGACGAAGGTCCGGTCCACGACGCCTGCGCTGATTTTCCCGGTCCCGGTATTGGTGGAAGGAATGGAGGTGCTGATCGGCGCCGCCGCTGCGATTTTTGCCGGATCGGCAACGGCCACGCTAAAAGCGGTCGCGCCATTTGCGGTAGGCCGCACCAGGTAGGAATCATTGGCGCTAGGAACGCCGGCAGGCATGTCGAAGACTACGCCATCCATGGTCAGCGGCAAATTCACTGCGGGGCTGCTGGTGGACATCGATACACCGTCCGACAGGCGGGTGATCTTAAAGTCGGTGCCGTTAAACCGGACGCTGTAGTCGCTGGTCGTCAGCGCGGCGACCCCGGTATTGGGGCCGGTATTCGGCGCAAAAGTCGCGGTCAACTGGCCGGTGCCGGTATTGTTGCTATTACTGGCGACCGCTGGCGCGGCGACCGTGAAAATATTGCCACCCGGATTACCGTTCAAATCCAGGCCCAGCTTGTTTTGGTCGTTAAACTGGCTGGCCAGGCCGATCGCCACGCGTCCCAGTTGGTTTTGTGCGGCATCCAGCGTATTCGACCTGAATTCCAGCAAACCGCCAAGTGAGCCGCCTTGCAAGCTACTTTCGCCGAGCAAAGTTACGGTACCGTTGTGATTGGAATAACCGACCTCGACCCGGGTAGGATCGGTTGGCGAGGTCGTTACCTGCAGTACGCTGGCATTGGTCCCCAGCACCAAAGGCTGGCCGTTGCCTATCATGATGTTATAGCTGGAATCTTGCTGCACCACAGAAACTTTGGTCAGCTTGCTGAGTTCCGTGACCAGTTGGTCGCGCTGGTCCAGCAAGTCATTCGGTGGTCCGCTGCTGGAACCGGCCATCGCCTTTTGGATGGCGTCATTCAACTGCGCCAGGCCCTGCGCATAACCATTGATGGTCGTGACGGTACTGGTAATCTGGCCGTTGACATCGCTACCGATTTCATTCAGGCGGCCTTGCAAGCTCTGGAAACGGGAAGCCAGGGTCTGCGCCTTGGAGACGATATCGGTCCGGTTGAAGACGCTGGCGGTGCTGAACGCACTGAAAAAACTATTGACGGCAGGCGACAGGCCGGCCGATGCGTCTGCCACCAGGTTGGCGATCTGGGTAATCTGCGAGGAGTAGGTATCCAGTTCGCTTTTTGACGAAGTGGCGGCGTTCACCTGCTGCGTCAGGAACTGGTCATATACACGCTTGACCGTTTCAACGTGAGTGCCTTGCCCGACAAAACCAAAATTGTATTGTTGCGCGGCATTGGATGCCTGTATGACCTGTTGGCGGTTATAGCCTGGGGTTGACGCATTGGCAATATTATGGCCGGTAGTCGCAATTCCTACTTGTGCTGCCTGTAAGGCACTTCCGGCAATGCTGTATATGCTAGAACCCATGGTCAATGCAATCTATTAGTAACTTATAGGGAGTTTTCGGTCTAATCTCCAAAAACTTTAATAGAGGAGCCGATTAAATCTTACCGTGCTCCAATTAAATATCAAGCAGACAATGTCTGTTTGATAATTCTACTCAATTTATTTGCATATTGAGGATCGGTCGCATAGCCGGCTTTTTGCAAGCCATAGGCAAAACTGGACGCGTCCTTGGCATTGGCAATGACATTTTCATAACGCGGATTATTTGTCAGCAGTTTGGCATAATCCTTGAAAGCGTCGCTATATGAATCGTAGGCCTTGAATTTTTCCACTTTCTTGTGGGCGACGCCATTCACGTATTCTGTGGTCACGGCATCCACAGTCTTGCCCTTCCAGTTCTTGCCAGCCTTCATGCCAAAGATATTATGGCTGGCGCTGCCGTCCAGTGACTTGATCTCTTTCTTGCCCCAGCCGCTCTCCAGTGCCGCCTGCCCTATCATGAACTTGGCCGGGATACCGGTTTCCTGGCTGGCAATTTCAGCCTGTTCCATCAATTTATTCTGGAACTCTTTCACATGGGAGAGCCCGGAGGATGCCGATTTTCCGGAAATATCGGTCAACGCCGGTTTTTGCGAACTCAAGGAACTCAATTTCTGATTGACCAGATAAGACTCGATCGCCTTGGAATTGACGCTGCTGTCGGCGCTGCCGCCGTCTGCCTGCAAGATCTTGCTGGCGGCATTGTTGGATAATTGCCTGACCAGCGCATCCGCCAACCCTACGCCCTTGTTGGCCATGGTCTGCGACAACTGCTGGTCCAGCATTGAGGTGTACATGCGCGTTTGCTCGCTCTCAAATGGGCTGTCCTGCGAGGCACTGGCCTGGCGCATCGACTTCAGCATCATGTTCATGTACAAGGCTTCGAACTGCTTGGCCGCCGCCTTCAGGGCCTCGGGCGAATTGTCCTTGGCGGACTGCTTCAAGCCGTCCAGGCTCTTGCTGTCGAAAGCGACTTTATCCGAGATGTCTGCGCGAGAAATCATCCTGTGCTCCTGTTTTCCTAGATAATTTCAAGATCGGCGCGCAAGGCGCCGGAAGCCTTCATCGCCTGCAGGATAGCCAGCAAGTCCTGGGGTTTTGCGCCTATCGCATTCAGTGCCTTCACTACTTCCGCCAGCGAGGCGCCGGCTTTCAGCACCACCAGCTGGCCGGCATCCTTGCTGATGGAAATGCTGGAATTCTGGGTGGCTGCGGTTTGTCCGCCGGAAAATGCATTCGGCTGGCTGATCGCATTCTCGGTATTGATCACAACCGACAGGTTGCCGTGTGCAACCGCACAGGCATCCAGCGTGACCGCCTGATTCATGACGATGGAGCCGGTGCGCGCATTCAGGATGACCTTTGCCGGCATTTGCGCCGGGGTCACATCTATGCTCTCCAGGTTGCCCAGGAAGCTGACCCTTTGATCGCTGCTGACGGGAGCCCGCACCTGTATCACGCGGCCGTCCAGCGCGGCCGCCGTATCGGGGCCAAAACGCCGGTTGATCGCATCGACCACCCGGCTGGCGGTAGAAAAATCGGTTGTATTCAATTCCAGGTGGACCAGGTTGCCCTGACCCAGCGGCGAGGCAACCGCTCTTTCCACGGTGGCGCCGGCCGAGATGCGGCCTACGCTCAAATGGTTCACCTGGGTAGAACTGCCGCCGGCAGAAGCGCCAACGCCGCCCACCAGCACATTACCTTGCGCCATCGCATAGACCTGGTTGTCGGCACCCTTCAGCGGGGTCAGCAACAAGGTGCCGCCACGCAGGCTTTTGGCATTGCCCATCGACGACACCGTCACATCCAGCGCCTGGCCCGGCTGGGCAAATGCAGGCAAGGACGTGGTCACCATCACCGCCGCCACGTTCTTCAACTGCAGGCTGGTGCCGGCCGGCATGCTGACCCCCATTTGCTGCAGCATATTGATGATGCTTTGCACCGTGAACGGGGTCTGGGTAGTCTGGTCGCCGCTACCGTCCAGGCCCACCACCAAGCCGTAGCCTATCAGCTGATTCTGGCGTACGCCCTGTATCCCGGCCAGGTCTTTCAGGCGCTCGGCATGCACACTCGGGCCGGCGGCAACACAGGCCAGCCCCAGACAAAGGATGCCCAGCCTGAGAAGCTTGCTTGAAATTCCGGTATTCATAATCATTCTTCTCTCGTCTGCTTACAGGGGGATGAAGCTCAGGAAAAACCGGCTCAGCATGGAGTTCATTTCTGCGCCATCCACCTTGGTCGTCGAGCGGTATTCGAAGCGCGCGTCGGCCACCTGGGTCGAGGCAACGACGTTGCCGGCAGCGATAGTCCGGGGATTGATCACGCCGGAGAAACGCACGTATTCGGCACCCTTGTCGAAACCCAGTTGTTTTTCTCCGCTCACCAGCAGATTGCCGTTCGGATAAACGTCAATCACGGTCACCGCGATCACGCCGGTAAAATTATTGCTGGCGGTTTGCGCCCCCTTGTCGCTGTACTGATTCGATCCCGAGCTGGAAGCCGCGACCCTGGACGTAATGGAACTGGGCAATCCCAGCAGCGACGGGGCGGCAACAGTAACCGAACCGGTTTTGCTGCCCGAACTGGCCGCGGCCTTGCCGGCCGAGGTGTTTTCGCTGATGGAAATGGTCAGGGTGTCGCCTACCAGGCGCGCGCGCGCATCTTCAAACAGCGGGCGATAGGACGCCGTCTGGAAAATCGCGCCATTCATCTCTCTTTGCGGCTGGGCGCTGGGCGGAGTCGCGGTCATGGGCTGGTGCACGATGGGCGTGGGCACGGTGGAACAGGCGCTCAAGGCCGTTACGGCAATAGCCAGGCAGTAGGATGAAAATCTCATGGCAAACTCACAGTTGCGACAGACGCTGCAGCATTTGATCAGAAGTCGTAATCGCCTTGCTGTTGATTTCATAGGCGCGTTGCGTCTGTATCATATTGACCAGCTCTTCCGCCACGTTGACGTTCGACGTTTCCACATAGCCCTGGGCCAGCACACCGGTGCCATTGCTGCCGGGCGTGTTGGTATTCGGTGCGCCCGAGGCCGCGGTTTCCACATACAGGTTCTCACCGGCAGACAGCAAGCCGGTAGGATTGATGAAGGTGGCCAGCTGTATCGAGCCGACCTGGGTGATGGCGGTGGTTCCGGGCTGGGTGACCGACACTGTGCCGTCACGTCCTATCGAGATACTTTGCGCATTGGCAGGGATGGTGATGGCCGGCTGGATCACATAACCGCTGGAGGTGACCAGTTGTCCCTGGTCATTGGTCTGGAAAGAGCCGTCGCGTGTATATGAGGTAGTGCCGTCCGGCAGCAAGACCTGGAAGAAGCCGGCCCCTTGTATCGCCAGATCCTTGGTGTTGGTGGTTTGCTGCAGATTGCCCTGGGTATGGATACGTTCGGTCGCCACCGGTCGCACGCCGGTGCCGATTTGCAGGCCGGACGGCAATTGCGTCTGTTGCGAGCTTTGCGCACCCGGCTGCCGCAGGTTCTGGTACAGCAAGTCCTCAAACACGGCGCGCGAACGCTTGAAGCCGGTAGTGCTGACATTGGCAAGATTATTGGTGATGACATCCATCTGGGTTTGCTGTGCATCCAGCCCCGTCTTGGCTATCCATAATGAACGTATCATTGTATTTCTCCTTGTTGCCGCTGCTTTGCATCTGTTTAAGCTGATTGCTCATTGCGCCCAGCCCTATCCTACTTACCCTACTTACCCTACTTACCCTACTTATCCTACTTATCCTACTTATCTACCTACCCTACTTTAAGCCCATCGCACTCAACTCAAAGCGAGGATCTGCGCTGCTTTATTGGCGTTGCTTTCGGCATTTTGCAAAAGCTTCATATGCATTTCGAACTGTCGCCCCAGATTGATCATGGATACCATGGCATCCACCACATTGACATTACTGTTTTCCAGCGAGCCGCCGGCGACCGCCACTGCCGGATCATTCTCTGCCGGCACCCCGTCCTTGGTTTTGAACAAGCCATCGTCGCCGCGCACCAGGTTGTTCTCCAGGGGGTTGACCAGTTTCAGGCGGCCTATCACACTGACCGCATTCAGCTGGCCGGTGGTCGGCACGCTGGAGATGGTGCCATCCTTGCCTATCGAAACCGCCACATCGGGCGGTATCGTAATCGGGCCGGAATCGCCCATCACGTTCAAGCCGTTCTGCGTTTGCAAGACCCCGTTTTCGCTGAGCTTCAGGCTGCCACTGCGGGTATAGGCTTCCGAGCCGTCAGCCTGCTGCACCACCAGCCAGCCCTTGCCCTGCACCGCCACGTCCAGCTCGCGGCCGGTCGTTTGCAAGGTGCCGGTGGCGAAGTCGGTACCGACCGTTGCGTCCACCACAAAGGCGCGGGTAGGCAGGCCGTCGCTAATCACCGGCACCGCCCGGAACGAATCCAGCTGGGCGCGAAACCCGGTCGTGGTTGAATTGGCCAGGTTGTGCGAAGTCGTCGCCTGCTGTTCCAGGATATGCTTCGCCCCCGTCATCGCGGTGTAGACTAGACGATCCATCTTGCCCCCTGCGCCAATGCGGCGTCTGCCTGTTGCTTATTCATTGCCTGTCAGGCCCCGTTATCTGAGGTTGACCAGGGTTTGCAATACCTGGTCCTGGGTCTTGATCGTCTGCGCATTCGCCTGGTAGACGCGCTGCGCAGTAATCATGTTGACCAATTCGCCGGTCAGGTCAGTATTCGAGTCTTCAGTCGCAGACGCGGTCAGCTTGCCCAGGCCGCTGGCAGAGGGCGCACCGGTCAATGGAGGGCCGGACTCGGAAGTCTCTATCCATTGATTATTGCCTATCGATTGCAGGCCGTTAGGGTCGGTGAAATTGGACAGCACGACCTGGCCCAGCACGGCGGTCTGGCCGTTGGTGTAAGTACCAAGGATGGTGCCGTCCGAACCGGTGTTGAACTTCGACAGCTTGCCGGAGGTATACCCATCCTGGTGCAGCGCATTGACGCTGTATGCCGCGCCAAACTGCGTGCTGTTGGCGACACTGAAGGTGATCGCCTGGTTAGCCGCGCCCGAGAGGTTCGTGACTGGGCTCAGGTTCATGCCAAAGGTATACAGCGGAGCAGTAACCGGCGTAGTTGTAAGCGGATTCAGCTTACCCAAAGCATCAAAGGTCAGTTGTGCGATTTTTCCGCCGGCAGGCGGTGGGACAGCGTTGGACAGCACCTGCGTGCCGTCCAGCGTAGCATAGACGTCCCAGGTTCCCGGCCCGGCAACGCCTGCGGCCGGCCCTGTCTTGACGTAGAAAGTCTGCAGGTTGTGCTTGTTACCCAGACTATCGTAGATGTCGACCGGTTCGGACTGGGTGTAGCTGTTCGGATCGGCTGGATTAAAGATCGCCACCGTCGGCAGCGCCGCCCTGGAATCCAGATTGATCTGGGTGTCCGCTTCGCTGGTGACTTTCGGGTCCAGATCCTTCGTGTTGATATGCAAAGGAACAGGCGTGCCGGCCAGCACCACGCCGGCGGCGCTCACAGGATAACCGGTCACATTCAAGTTCTGCGCAGTGACGATAAAGCCATTGTCATCCATGTGGAACTGGCCGTTGCGGCTATAGCTGACTGCGCCGTTGTCGGACAACCTGAAAAAACCGGCGCCGCTGATCGCGATATCCAGCGGATTTTGGGTCGCGGTGATATTCCCCTGCGTGAATTGCTGTGCTATCGCTGCGACCTTGACGCCGATGCCGACCTGGCCGGCGCCGGAGCCGCTCAAAGAATTCGCATACACGTCGGCAAATTGCGCTTGTGCCGCCTTGAAGCCTACCGTCTGTGCATTGGCTATATTATTGCCGATGACGTCCAATTGTTTGGAGGCTGCATTCAGCCCGCTCAAGCCTTGTCCAAAACCCATGATAACTCCCCTTAATATGTACTGATTATGTACTGATCGGCGCTGATCGCTGAATGATAAAGATAGATTTAATAAACTTGCTTGACGTCGGCCAGGCTGATGTCGCCAATATTGGCCACCGATAATTTGACACCCGAGGTGCCGGACGCAACGCTGGAAATCAGGCCAAAGCCCAGCGAAGTGGCATCCACTTTCTTACCCGCAGAGCTGGCGGAGATTTCAAATGTATAGGCGCCGTCTGCCGCTGCCGCACCGGCGTCATTCTTGCCATCCCAGGTCAGCGCATTCACGCCACTGGGCAGTGTACCCAGATCCATTTTGCGCACCGCCAGGCCGGCGGAATCGCGAATGGTGACTTGCACCTTGTCCGCGCTTTGCGGCAATTCCACGCCGTAAATCGCAGCGCTGGCGCTGGTGGCGTCCGAGCCGGTCTTGGCAAGTATCATCGACGAACCGGCCGCCAGCACCCCATGGTTGATCATGCTGGCCGCCTGCAATATTTGCGAAGACTGCAGGTTGCTGCTCAGTGTGCCTACCGAGGCATTCAATTTTTCTATGCCGCTCACCGTCGACAACTGCGCCAGCTGACTAGTGACTTGCGCGTTATCCATAGGGTTCAGGGGATCCTGGTTTTTCATCTGCGTCACCAGCAATTTCAGGAACCTGTCTTGCGCTTCCTGGGTGGTATTGGTAGCACTGCTGGCGCCATTCATGGTGGACAGCAATGCAGGATCTACGGTAGAAGATTGTACAGAAGTCATGGTATTTGCCTTTTATCCTTTATTGACCAAGCGTCAGCGTTTTCAGCAGCATGGTCTTGGCGGAATTCATTGTTTCGACGTTGGTTTGATAAGAGCGCGATGCGGAAATCATATTCACCATTTCTTCCACCACGTTGACATTGGGCATCGCGACATAACCCTTTTCATCCGCCAGCGGATGCTTGGGGTCGTACATCAGTTTAGGCGGCGTACTGTCTTCCACAACCTCTTTGACCCTGACCCCGGTAGACGGCGTGCCGGCCAGCGGCGTGGCGCTAAACACGACCTGCTTGGCCTTGTACGGCTGGCCGTCGGAGCTGGTGACGCTGTCGGCGTTCGCCAGGTTGCTGGAGACCACGTTCAAGCGCTGCGATTGCGCACTCATTGCCGAGCCGGCTACGTTGAAGACATTAAAGAGCGACATGATGATTACCCCTGGACGGCTGCAAGCATGCCGCGAATTTGCATATTCAAGATGGTCAGGCTGGCCTCATAGCGCAAGGCATTGTCGGTGAACTGGTTCTGTTCCACATCCATATCCAC
>JAZJYH010000089.1:0-10630 GCA_040390485.1 Pseudomonadota bacterium
TCTACGATTACGGCGAAACGCCGGAGACGACCTATATCGCGATGGAGTTCGTCGAAGGAGCCTCGCTCAGTTCGCTGCTGGTGGCCGGCACGCCCATGGACCTGAATGCGGCCGTCACCTGTATGAGCCAGCTGTTGCGCGCGCTGGAGTATGCGCATGCGCGCGGTGTGGTGCACCGCGACATCAAACCGGCCAATCTGCTGATCACTGCCGATGCCCAGGTCAAGATCACCGATTTCGGCATTGCCAGGATAGAGTCGTCCACGCTGACCCAGACCGGCTCTGTGATAGGCACGCCCAGCTATATGTCGCCGGAGCAGTTTCGCGGCGAAACCGTAGATGGGCGCACCGACGTGTTTGCCGCCGGCATCGTCTTGTACCAGTTGCTGACTGGCTCGCGTCCCTTTGTCGGCTCGGCCTCCACCGTCATGCACCAGATCATGAACGAGATGCCGGTCAATCCTACCGAGCGCAATCCGGCACTGGGCAAGACCTTCGACCATATCATCAGCCGGGCGCTGGCCAAGCGTCCGGAAGACCGCTTTCCTTCCGCCCAGGCTTTTCTGGAGGCATTGACCGAGGCCCACCTGGAGCATACCGGCGGCGCCCCGCTGACCGAGGAAGACAATGAAAGGACGATACTGGCCTTTCAGCGTCCGCGTTCCAACAAGGATGCGCAGGCCCAGGATGGCTCGCAGCGTGGGCAGCCGGCGCACGCCTCGCAACCGGGGATGAGCGCGACGCGGCACACCGATCCCGCGGCCGGACACACCCAGCCGACCACGTTCTCGGCTACCACGGTCACGCCGTGGAAATTGGAGATCATGCCGGAACTGCAGGTCGCGCTGTCTACCCAGGTCGGCCCTATGGCCAAGCTGCTGCTGAAGAACGCCGCCTCGCAGGCGGTAGACGTGGACGACCTCTGCAATAAGCTGCTGTCGCACATCCCTTCGGAAAAGGGCAGGGCGCAATTCCTGGAAAGCGCCAGGGCGATCAAGAAGAAGCTGGGCATTTCCACCATCAGCTCCATCACCGGCAATAAGGCGGCGACGGCCTCGTCGGCGACCAGCCTGCATAGCGCGATAGGCACACAGACCAGCCCAACCGCCATGTCATCGACCCAGTTGCCGCTAGACCAGGCCGTGCTGGACTCTACCGAGCAAAAGCTGACGCCGTATATCGGTCCTATCGCCAAGGTCATGGTCAAGCGGGCCGCCAAGGTGACCGCCAATCGTCATGAATTCTTCCGGATACTGGCCGAAAACCTGACTAGCGAGCAGGAGCGCCTGCGCTTCCTGCATGAGGTGGGCGAGCTGTAGCCGCCTCGCGGGCAAGGCCTGGGGCAGTGCTAAAAAGCAGGTAAATCGGCGGGCTCTGGCCCGCCGATTTTATTGTCACAAAAAAAATACCCACATTGTCAGCTTGACAGGGGTTTGTGGCGTCCATAGGCGCAAAAGTGAAGGTATAATCGCTTGCAAAGTGCTTAACACTTGCAATTGCTGATTCCCGGGCTATCAACTACCCTGAAGATACGATGCCGATTACCCTGCGCGTTCAAACCTATCGCAATGAAGCTTTGCCGCAGCAGGTGGCCAAGCGCTTTGACCAATTAGGCGGCGCTATCGGACGCGCGGTGGGCAACGACCTGGTGCTGGAAGATCCCAGCAAGTATATCTCGCGCGTGCACGCCAAGATCGACTACCATGACGGCGGCTACTACCTGAGCGATGTCGGCAGCAATCCCAGCCTGATCAACGACAGGCCGCTCGGCAGCGGCAGGGAAATGCTGCTGGCCGATGGCGACCGGCTGAACATAGGCGAATACCAGCTGCTGGTGAATACCAGCCCCGAAGCAGCACCCTTGCCGCTCTCGCCCCTGCAGGCCGAGCCAGCTGCGCCAGCGCCGTCGGCGGCAGCGATCAGCGCCGGCATAGACGACTCTTTGTCTGGCGCAAAAATACTCGATGTAGGCGGCAACTTCGATGGCCGCAATTTCGATCCGCTGGGCGTCAATTTGTTTGATGCGCCTGCAGTTAGCCCCGGCCCCAGCGCAAATCCTGCTGCGGCCACTGCGCTGGACCCGTATTGGTCGCCGGCGCCACAGCCGGCAGTGCCGGCCTTCCGCGGCGCCGAGAGCGACCATATCTCGCCGGAAATCCAGGCTTTCCAGATGCCAGCCAGCGCCCCGGTGCAGCCCTCCGCTGCAGCGTCGCCGGCGGCGATGGCGATTCCCGACGATTACGATCCGCTGGCGGACTACTTGCCGGCGCGCCTGCCGGCAGCAGCGCCCGTGCCGCCGCCGGCGGTACCCGCGGCTGCCCCCGCCTTGGCCCCGGCTCCTGCCGCCGTTCCGGTTTTCATTCCCGAGCCCGTGTCGCTGGCGCCCCAGCCTGTTCCTCCTGCGACGGTGCTAGAGACCCGCGTCGAAGCGCAGGCCCGGCAGCCTGGGCCTGCGGCATCGGCAGAGAGCCCGGCTGCAATCGCGCCCGCGGCCGCCCGGCCGCTTACACCCGCGCCGGTGACGTCTACCCCAGTGAAGCCGCCCGCCACGATGCACCCTCCGCCATCCCCGCCGGCGGCGCCTGTGCAAGCCGCCGCCGTACAAGCTGCCACGGAGAGTGAAGTGATCCAGGCCCTGCTGCGCGGACTGGGCATGCCCGAATTGAAGACCAGCCGTTCTGCCGTGGAGTTGGCGGAATTGACCGGCGCCATGCTGCGTGAAGCGACCAATGGCACGATGGGCGTGCTGATGGCGCGCGCCATGACCAAGCGCGAGAGCCGCCTGGAAATGACCATGATTGCGACCCAGGCGAATAATCCGCTGAAATTCTTCCCCGACGCAGACAGCGCACTGACCCAGATGCTGTCCAATTCCCTGGCCGGCTACATGACGCCGGTGCGGGCCTACGCCAATGCCTATGATGACCTGAAGGCGCATGAGCTGGCTATCCTGGCCGGCATGCGCGCCGCGCTGTCCGGGGTACTGCAGCGGTTCGACCCGACCGTGATAGAGGAGCGCCTGCAGGTGCCCACCGTGATGGACAAGATGCTGGCCGCGAATCGTAAGGCCAAGATGTGGGACAGGCTGGTGGACTTGTACAAAGAAATCTCGAATGAAGCGGACGACGATTTTCAGCGCCTGTTCGGCGAAAAATTCGCCGCCGCGTATGAGGAACAGATACAAAGATTGCGCCAAAGTCGTCGTTGATTAATCGCTGCAAGTTAATCGAAATAAGATAAAACTGTGTCCACGAAAGACACGAAAGGCACGAAAAAAAGTTGTTCATGGCAGGCTTGTAATCAGTTTTTCGCGCGCTCTTTTTTTATTTTTGTTCGTGTTTTTCGTGCTTTTCGTGGATTAAAAAACTTAGACGTCACTCATTCATGCTCTTTGTATGGAGACCATGGTGCTGGATATGGGGCAGTAAAAATCATCTAAAAATGGCGAGGCAAAATGTCGTGGAATAGTAAAGTAATCTGGTCTGAAGGCATGCTGTTGCAGCCTCAGCACCTGCAGCAACATGACCGCTACCTGCATACCCTGCTGGAGTCGCGTGTTTCCGGATTACGGCCCTATTCCTGGGGTTTTTCCAGCCTCCGGATAGACGAACAGCAACTGGCGCTGGGCAAACTGGCGCTGCAAACCTGTAGTGCAGTGCTGCCGGACGGCACCCCGGTAGTCCTGCCGGCCGACGACGAATTGCCGCTGCCGCTGAACATTCCTGAAGATGCGCGCAATGTGCTGGTGATGCTGGCCCTGCCTACCCGCAGGCCAGGCATCGCCGAGGTCGGCGCTGAATTTGAGCAAGATAATTTTGCTCGCCATCGCAGCGCGGAATATGAAGCCTGGGACAGCAATGGCCTGGATAACAGTGCGTTGATGCAGGTCGGGAAAATGCGCTTGCGGCTGGCGCTGGAGAGCGAAGTGGCGAATGCCCATACCGGCCTGGGCGTGGCCCGTGTCCTGGAGCGGCGCGCCGACAATCGCGTGGTGCTGGACCCCGACTATTGCCCGCCTTGCCTGGATTTTCGCGCCGCGCCGCGGCTGGGCGCCTTTGCCGATGAGCTGCAGGGGCTGCTGCACCAGCGCGGAGAGTCGCTGGCCAGTCGCTTGAGCCAGCCGGGCGCCGCCGGCGCCGCCGAGATCGCCGACTTTCTGTTGCTGCAATTGGTCAACCGTTCCGAGCCGCTGGTGGCCCACCTGGCCAGCATGACGGGCCTGCATCCGGCAGATCTGTATCAGGAACTGGTGCAGCTGGCAGGGGAGCTGGCCACTTTCACCCGGGCCGACAAGCGCGGCATGGACTTCCCGGTGTACAAGCACGACAAGCTGCGTGAAACCTTCTTCCCTGTCATTGATGAATTGCGCAAATCGCTGTCCATGGTGATGGATTCCCACGCCGTGCCTATCCCGCTGGAAGAACGGCAGTTCGGCATCCGGGTCGCGGTGGTACCGGATCCGGAGCTGATCAAGTCAGCCACATTTGTGCTGGCGGTCAACGCCCAGATGCCGGCAGAGAGCATACGCAGCGGTTTCCCGGCCAAGGTCAAGATAGGCTCGGTGGAGAAAATCCGCGACCTGGTCAACCTGCAGTTGCCGGGCATTGCCTTGCGTCCCTTGCCGGTGGCGCCGCGCCAGTTGCCCTTCCATGCCGGCTATACCTATTTTGAGCTGGACAAGAATAGCGAGTACTGGAAACCGCTGCTGAGCTCGGCCGGTTTTGCGATGCACGTGCCGGGCGAGTTTCCAGGCTTGCAGATGCAGTTCTGGGCGATCAGGAAGTAAGGCTTAAGGATAGCGCCGGATTCGGCTTGTATACAAACGAAGGGCTCTGCTGCCGGGCTCATTCGATGTCTCTGTCTATAGAACAAAGGTAATCATCGTGAGTGCAAACGAGCCGCAAGATCCTTTCCAGGATCCTGACCGTACCGTCCTGGTGCCCGCGCCGGGCGGCAAGCGCATGCCGCCCGCCGCCGCTGCCAACCCTGCTGCCAGCCCTGCAACCAATCCTGCAACCAATCCTGCAACTGCCGCGCCGGAAGACGCGACGCTGACAGCGCCGTCAGCCACGGCCCCGCCCCGGCCGAGTGCGACGAATGCCCCGCGCGTGCCGGTGACCCTGCACGGCAATGCCCTGAATCCGCTGGTGCGCGCCGCCAATCCGCTGCTGGACCTGGTGACGCCGCTGCGGCATATGACTTCCTACCCGAACGTGGAAGGCTTGCGCATACAACTGGTCACGGCGATCAAGACTTTCGAGGCCGAGGCCAAGGCGGCCAGGGTCGAGCACGAGGCGATCGCCGCCGCCCGCTATTCGCTGTGCACCTTCCTGGATGAAACCATTTCCTCCACCCCGTGGGGCGGTGGCGGCGTGTGGGCCAGCCGCAGCTTGCTGGTCACCTTTCATAATGAAGCCTTCGGCGGCGAAAAATTTTTCCTGATTCTGCAAAAGCTGGGGCAGGATGCGCGCGCCAACCTGCATATCCTGGAACTGATGTATTTGTGCCTGGCGCTGGGCCTGGAGGGTCGTTATCGCGTGATAGAGGGCGGCCGCGCGCAACTCGAGATATTGCGTGAACGCCTGCAGCAGTTGATACAAAAGCAGCGCGGCGCCTTCGAGCCCGAGCTGTCGGTGCACTGGAAAGGCGCCAGCGGCAAGGGCGAACCCCTGTGGCGCGTGATCCCGGTATGGGTCCTGGCGGCAATCGCGGCGGCGCTGTTCATCTTGCTGCAATTGTTTTTCAGCTTCCGCCTGAACCAGGCGTCGGACCCGGTATTTGCCGGCTTGCACCAGATCAAGGTGGCGGCGCCGGTCGCTGCGCCGCCGCCGGCGCCGCTGCCCGTGGCCAAACCGGTACGCGTTGCCGGCTTCCTCGCGCCGGAGATTGCGCGCGGCCTGGTCAGCGTCAATGAGACGGCCGACCGCTCGGTGGTCACCTTGCGCGGCGACGGCGTATTCGCCTCCGGCAGCGCCGAGGTGGACCGTGATTTCATTCCGCTGCTGCAGCGCATAGGCGAGGCCCTGAAACCGGTGCCAGGCAAGGTGATCGTGATCGGCCATACCGACAATGTCAAGGCCGGAGTCTCGGCCAGGTTTCCGTCCAACTGGGACTTGTCCAAGGGCCGGGCCAATTCGGTCAAGGCCCTGCTGGCAGAACGCGCCGGTCCGCCCGAGCGGTATGCGGTCGAAGGCCGGGGCGATACCGAACCGCTGGTTGCCAATGACAGCGCGGCCAATCGCGCGCGCAACCGGCGGGTCGACATCATCGTGCTGACGCCGGCGCTGCAGCCTTGATGCGGCCAGCCTGAGCAAGGTCGACACAGTCGGGGTCATCAACATGCGCTCCTATTTCATTTACCGGATTCCTGGATTCCTATGAAACGATTTTTTTCCTGGCTGCTGAAACCTTGGGTGCTGTCACTGCTGGGTGTCATCCTGCTGTCGCTGATACTCTGGTTTGAAGGACCCCTGCTGGCATTCAACGGTAGCGAGCCGTTTGCCTCCGAGAACGTGCGCTGGACCTTCATCTTCATCTTCTTCGCGATTTGGGCCATTTACTTCCTCTGGAAGTTTGTGGCAGCCAGGATCGCCAACGCCAGGCTGATGAAGAGCGTGGCCGGCGAGGATCAGCCCGCGCCGGTACCGGTGCCCGGCGCCAAAGAAACCGCGGCCGAACTGGACGCCTTGAGCAAGCGCCTGCAAGAGGCGATGAATGTGTTGAAGAAGGCCAAGCTGGGCGGCAAGCAGGGCGGCCTGTATCAATTGCCCTGGTATATGTTCGTCGGCGCACCCGGCACCGGCAAGACCACCGCGCTGGTGCAATCCGGCTTGAAATTCCCGCTGGCCGACAGCATGGGCAAGGCCGCGATAGGCGGGGTCGGCGGCACCCGCAATTGCGACTGGTGGTTTACCGATGAAGCGGTGTTGCTGGATACCGCCGGCCGGTATACCACGCAGGACAGCTATACCGAGGTGGACAAGGCGGCCTGGGGTGGTTTTCTGCAATTATTGCGCAAGCACCGCCGTCGTCGGCCCGTGAACGGGGTGATCATCGCGCTCAGCGTGGCCGACCTGCTGCAGCAAAACGAGGGCGCGCGCCAAGCCCAGGCGCAGGCGATACGCGAACGCATCAAAGAGCTGCACGAAAGGCTGGGGATACGTTTCCCTATCTATGTGATGGTGACCAAATGCGACCTGCTGGCCGGTTTCGTCGAGTTTTTCGATAACCTCGGGCGCGAGGAGAGGGCCCAGGTGTGGGGCATGACCTTCCCGCTGGCAGATGCCAATCAGGTGGACAGTGCGCTGGCCGCCTTCCCGGAAGAATTCCAGCTGCTGGAACAGCAGTTGCAGGCCAGGGTGCTGCACCGCATGCAGCAAGAACGTGATACGCACAGGCGGGCGCTGATCTATAGCTTCCCGCAGCAATTTGCCGGCGTCGGCGAGGTGCTGGGCCGCTTCCTGAACGACGTATTCCAGTCCAGCCGCTATGAGGAAAAGGCCTTGCTGCGCGGCGTATACTTCAGTAGCGGCACCCAGGAAGGCAGCCCGATAGACCGCGTGATGGGGGCGATGGCTGCCGCCTTCGGCCTGGACCGGCAGGTCTTGCCGCCGAATGCGGCCAGCGGCCGCAGCTATTTCATCACTAGTCTGTTGCGCGACGTGATCTTCCCCGAAGCCAACCTGGCCGGGGTCAACCTGGGCCTGGAACGTAAACGCCGCTGGCTGCAGTGGGGAGCGTCGATCGCGATCGCGGTGCTGTTCCTGCTACTGTCTGCCGGTTTGCTGACCAGCTATTTCCGCAACCAGGCCTATGTGGCCGAGGTCGATCAAAAAGTCGGTGAAATCAACAAGCTGGCGGCCGCGCTGCCGGCCCAGGGCAGCGAGTTGCAAACCCTGCCCTTGCTGAACGCGATACGGGCCTTGCCGGGCGGCTATGCAGAGCGCGAGCAGGGGGCGCCTTTGCTGATGCGCTTCGGCTTGTACCAGGGCGACAAGCTGGGCGCGGGGGCGCAGGCCGTGTACCAAAAAATGCTCAGGGAAACCCTGCTGCCGCGCCTCATCAACCGCATGGAACAGCAGTTGCGCAGGGACAGCGCGAATAATAACGACTACCTGTACGAAACCCTGAGGGTGTACCTGATGCTGGGCGATGCCAAGCATTTTGATGCGGCATCGGTAGGGGTGTGGCTGGACTACTACTGGTCGCGCAACCTGAAGGATGCCGGCGACGAGCAAAAGCAAGCCCTGTCCGAGCATGTGCAGGCCCTGCTGGAACAGTTCAACCAGGGTGCGGATGAGCCGCCCAAGCTGGACACCACACTGATCAGCGACACCCGCCTGACCCTGGCCAGGATGCCGATACAGCAGCGCGTGTATAACCGCCTGAAGCGCGAACTGTCCAGGAGCAAGCTGCCGGAATTCAGCGTGACCAATGTTGGCGGCCGCGATGCGCCGCAAGTCTTTGTGCGGCGCAGCGGCGAACCGCTGACGCGTGGCATCAACGGCATGTTCTCGGTGGCCGGCTACGGCAAGTTTACCGAGCAGAATGAGCAGGCGATTATCGACGTCGCCAAGGATAGCTGGGTGCTGGCGCAGCAAGAGCAGGTCGCCAGCCTGGGCAGCACCGAGCAAATCAAGGCGGCGGTATTGCAGCTGTATTTCAACGACTATATCGCCCAGTGGGACGGTTTGCTGGCCGACGTAGGGATAGCGCCATTTTCTACGCTGGACCAGGGCGCCCGGGTCACCAATATCCTGTCCGGCGGCGAGTCGCCTTTGCGCAAGTTCCTGCTGGCCGCGGCCAAAGAGACTACGCTGCAAGGCATCAAGCCCGGCAAGCTGGGCACGGTCAGCGATGCGGTCAAGGGTAAGCTGGATTCATATAAGAAAAAACTGGAAAGCGCGATCGGTTCCGGGGCCGACGATGCGCCGGCCCCGGTCAAGGCGCTGAATCCGGTGGACGCCCATTTCGACGACCTGCACAAGATGGCAGGCGCGGGCGGGGCCGGCGGCGCAGCAGCTGCTGCTCCCGGCGCAGCGGTGCCGCTGGACGCCGTGCTGGCGATGCTGAAAGACGTCGCGGTGTACCTGGACGCCGCCGGGGCCGCCAAACGCACCGGCACACCGCCGCCTGCCGGCGAAGCGCTGAGCAAGCTGAAGCGCGAAGCGGACGGCAAACCCGCGCCGCTGGCGGCGATGCTGAAAAATATAGACAGCAGCGGCGCCGGACTGACCTCGGGCAGCGAAAGGGAAAGGCTGAATTCGCTGTGGGTGGGCAGCGGCGGGCAATTCTGCCGCGACGCGATTGCCGGCCGCTATCCGCTGGTGCGCAGTGCGGCCAAGGAAGTGACCGCGGACGATTTCGGCAAGTTCTTCGCGCCCGGCGGCCTGGCCGACGATTTCTTCCAAAAGAATTTGCTGCAGTATGTGGATATGGGCGGCGGCCAGTGGCGCTGGCGCAGCACCGCGAACAATGCCTCGCTGGGTATACCGCAAGAAGTATTGAATGAATTCCAGCGGGCGGCGAAAATCCGCGACGCCTTCTTCGGCGCGGGCGGCAGGCAAGCCTCGATGCGCTTTGACTTGAAGCCGGTCAACGTGGATGCCGGCCTGAGCAAATTACTGCTGGAGATAGACGGACAACAGTTGGCCTATGCGCCGAATGCCGCGCTGCGCCCGACCTCGTTTCAGCTGCCGAGCGGCAAGGGCAGCGGCCAGGTGCGTTTTGAAACGGCTCCCGCCGCCCGCGCAGAACTGAGGACGGACGGTAACTGGGCCTGGTTCCACATGCTGGACAAGGGCGTGCTGGAACCCACCACCCAGGGCGAGCGCTATAAGCTGAGCTTTGACTTTGACGGCAAGAAAGCGGTGTTCGAGCTGACCGCCAGCAGCGTGATCAATCCTTTCAGGCGCGACATGCTGGAGCAATTCCATTGCATGGATAAGCTATGATGAACGGTGGATAAGGCGGCTATGAGTCAATTGGAAACGGCACCTGGTTTCTTCGGCAAGGTCACCAGCCACGGCGATTTTGTTTCGCGGCGCTTGCCGCCGGCGTTCCTGGATGTCTGGGACAGCTGGCTGCAGCAGAGTATCCATACCAGCAAGAAGCAACTGGATGCAGCCTGGCTCGATACCTACCTGACCAGCCCTATCTGGCGCTTTGCCTTGTCCAATGGCGTGGTCGACGGCAATGCCTGGGCCGGCGTGCTGATGCCCAGTGTGGACCGGGTAGGGCGGCATTTCCCGCTGATGATCGCTGCCGGCATCGCGGCTCAGGCGCCTTTGCTGGATTGGCTGGGCAATGGCAAGGCCTGGTTCGATGAACTGGAGACGCTGGCGCTGTCTTCGCTGGAGAGCAATTTCCTGCTGGACGATTTTGACGCGGCGCTACAGCAGAAGTCGGCACTGGCTGCGCCGGCCAGCTTGGGCGGCCAGGCGCCAGCGGGCGGCGATCCCGGAGGATGGTGCCTGCCCATCAGCGACCTGGACCAGGTGCAGGCCGGCATGTCGGCGCTGACTTCCGATATTGCACAAAGCCTGCTGGCCGGCCATAGCCTGTGGTGGACCGACGGCTCGCCGCATGTGCTGCCCTCGGTATTGCTGTGCCGGGGATTGCCGGAGCCTGC
>JAZJYH010000090.1:0-11739 GCA_040390485.1 Pseudomonadota bacterium
ATGTCATCATAGAAACCGGCGCCACGCCGGTCTTTGCCGACATCGACCCGCGCACGCACAATATCGACCTGGACAAGGTGGAGGCCGTCATCACCCCCAGAACCAAGGCTATCATCCCGGTACACATGTGTGGCCTGCCCTGCGACATGGATAAATTGTATGCCCTGGCCAAAAAGCACAATCTGCGCGTAGTGGAAGACGCTGCGCAAGCCATAGGCTCCACCTGGAAAGGCCGACGCATAGGCGCTTTTGGCGACTTCGCTTCATTCAGCTTCCAGGTCAACAAGAACATCATGACCGGCGAAGGCGGTTGCCTGGTATTGAATAATGCAGAAGAGGCTCGCCTGGCGGAGAAATACCGCCTGCAGGGCGTCACCCGCAGCGGCCTGGACGGCATCGACGTCGATGTGCTCGGCGGCAAATACAATATGACCGATATTGCTGCAGCGATAGGCCTGGGTCAGATGAAACACTTGCCGGAATTCAATGCCAAGCGCCTGGCCCTGGCCAAGCACTACTTTGCGACTTTCGGCGCCGACTTTGAAGCGCAAACCGGCGCCGAGCTGCCGGTGGCCGATTTTGAGCAATGCAACTGGCATATGTTTCACATCGTGCTGCCGGAGCGCATCAACCGCGCCGCTTTCATGGAAAAGATGATGGAAAAGAAAATCGGCCTCGGTTACCACTACCGGGCGATACACTTGTTCAGCTACTATCGCGCGCGCGGCTTTACCGACGGCATGTTCCCCATCGCCGAAAGGGTGGGCAAGCAGATCGTGACCCTGCCTTTATTCCCGGGCATGAACGAATCTGATGTAGAACGCACCGTAGCTGCGGTAAAATCCTGCCTTCAATAAAAATAAACGCTGCTAGATGAAACCAGAACTCTCAGTTGTCATCCCTGTATATAACGAAGAAGCAGGCCTGGACCGGCTCTATGCCCGCCTGTATCCTGCGCTGGACGCCCTGGCGGCGACCGGCGTCAGCTATGAAATCGTGTTCGTCAACGATGGCAGCCGGGACGGCACTGCCGCCATGCTGGCAACCCAGTTCCGCCTGCGCCCGGATGTAACGCGCGTCGTGCTGTTTAACGGCAATTACGGCCAGCATATGGCCATTCTGGCCGGCTTCCAGGCGACCCGCGGCGACATCATCGTGACCCTGGATGCCGACCTGCAAAACCCGCCCGAGGAAATCGGTAAGCTGGTAGAAAAAATGCGCGAAGGCTACGACTATGTAGGCTCGATACGCCGCAAGCGCCAGGATTCGGCCTGGCGCACCTTCGCCTCCAAGCTGATGAACCGCCTGCGCGAAAACATTACCCGCATCAAGATCACGGATCAGGGCAATATGCTGCGAGCCTATGGCCGTAACGTCATCGACCTGATCAACCAGTGCAGCGAAGTGAACACCTTCGTGCCGGCCCTGGCCTATACCTTTGCCCGCAAACCGACCGAGATCCTGGTCGAGCATGAAGAGCGCGCCGCCGGCGAGTCGAAATACTCGATCTACAGCCTGATACGCCTGAATTTCGATTTGATGACCGGCTTCTCAGTGGTCCCGCTGCAGATTTTCTCCATGCTGGGCATGGTGCTGTCCATCGCATCGGGGGCGTTGGTGGTCTGGCTGCTGGCGCGCCGCTTCCTGCTCGGCGCGGAAGCCGAGGGCTTGTTCACGCTGTTCGCGATCGCCTTCTTCCTGATGGGCGTGATACTGTTCGGCATAGGCTTGCTGGGCGAGTACGTGGGCAGGATCTACCAGCAGGTGCGCGGCCGTCCGCGCTATGTCGTGCAAGCCGTGCTGGAGCAAGGCAGCGTCGACCGGCCAGACACCAACTAACAGGATGCAAGCAATGACAACAAGCGAGCCTCCCGCACAGGCTGCGGTGAAAGCCGTGGTGTTCGCCTATCATAGTGTGGGCGTGCGCTGCCTGAAAGTCTTATTGGCGCGCGGGGTGGAAATTGCACTGGTCGTCACGCACCAGGACAATCCGGCGGAAACCATCTGGTTTGAGTCAGTCGCCGATCTATGCCGGGAGCACGGCATACCTGCGATTACCCCTGCCGACCCCAAGTCGCCGGAATTGATGGCCCAGGTAGCGGCGCTCCAGCCCGATTTCATCTTCAGCTTTTACTATCGGCATATGTTGCCGGTCGACTTGCTGGCGCTGGCCAGGCGCGGCGCATATAACCTGCACGGCTCGCTATTGCCCAAGTACCGCGGGCGAGTGCCGGTCAACTGGGCGGTATTGCACGGAGAAACCGAAACCGGCGCGACCCTGCATGAAATGGCGGCCAAACCAGACGCCGGCGCCATCATTGCCCAAACCGCAGTTCCTATTCTGCCGGACGATACCGCTTACGAAGTTTTCGGCAAACTGACCGTTGCAGTAGAGCAAACATTATGGCCAGTGCTGCCCGCACTGATCGCCGGTACCGCCCCTCGGCTGGAGAACGACCTGTCCAAGGGCAGTTATTTTGGCGGCCGCAAGCCGGAAGATGGCAGGATAGACTGGCAACAGCCGGCCCAGCAGGTCTATAACCTGCATAGGGCGGTGGCGCCGCCCTACCCCGGCGCATTCTTTGAGCAGGCCGGCCATCATTACGTGATAGGGAAAGCGCGCCTGTCAAAACTCGATGCAAAAAAATTTCCGCAAGGCCTTACTGTGGTCGGCAATACCATCCTGGGCGTTTGCGGCGATGGGCGCGCATTGAACATACTTGAACTGATACAAGATGGAAAAGCTGTCGGCGCAGCCGAACTGCAATCCACGCTGAATCAGCACTGATTCAGTAAAAACACCGTTTTCGGAAGCCCTATCCCATGCCCAGCATAGTCTTGAAAATTGACATAGACACCTATCGCGGCACCCGTGAGGGGGTTCCCAATTTGGTGCGCATCCTGAAGAAGCATCAGGCCCAGGCCAGCTTCCTGTTTTCCCTGGGCCCGGACCATACCGGTTGGGCTCTGCGCCGGGCATTCCGACCCGGCTTCTTCCAGAAGGTATCCCGTACTTCGGTGCTGGAACACTATGGCCTGAAAACCCTGATGTATGGCGTGATGCTGCCGGCGCCGGACATAGGCAAGAGCTGCGCCGCAGAGATGCGGGCCGTACAAGATGCCGGCTTTGAGTGCGGCATCCATACCTGGGATCACGTGGTCTGGCAAGACAACGTCAGGCAGCGCGATGCAGGCTGGACGGGCAAGCAGATGCAAAAATCATTCGCGCGCTTCCAGCAGATTTTCGGCCACGCCCCCAAGACCCACGGTGCGGCCGGCTGGCAAATGAACGAGCATGCTTTTGCCCAGCTGGACGGCTTTCACATGGCCTACGCTTCCGATGGACGCGCCATGCTGAAGGACAATGGCGAACTGTCCAATCCCGATGCAGGCCCCTATCGCTTGCGCATCGATGGCACGACCTTGTCATGTGTGCAAATGCCAACCACCCTGCCTACCCTGGATGAGCTATTGGGACGCAACATAGATGGAGTCGTCATTGACACGTCAAATATTGCGGCTAGCATACTCAAATTGACGGCGACACAAAAAAATCATGTGTTTACGCTACATGCCGAGCTTGAAGGACAGAAACTTGCCCCCATTTTCGAAGAATTGCTGGCAGGATGGCATAAGCAGGGTTACGCTTGCATATCGATGGCAGATTATTATCAGGCGATACAAGTTGACGAGCTGCCCGTGCAGTCCCTAAGTTGGGCCGAGCTGCCCGGGCGATCAGGTGAATTGGTTGCGCTGGTGGCCTGACGGCAATCAGGAAACTCTTCGCTAGCGGCGCGGTCAAATAATTCATGCGTCACTACCCAGGGCCCTGCTCGAGTTCGACAGTAATTTTAAGACTTACACATCAGCGGCGGGAGCGACAGGCGCACACTCCAGAGTAGTGAGCATGGCATGTATTCATTCAGCGGCGCATGAGCCTACTATCATGTCCACGCATAAGATATGACAGGTTCTTGGAATTGCCCTTCGTTTTTCTCCCCCTTCAACAGTTCAGGAGACCACTGTGGCCGACGAAAGCCCATCTGCACTTAACAAGATAGTTCCAGAGTTTTCAGCAGCGATGACTGGAGAGCAGCAGTTCCAGCTTAGCGACTATGCCGGGAAAAAGCTGGTGCTGTATTTTTACCCGAAGGACAACACGCCGGGCTGCACCACCGAAAGCATGGCGTTCAGGGACTTGCACCAACAGTTCGAGAAGTCCGATACCAAGATATTCGGCATCAGCCGCGACAGCCTGCGCTCGCACGAGGGCTTCAAATCCAAGTTAGACATGCCGTTTGAGCTGATATCGGATCCCGACGAGACTGTCTGCAACCTGTTCAACGTGATGAAAATGAAGAATATGTACGGCAAGCAAGTGCGCGGCATAGAACGCAGTACATTTGTCATTGACGGATCGGGTAAATTAGTGAAAGAATGGCGTGGAGTAAAAGTAGCTGGACATGTTGATGAAGTGTTGGAATTTGTGAGCGCACATTAGTAATTGAAACCCAGAATCTTCTTCGAAAAAAGCCGCGAATGGAAGTGACCCGGAGCTGATCCAGGTTGCCCATAGCGGCTTTTTGACTTTACGCACTCACACTTTGAAAAGAGGTCCTAATGCCCCTGCCAAAAATGCCGACCAAACCCGCGGCTCTGCTGTCCCCCAAGGATTATCCAAAAGCAGAAAAGGGAAAAACGATAAGAACCGATAAACCGGAACCCAAATTAGTTGCAGTTAACCAACAGGCCTCACCGGCAAAACCTACTGCAAAATTAGCAACACCGGCGGTTGCCAAACTGCCTGCTGCCCCGACTCGCGCCAAAGCGCCGGCGGCAAAAACCGAAAAACCTGCGCTGGCCAAGCTCAAGCCTGCCGATAGCCGCGTCAAATCCGGCACCAGCCGCGCGGCCGACAAGTCCGGCGTTACCAAGCTGTTTGTACTGGACACCAATGTCCTGATGCACGACCCTTCTTCCTTGTTCCGTTTCGAGGAGCATGACGTCTACCTGCCGATGATCACGCTGGAAGAACTGGACGATCACAAGAAGGGCATGTCGGAAGTGGCCCGCAATGCACGCCAGGTATCCCGTTCGCTGGATGCGCTAGTGGGCGATATCGACCACCACGAGATAGAGCAAGGGATCTTGTTGTCCAAACTGGGCAACAAGGATGCCAAGGGCCACCTGTACTTCCAGACCAAGCTGCAGACTGCCAGCTTGCCTGCGGGCCTGCCCCAGGGCAAGGCCGACAACCAGATCCTGACCGTGGTGCGCGCACTGGAAGCGGATCAGCCGGGCCGCCCGGTGGTATTGGTGTCCAAGGACATCAATATGCGCATCAAGGCGCGCGCGCTGGGGTTGCCAGCAGAAGACTATTTCAATGACCACGTACTGGAAGACTCGGACCTGCTGTATTCGGGCATCGTGCAATTGCCGGAAGATTTCTGGAACAAGCACGGCAAGGGCGTGGAAACCTGGCAGGAAAACAAGAACGGACTCAGCACCACCTTCTACAGGATCACCGGCCCGGTCATTCCCTCCTTGTTGGTCAACCAGTTTGTCTACCTGGAACCGAATAATGGCGAGGCCTCGTTTTACGGCCAGGTCAGGCAGATCAACGGCAAGACCGCGGTATTGCAAACACTGCGCGATTATGGCCACGCCAAGCACAGCGTGTGGGGCATCACCTCACGCAACCGCGAACAAAACTTCGCCCTGAACCTGCTGATGGATCCGGAATGCGATTTCGTCACCCTGCTGGGCCAGGCCGGTACCGGCAAAACCCTGTTGGCGCTGGCTGCCGGCTTGGCGCAAGTGCTGGAAACCAAGACCTATAACGAGATCATCGTGACCCGCGTCACGGTACCCGTCGGTGAAGACATAGGCTTCCTGCCAGGCACGGAGGAAGAAAAAATGTCGCCTTGGATGGGTGCCTTTGACGACAACCTGGAAGTGCTGAACAAGTCGGATAATGACGCCGGCGACTGGGGCCGCGCGGCAACCCAGGACCTGATACGTTCGCGCATCAAGATCAAGTCGCTGAACTTCATGCGCGGCAGGACTTTCGTCAATAAATTCCTGATCATCGATGAAGCCCAGAACTTGACGCCAAAACAGGTCAAGACCCTGGTCACCCGCGCCGGCCCGGGCACCAAGATCATCTGCCTCGGCAATATCGCGCAGATCGATACGCCCTACCTGACCGAAGGCTCCAGCGGCCTGACCTATGTGGTCGACCGCTTCAAAGGCTGGGCGCATAGCGGCCACGTGACGCTGGCACGTGGCGAACGTTCGCGCCTGGCCGACCACGCGAGTGAAATCCTGTAGCAAAATTGCGGTAAAATTTGCAGTAAAATTTGCATATGAGATCGGCGCCATTGGCGCCGATTTTTTTTGCGCGAGCCAAACCTGCCCGCCTAAAAAACAGCGACCCAAAGATGATTTTTTTTGCTCTTGTGCAAAAGAAATTAATTTCAGGTAGACTATTGCCTAGGCAACGATTATTTATATATCCATGAGCAACTCCTCCCAGCCATTCGCGTTCAATAACTATCAGGTGGAAGATAGCGTCGGCTATCTCCTGTCCCGGGCCAAGACCATGTTGTCGAAGTCGATAGGCGAATCCCTGACTGCACTGGACATCACTCACGCGCAAGGCAGCGTGTTCATGATGCTGGCCATGGGCAAATGCAGCACGGCAGCAGAACTGGCGCGTGACCTGTTCATCGATTCTGCGGCAATGAAGCGCATGCTGGATAGGCTGGAAGCCAAGGGTTTTGTGGCGCGCGTCGCCGACCCGAATGACAAGCGCCTGTTCAAGCTGGAATTGACCGATGCCGGCAAGGAGTTGGCGTTGCAACTGCCGGCAATTTATACCGAAGTGCTAAGCCTGGGGTTTACCGGTTTCAGTGCCGAAGAGATAGGTTTCCTGAAGAGCCTGCTGAGAAAGCTGCTGGCGAACCGCCCCTTGCTGGAATCAAAGAATAGTAATTGACATGACAATCATCGTCTCACACACCGATATCGGCAAATTTGCCAATTTTGCTAGCCCTGTATGCCACCTTTGACACCCTCCCTCTATTCATCCATCACCGGCAAACTGCGCCACCGCTGGCCCAGGTCCGCCAGGCTGGCCGTTGTCAGCAGCGTGGTCGTGCTGTTGTCGGCCTGCGCCAATTTCAGCGGCATACAAAGCGATGCCAGCTTGAAACCCCTGCTTGTCGACCGCAGCGCCTTTCCCAATCAAACCGGCGCCTGGCCCGATGCCAGTTGGGCGACGGCGATAGGCGGCCCAGCCTTGCAAGACCTGATCGCGGCGGCGCTCGCGGACAATCCCAACCTGCAGGTAGCGGCAGCCCGCGTAGCCGCCGCCAAAGCCTACGTGGAAGCCACCGGCGCCAACCAATTGCCTACCGTGGGCGCAAGCTTTGACAGCACCTATCAGCGCTTCACCGAACACGGACTGATCCCGCCGCCTTTGGCGGGCCAGTATTACAGCAATAACCAGCTGGCGCTGAATATCTCGTATGAAGTGGATTTCTGGGGCAGGCACTCGGCGGAAATGCGAAGCGCCTTATCGCAGGAAAAAGCGGCACTGGCCGAGCAGCAAAGCGCCAGGCTGATCTTGAGCAGCGCCATTGCCCACACCTGGGTGCAACTGGCACGCCAATATGCACAACTGGATTTATCGACCCAGCAGCTGGCGATCCGCGAAAAGCTGGACCAGCTGACGCAGCAGCGCGTGAAGGCCGGCCTGGATACCAGGACCGATACCGAGCAAAGCCTGGTCCAGCTTTCCGGCTTGAAAGCCGAGATCACCCAATGGCAAGAAGCCATCGCCCTGACCCGCAACCAGCTGGCGGCCTTGCTGGGCCAGGGACCGGAACGCGGGCAAGCGATCGCTAGGCCGCTGCTGGCACCGATAGAAACGACCGCCCTGCCCGCTCAATTGCCGCTGGAATTGCTCGGTCGGCGTCCCGATATCGTCGCCGCACGTTGGCACGTGGAAGCGATGCAGGGCGAAATCGATACCGCCAAGACGCAGTTCTACCCGAATATCAACCTGAGCGGATTTGTCGGCTTGTCCAGCCTCGGCGTGGCTAATTTCCTGAAGAGCGGCAGCACCATCATCGGCGCGGGTCCGGCTGTCAGGTTGCCGATTTTTGAAGGCGGCAGGTTGCGCGCCAATCTTAAAAGCAGGGTGGCGGGCTATGACGGCGCGGTAGCGACCTATAACCAGAGCCTGACCGATGCCTTGCACGAAGTTGCCGACCAGGTGCAATCGATAAAAGCCGCCGAAGAGCTGAACCAGAATCAGCGCATTGCCGAACAAGCCAGCGAGCGGACGCTCAAGCTGGCGCAACAAAGACAAAAGGTGGGCACTGCCAACCTATTACCGGTACTGGCGGCCGAAAGCGCCCTGATCAACCAGCAGAAAATGGTGCTGGACAACCAGGTGCGCCGCACCGACTTGCAGATCAATTTGATCAAGGCACTGGGTGGCGGCTTTGAAGCCGCGCCTGAATTGCGCCTGCCCGCAGCCCCATCCGGCGCCCCAAGCTCCTCCACACTCACGACCGATCCACAGAAATCTCACCCGGAGGCTGCGTAATGAACGCTCCCGCTCAAGACAATCAAACACCAGCAGCACCGACCGCCAACGGCAAGCGTCGCGGCATCTTGATCAAGGTAACCGCAGTACTGGCAATCATAGGCCTCGCCTATTTCGCCTACTGGGAATTATTTGCCAAGAAATTTGAACACACCGAAGACGCCTACGCCGCCGGCAATGTCGTGCAGGTGACTCCCCAGGTCGCAGGCACCGTACTGGCCATACACGCAGACGATACCGAGCTGGTGCAGGCAGGCAAGCCGCTGGTGGAACTGGACCGCGCCGATGCCAGGGTGGCGCTGGAACAGGCCGAGGCCCAACTGGCCCAGACCGTGCGCGAAGTGCGCGTGCTGTTCGCCAATAACGGTTCGCTGAACGCCAACGTCAGCCTGCGCGCCAGCGAAGTGGAGCGCGCCAAATCCGACCTGGCCCGCCGCCAGCAATTGCTGAGCACGGGGGCAGTGTCGACGGAAGAAGTCGAACACGCCCGCAATACGCTGCAAAGCGCAGAATCGGCGCTGCTGGCAACCCGCGAGCAACTGGCCTCGAATCGCGCGCTGACCGACCATACCAGCGTGGAACAGCATCCGAATGTACAGCGTGCGGCCGCGCGCGTGCGTGAAGCCTATCTGGGCTATGCGCGCACCAGCCTGCCGGCGCCGATGACCGGCTATATCGCCAAGCGCTCGGTGCAGGTCGGGCAAAGGGTTGCAGCCGGCGCGCCGCTATTGTCCATCGTTCCCTTGAATGCCTTGTGGGTCGACGCCAATTTCAAGGAAGTGCAATTGATGCATATGCGCATAGGCCAGGACGTCACTCTGCAATCCGACCTGTATGGCTCCGACGTCGAATACCACGGCAAGGTGGCGGGCCTGTCCGCCGGCACCGGCGCCGCGTTCGCCTTGCTGCCGGCGCAGAACGCCAGCGGCAACTGGATCAAGGTGGTGCAGCGCGTGCCGGTGCGTATCACGCTGGATCCCAAGGAACTGGAAACCCACCCTCTGCGGGTAGGCCTGTCGATGCAGGTCAAAGTGAATATCTCGCAAGAGCAAGGCAAGCCTTTGGCGGCCGCTCCCGTGCGCAGCGCCCCGGCATACAAGACTGAAGTGTTTGAGCAAAGCGGCAAGGAAGCGGACCAGCGCATTGCGCAAATCATTGCAGCCAACCTGGCCGCGGCAAGCACAGGCGCCAGCCGTCAATGAGCGCACCAGGCAGCACTGCCCTGCAGCCCTTGAAGGGTTCCCAGTTGGCGCTGGGGACCCTGGCGCTGTCGCTGGCGGTTTTCATGAATGTGCTGGATTCGTCGATCGCCAATGTGTCAATACCGGCGATCTCCGGCAATATGGGCGTGTCGCCGCAACAGGGTACCTGGGTCATCACCTCGTTCGCAGTGGCGAACGCGATCTCGGTTCCCCTGACCGGCTGGCTGACCACGCGCTTCGGCCAGGTGCGCCTGTTTATCACCTCCATCCTGCTGTTTGTGATCTCCTCCTGGCTGTGCGGCATGTCGCCCAGCATAGAAGTGCTGATCGCTGCCCGTGTGTTGCAAGGAGCAGTGGCCGGACCGATGATACCCTTGTCGCAGTCCCTGCTGCTGGGCAGTTATCCGCCGGCCAAGAGTTCGATGGCGCTGGCCCTGTGGGGCATGACCACCCTGGTCGCCCCCATCATGGGGCCACTCCTGGGCGGCTGGATATCCGACAACTATACCTGGCCGTGGATTTTTTATATCAATATCCCAGTCGGCCTGTTTTCTGCATGGGCTACCTGGTCCTTGTACCGCAAGCGCGAATCGACGATCAGGCGGGTCCCTATCGACAAGGTCGGACTAGGCTTGCTGGTGCTGTGGGTCGGCGCCTTGCAACTGATGCTGGACAAGGGCAAGGAACTCGACTGGTTCAATTCCGGCGAGATTATTGCACTGACCGTGGTGGCTGCGGTCGGCCTGATCTATTTCGTGATCTGGGAGTTGGGCGAGGAGCATCCGGTGGTCGATTTGTCGCTGTTCAGGGGGCGTAATTTCAGCGCCGGCGTGATTGCGATTTCGATCGGTTACGGCCTGTTCTTCGGCAGCCTGGTGATCATGCCCTTATGGCTGCAAACGCAATTGGGCTATACCGCTACCGAGGCCGGCAAAGTGATGGCGCCGGTAGGCGTGTTTGCGATCTTGCTGTCGCCGGTCATCGGCAAGCTGCTGCCCAGGCTCGATGCGCGCCGGGTCACGACCGTCGCGTTTTCACTGTTCGCACTGGTGTTTTACATGCGCTCGCGGTTTACCACCGACGTCGACACCGTGTCCTTGCTGATCCCGACCCTGATACAGGGCGCGGCCATGTCGATGTTCTTCATCCCGCTGACATCGATCATCTTGTCGGGCCAGGCGCCAGACAAGATACCGGCAGCGTCGGGCCTGTCCAATTTTGTCCGCATCATGTGCGGCGGCATGGGAGCGTCTATCGCCACTACCATCTGGGACAGCCGCAGCACGCTGCATCACTCGCAACTGGCGGAACATACCGGCAGCGCCTACCCGGCTTTCGTGCAAAGCGTGCAGCAGATGGGGCAACAAGGCATACCCGAATCTGGTGCATGGGCAATTATTGACAGAAGCATAACCATACAAGCCAGCACCATGGCTGCCACCGATATCTTCTGGATCTCTTCCATCATGTTCCTGATGCTGATAGGACTGGTCTGGCTGACCAAACCCAAGAAATCCGCAGCGCCGATAGACGCCGGCGGAGCACATTAAGCGGGCTTTGCGTCGTTTGCAAAAGCGCTGCAATGGATTGCAATTGATAGAATTTCGTCTTTAAAACCGGCGAAATTAACCTTAATTTGCAATTTATGCCCAAAAAAAACACCCCAGTAATTTCATAGGCTGATCTGATGATTCCTTATATACTCGCTATCAGGCGGGTATATACTGAATCTCGGAGAGATATCTATGAGTTCACAAAACAACCTGGATCACGACAGCCTGGTCTTCTTCGACGACCATGAGGTGTCGCCGTCGCCGGATGCGAACCAGCAAACGTGGCGGATCATGATAATAGACGACGATCCGGACGTGCATTCGGCGACCACTTTCGCGCTGGGCAGCCTGGAGATCCAGCACCGCGCCC
>JAZJYH010000091.1:0-28855 GCA_040390485.1 Pseudomonadota bacterium
TGGCCTCGGCCCAGCGCCTGGGCGTGACCAAGATAGGGATGATAGGCAACGAGCAATTCATCAATGATTAAGAGTCCGTTGCGAAATTACCCTGGCGTTGTTGCGCCTCCTAGCCGTGCTAAAGCACTGTCTTCGTCGGCGACGCCTAGCCAGACTAATTTCGCAACAGCCTCTAAATATTTCCTCTGCCTAAGCCGGCAAAATCCGGCTAGCCCAGGCTGGGTGCCAGCCTGGCTGCGGTCGGATATAATGCCGGAGTACCGGCGGGCATGGTGTGTTTTTAACAACATCCCTTGGCCCGCCACACATATTCGGATGAATATGAATTCACCCTGCATGCGTTCTTGATGCAGGAACATTACTTCCATTTATTTATGCAAGTTTTCATGAAAAAAAATTCCTACATTGCGGCCGCTGCACTGGCAGTTGCGCTCGGCTCGTCCGTCCTCCCCTTCGCCATGTCCCAGGCTCATGCGCAAGCTGCTCCGGCGGCTGCGCCGGCGGAGACCATACGCGCAGAAATAGGCAAGCCCCTCAATGAAGCGCAGGAACTGATTAACCAAAAGCAATTTGCGGAAGCGCTGGCCAAGGTGAAGTCCCTGGATGCGGTGGCCAACAAGACCCCGGCTGAGATTTTCATGATAGACCGGACCAATGCGGTGATCGCCTCCGGTACCAACGACAATGCGCTGCTGGCCAAGTCCTTTGACGGCATGATCAACAGCAAGCGCCTGCCGCCGGCCGACGTACTGAAGTTCACCGACGGCATGGCCTCCATCTATTTCAATGCCAAGGATTATCCGAACGCAAAAATCTGGGCCGAGCGCTACATCGCGCTGGACAAGAGCAATTTGCAAATCCAGAACCTGATGGCGCGTATCCTGTACCTGCAAGATAATTTCAGTGGCGCAGCCAAACAGATTAACGACATGGTGCTGGCCGACGATGCTGCGGGCCGCACGACTTCGCAGGAAACCCTGCGCCTGCTGGCCAGCAGCTACCAGCAGCTGAAAGACAAGAACGGCTACCGCAGCGTGCTCGAGCGCCTAGTGAAGAGCTACCCCAGCAAGGATTACTGGGCCGACCTGTTGTACCAGACCGAAACCAAACCCGGTTTTGCCGACCGCTTGCGGCTGGACACCTATCGCCTGGAACTGGCCGTGGATAATTTGAACGAGCCCGGCCGCTTCGTGGAAATGATACAGTTGCTGCAACTGGCGGGCATCCCCGGCGAGGCCAAGAAGGTCGTCGACAAGGGCTACGCCGACAATGTGCTGGGCACAGGCAAGGACGCCGCCCGCCACAAGCAATTACGCGACCAGGTGACCAAGCAGGCGACAGATGACGCCAAGTCCCTCAGCGATGGCGAGAACCAGGCCAAAGCCGCAAAAACCGGCACCGGCCTGGTCAATATCGGCCACAACTACACGGTCTACGGCCAGTTTGAAAAAGGCATAGCGATGATGGAACAGGGTATCGCCAAGGGAGGCCTGAAAAATCCCGACGACGCCAAACTGCGCCTGGGCGTCGCCTACCTGCAATCCGGCAACAAGGCCAAGGCAGAAGAAATCTTCAAGACCATCCAGGGGACCGATGGCGCGGCCGACCTGGCCAGGCTGTGGCTGCTGACTAAGTAAGAATCCTGCCGGCCTGAGCCCTGTGTTCAGGTTACCCCGGCGATTCCTCTTAGCAGTCCTGGAATCGCCGCCCCCTCCCCTCTATTTAGCGTAAATCTGCCGGAATCAGCGAATACATCATCGCGTCCTTAGGCTCGCCATGTAGCAATAGGCGATTGCGCGCCAATCCTTCTGCACGGGCCCCCAGTTTTTCCGCGACGCGGCGGCTGGCCAGATTGTCGTGCCGCACGACGATCTCTATCCTACCCAGCCCGATTTGCCCCAGGCCAAATGTCGCCAGCGCCAGCGCGGCGCGGGTCGCGATGCCAGAGCCGGTGCTGTCGCTGCGTATCCAGTATCCTAGGTTGGCCATGTTGTACATCTTGCGGATATGGTTCAGGGCCACGGTACCCATCAGGCTGGCGTCCGCCTGACTGAAAATGCCGCAGCTGAATTCGCTGCCCTGTTGCCAGCCTTGTTCACAAACCTTCAAAAAATCGACGGCGTGCTGCTTGCCATAGTCCGGCACACACCAGGATTCCCAAGCCGAAATTTCGGCATGCGAGGCCAACACTGCTGCCAGCAAGGCATCGGCATCCGCAGTAAATAAGGGGCGAACCACAAAAACATCGTTGCTGAGGATATGCATGATGAGCTTGAAAATAAAAGAAGCGCCAATCTTACGACGAAAAAAAGGCCCCTGCTAGCAGGGGCCTGTGAAATCAGTAACATGCGCTCTAAACATGCACTGAGGATACTACCTTCGGAAAAACAGTTTCAAACTATTGCCTGCATCCATATCAAGCGTGCATCAAGCATGATAAGCAGTCTCGCCGTGGCTGGTGATGTCCAGACCTTCACGCTCTTCATCTTCCGGTACGCGCAGGCCGATCACCAGGTCAACCAGCTTGTAGGCAATCAGGGAAACCACGCCCGACCAGATGATCGTGGTGCCGACGCCTATCGCCTGGGTAGTGACCTGGTCCATGATGGAGTAAGGATCAGCCGAGATCTTGTTGGTGACATAGTCGAAGATGCCTTGGCCGCCGAGTGAAGGCGCAGCGAACACGCCGGTCAGCAAGGCACCCAGGATACCGCCCACGCCGTGCACGCCGAATACGTCCAGCGAATCATCCGCACCCAGCATGCGCTTCAGGCCGTTCACACCCCACAGGCAGATGATCCCTGCCAGCAAGCCGATGATCAGGGCGCCCATAGGGCCGACGAAACCGCAGGCTGGCGTAATCGCTACCAGGCCGGCTACCGCACCGGACGCGCCGCCCAGCATGGAAGGCTTGCCTTTGGACATCCATTCGCCGAATACCCAGGATACTGTCGCCGCAGCCGTTGCCAACAGTGTGTTGACGAAGGCCAGTGCTGCCACGTCGCCGGCTTCCAGTGCAGAACCTGCATTGAAACCGAACCAGCCCACCCATAACAGGGAAGCGCCGATCATGGTCATCGTCAGCGAATGAGGCGCCATCGATTCCTTGCCGTAGCCTACGCGTTTGCCGATCAGGTAAGCGCCGACCAGGCCGGCCACCGCCGCATTGATATGCACTACCGTGCCGCCGGCAAAATCCAGCGCGCCTTTTTGCCACAGGAAACCGCCTTTGGCTGTCTCGGATGCCAAAGTCGCCGCATCCTTGATGCCGTCAGGACCAGGCCAGAACCAGACCATGTGGGCGATAGGCAGGTAGCTGAAAGTGAACCACAGCACGACGAAGGTCAGCACGGCGGTGAACTTGGCGCGCTCTGCGAAGGCGCCGATGATCAGGCCGCAAGTGATCGCTGCAAAGGTTGCCTGGAAGGCGACGAAAACAAATTCAGGAATCACGACGCCTTTGCTGAAGGTGGCCGCGGTGGCGAAAGTCCCCTTGGCCGGATCCCAGATGCCTTTCAGGAACAGGCGATCGAAGGAACCGATGAACTTGCCGCCTTCGGTGAAGGCCAGCGAGTAGCCGTAAATGCACCACAACACGATGATCACGGCAAAAATCATGAACACCTGCATCAGGATGGACAGCATGTTCTTGGAGCGGACCAGGCCGCCGTAGAACAATGCCAGGCCGGGGATGGTCATCAGTATCACCAGCAAGGTGGATACCATCATCCATGCAGTATCGCCCTTGTTGGGCGTCGGCGCAGGCGCCGCTGCTGCGGAAGCGGCGGCCGGGTCGGCCGCTGCCGCCGGAGCAGCCGCCACAGCAGGTGCGGCAGCTGCACTGGCCGCAGCCGGTGCGGAAGCGGCAGCAGAAGCAGCAGGTGCAGCGGCGGCACTGGCAGCAGCATCGTCCGCCGCCATTGCCGTGGGCGCCAGGCCTATGGATACCAGCAGCGCGCAGGCGGCCAGTACGTTGCTAAACGTCTTATTCATGTGTTCTCCCCGAATGTCGGTTATAAAGCGTCGTTGCCGGTTTCACCGGTACGAATACGCACGACTTGTTGTAGGTCATAGACAAAAATTTTGCCATCACCGATCTTGCCGGTGCGGGCAGCAGTTTCTATCGCTTCTATGGCGCGATCGACGATCGCATCATCTACCGCGGCTTCTATCTTGGTCTTGGGAAGAAAATCGACCACGTATTCAGCGCCGCGATACAGCTCGGTGTGCCCCTTCTGGCGTCCAAAACCCTTCACTTCCGTGACGGTAATTCCTTGCACACCGATGGTGGAAAGGGCCTCGCGTACCTCATCAAGCTTGAAGGGTTTGATAATTGCAGTAATCAGTTTCATGCTGGCCTCGAATTGTTAAGATCTTTGCGACTTAAAATGTTTTCACGGCAGTCAGGACCACAGCTTGCTTGCCGGTGAATTTTCCTTGCGGAGTCACATACACAGACCGGTCGGCATTGGTGCCGATGACGGACAAGTTGAAGCCCACGCCAAAGAATTCCTTGCTGACGCCCAGCTTGTAGTCCCAATAGCTGGCTGCGGCATTGTTCTTGATCGACTGATGGCCGGCGTGCGCGCCTAGGGTATAGCCTTCACCCAGGTCGAAATTGGCGCCGAAATCGGTGTAGCCGCTGTTTTTACTATCGACGAAGCCAAACAGGTTGGTCACCGCGTGCGAATACTTGACATAGGCGATGCCATAGGTCAGCTGGCCGTAGATCTCGGTGGTGTTGGCATCGACGAAACCCGGCACCTTGTCCAAGCCATTGGACGGGTAGACATAGCTCAGCACGCCGACGTCATAAGAGAAGTCCTTGGCGATCTCGCCGCGCTTGCCGGCATATAGATCCCATTCAACGTTGCCGCTGCCGCCTGCATCCTTGGTCCATTTGATTGAGGACAGCCAGGTGCCGGCATAGAAGCCGCTAGGATTGTGGGTATAGTCGGCACCGCCCTGCAAGGCAGGGTCAAAACGTGTTTGCGAGATACCGCGATAACGGTATTCGCTGGCCACGCCGATATTGAAACTTACTTCATGGTCCGGCTTCGCCTCTTCCGGTTTTGCATCTTCTGCCTGCGCAAAACCACTGGCAAAGGCTGCGGAAATAGCAGCAGCCATGACGGCGACGTGGATCAGTTTCTTCATAACGCTTCCCTCTTCTAGTTAATATCAAATTGCCGGATCGGTATGTTTCAAATGAGTATTAGCAGAAGTCGTGCCAAGTCGCGTGTTTGCAAAATTTAATTTGGTCTATTCCTGGGCCACAGAGGAAAGATTGCGGGCAGGCGGTGCCGGACAGCCTGTCATTTGGCCCCGCATGCGTTATGATTCTATTCATGCACGAAGCATATTGATCAGCAGGAAGTTGCCAGCCGCGCGGATCGATACGCGCCAAAACAGGGTGACGCACCAGATTGACGCACCATTTGCCGGTGTCAACTTGAAGGTGCGCACCAAAAATGTGCACCACCACTCATCAGCACCAATAGAGGACTATCATGGACAAACAAAATTTCTTTAACGACATGCAAGCCAAGATCAACCAGGTCCTGGAAAACTCGCCCGCCAAGGACATAGAAAAGAACGTCAAGGCCATGATGAGCCAGGGCTTCGCCAAACTGGACCTGGTCACCCGCGAGGAATTCGATATCCAGGCCCAGGTACTGGCCAAGACCCGCGCCAAGCTGGATGCGTTGGAAGAGCGCGTGGCGGAGCTGGAAGCCAGGCTGGGGAAATAGGCGCCTCAGAATTTGAAGGGTTTGTTGGTTTTATGCTATGAAGATGCAATACCAAGGCATGCTGCTTCCGCCTGCACTGCGCAAACGCGCTACCCCGGTAAACATATGGGTACCAGGACATCTAAATAGTTGATTTGCGCTACCGATCCAAGGAGGCGTAATCATGCAAAGAAGCGCTTTTTTGTCGCAGCCGTTAGCTTATTTGACGCAGCACAAGCATTTGCCGAAGCATCACGAACGGTGAGATTTGGCATAACAACTACAAAAGCACGGTGCCCGCTACAGGTGTGACCAAGGAACATCCCAAGCACGGTGGTGAGATCCCAGGAGACACCATAGCCGGCAAATAGGATCAGAAAAGAATACCGTAGCGCTGTGAGGGACCATAGGGAGCCAAAGATATCAATACGTAGGTTGTAGCGCATGTAGCGTTGGCTCAAAGATTACGGTCATAGTCAATTTCGGCTACGTTGTCTATACCCACAAGTACGAGCGCGTTAAATGAATAACAAGCGCTGAACAACCGCACTCTGCCGGTACGGAAGCACCGAAAATTAGCGTAGCGGCGCGTCAAGAAGTGGCCCATAGTGTTGCTCCCAGAGAGCATAAAGAGGCGAGCAGACAACAAGCAAGTAGCTAGCGAGATCTTGAATATTTTTAGGCTGACGCGTTAAGTCCCGCGATGCGAGGATTTTTGAGAACGCAAGTGCGCTGCGGACTAAAAGATGCACGTTGCCTGCGGAGTACATAACAAATCGAGACTCTACGCCCGCGTTTAACTGCGGATGCATAACTGGCACTGTGAACGCCGCAGATGGATGCACGGCCTGATCTCGGAACCGATAAGTCTCCTTTAGAACCGATCGCAGGTTTGCTGCGCCTTGGTTCTTAAGTCCAAAGGAGCGGCGTAGTTGCTCGGCAACCACAGCGTAACGGGGCGGCTTTCGTTTCGGAGAGTGAGGCGAGCTTCGGCGTACAGGAGGATTTCGCTCAATAGTGATCGCGTATAGTGCTTCGAAAAAAGTCGCAGCGGCGAAAGCCGCCTGAACTGAGGCTTTGAATTCTCGGTCAAGCTGATAACCTATCTCTGGACTACCCGGGGACTGAGCTTGCAGCGCCGCGTGCGCAAAGTTTGCATTCTCTAGATGCTCCATTGCGATCTCAAGCCAATGGACGCATGTATCAAGTTGAAGCTCCACCGCCACGACTTCCATTCTGCGCCCTTCCCCACTATCTGCATGAATGAGCAATCCTCCAATTGGAATTCGCATTCGGACTCCACGTGAGATATGGATACCAACTGGTAGCGATGCGGAAGTCGACGAAGGTGGCTTTGTCATAAATTTTGAATGTTAGACAGCGAGAGTTTAACGAACCAAAGCCCGTCTTAGTAATGCAAGCTTCCGCACGCCGTCGAGAATAGCATTGGATGGCTTACTTAACTTACCGTTCAGCCCCCCAAAAAAAAGATGGGCAACGCGTCCAAGATTGAAATCAACAAGCACTGCCGCTCAATGGCGTTCGCGCCTATAAAAATAGTCAGTCTGTGCCGTACACAGCTATTTGCGGTTGTAACCATGATGATAAACGCTTCGACACTCAACCAAGGGTGGAATAGAACAAAGATTGCCGGCTCAAACGTCGGAGAAATTGATGTTTGACAGAATGTTATGAGAGTTTTGAATCGATTCTGAGAGGGAAGCCACCCCCTTTGGAAACCCCTCGAGCACATTGAGCACATTGAGTACTCTGAGCACAGGAACACGTAGAGCACACAAAATATTTATAACACATTGAATTCAAAAACTAATTTTCTTTTTTTTGCGCGGTTTCATGCATTCTTACAATATTGGGTAGCTAGTATTTCCTAGTATCTCACCTATACTCAAAATGTCTCTGAGGAGTGTGAATCGTGTCGTATGAAGGGCGTACCGAATCATTGCCTAATTGGACGGGGTGCACGACACTGACAGCAACAGAAAAAGGGAGCGAATATGATCAACATAAAGCAAGCAGCCGCTAAGCGGATGAAAATGTCTGAACGTGCTCAACAGCTCATGGATATACATTTTCCTGGAATGCCCGCTTCATTTATTTGGCACCGAAAAACAAATGACGGATATTTTTCTGCACCCAGGACGCTTCCTATTGCCATGCAGGTAGCTGATGCACAATCCAAGGGGCAGCCGGCCGGTCACGTTCTTTTCTGTTTATGGGCTCGCTCACCTGATCACTCTCTTATTACTATCGAAAATCCGGCAACCTTCGCGAGTGAAGCTGGCTTTGTCGGTGAGCGAGCGGTCGATACCTGGCGAAAAAGGATGAAAAAGCTACGCGAACTCTGGTTTATACAAACAAAACCCGGTGCATCAGGAGAATTTCACTACGTATTGCTCATCAACCCCAACGCCGCCGTTGAATGGATGCGTACGCACGGTTTAGTGCAGGACGGCCTGTATGGGCGATTCGTCGAGCGGGCAGCAGACGTCGGTGCCTTTAACGACATCCAAGCCGTCCGCGACTATTTCAAAGGGGTAGCCGCAACTCAGGCAGCTGCGTCTGCCGCCACTACCGCTGCTGCTGCATTAGCAGTTGCCGCTGCTAACCCAGTAGCTCAAGCTAATCAAATTGCCGAACAGCCAAAAGCATAATCAACGAACTATTGGGAGGTGTGAAATGTACAAAAGAAGAAAGACAGGCGCTTGTTGCTAGCCTGCCCAACAGGCGCTAGAAAAAAGAAAAGCCCACAACCAGTTCAGATTCGTCGTCGTCATGATTGTGGGCTGTGGCAGGTTTTACCCGCGCTGGACAAGGGCTTTGCCTTTGTCCAGCCACTATAAGCATAGCAAATTTAGATGGTTTCCGTCATCAATGATGGAAGCTTTCGCCCAGACGAACGAAACAGACTGAGATTTTCGTTCATACCGTCGCAAACACCATCGTGCCTTCTGGCAATATAATGTTTCAATATTGAAATCAATTCGTGACCGATATTTTCTAGCCTTGATAGCGCCAGGTCCAAGCGCATTAAGGTAGGGATGCTGAACTTGGCGCCTATATCTAAATTGTGTCAAAGTGGTGATCCCGTATGCATGTCCGCAAATGGCGTAATCCACCATTCTTGCATCTCGCATACGGATCCCAGAATCACCTCCTTCTGCTGAAACCCGTTCACCCCGATGTGTCGCCCCTCCCCCAAAAAAAGAATAATAATCCCCTTGACTTAGAGCGCGCTCAAACTTCTACACTCCTGCCATGACTACTTCTCTGACGATACAACAAGCCGCTGCCGCAACTGGACTGAGCGTCCATACCTTGCGTTACTACGAGCGCATTGGCTTGCTGGATCCAGTGGCGCGGCAAGACAACAAGCACAGGCTGTATCGCGAGGAAGATATCCTCTGGATAGGCTTTTTGCTGAAGCTGCGTACCACCGGGTTGCCCATCCGCGACATGCTGCGCTATGCCGAATTGCGCAGGCTGGGCAACACGCCGGAAAGTGTGTCAGCACGGAAAGAATTGCTGGAACAGCATACCCAGACCGTGGAAAAGACGCTCGCTGAACTGCACAGCAACCTGACGATCTTGCGCACCAAGATCGCCATGTATGAATCGATGGAAGCAGCGCTACCAGCGAACGTCGTCACTCAACCGCCATTTCCCGAGGACGCTTCCAATGAACACGACCAACAACGCACTTCTCACTATGCCATCCCGCCGGCTCGGCGCTAACGGCCCGCTGGTGTCCGCCATCGGCCTGGGCTGCATGGGCATGAGCGAATTTTATGCCAATCGCGACGATGCAGAATCGATCGCGACTATCCATCGCGCCCTGGAACTGGGTATCACTTTTCTTGATACCGCCGACATCTATGGCCCGCATACGAATGAAGAACTGGTCGGCAAGGCCATCAAAGGCCGGCGCCAGCAATGCTTTATCGCCACCAAGTTCGGCATCGTACGCAACCCCAGTAATATCCATGAACGCGGCGTCAGCGGCCGCCCGGAATACATCCGCAACGCGGTGGAGGGCAGCCTGGAACGGCTGGGTATAGAAACCATAGACTTGTATTACCAGCATCGCATCGATCCCACCACGCCGATAGAAGAAACGGTCGGGGCCCTGGCCGATCTGGTCACAGCGGGCAAGATCCGTTACATCGGCTTGTCCGAGGCCTCGTCGTCCACCCTGGAGCGTGCGCATAAGGTGCATCCGATCACCGCCCTGCAAAGCGAATATTCGCTGTGGACGCGCGACCCGGAGCGCGAGGTGCTGGCCACCTGCCGCAGACTGGGTATAGGCTTCGTTCCCTACAGCCCCCTGGGACGCGGCTTCCTGACGGGCGCGATTACCCGGCCGGAGCAATTTGCCGAAGACGATTACCGCCGCCATAACCCGCGCTTCCAGGGCGACAATTTCAGCAAGAACCTGCTGCTGGTGGACAAGGTGAGGCAGTTGGCGGCGCGCTATGAATGCAGCCCGTCGCAACTGGCCCTGGCCTGGGTACTGGCGCAAGGCGAGAATATCGTGCCCATCCCGGGTACCAAGCGCAGGACCTATCTGGAAGAGAACAGCGGCGCTCTGTCCGTCAAACTGACGGCGGCGCATCTGGAAGAACTCAATCTGCTGTTTCCGCCCGATGCGGCAGCCGGCGCCCGGTATACCGAGGAAGGAATGAAAATCGTGAACGGCTAGGTATCACCGCTAAAATTCCCGCCCTGCCTGTCCCGGCCAATTGCCTGGTGGACTGCAGTTTGTAGTCCACCAGCAATTCGGCCGGGAAGGGAAATTTATGCCTAGGCATGGTTTTCCATGCCGGGCACCAATCAAACATGCAGTAAAAAAGAGCGCCTAGAGCGGCGATGAACCGGTGGGCGAATCGGCTTGGGTGATCGATGCCAAGACCGATTCCAACACTTCCTCGGAAAGTTCAGTATCGTCGACGGCGCGTGCCAGCACCAGCGCACCGATCATGCTCGCGTAGATTGTCAAGGCGCGCTGGCGCCTGGCGCGCTCGGACCTGCCTGCCAGAAGTCGCGTCAGCGTGTCGGTCATGGAGCGCACGCCTTGCGTGAAAGCGCCGCGCAGCGACGAGCCATGGCGCGCGGCTTCCGCCCCCAGCGCCGCCAGCACGCATCCCTCGCCCGGCAGGTCACGGTGCGCGGTAGTCAGATAAGCGGACGCAATGGCGGACACCGCGTTCGCGCCGCTACGCTCGGCCACCTGGTTGGCGGCGTCCAGCGATCCTTCCAGCACGCGGGCGCAGGCCTCTGCCATCAAATCCTCTTTCGACGCAAAGTGGCGATAGAAGCCTCCATGGGTCAGCCCGGCGAATTTCATCAGTTCCGCCACCCCAATACCGTCGAAGCCCCGCTCGCGAAACAGTCTTCCCGCGGTCTCGATGATCCGCTCCCGGGTCTGCGCCGCCTCTGCCTTGCTGACTTTCATTTTCATCGCCTCGCTCATCAATTTCACGTTGACATTATAGATGACAGGTGTAATATAAGCGAGAAGATGATGATTATCATCTAAAAAGCAACTCAGCGGCTGCCCGGCGCCGATTCGACTCCTTGGGCATAAGCAAGCACAGCAAACACTGTTACTGAAAGGCACTACCATGAACCTTGAAAAACCAATCGCGCTCGTTACGGGCGCCTCATCCGGCATCGGCGAAGCGACGGCGCACCGGCTCGCTGCGGCCGGCTACCAGGTCTATGGCACCAGCCGGCGGGGAGGCCCCACTGGCCAGCGACCGTACGCGATGCTGGCCCTGGACGTAACCAGCGATGAATCGGTCGAAGCAGCCGTCAACCAGGTGCTGCGCTTGGAAGGCCGCATCGACCTGCTGGTGAACAACGCCGGCTTCGGCGTGGCGCCCGCGGGAGCGGAAGAAAGTTCAATCGAGCAGGCCAAGGCGATCTTTGAAACCAACTTCTTCGGACTCATCCGCATGACCCGTGCCGTCGTGCCCCACATGCGACGCCAGGGGAACGGCCGCATCCTCAATATCGGCTCGGTGCTTGGTTTCCTGCCGATGCCTTACGGGGCGCTCTATGCGGCAACCAAGCATGCGGTTGAAGGCTATTCGGAGTCGCTCGATCACGAATTGCGCACCAGGGGCATCCGGGTCTCGGTCATCGAACCGGCCTACACGAAGACGCAGTTCGACGCGAACTTCCTGGCCCCCGATTCGAAGCTCGACGAATATCGCGAAGTTCGCGCCCTCCTGGACAAGGTGCTCAAGAAGGTGATGGCAACCGCGGACGAGCCGACCGTCGTGGCCGATGTCGTGCTGAAAGCGGCCCTCGCCACCCGGCCAAAACTCCGCTACGCGGCAGGCGGGCTGGCAAACCGCCTGCGCTTGCTTCGCCGGTTTGCGCCTGCCGGATTGGTGGATGCCGGGATTCGAAAGGACCTGCAACTCGACACCTTGTCGATGTCGCTACCTCGCACCCCGGTGCTTGAGAAGTAGTTCAAAGCGTGAACCAGGACCCGTTTTTTCACTCAGGACAATAGGAGAGCAGTATGAAGGCATTTATCGTTGATCGCTATGGAAGCGCAGAGCGCGTGCGGTCCGGCGAAGTTCCAGACCCGAAAATGCAGGAGGACGAGGTTTTGATTCAGATCCACGCCGCCGGCGTAAACCCGCTCGATTCCAAGATCAGGGACGGAGAGTTCAAGCTGATCTTGCCCTATCAATTGCCGCTCATTCTGGGCAACGAACTGGCGGGAGTCGTAGTCCAGGTTGGCGCACGCGTGCGGCGATTCAAGGCCGGCGACGAGGTGTATGCACGGCCTGACAAGGACCGTATCGGGACGTTCGCGGAGTTCATCGCAGTAAGAGAGCTTGACTTGGCGCTTAAACCCAAGAACCTGACTATGGAAGAAGCCGCTTCCATCCCTCTGGTCGGCTTGACCGCTTGGCAAGCGCTGATCGAAAGGGCGAAGCTGAAGAAAGGGCAGAAAGTTCTGATCCACGCGGGCGCGGGTGGTGTGGGAACGTTCGCCATCCAACTCGCGAAGCAGGTCGGCGCCATCGTGGCGACGACCACTAGCTCGGGGAATGTCGACTTGGTGAAGCGCCTCGGTGCCGATGTCGTGATCGACTATAAGAAGGATCGTTTTGAAGAGGTCCTGCGCGATTACGACGTGGTTCTGAATAGCCTGGATGGAGAGACTCTCAAGAAGTCCCTTCGCGTGCTCAAACCCGGTGGCAAGCTGATCTCAATCTCGGGCCCACCCGACCCCGAGTTTGCGAGGCAACTGGGATTGAGCCGCGTACTTGAACTGGTAATGCGTCTGCTCAGCTTCCGGATCAGAAGACAAGCCAAACGCCATAATGTCAGCTATTCCTTTCTCTTCATGAGAGCGAGCGGGGATCAGTTGCAACAGATTAGTTCACTCATCGAGTCGGGGGCCGTGCGCCCGGTCTTAGACCGGGTTTTCCCTTTCGACTCGACCAAAGAGGCCATGGCTTACGTAGAAACAGGACGTGCCAAAGGCAAGGTCGTCATCAAGATGAGATAACTTGGGCGAATGCAGCTTGCCGCTGAGCGCAACGAAGCCCAAGCTCTCCCGCCATCCTAAACTACCCGCTTTTTTTTAAATCGTCCTGCTTTGAGGCGAGGCCGCGCAGCCTGTTATTGTTGCAACAAAATCAATCAACAATTAGCTCCTCTGTGAGCCTAGCCTTCCTGAAAAGCCGCGCCCTGTCCGGCATGGAAGCACCCGAAGTCACGGTCGAAGTGCATCTGGCCAACGGCTTACCTTCCTTCACCATCGTCGGCTTGCCCGAGACCGAGCTCAAGGAATCCAAGGACAGGGTCAGGGCGAACCTGTCTCGGCATGGCTCCTACTTGTCGGCGCGCTGGAATACGCCTACCTGTAAGTGAGGGATGGTCATTTTATTTGCCGGAGCCTCTGGATTGCGGGCAGCAAACTGAACAAGTTCATTGCCGACTGCGTTTTCACCTGTTGTCCGGTAGTAAAAGTCGAAGCCGTTTTGTGCATTTGAACTGCATGGATTGAGCTGAAAACGACGATCTTTCCTCGGCCCCTGGACCACCCATAAATAGCTGTTTTCCCTGACTACATCAAATGGCCCGAAATAATCGTTTGGATACGTTCCAATGTAACGGCCAAGATTGACATCTGCAGAGCCATGTATGGGACAGCTGCCTGGATTGATCACACCTTGCTGCGGCCCCCGAATTGCCTCGTCCATTTTTTCTTTCATTTCTGCAAACAGCTCGGGAAATCTTTTTCGCGGGTCCAGCTGAGCATTTTCGGCCAGTTCTATAAAACCGCGTGCAAGTGCCTCGGCTACGCCATAGGGTTCGCTATTCGTCAGCACGACTATGCCCAGTTTTTCCCGCGGCAGCATGGTAACGACGGTGGAGGCCCCCAACGTGAAGGCACCTGAGTGGTTGAGCCGGACAGACTTCCCGTTCCAGCAAGCATTCCAGCCATAGATGTATCTGGCGGCGTTGTCGCAACTGGGATCCGTTTTTGCCGCCAGTTTCTCTTTGTCTGACGCATCGATATGGGCAGAATATGTCTCGCGCAAGGCCTCGGCCGGGATAATCTGCTTGCCGTCCAGCTTGCCGTCCGCCAGATACAGGCGCATCCACTGCGCCATGTCATTGACACTGGAACTGGCGCCGCCTGCAGGTGACTGGGCATCGGGCTGGCGCTGCTCCTCAAATATCCATTGGCTGCGCCTTAGTACATGGCCGGACGCGTGATTAGGATTACCGATGAAATCTGCGTAGAGCGAGCTGGTGTTGCGCATGCCCAGCGGCTTATACAACAGGCTGGCCGAGGCAGCTTCCCAGCTCATTCCGGCGGCATGTGCCGCTGCAGCGCCGGCAGCGGTCAGCCCGAAATTGGTGTAGGCATACTCTTTTTCCTTGAATTTTTCCCCTACACCGAGGATATAGCGTAAGCGCTGTATCACTTCTTCCCGGCTGTAGCCCAAGTCTTCCAGATCGTCACCCGCATGGTCGGGCAGGCCGCTACGGTGGGAATAAAGGTGCCCCAGTGTGATCTTGGGCGCGACGTTGTCGGTAAGGACGGCGCTGTCCAGGGCAAAGTTAGGCATGAGCTTCTGGATAGGCGTGTCCCAGTCCACCGTGCCTGTTTCGGTCGAGGTTTTCCACTTTACCCCCTGGCTGACCAGCTTCGCCATCACCGTAGCGCCAAGCGGCTTGGAGACAGAGGCTAACTGGAACGCGGTATTGGCGTCGATCTTTTCCGGCCTACCCACTTTGCGCACGCCGTCGACCAGGGTCGCCACCACTTTGTCTTGATAAACGATGGCGATGGCCGTACCGGGCGGGGTAAAGCCATCCGCGTGCCCCATGCCATATTGCTTGAGAGCGGCGACTGCACGCTGTACTTTTTCCGGCGTAATCTCAGGCGCAGCATTCTGCGCCTGGGACAAGGCAGGAAAAAGGGCCAGCGCCGTCACCAGCAAAGGAAAAAGGCGAAGACCAGTAGACAAGGGGAGAGATTTTCTGCAATGCAAAGCGTTGTTCACGATAAATACCTCTGGTTAGGAAAATCAATGAAACAGGATCAATGCAAAATCGTACTTACAGCGGAGGGAGCTAGAGCGGATGTGGCGGTGGCCTGATTTCAGCCATCTGGGAGTGCTTGCACATATTATTCTTTTTATATCTATTTGTGTAATCAAATCGTTATTACAGCTTCGTACACGCCCGCATCAGGCGCGGACGGTGATTGCAATGGAAAAGGCAGCGCGCTGGAATGGGATGCGCAGGTCACGACATGCCGCGACATACCGTGCGCGTTTCTCAATTGCTCGGCATAATCTTGATACAGCAGCAACGCTACGCGCAGAACCGGGCACCACAAGATCGCCAGCAGGCAAGTCGTTTCGGCAAAAACCCGCCAATCGCGGCTCATATGCCTGCAAGCACCTGCACCAATACTCACGCCTTCAGTGCGCCGTATACTCAACTTGGCCAGGTTCAGTATGCGTGCGCGATCCGGGCACGAATCGCGCTCGCCCGCTAATCAGGACTGGAAGAGCTGACGGTTGGCGCGGACAAACTCTTCGACTGTTTGCGGCGCCTTTCCGGTGACTTGCTCGATGATGTGGGCAGTGCCCTCGAAGACGCCGTTCTGGTAATCGATGGCAACTTCGATGAAGTGTTGAATCACGAACTCGGGAAGATTGTACTTCTGCAAGTGCTCGCGATATTGCTCGAGCGTACTCGGGCTATAAACAATCTTGCGGTCGATGACCTTACCAATTTCGTCGGCGATCCCGTGGTAATCGAGCTCAACCGGGCCGCAAAGCTCATACGTCTTGCCGATATGGCCAGAGGGTTGCGTGAGGACCTTGGCGATGAAGCGCGCCTGGTCTTCGGCCGCGATTGGCGCATGGCGTCCGTTGCCATAAGGAAGGGTGATCTTTCCTTCCTTGACGATGGTATCGCGCACCCACGGGAAAATCAGCCACTCTGAGAAGAACGTGGGGCGAATGTGAACGGTCGGCACGCCCGACCAGTCAAGAACACGTTCTGCGATCCAGTGATCGCGCGCTGCGTGGCTCCTCGAATCTTCGCGGGCGGAAATTTGCGACATTTCCACAACGACTTCAAGGCCAGCGCGGCGCGCGGCTTCTAACCGGTGAAGGCAACCGGTAAGTGCAGACTGCCGGTTGCCCTCCTTCGACGGAATTGTTAGAACTAAGTGGTGAAAAGCGTCGCCCTTTTCGGTATCAGTGACTCGGTACGAATTGCGTCACGTTCTCGCCTTTTTCCACCTTGGCTAAAAGCGCGGTCAGGGCATCGACCTTTCGCGCTTCTTTTTCGTTTGGGATGACGATCTTGCGCAAGATATCGGCATAGGCCCATTGCTCCGCCTGGCTAGCAGGAACAGGCACATCTGGTTTCACCCCAACGTGCTCCCAGTTAGTATGGGTAATCGGGTTGATCGCCCGCCCGGTTGGCACGAATGCATTGAAGTCATGGCTGATGGGCACCATGTCGCCCGGATTGGCGCCACCTCGAGTGGTTTCACCGACCAGTATCGCCCGCTTTTGCGTTTGAAAATCGTAGGCACATTCCTCACCGCCTGAGAACGTATAATTCGACGTCAAAATGTACACCGGCCTGGCATAGCGCACACCAACGGAAGGGACGGTCCAGTACTCGCGAGTCGTGTTTTTGGGCCGATTGTAGATATCGTTCAGGTGGCGGTAGTCGCCTTGGGCAAAGAAGTGGCTCAGCAAATAGGCGACGCTGGCGGGCTCGCCTCCCCCGTTTCGGCGCAGATCAAGGATCAGTGCATCGGTGCCCGATAACAACGACATGGCCGAACTATAGGCCTGGGCCACAAATTCGGTCTGCTCAAAACTGCGCAGATCAAGATACCCGACATTGCCAGGCAGTCGCTCAACGCGGGCAATGCCGTAAGCTTGCTTGGTGGCCTCTTCGCGCGCCTCGGCCATTTGCTGCGGAGTCGCCGCCGTATCGTCATCCGGTTCCGGCTTGAAGCCAGGCGTGAACCGTACGCGGAAGTGTTTATCCTTACCAAGATCCTGCAGATCCTTGGTCAACTGCTCGGCAAACGCCTGCTCGGTCCCGGCACTTGCATACTCCCCCTTTGCCGCCTTCTCTGCAAGCGCCTTGGCGACGCGCTCGGCCACGTCTGGGAACACATATTTCGCTTTGAGCTGGGCTGCGAGCGCTTTCACCACTTCGGTTTTTTCGCCCATCGATAGTGGCGGGCGCACTTCGGCCGCTGTTGCCAATTGCATTGTCGTGACCACCGTCAAAGCTGAAGTCAACAGGGAAAGCACACAAGAATTTTTAGTCATCCATTCACCCTTTTTAGAAAGTCGTCTGTACAAGCGTCGGCTTGGGTCTCCACCAAGCAGTCGCCCGAAAGATAAGATGATATCAAGAAGCACAGTGCAGTTTCCGCGTTTATACTAGGCGGCATCGCCAATATTCGGAGAAAAACGCTGCAATGGATAAGATAGACCGAGAAATTCTCGAAACTATGCGCAAAAATAGCAGAATCAGCTATACCGAACTCGGTCAAAAAGTGTTTCTCAGTGCTAACACCGTGTCGGAACGAGTTCGCCGCATGCAGGAAAGTGGCATCATCCTGGCGTTTGAAACACGGCTGGATTTGCGGGCGATGGGATTGGCGCTGATCGCCATCATTGATGTCAAATTAAGCCCCGGTGTCGCCGCCGTCGATTTTGAGGCGCACATACAAGATATTCCCGGAATAATCGAAGCAACGCTGATGACCGGCTCCTTCGACTACATGCTGCGCGTCGCCTGCCGCGACCAGGACGCACTAGTTCGCTTGACGGAGCTACTGCGAGCGCGTGGCGGCGTCCTGGAATCCTATACGCGGGTGTTGCTGAGATCGGCGCAACTGAGGAATCGGTTGGCTTAACTGTTAAAGTGCCGGCGACGCCCCCCCAATTTGAGTAGCACTCGGCTATTTATCGACTGTGAAATGTCTGCGTTCGGGGAGATCGGCAGAGGTCTGTTATCAGCCTTTTCCAATAACGTGGGCTAACGAAGCTTGGTACAGAGCGCAGCGAAGCCCAACGTCTTCTACACTCACCTCAACTATTCGCTTTTCAAACTAACCTGCTTTGACGCACCGACTCACAGTCTGTTATTGTTGCAACAAAATCAACCAACAATAGTCACTCATGAGCCTAGCCGTCCTGAAAAGCCGTGCCCTGTCCGGCATGGAAGCGCCCGAAGTCATCGTCGAAGTGCATCTGGCAAACGGATTACCTTCCTTCACCATCGTCGGCTTGCCCGAGACCGAGGTCAAGGAATCCAAGGACAGGGTTCAGGGCGGCTTTGCAAAATGCGCGCTTTGAATTCCCGGCAAAGAGGATCACCGTGAACCTGGCGCCAGCCGACCTGCCCAAGGAATCCGGCCGCTTCGACCTGCCTATTGCCTTGGGAATATTGGCGGCCTCGGGCCAGATCCCCGGCGATAAGCGATGCTAAACGGCTGGCGATGGCCGTCCTTGATCGCATGGACTACGCCATCATTATCGTGAATCAGGCCGGTCATGTTCGGATGACGAACCAGCGCGCAGAGCAGTTGCTTCAATCAGGCGAAATCATTCAATCCGTGTTTGGTCGAATTCGGCTCACGAACGCTAAGGACAACGAGACCCTCTGCGGACTCGCCCAAAGCGCTACAGCCAGCGACAACGCCGATATCCATGTCAGAACCATCGAAACAATGGCAGGGCACGGCAACGCCCGCATTCGAGTCGCAGTGTTGCCGATCAGCCACGCTGAAAAGAAGCAGCTTGATGACGACGATGCGCATATCGCCCTCGTCCTTTCCGACAGTAACCAGCAACGTGCAATGGCGTCCCGCGTCTTGCAGGACTCGTATGGATTGACCGTCGCGGAAACAAGAGTAGCAACCGGCCTCGCCGGTGGACAAACACAGGACGAGCTATGCGAATCCCTGTTTGTGTCGCTAGCCACGATCAAGACCCATACCCAGCACATCTATCAAAAGATTGGCGTCAGCAAGCAAGTCGATCTCGTCCGTATCGTATACGGCCTACCCGCGCTGTTCTGACACACGCCTTGGCGGTCGAGGCAGTTCGGCCTGAGCAGAAGGCTCAATAGGACACAATGTCCTAACCTTGAGGCCATTTAAGCCCGGCAATAGCCAAGGCTCTATAGGACAAACATATACCCATTGTGCTGTCCAGGCACGACACCTGCTTGCGATTCGTCGGCGCTACTGTCGATTCGTCGCTTGTTGGCTGCGTGCACCTTCCTCCTGTGTGATTGTTGCATGCTCGTGATCGCCGATCACTGCTGGCCAATTCCGGCCGCCCTTTCTCAGGACATATCCGATGAAAAAAACAAGCTTCATTTTGTCGCTGCTAACGTTCGCCAGCCTAAGTGGCCCGCTGTTGGCCGCCACCGATGCGGTGATCGTTCCGCCCATGGTCACCATCCAGGGGGGCGAGTTCTCAATGGGAAGCACCGGCAACCCCAAGCAGAACGATTATCCAAGCTCGGAACCGGTACATCGCGTCAAAGTCAGAAGCTTCAGGCTGGCCAGGTACGAAACCACGGTCAAGCAGTTTCGCCAGTTCGTCGATACCACCGGCTACCAGCCCGGCGGCGACTGCTGGAAACTGGCCGCGAACGAATGGGGCATGGAATACGGCAAGGACAGCTGGAACTCGCCCGCCAACGCGCCCACCGAATATCATCCCGTGATGTGCGTGAGCCGGGACGATGCCCACGCCTACCTTCAGTGGCTGTCCGCGCAAACGGGAAAACACTATCGTCTTCCCAGCGAGGCGGAATGGGAATATGCCGCGCGCGCAGGCAGCAGCACCCGCTATCCCTTCGGCAATGATCCCGCCGCGTTATGCCGGTACGCGAATGTCTACGACCGCAGCGGCAAGGCTGGTATTGCACGCCTGACGGGCAAGACCCACAACGAGGCCGCGTGCGATGACCACGCGGAATTGACCACGGTGGTCGGTATGTATGAGGCGAATGCCTTTGGCCTGCACGACATGCTTGGCAACGCCGGGGAACTGGTCGAAGATTGCCAGCATCTGAACTACGAAGGCGCCCCAAATGACGGAAGCGCCTGGACCAGCGGCTGCGCAGCCTTCCATGGGGGGGCCATGGTCATCCATCGCGGCGGCAACTATAACAACGGCCCGGCCGGCGTCAGCCCGACCTTGCGCGGGCATACGGGAACGGACAACCGCAGCAGCGTAGGCGAAGGATTCCGCATCGCGGAGGATGTGTCGGAAAATGGAGAAACTGCCGGTGCCGGCACGATAGCGGGCATGAGTATATTCGAAGCAGGTTTGGCGACGGCGCAGGCGGCCGAGCGTGCAAGGCAGGTCGAGTCCCTGGGCGCCTTGCACTAGTTAATTTCTCGATGAGATTCCAATAAGGTTCCAGGGCGACCTCCAGCGCGCGCTTGGCACCAGGCGGCGTTGGTAGCATCAGGAGATTTTTCCCCTGCTGCTGTCAGCGCCCGCTAAGCAATCAGGCTTGAACAGCCTCGGCGTACATAGTCAGGCGGCGGGCCGTGCTGGGTGCCAGATTTCGCAGCTTGGAAACGGTCATACCCAGGTCGTGCAGCTTGCAGTCCTTCAGGCCGTAGACCCAGCCGTGCACGGTCAGTTCCTAGCCGCGGCCCCAGGTGTCCTGCAGGATGGTGGTCTGGCGACCACGATATGTGCCAGTACATCGCGCGCATCCGATTCCGCATCGACGTGATCATATCGGGCTGCAGCTGGGCGATACTCTCAGGCAGGCACATATCCGGCGGCAGGGAAGCAATGATGTCATAGCCCAGCAGGCCGATATGGGAGTACGCGCGCTCCGTCCGCGCGGCGAGGGCGGCATTGCCCTCCTAGCCGGCATGGAGGATGGCATTAACGACAACTATGCGCAGATTATGATGCATACCCCAAGACGCAGGCAAGAATCGAATCAGCATCTCAAACAGACCATGAGACCATGAGACCATGCGCCTTAGCCAAGCCAGGCCGCTCTTGCATTCCGTCAGCGCTGCCGTCGATACATCGTATTTCGCCTTGGCACACCATGCATCCGGGCTACAATTGCCAAATGCATACTCATTCTCCATTTCAACTAGCCTGGGACGCGTTCTGGATGCTCAAAAAGCACCGCCAGGAGCCAGTCTGGGCCCAACTCGCCGTCGGCGCCGCGCTGGCGCTACCGATCGGCTTTTGCATGATGCTGATCAATGGGTTGATCACGGGCCGAGTGAGCGACCTTGGTTGGTGGCACGCCTCCTTGATGTTCAATCTGTTCAGCTGCCTGTGTGTCGCCTACAGCATGCTGGCGATCAGGCGTGGCATCGAAAAGCTGCTGCCGGAAGCCAGCGACGAAGCCATTTCCCAAGCCGGCGATTGGCGCGCCGCGTTGCTCATCAATGCCATCACCGTGTCTGGCGTCATGCTTGGCAGTGCCTTAAGTCTGAGCCTGTATTCCTGGCTCAGTGGATGGAATTCCTGGTTGCTCCTGACCAACCGCATCGCCAAGACCGAGTTGCTCGCCTTCGTCCTGGTGGTCACCGCGGCCAACTGGTTCTGGTGGCGATTGCGCGTCAAGCAGGAAAACTTGCGGCATCAGGCCATGGAAGCCCAGTTGCGCCTACTGCAGGCGCAGATTGAGCCGCATTTTCTCTTCAACACACTGGCCAATGTGCACAGCCTGATCGACTGCGATACGCCGCGCGCCAAGCAGATGCTGGAAATGTTTACCGACTATCTGCGCGCCAGCCTGGGCCAGCTGCGCCACACCGACAGCACGCTCGAAACCGAACTGGCGATGGTGCGCTGCTATCTGACGCTGTTTCAAATCCGTATGGAGGAGCGCCTGCACTTCGAGATTGATGCCAGCGAAGAGGCGCTGGCGGCGATCTTGCCGACCTTGCTGCTGCAACCACTGGTCGAAAATGCCATCGAACATGGGCTGGAACCGAAGATCGAGGGCGGCCGCGTTTACATCCGCGCGCGCGTTATGGCCGGTCAACTCGACATCTGTGTCGACGACGATGGCCTGGGCCTCGACGCGCCGCGCCGCCCGCGGCGGCACGGCAACAGCATGGCCTTGTCCAACATCCGTGAACGGCTGCGCACCCGTTACGGCGGCGAGGCGGCGCTGACGCTGGAGCCGCAAGCGGTTGGCGTGCACGCCATGCTCTCCCTTCCCTACAGGCCGCAAGCATGACGCGCGCGTTGATTGCCGACGACGAGCCGCATCTGGCGTTGTATCTCAAAGAGCAGCTGGCATTGCTGTGGCCCGAGCTGGAGATCGTACACATCGCCCGCAACGGCGATGAGGCCGCAGCCTGCATCACGGCACTCGAACCCGATGTGGCCTTCCTGGACATTCAGATGCCGGGGCTCAGCGGCCTGGAGGTGGCACAAGGCATTGAGGGCGACACCCAGATCGTGTTTGTGACTGCCTTCGATACCTATGCCGTGCAGGCCTTCGACCACTGTGCGCTCGACTATCTGCTTAAGCCATTGAAAACCGACCGGCTCGCGCGCACGATCGAACGCGTCAAGGCAGCACTGGCTCAACAGGCAGCCGGCCCAGGCGTCCCCGATGCGCGCTTGGCCGACGCCCTGCGGCAATTGACACGCGGGCCGGCAACGCCATCGCGGCTGCGTTTCATCCGCGCCGGCCAGGGCGAGTATGTGCACCAGATCGCCGTTAGCGACGTTCTGTTCTTCCACGCTGACGACAAATACACTGTGGTGCAAACCGCTGGCGGTGAACACTTGATCCGTGCCACGATCACCGAACTAGCCGTACAGCTCGACCCTGAGCAATTCTGGCAGGTACACCGTGCGACGCTGATCAACCTGGACTATCTAGCCGGCACGCGGCGTGATGAAAGCAGCCGCCTGTTCCTGCGCATCAAGGGCCATGCCCGCGAGTTGCGGGTCAGCCGCGCCTACGTTCCTCTCTTCAAGGTAATGTAGGCGGTGTATGAGATCAGGTCTTGCAATAAAACACCGAGGCCCCCTACTATTTTCTTTGGGGCCACCCGAGTCGTGACTATTTCGGATTACATCTCCCTAAAGCACCAGTGCCCCCTACTTTGACGCATCAACCCGCATTCTGTTATTGTTGCTGTTATCAATCAATCAACAATAAGCACTCATGAGCCTAGCCGTCCTGAAAAGCCGCGCCCTGTCCGGCATGGAAGCACCCGAAGTCACCGTCGAAGTGCATCTGGCAAACGGCTTACCTTCCTTCACCATCGTCGGTTTGCCCGAGACCGAGGTCAAGGAATCCAAGGACAGGGTCAGGGCGGCTTTGCAAAATGCCAGGTTTGAATTTCCGGCCAAGCGCATCACGGTCAACCTGGCGCCGGCCGACCTGCCGAAAGAGTCGGGCCGCTTCGACCTGCCTATCGCCCTGGGAATATTGGCGGCCTCGGGCCAGATCCCCGGCGACAGCCTGGACCAATATGAGTTCGCCGGCGAACTATCCTTGTCCGGCGAGCTGCGCCCGGTGCGCGGGGCGCTGGCGATGACCTTTGCCATCTGCAAGGGTGCCAAGGCGGCAGCGGCCTCGCCGCGCGCCTTCATCCTGCCGCGCGCGAATGCCGACGAGGCGGCGCTGGTGGCCGAGGCCACCATCTACCCGGCCGACTCGCTGTTGCAGGTGTGTGCCCACTTCGCCGGCGTCGATCCTGACACCAAGCTGGGCCGGCATGTGGTCAAGGCCTTGCCGAGCCGGCCGCCCTATCCCGACTTTGTCGAGGTGAAAGGGCAATTGCAGGCCAAGCGCGCGCTGGAAGTGGCGGCCGCCGGCGGCCATAGCGTCTTGATGGTGGGGCCGCCGGGCACCGGCAAATCCATGCTGGCGGCGCGCTTCCCCGGCATCTTGCCGACCATGACCGACCAGGAGGCGCTGGAATCGGCGGCGGTGCAGTCGCTGACCAGCGGCTTTTCTGTGGCCAGGTGGAAGAGCCGACCGTATCGCGCGCCGCACCATACAGCGTCCGGCGTGGCGCTGGTGGGCGGCGGCGGCACCCCGCGCCCGGGCGAGATTTCGCTGGCCCATCGCGGGGTCTTGTTTTTAGATGAGCTACCGGAGTTTTCGCGCCAGGTACTGGAAGTCTTGCGCGAGCCGCTGGAGTCCGGCCACATCACGATCTCGCGCGCCGCCAGGCAGGCGGACTTCCCCGCCAGATTCCAATTGATCGCCGCCATGAACCCCTGCCCCTGCGGCTATTTTGGCCACAGCAACGGCAAGTGCCGCTGCACGCCGGACCTGATCGCGCGCTACCAGGACAAGATTTCCGGCCCGCTGCTGGACCGCATCGACATGCAGATCCAGGTCGGCGCGCTGCCGCACCAGGATTTGCTGAAACAGGCCGACGGCGAAGCCAGCGCCGCCATCAACGCCAGGGTGGAGCGCGCGTTTGAACTGCAGATTGCGCGCCAGGGCAAGGCCAACAACCAGTTGTCCACCACCGAGATAGACAGCCATTGCCAGCCGGACGGCGCGGCCGAGCAACTGCTGCGCAATGCGATGGTGAAGCTGAATTGGTCGGCCCGCGCCTACCACCGCGTGCTGAAAGTGGCGCGCACGATAGCCGACCTGGCGGCGGCGCCGGTGATCAGCCAGGCCCACGTGGCGGAGGCAATACAGTACCGGCGAGCACTAAGGGAACACTAGCGCCGTTGCGGGTCGCCTACCATCGCCGTAGTCAAGGGATCGGGTTCGCCGCCGTAAAACTTGTCGAGCGCATCGAAGAAGATCTGGTTGTCGGTAGCGGCGGCGGCAAACAGGCTCAGGCTGGAACGCAGCTTCATGTCATCCGGGCTACCGAGGATTTCCCTGGCGCTCCGCCCTTCCAGTTGCAGCAGCAAGTGCGCGCATTCGAGCAGGCGCGGGCCGAGAATGGGGTGGGCAAGATAGGCCCTTGCCTCATCCAGCGAAGCGATCGCGTAAAGGCGCGCGGTGTCGGTCCGGCCCAGGCCCTCGATTTGCGGAAAAACAAACCACATCCAGTGGCTGCGTTTCTGGCCTTGGCGCAATTCATCCAGCACGTCTGCATATACCGTGTCTTGCGCATCGACGAAACGTTGCAAATGGTGGGGGTCAGGCATCGCTGCTCCTGTGTTGTGTAACGATTGCGCATGGCGCTTGCGCTATCACTTCCACCATTCTATTTACAGGCAGTACACCTTGAAAAGGGCAGCTTGGCAACAAACTAGAGCATATTGATCCTTATCGAGGAGTGCCCCCATGTCCCCCCAAGAAACCCAGGTTTTGCAAACCTTTCTGGAGCAGTTAATCCAGGTCAAGGGCGTCAGCAAAGACGAACAGGCCCAGGCGCTGATCGCACAGTCCGTGGCACGACAGCCGGACGCCGCCTACCTGCTGGTGCAGCGTGCGCTGTTACTGGAACAGGCGCTCGCCACTGCGCAGCAACAGATTGCGCAGCAGCAAGCCGAGCTAGCCAGGCTGCAGGCCACGACATCGCCGCAAAATTCCGGCGGCTTCCTCGATGCGCCCAGCACCGCCTGGGGCAATAGCGCCGTCAGCCGGCCGCTGGCCCCGCTATCCAGCCCAACACCGGTGATGACGGCGATGACGGCATCCTACGCTCCGGCGCCGATGAACCAGGTTGCCGCCCAGCCGGGTTTCCTGGGCGGCAATACCGGCGGCATGCTGGGCACCATGGCCGCCACCGCGGCGGGCGTGGCCGCCGGCGCCTTCTTGTTCCAGGGTATAGGCAGCCTGATGGGGCAGCATCATGCCGGCGCAGGCAATACAGCACAAGGCCTGGACTCTGCCGGCGCCTCGGCCGCGCCGGCCAATGCGAATAATGCCGACAACGGCCTGATCAAGGATTATTTTGCCGAGGACCCGGCGGCGCAGGCCGACAGCGGCAGTGACGGGGGCGGCGAGGATACTTTCGACAATGCCGACGGCGGCGACGTGGCCTGATGCGGCGGGGCCGGCTTGCCCCTATGGCCGCTTATGACTGGTCCAGCACGACCTGGGCCTGCTGCACGAGCGCCGCGGGCATGGTCTCGACCGGGAACTCGACAAAGAAATGGGTTTCCTGGCCACTGCCGAGGTTGTGCGAGTAATAGCCTATCTCTCCCGCCATTTGTTTGACGATGGCCTGGGTGATGGAGAGCCCGAGCCCGGTGCCGCCCTTGGCCCGGGTGTCGGAAGAATCGGCCTGCGAAAATTTCTGGAAAATGCGGTGGCGGAATTTTTCCGGAATGCCTTCGCCCCGGTCTATCACCTCTATCCTGATCCTGGCTTGCGCCAGATGGGTCACCACCACGCTCACCTCGCTGCCATACGGCGAATATTTGCAAGCATTCGACAAGAGATTGGCCATGATCTGCTGAAAACGTCCGGCATCGACCCGGATCGCGACATCGCTGCCTATCGCCGCCAAGGCGATGCTGACGCCCAGGTTGTGCGCGAACGACTGGTTGTCGTTGACTGAAGACTCCAACAACTGCCGCAGCGACAGCAGCTCGTACTTGAAATCCATCTTGCCGGCTTCTATCTTTTGTATGTCCAGCAAGTCATTGATCAGACGGGTCAGGCTCTCGCTATTCTTGTGGGCGATGCTGATCAGCGGATGGGCCTTTTCGGGGATGTGGCCGGCGGCGCCGCCCAGCACCAGGCCCAGCGAGCCGCGGATGGCGGTCAGCGGAGTACGCAACTCGTGGCTGACGGTGGAAATGAATTCGCTCTTGATCCTTTCCATCTTACGACGTTCGCTGATGTCCCTGACGATCACGATCAGCTTGCGCTTGCCGGACAGGTAGTATTCGCTGATCGAGAGCTCGGCCGGGAATACTTCGCCACCGCTGCGCACCGGTTCATCTTCCAGGTGGATTTGCCCGGTCAGCACAAATTCGTTGCGGCTCATCGCCAGTTCCAGCAAGTCGTATTTGCCGGGCGGCGAAAATATCCTGCTGTTGTGGCCGACCACGTCGGCGTCCTTGTAACCGTAGATGAGCTCGGCCGCGTGGTTGAAAGCCTCTATGTTGCCGTCGTCGTCGATCATGACGATGCCGTCCGCCGCATTCTGGAAGATCGCCTCCATCCGGTCCGAGCTGTCTTTCAGCGCGCGCTGCTGCTCGGTCAGGTTCTGCACCAGCTGGGCCTGGGTTTTATTGACCTCTTCCGCCTGCTGCTTCAATTCGGTGGTGACCTGCAGGTCTTGTTCGCGCCGTTTCAGCATATTGACCAGCATGCTGAAGGAAACGATGACGGCAATGACGGTGCCGCTGGCAACGGTGCCTATGAGCCAGCTGGTCTTGCGCCAGTCCGATAGATAAAGCTCTTCGTCTACCGAGAAAGTGACGATCAGCGGATAGTTGTCGACCGCATTCACCGCGCTCATGCGATTCACCGTTTCACCTGCCGTCCCCGTGCTTTCGGCGCCAATGACGACGTCGTTTCTTTTCTTCAGCACTTGCAAGACCCGGTAAGTGCTATCGCTGGTGTCGCGCCGGGCCATCAATTCATCCCTCATCGGCCACCTGGCCAGCAGGGTGAAGTCATCGCGTATCAGGCTGATGGTCGCCTGTCCGCGCAGGCTCACCCTTTCATAGAATTTGCTGTAGAAAGCCGGCGATACGCCCAGTTGCACCACGCCGATGAACTCGCCGTCGCTACCGGTCAGGCGGCGGCTGATAAAAAAAGTCCAGGCCCCGTTGTGCTTATTGTGGACCGGGGCGCTGACAAACACGCCCAGGCCGGGATTGTCTTTTTGCTCGGTGAAATAGTCGCGCTCGGCCAGGTTGCGTTGCGGCGCGGGATATTCCCTGGAGTAGCTGATAAGGCTGCCCTGGTCGTCCAGCACGCCAATGACGTCGATCTGCGGCGACATGGCAACCTTCTCCCGCAATAACTGGTAGAACTCCGGGGTCTTCAAGGAGCGCTTCAGGTAGCTGGCGTCGGCGATCGCCGAATCCTGCACGCGTTCGGCAATGCTGTCCAGCGCCAGGTAGGCGGTGCTCATCTGCTGCGCCGTGGTTTCCGCCAGGATGCGGTTGAACGCGGCGGCTTGCCTGCGCCAATCGTCGATTTCCTGCTTGCGCAAGAGGAGGATCGAGCTAACGGCGGTCGCCGCGATAATCGCCACCAGGAATGCGCCGAGTGCGAAAGCCACGCGACGTGTCCGCATCCCGGCTCGCTTCATGGATAGCCCCTCATAGTATACGTGGAAAGACGACAGTATATGGGCGATGTCATGTATGGCATCGCCCATTATCAGAATAGCAGCTAACGTGATTTTTTTATATCCATAAGCAAAAATCCGGCTCCCTTTTTACTTTAAAACAAACATATCTGGAATTAAAGCCTTAGGGATAGGAAAATAAATAATGATGGGCAACATCCAAGCCAAAAAAGTCTTCGGCAAGCCATCGTCGTACCGGCCTACGACGCAATGGCGCACGACGGGATTGGATATTTTTCGCATTTTGTGAAATGATGGGTTACTAATAGACAACAAATAGACAACAGTACCATCAAAATTAAAAACACAAAGAGACCAC
>JAZJYH010000091.1:28955-34415 GCA_040390485.1 Pseudomonadota bacterium
AATAGACAACAAATAGACAACAGTACCATCAAAATTAAAAACACAAAGAGACCACAAGATGAAACGATTATTCCTGCGCCTGTTGCAAATCCTGCTCGGCCTGCTATTGCTGCTGGCGGCGGCGATCACCGTCAATACCCTGCGTTTCCAGTCCCGGCAACTGGAGGTGGCCCCGATTCCCGTGCTTAGCCTGGATGAAAATGCCGTAGCGGCAAGGCTGGCGGCTTCGCTGCGCTTTAAAACCATTTCCAGCGATGAAAAGCCGGAGCAGAATGCCGAAGAGTTCGACAAGCTGCACAAGTATCTGGAAACATCTTTTCCGCTGGTCCACGCCAACCTGAAGCGCGAGCAGGTCGGCCGCAGCCTGCTGTATACCTGGCAGGGCACGGACGGCAAGGCCCAGCCCATCATGCTGATGGCGCACCAGGACGTGGTGCCCATCGCGCCGGGCACGGAAGCAAACTGGCAGCAGCAGCCCTTCGACGGCAGCGTCAAGGACGGCTTTATCTGGGGCCGCGGCGCCTGGGACGACAAGGGCAACCTGTTTTCCATCATGGAGGCCACGGAAAAACTGCTGTCTGAAGGCTTCAAGCCGCGCCAGACCATCTACCTGGCTTTCGGCCACGACGAGGAAGTCAGCGGCTTGCACGGCGCCAAGGCCATCGCCGCGCTCTTGCAGTCGCGCGGCATCAAGCTGGACTATGTGCTGGACGAGGGCATGCTGATTACCGAAGGCATCTTGAAGGGCCTGGACAAACCGGCGGCGCTGATAGGCGTGGCGGAAAAAGGCTATGCCACGGTATTCCTGAGCCTGGACGCCGTGCCCGGACACTCGTCGATGCCGCCGCAAAAAACCGCGGTAGGCATGATGAGCACGGCGCTGGCCAGGCTGGAAGACCGGCAATTGCCGGCCAATATACGCGGCGTGGCGCTGGACATGTTTGAGACCATCGCACCGGAAATGTCGGGCCTGAACCGGGTGCTGCTGTCCAACCTGTGGCTGTTCAAGCCGCTGGTGCAGCGCGAACTGGCCAAGAGCGGCAGCACCAATGCGATGCTGCGCACCACCACCGCGCTGACCATGGTCCACGCCGGCAACAAGGACAATGTCTTGCCCGGCAAGATAGACGCCACCGTCAATTTCCGCTTGCTGCCCGGCGACACCCAGGCCAGCGTGCTGGAACACGTCAGGCAAACCGTCGCCAATGAGGCGATCAAGCTCAGCACCTATTCCGGCAACGCCGATCCTTCACGGGTGTCGCCGGTTTCCGGCAAGCCCTACCAGCTGCTGAACCGCAGCATACGCGAAACCTTTCCAGGCACCCTGGTGGCCCCCGGCCTGATGCTGGGCGCCACCGACTCGCGCCACTTTGAAGCGATCAGCGACAATATCTTCAAATTTTCCCCGGTGCGCGCCACCGCCGAAGACCTGCCGCGCTTCCATGGCACCAACGAACGCATATCGGTCAAGAACTATGCCGAAATGATACGTTTCTACCATCAGCTATTGATCAACAGCAGCAAGCTGTAAAAGGCAGCCGCCGCCTGCGGCGATCGCAGGAAGGTGGGGAGGCGGAGAGGCGGATTTTCGTCGTCAGCAAGTCACAAAACAGAAATAAATCGGCTTCCTGCTAGCAGGAAAGGATATTAATGTGACATGATTCTATTAACACACTGGCCTCGCTGCACGGGTGGGGCTGAGCGAAGAGTATTCATAATAATGGAGAGCCTGAGATGAGAAAGCTATTGTTGAGCGCCGGCCTGGTACTGGCATCCACGCAAACCCTGGCGGCGGCGCTGCCCTGCGCAGACCTGCAGACAAAAATCGAGACCAAACTGGCGGGAAAAGGCGTGAAAAACTATGCGCTGGAAATCGTCTCCAAAGACACGGAAACCAGCAACCGGGTGGTAGGCAGCTGCGAGGCCGACAAAAAGAAGATCATCTACAAGCGCGCCAAGGCGCCGAAGACAGATAAGGCGGATAAGGCCTAGGCTTAGCGACCGCTGTCGGCAGCAAGAACGGGATGCAGCGCATCCCGTTTTATTTTCTGTAGGCTGGTTTTCTGTAGCTTGGCTTTCTGTCGTTTAGCTTTCTGTCGTTTAGCTTTATTTACTGCGGTAAATCGCCAGCCCCTTGGCCGCTTGCGCCTGCACCGCATTGCGCACCAGCGGCGTCCAGCCCAGCAGCAAGCCCTTCAGCCCCAGCGCCTGGCGCGCCCACTTCCACAGGTCGAAGCTGTCGACATGGCGCACGATCTTGCCGTCCCTGAATTCAAAGCGGGCCTGGATGTCGTTCACTACCGTGTTGCCGGTTTGCGAAAAGGTATAGGTCGCAACCCAGTGCGCCCGGCCCTGCTTGTCATCGGCCTCGATACCGTCGAACACCAGTGAAAAGTTTTGCGCCTTGGTGGTCAGCATGCGCCACATATCGCCGGCCTCGCGCCCGTGCAGGGCCGGGAATACCGGATCGCTAAACTGTACTTCGGGCGCATAGCAAGCCGCCATGCTTTCTGCATCGAGCTTCTGGAAAGCCTGGTAAAAAGTTTCTATCAAGCGAGCATTCGTATGCATGGCGGCCTCTGGCGGTAGATGAATAAGTGCGGCATGCGGGCGCATGCCGCTGCTTGGACTGCCACCATTATGCCCTTGTGACAAGTATAAAGACGATGGCGTATCTGCCTATTTTGTGTCTATAATGGACAAATTACTCCTGTTCACGCCGTCTTGCGCGCCGCCATCATGCCCATAGTCGCCCTGTATGTCTGCCCGCAGACCATTACCTCCAGCCTGTGCATGGCGCTCGACGCTTTCCAGCTGGCCAACCAGTTTTACGGCAAGAGCCTGTTCCAGCTGCGGCGCGTCAGCGCCGACGGCCGTCCGGTCAATACCGCGCTGGGCAGCCTGCAGGTAGACGGCGGGCTGGGGCAGCAAGTGCCGGCCGATATCTTCATGGTGCCGGCGATAGGGCGCGAGGTCGATGCCGCCATCGCGGCCAATGCAGGCTTGCTGGCCTATCTGCGCGAACAGGCAGCGCCAGGGCCGGCCGCCACCCAATATGTCAGCCTGTGCAGCGGCGCATTTTTGCTGGCTGCGGCCGGACTGCTGGACGGCAGGCGGGCCACCACCCATTGGGCGCTGGAAAGGGCATTCCGCCAGCGCTTCCCGCGCGCCAGGCTAAGCATAGGCGCCTTGCTGACCGAGGACGGCAATATCCTGTGTTCGGGCGGCGCGCAAGCCGGGCTAGACCTGTGCCTGCACCTGGTCAGTCAGCATGGGGGAGCAGGCCTGGCCAGGCAGGTCGCGAATGCGATGGTGGTGGAGCTGGGCCGCAACAGTCAGGCGCCGTTTGTGGCGACGCCGGGCGCCGGCGAGCACGGCGACAGCCTGGTCGGCAAACTGCAATTATGGCTGGACAGCCACTATGCGGAAGAAGTGACGCTGGACGGCCTGGCGGCGATGGCGCACTGCTCGCCGCGCACCCTGCTGCGGCGCTTCAATATGGCGACCGGTTGCAGCCCCAATACTTATCTGCAAAGGATCAGGGTGGCCGCCGCCCGCGACCAGCTGGGCCGGGGCAATCCGCAGATAGAGGCGGTGGCGGCGGCAGTCGGCTACCAGGACCGGCCGGCCTTTGCCAAATTGTTCAAGCGGCTTACCGGGCAAACCCCGGCTGCCTACAAGCGGCAACAGCAGCAGGCCAGGCAAGGGCAGGCGCGGACCTAGATGTCTCTTGCCATATACCAGGCCGGGCCGGCATAGGTCTCCAGGTTGGCCTGCTGCTGCCGGTCCGCAATACTCTGTTCTACATAGCCGAGGCGATTCCAGAATACCCGGGAACTCTGCACCGATACCAGGCCAGAATGACGCAAGCCGCTCGCCCGCGCCTGCTGCAGCGCCAGCCGCACCAGCAGCGCACCGACACCCTGGCCGGCAACCCGCTGCGACACCGCCAGGTCATGCAGGTACAGGCAATCGGCCGCCGCGGCGTGCCTGAACTCATAGCCGAGCGGGCTGATGCGGCCGTGCAGCGACTGGTAGGCAAACAGGTAGGCGCATACGCCGTACTCATCTTCGGCCACCCAGCATGTCTGGCTGCAATTGGCCAGCCTGCCGCGCAATACCTGGCCGGCCTCCACCATCCCGGGAACATAGGCTTCACTTTGTATCGCGCAGATATCGTCTATATCCGCTGCCGCCATCGCTCTTAAATTGACTGCCATACTTATTTGTCCGCCTGGCCGGCATCCGGCGTCAGCAAGCGTGCCACCGCGTCCAGCTGGCGCCGCAGCGAGGCCAGCGCATAGCGCAGCACGGCACGCAATTCGCCAACCGCGGGTTTTGCGACATCCGCCGCCGGCACTTCCGCCAGGCCGTCTATCAGTTGATCGAGTGCGGGCCTGGCGCTAATGGCCTGCCCTTGCTGTAACAGTTTCAGCTCCTGGTTCAGGCTGTCTTGCAGACCCGGTCCCAGTTGCTCCAGCAGGGTGGCCATACTGCCGGCGCGGTGCCGCGCCTGGATTGCAACCCGGTTGATCAGGGCCAGGTCATCGTACAGCCGGCGCAAGCTGGTAGCGAGGTCCTGCGCATGGCTGTGCACCAGCTGGCCCTCATGCCGGGCGTCGCGGGCGATCACGGCGGCTTCGCGCAGGTAGCCGCGTATGCGAGAGGCTCTTTGCTCGGCTTGCGCTTCACTAGCGATGGTTGCGGCGGCCGGGTCGCGCCCTATGCAGGCCGCATAGTCGCGCAATTGCTCCAGCAAGTGCAGCGCATCGAGGCGCATGCGCGTCTGTGTCGGCATATGCAGGAACCAGCGCATGACGGCGACGCCGATGGCCGCGCCGAGCGAGATTTCAGCGACGCGCAGCAAGGCCGCAGTCAGCGCCGAACTGTGCGAGGACAGCGAGGAAACCACGATCATGGCGGCAATAGGCGCGGTGCGGAAACTGCGCCGCCAGCTGGCCAGCAGCACGGCGGGGGCCAATGCCGCCAGCAGCAACAGTGGCATCGGCCAACCCCAGCCGTAGACTGTGCCGGCCAGGGCCCCGCAGGCGGCGCCAAACACGGTGCCGAGGATACGGTCGCGCCCCGCGCGCAGCGTGGTTCCCAGCGTGCCCTGCACCACCACCAGCGCGGAAATGACAGCCCAGTGCGTTTGCGGCAAGTGCAGCGCATCTGCCGCCAGCCAGGCCAGGCCCGCCGCGAGCAAGCCCTTCAGCCCCTGGCGCAGCGCGGCCTGCAAGCTTTTACGGAAATCCCGGTCGTGCCAGCGGGATGACAAGCGCCCGAACATACAGGCTCAGCGCCCGGCCAGCGCCAGCACGTGTCCTTCGTTCGGGCGCGTGCCGCCGTCCAGCATCTGCAGATAGACTCGCTGCACATCCTCGGCGCCGTGTCCGTGTATCACGCGCATCCAGCCCTGGTCCTTATCCATCACCGGCTGCATGAATTGCTGCCAGGCCA
>JAZJYH010000092.1:0-31433 GCA_040390485.1 Pseudomonadota bacterium
TGTCGGGCTGCAGCCCAGGGGAGATCAGCCCGGCCGCCTTTAATTCCATAGACCATGCGCTGCAAACCCTGGAAAAGCTCAGGACCCATCCGCTACATACCAGCGGCGCCTGGGACCTGGCGCATGTCTTGCACCATGTGGCGCAGAGCATAGAATATTCGCTGCACGGCTTCCCTGCCCCCAAGCCGGCCTGGTTCCGTTCCAGCATAGGACCGATGGCGTTTGCGGTATTCTCGGCGCGCGGCCAGATGAGCCATGCCCTGGATGAACCTATCCCCGGCTCCCCCGCCATCGCGCAAGCCCAGCCGCTGCCGCCGGCCATAGACCACCTGGCCGCGGCCTTGCACAGCTTTGAGCTGCACCAGGGGCCGCTGATGCCGCATTTTGCGTATGGGGTCTTGGACAAGGCGGAATACACGCGCGCGCACCTGATGCACCTGGCGAATCATTGGCGGGAAGTGGCGGCTTAGGATTGTCTACAGAATTCAAGCCGCGCGGGTCAAGCATGTTTGGCTTCGCAAGCTCAGCGCCAAGCTACCCTGGTCGACCTTACTGCATAGCTGATTCAGCAGCAAACGCGTGGATGACGACAACTACTTGAGGTTTCTGCGTTCGTCTTCGGCGATCTCTTCTTTGCCGAGCGGTACGAATGGGCCCTGCATCCGCATCTTGATATATCTTTCACCGTTTTCACTATTGTAGATTTTCACCCACAGCCAAACTCCAAGAATGGGCACTCCAACGACAACTATTGAAGTAAGCACGATTTTCCATGTTTCCATTATTGCTCCCCCTGTTTTACGCTCTCCGGCATTGATCGTTTAATGAATGACGTTGCACTATCGCGCAGGTACACCTTACAACCTCGTATCAATTAGCAAGAGACTGCAAATAGATGAGCAACATGGTGACCAAACCGACTCCGGCGAGTGCGAAGAAAGGCGCGCGAGGTTCAAAAAACTCGACAAATGACTCGCTTGGAGTTGCCGGGTTATAGCGTATATCTATTTTTTTACCCACAGGATATTGAGCCAACAAAGGCTTTACCTGCCCCTCCAGAACCGTTCTTGTCATCAGGTTAGTATGAAAAAGCCGATCGGATTCATAATAAACGCCTCCAATCGAATAACGGAAAATGATACGGTATTCACACTCAGTAACTAGAGTACCCCGATATCGACTAGTAAACGTCCCGCCCACACTTGAAGAAACGATCTCCGCAGTCGTTGTAGCCCAACGTGCACGCCTCCAAACTATCCAAGCGTAATAGCTGGCGGGTAACAGCATGGGCAACAACATTATTACAAATATACGAACGTAGTCTGGTGCCATAATTGATGTAATGATTTTCGTTCCGATTCCAGAGCCGCAAGACAAACAGCAAGGCTTGCTGCGCCGCATGCTCTGCTATTAACTGATCCTGTCCATCTCCTCCGGCAAACCATAGGCGTCGGCATACGTCAGGTGGTCGTCGAAGATGCTGACCCGCGACAGCTCGCGGCCTGCGCGGAATACCAGTTGCAGGCCGTGTTCATGGTCCCAGTCGCAGTCGGCCACTACTTGCACATACACCTTGCGGTCGCCTTGCTGGCGGCGGCATACGCGCACCTCTTCCGGCTGCACGTGCTGCCAGGCTTCGCTGGCGCTGGCGATCACGCAGGCCGGCTTGTCGGGCGCCATCTCGGTGACCGCGCTGCGGTAGGCTTCCAGGATATGCGGCGCGGCCAGGGCCTGTTCGGCCTGGACCTTGGCCAGGAAACTCGCCACGGCCTCGGCAAATTCTTGCGGCCGGGCGTCGCCTTCCATTCCCTCCAGCACGAACTCCAGCTCGGCCCCGCCCAAGTAGGGCACGGCCACCGGCGCGCTGATCAGCCAGTCGTCCAGCTCTGCATCCCTGGATAATTTGCCTAGTTGTGCTATCTGCATGTGCTGCTCCTCGTCGCCATCGGCGGGTAATCTTGAATGGCGAGAGTATAGCGGATGCGGGCCAGTCCCAGTTAACGAAAGCCGCGCACCGGCAGGTCGGTGCCGCGCTGTATCCAGTTCTTGGCCGAATACGCGGTGCGACCATCGGTCGCATGCAGGGTGTAGGCATGGCGCGACACCGGCGAGCGATTGGGGGCGCTATAGTGCGGCAGCAAACCGTGGAAACACACCAGGCTGCCGGCCTTGACCTCGACCGGCACCGCGGTGCTGTCGTCCGGCCACGGCATGGCGTCCAGCTTCTCTACCCTGACCGCGTCACCCTCGCGGAGGAAGCGCTCGCGCAGGGGGCCGCGATGGCCGCCCGGCTCCACCCACAGGCAGCCGTTTTCCAAGCTGGCGTCTTCCAGCGCAAACCAGAAGGTGGCGACACTGATCGGCGTGCTGTCGAAATAGGTAGCGTCCTGGTGCCAGCGCACTTCGCCGCCTATCCCGGGCTGCTTGAAGATATACATCGATTGCCACACCTGGGCATCGGCCAGGCCGAGGTCTTCGGCCACTGCCGCCAGTTGCGGGTCGCGCGAAAACGCCATGAACACCGGGTCCAGGTCGTGCAGCGCATGGCCTATCTTGTTGATGGACAGCGCTTTATCCTGGCGCAATTGGCCGTCGGGGCCGAAGGCCTCTTCTTCAAAGAAGCAGCGTATCTTGTCGGCCGAACCGAGGAAATAGTCGTCGGTGCTCTTTTCCTGTTCTTGCGTGGTGAAGATGGACACGCTTTCCGACGGATCGAACTGTTCGACTATCTGCACCGCGCGCTCGCGCAAGGCGGCGATCTGCTGCGCCGTCTTAAAGCCGGGCAAGACCAGGTAGCCGTTTGTTGCATATTGCTCTTTTTGCGTCATTGTCAGCATGTAGAAACCCTCAGTATTCACCAGCAGTCATTGTAAGCACGTCCCTGGACAACTGGCAATCGCCCGCTGGATTGCCGTCATTCCTTGCTATCGACGCTTATCGACAAATACCCGACAAATACTCGCTTGACGTCACATCCAGTAAACTGGATAATAAATCCATTATGAAAGAAATTATCTCGAAACCAGCACTGGCCGACATCAACCTGCGCATCGCCAGCCGGGTCAGCAGCTTGCGCGCCGAACGCGACATGTCGCTGGAGGCACTGGCGACCAAGTGCAATGTCAGCCGCTCCATGATTTCCCTGATAGAGCGCGGCGAAAGCAGCCCGACCGCCGTGGTGCTGGAAAAATTGGCGACCGGCCTGAGCGTGACCCTGGCGTCCTTGTTTGAAGACCCGCGCGACGATGCCAGCCCGCTGGTGAAGCGCGATGAGCAATTGCAGTGGACCGATCCGCAATCGGGCTATGTACGGCGCAATATCTCCCCTCCGCATTTTCGCTCGTCGCTCCAGATAGTCGAAGTCAGCTTCCCGCCGGGTACCACCGTGGCCTACGAGGCCGGCACCAGGGATAGCGGGGTGCACCAGCAGGTATGGGTGCTGGAAGGATGCATGGAGCTGACCGTGGGCCAGCAGCGCTACCGCCTGCAGCAGGGAGACTGCCTGGCCATGCGGGAAGACCAGGCGATAGTTTTTCAAAATACGACCGAGCTGCCCGCCCACTACATCGTGGTGATCAACAGCGAATTTGCCCACCCAACCAGGAGATAGCCTTGGAATACCCTGCCCCCATACAGCAATTGCATTCCCTCGATGCTTCCGCCGATTTAGAGGCCCTGGCCGACGTGCTGATCGACTGCGTGGAAGGCGGCGCCTCGGTCAGCTTCATGAACCCGCTGTCGCGCGCCAAGGCGAACGCTTTCTGGCAAGGCGTGGCAAATAGCGCCGCAGCCGCCGACCGCGCGCTGCTGGTCGCCAGGAATCAGGATGGCCGCATCGTCGGCACGGTCCAGGTAGTGCTTAAGCAAGCAGACAACCAGCCGCACCGGGCCGACATTTCCAAGCTGCTGGTGCATCGTAGCGCGCGCCAGCGGGGTCTGGGCGCCGCGCTGATGACGGCGGCCGAGCAATGTGCGCGCGCCGCCGGCAAATCGGTGCTGGTGCTCGATACCGCCACTGGCGGCGGGGCCGAGAGCCTGTATGCGCGGCTGGGCTGGAGCCTGTGCGGCCGCATCCCCGACTATGCGCTGTGGCCGGATGGCGGCCTGTGCGCTACCACGATCTTTTACAAACATATCTAGCGCGGGAGACTCCATCATGCCTATCGCCCTGGAATCGCCCAATCAGGCAGAAGTGCTGTCCCTGATTGCCGAACTGGATGCCTACCAGCATTCTCTCTACCCGCCGGAAAGCGTGTATGCGCTGGACCTGGGTTCGGTTGCGCAAGAGCAGGTCTTGTTCGTGGTGGCGCGGGATGACGCGGCGCGGGCCGTCGGTTGCGGCGCAGTGGTGCTTACCCCGGCATTCGGCGAGCTCAAGCGCATGTATGTGCGCCCGCAAAACCGTGGCCAGGGCATCGCAAAAAAAATTCTCTCCAGACTGGAACTGGAAGCGAAGAAATCCGGCTGCAGCCTGCTGAAACTGGAAACCGGCCCCCGCCACACCGAAGCGCTAGCCCTGTACGCACTGTGCGGCTACCAGTTGCGCGGTCCGTTTGGCGACTATCCCGACGACCCGCTCAGCGTGTTCATGCAAAAGCATATTCCCGCTTGAATCCAGCTTGATTTCAGTCCGGCAGTCCGCCAGTGCACCAGCCAGTCGTATGAGGCGATGCGGAAGCTGTCAGGCGGTCTTGCGCGTTTTTGCCAGCAGCGCTTCCACCTTGGCCGCATGCCGGCTCACCTGCGCATGCGGCGGTAGCGGTTCCGGCCGCCCCACTCCATAGCCCTGCGCGAAATCTACGCCTATCTCTTGCAGGCAGGCGATGATGGCGTCGTTTTCAACGAACTCCGCGATGGTCTGCTTGCCCATCACATGGCCGATCTGGTTGATCGATTCCACCATCGCGCGATCGGTGGGGCTGTCGACGATTTCCTTGATGAAGCTGCCGTCTATCTTCAGGTAGTCAACCGGCAGGTGCTTCAAATAATTGAAGGAAGACATGCCCACGCCGAAATCATCGAGCGCAAAACGACAACCCAGGCCGCGCAAACGGTTGATCAGGGCCACCGCTTTCTGCAGGTTGGCGATGGCCGCGGTCTCGGTAATTTCAAAACAGATCATGCTGAACGGAATGCCGGTCAGCTGCTGTTGGGCGATGACGAAATCCAGCAAGCGGTCATCGCCTATCGACGCGCCGGACAGGTTGATGGCCCAGGTATCTATCTTTTCACTCCCGTGCCTGAGTACGGACAGTGCTTCAAAGCTCTTGCGGATGACCCAGCGGTCTATCTGCGGCATCAGGTCAAAACGCTCGGCGGCCGGAATAAAGGACATCGGCGGAATGATGCGGTTTTCCTCATCCAGCATGCGCAGCAGGATCTCGGCATGCGCGCCCGTCCTGCCAGCCACTTCGGCCCCGGCGTGCAGCGACTTGATTTTTTGCGTGTACAGGCAGAACCGGTCCTGGTCCAGCGCCGCCTTGATGCGCGACACCCATTCCATTTCATTGTGCCTGACCGACAGGTCTTCATCGTCGTGGCTGAACAAGTGGATGCGGTTGCGGCCCTTTTCCTTGGCCATGTAGCAGGCGGCGTCGGCGGCGCGCATCACTTCCTTCAAGGTAACCATGCCGGGGTTCAGCACCACCAGGCCGACGCTGACGCCGATCGCAAACGTGCGATTGCCCCAGATAAAACGGATATCGGCAATGCATTGCCGTACCACCTCCGCCAGCCGACAGGCATCGTGCTGGCTGCAATGGGCCAGCACGATGCCGAATTCGTCGCCGCCCAGGCGGCCCACCATGTCGCCGTCGCGCAGCCTTTGCTTCAGCACATGGCCAACTTGCCGTATCAGTTCGTCGCCGGCCGCATGCCCGCTGGTGTCGTTGATGATCTTGAAGCGGTCCAGGTCCAGGTACATCACGGCGTGTTCTTCATGCGCTTCGCCGACCGGCTCTTTTGCCAGCAGCTCGCTGAGCCTGCGCTCGAACTCGCGCCGGTTCAGGATACCGGTCAATTCGTCATGGGTTGCCTGGTAGGACAGCTGCGCCGCATGCCGGCGCACTTCGCTGACATCGTGCAGCACGATGACGATGCCGATCACATTGCCGTCCGGATTGCGGATCGGGGCGATCGACCTGTCTATCGGTATATTGCTGCCGTCCACCGCCAGCAGGTACAGGTTGTTGGTGGTAGTCTGTCCCGGCGATTCCGGCCACATGACCTGCTCCAGGAAATCCGGCACGTGCTCATGATTTTTTTCGTCATAGATCTTGCACACGGTATCGAAGGGCTGCATCAGCATGTCTTCGCGCGACAAGCCCAGCATCTGTTCCGCGATCTTGTTGCAATAGCTGATACGGCCGAGATTGTCGGTAGTGATGACGGCATCGGCAATCGAAGCCAGCGTGACCTGGGCCAATTCCTTTTCGGCAAAGGCCTTGGCTTCGGCCAGCTTGCGGTCGGTCACGTCAAACATCGAACCCACCATGCGCACCGCAACGCCGTCGGCATTGCGCACTGCCTGGGCGCGGGATTTGCACCACAGATAGTCACCGGTAGTGGTTTTCAGGCGAAACCCGACGTCGTAGACGGTATTGGCCACCAAGTGCCGCCGCAGCGCCTCGTTCGCGCCCTCCCTGTCGTCCGGGTGGATCAGCTCGACAAAGGCGGACGGCGACGTCGAAAATTCGTTTTTGGAGTATCCCAGCAGCTGGTTGATCCAGGGTGAATAAAACACCTGCCCCTTGACGATGTCCCAGTCCCACAAGCCGGCATTGCTGCCCTCAAAGCCCAGGCTGAGCCGCTCTTCGCTTTGCCTCAACTGGGCTTGCAGCAGGTTGCTGCGCTCAAAGGAGCGGCGCGAATACCAGTTGCAAACCAGCAGCAACAGCAAGGCTGAAATGTACAAGGCGACCAACAGTATATTCTTGACCTGGCGCGAGGCGTCGCCCAGCGAGCGCGAATAGCCGTCCTCCAACGGAACCAGCAGCGCATCTATGTTTTCCAGTTCGGTCACGGCAGCCAGGGCGGCCTGACTGCCGCGTTGGCCGGTCTTTTCCAGCGCCAGCAGGCGCTCCCCCACTTCGCGTAACTGGAGTATGTAGCGATCGCCCTGCACCCAGTAGCTGATTGCATTGCGGAACAGCACGCCGTTTTTGAAATTACGGTAAAGCCAGGTCATGCCGGCGATGTCATCTTCGGCGACGCCGCCTGCCAGGAAACCCTTGTTCACCAAGGCATAATCGGGGTCGGGCTTGTCCATTTCCAGCCGGGCGCGCCGGTCTCCCAGCGGGACTTCTATTTCTCGCAAGAATCGCTGGTAGTCCTGGTCTGCACCGGTGACGGCGAAGCGTTGCAGCGCATGCACGCTATCTTTCTGCGCTTTCGACCAGTGGCTTTCGCCGCCGACGTAGGCGCGCAGCACCGACATCACGGTCACGCTGATGGCGGCAAAGATGGTGAGGACGACCACTACCACTGTCAGCGGCAACAGCACAGCCGTCGTGCGCCGCGCGACAAGCATTTTCTTGACTAGACGAAACAGTGTTCGCATTGCCGCTCCTGGTCCGTTTCCATCCTGCTCTTGTTGCTTTAGTGATGCAATATTGCACCAGGCATACGTACTCTACGAGAGTGCATTAATCTTTTGCCATCATCAGTGATTCATTCTGAAAATGCAATACCTGTTTGCCAATTGCATGCAGACGCATCTCCGGTGACGGCATAGCTTTGCCGCCGGCAAGCGGCCCGGCGTGATTTTGATTCTAAACCCAATATTTTTGCCGAAGTGAAATATTTTAAAACGACTCGCTCACCCAGGCATAAAGCCGGTTACGGGCTGATACACGTCCATGCCGATAGTTTTGCGATGCACAAATCCCGCCGGCAAACATTTATCCGCATCGGGAGTAAGATGGCGACAGCAATGATGGACATCTTTATTGCCGGCAAGAGGAGATCCGCCATCCAGCTGAAATGCCGCATAAGCATATGCAAAAACATTCCTTCCTGGCGGGTTGGTCGTATAGTTAGCATGTGCGCCTCTTGAACAAAAGACAAAGGACGCATGGGCCATGGCTCGCTTCTCCTCCGGAAACGAGTTCTTGTTAACGTATCCCTTGCAAATGGACACTGATATGACAAATCAAACTGATCCCGCAGTACTTGCGTTGATTGGCAACACGCCTCTGATCCGGGTTACCCGCCTGGATACCGGGCCGTGCGAACTGTTTTTGAAACTGGAATCGCAAAACCCCGGCGGCTCCATCAAGGACAGGATAGGACTATCGATGATAGAAGCCGCCGAACGCGACGGCCGCCTGCAGCCCGGCGGCACCGTGGTGGAAGCCACCGCCGGCAATACCGGTCTGGGGCTGGCGCTGGTGGCGCGCGCCAAGGGCTATCGCGTAGTGCTGGTAGTGCCGGACAAGATGTCCACCGAAAAGATCCTGCACCTGAAGGCAATGGGCGCTGAAGTGCACCTGACACGCTCCGACGTCGGCAAGGGCCACCCCGAGTACTACCAGGACTATGCCGCCCGCCTGACCAGGGACATCCCCGGCGCTTTTTTTGCCGACCAGTTCAACAACCCGGCCAACCCGCTGGCGCACGAAACCGGCACCGCGCCGGAAATCTGGGAGCAGACCGGCCACAAGCTGGACGCCATCGTCTGCGGCGTAGGCTCTGCCGGCACCCTGACCGGCCTGACCCGCTACTTCAAGGAAAAACAGCCGAAGCTGGAATTTGTACTGGCCGACCCCAAGGGTTCCATCCTGGCCGAATACATCCACACCGGCAAGCTGTCCGAGGTCAGCGGCTCCTGGGCCGTGGAAGGCATAGGTGAAGATTTTATTCCCTCCATCGCCGACATGAGTTCGGTCAAGCATGCGTACACGATAGATGACACCGAGAGCTTCGGCACCGCGCGCGAACTGCTGCGCGCCGAAGGCATACTGGCCGGCTCGTCCACCGGCACCCTGCTGGCCGCGGCGCTGCGCTACTGCCGCGAACAGACCAGCCCCAAGCGCGTGGTCACCTTTGTGTGCGACACCGGCACCCGCTACCTGTCCAAGCTCTACAATGACAACTGGATGGTCGACCAGGGCTTGCTCAAGCGCGAATCGTTCTACGACCTGCGCGACATCATAGGCCGCCGCTTCGACGACGGCAATGTGATCAGCGTGGCCGCCACCGATACCCTGATGATCGCCTTCAACCGCATGCGCGGCGCCGACATCTCACAGCTGCCGGTCATACACGAAGGGCAGATAGTCGGTATCATAGATGAATCCGACTTGCTGCTGAAAGTCGCCGGCGACACCAAGCTATTCCACAGCCCGGTGCAAGACACCATGACGCGCCAGATAGAAACCCTGGCGCCGCAAGCCAGCCTGGCGGCGTTGCGGGCCATCCTGGATCGCGGCCTGGTCGCCATCATCGCCGATCAAAAGCATTTTTACGGCCTGATCACCCGCTTCGACCTTCTTAACCACTTACGCAGGACTTTATCGTGAGCACACATTCACCCGACAGCAAAAAACAGGGCTTCGCCACCCGCGTGATCCACGCCGGCCAGTCGCCTGACCCGTCCACCGGCGCCATCATGCCGCCTATCTACGCCACCTCCACCTTCGTGCAGGACAGCCCGGGCGTGCACAAGGGCCTGGACTACGGCCGCTCGCATAACCCCACCCGCTGGGCGCTGGAACGCTGCGTGGCCGACCTGGAAAGCGGCGCGCAAGCCTTCGCCTTTGCCTCCGGCCTGGCCGCCATCGCCACCGTGCTGGAACTGGCCGACAGCGGCGCCCACATCATCGCCGGCGACGACATGTACGGCGGCAGCTACCGGCTGTTTGAACGGGTGCGCAAGCGCAGCGCCGGCCTGGAGTTCACCTATGTGGACATGACCAACCCAGAGAACCTGCTGGCCGCGCTCCGCCCCGACACCAAGATGGTGTGGGTGGAAACCCCGACCAATCCCATGCTGAAGCTGGCCGACCTGCGCGCGATCGCCAAAATCTGCCGCGAGCGCGGCATCATCGCGGTGGCCGACAACACCTTTGCCAGCCCGCGCGTGCAGCGCCCGCTGGAACTGGGCTTCGACATCGTCGTGCATTCGCTGACCAAGTACCTGAACGGCCACTCCGACATCATAGGCGGCATCGCCATCGTCGGCGGCGAACCGCACCAGGCCGGCTGGCGCGAGCAACTGGCCTTCCTGCAGAACTCGGTCGGTGCGATTGCCGGACCTTTCGACAGCTTCCTGGCGCTACGCGGCGTCAAGACCCTGGACATCCGCATGGAGCGCCACTGCAAGAGCGCGCTGGACCTGGCCACCTGGCTGCAGCAGCAGCCGGAAATCAAGCAGGTGTACTACCCCGGCCTGCCCACCCACCCGCAGCATGAGCTGGCCAGGCGCCAGATGGACGGCTTCGGCGGCATCATCTCGATAGAGCTGAAGACCGACCTGGCCGGCGCCCGCCGCTTCCTGGAACGCTGCGAAGTGTTTGCCCTGGCAGAGAGCCTGGGCGGCGTGGAAAGCCTGATCGAACACCCGGCCATCATGACCCATGCGACGATCCCTGAAGACCAGCGCGCCATACTGGGGATTACCGATTCCTTCATCCGGCTGTCGGTGGGGATAGAGGATGTGGAGGATTTGCGGGCCGATTTGCGCAGGGCGCTGGACGCGATTTAGTTCGAATTCTTAAGCGATTGCGGTGCTGATTTTACGTCAGCCCCTCCCTAACTCCATGTTGACGACAATGAGAAACCATTATGACACTAAGTTTTGCATGGAGAAGTGAGGGGCGCATTCATCTTGCATCCGACTCCCGAATTTCTTTAGGTGAAAATCAATATGCGGATGTTGGAATCAAGGTCCTAGCACTACCAATTCATGTGACAGGCACAGATTTAGGAGACAACGGCAAGCCTCAAATCCTGTTCCAAAGCCGGTACGGATTTTGTTATGCTGGAAGTCTAGTCAATGCGTCAACATTAAAAGACCTTCTCGCAGAGCTCCTTCGATCCCTGCAGTTCATAAAGCCCGATGAAGTGCCATCCTTTGATACCATTTGCGAAATGGTTGCTAAGTACTGTGGAAAAATCTCAACTGAACTATGCGCATACCTCGCAGAGCGTGGTGGGTATGAATTTTTTCTTGCCGGTTTCTGCCCTAGTAAAAAAATATTACGGGCTGCACATTTTTCGTTGGACCATAAAGATGGTCAGGCATCTGCATCCTTTGAGCTTATTTTGGAAGATGATTCCACCTATTGTTCGATCGGCACAGGAACCAATGCAGCAAGACAGAAAATTAAAGATGTTAATTGTAAAAATATGCTTCTCGCCTTGAATGCAGTGATCGACGAGCAATCTGTTCAAAGTGTTGGCGGAGATATTCAATATGGAAGTTTTGACAGAAATGCCAATTTCTCTATCAGTGGCATTCGGAGGAAAAGTGTAGAATTCGCAACAATCGATGGCATCAACTATGGGCCAACCGAATTAATACTATTTAAGTATAGAGGGCTCCAGTTATACCAAGACTGGGAGCCCACAATAAATTCATTCTGGGTCACACCAGGATTCATTGAACTAGAGGTTCCATCAAATGTTGAGTCCAATAACGCGTTTCGAAGCACATTGGAAATTTGAAAATATCAAGTTAGAGAATTAATATCCAGCGGCTCCAGGATTTTTTTGGGAAGTGCCCTGCGCAGCCAGCCTAGTCATTGTCCGTCCCACCTGCTCGGTAGCGATAATCGAATTCGGGAATAGCTTCTTCAGAAATGCGGCGCGCTAAGCCCAACTCAAGAAAGCTGCATCTCATGTGCCGCCTGTGTAAAACGCTCGACCAGGAAATCGAGAAAGACACGCAAACGCGGCGTCACATAGCGATTGCGATGATATAGCGCGTGCAGCGGCGCGTCGGGGCAGCGCCATTCGGGAATCAGGATCGTCAGCCGCCCGGCTTTCAGGTCCGCTGTGATATCCCACATCGACTTCACCGCGACGCCATAGCCTCTGAGCGCCCACTCGCGGGCGACCGCGCCGTCATTCGTTTCGCGGGCAGTGTCGGACGGCACCATATAGGTCTGTTCTTCTTTACCGCGCGTGAAGCGCCATTCATTGATCGCTCCAGGCACCGTGCCGTGAACGATGCAGCGAAAACCGTCTAGCTCATTTGGTTCCCTGGGCGTGCCGTGCCGCGCGACATAGTCGGGTGATGCGCACAGCACCCGCCGGTTAGCAGCGAGGCGCCGCGCGATAAGGGAGCTGTCCGGCAGCACGCCGAAACGGATAGCCAGATCGATGTCATCCTGCAGCATATTGGAGAGCCCGTCCGACAATATCAAGGCGAAGCTTACCTCCGGGTACTGTGCATTGAATTCGTCCAGCCATTCGCTCAGCAGGTTGCGGCCAAAATCCGATGTTGCCGAAATCCGCAACTTGCCGCGGACGATGTTTTGTCCGGTTTGCAGCGCCGCGTGCGCATCGTCCAGCGCCTGCAGCGCCAGCCGGCAATGCTCCAGGTAAAGACGGCCTTCGTTGGTCAGTCGCAACTGGCGCGTAGTGCGTTCAAACAATCGCGTCTTTAGCGTCTCTTCAAGCTTGGCTAGCCGCGCGCTTGCAGCCGCAGGCGTGAGGCCGAGCTTGCGGCCCGCAGCCGACAATCCCCCCAGGTTTGCCGCCTCCACGAAAAGGCGGATGTCCCCCAGATTATCCATAGATTATTCAAAATAATTTGAAAATGATTCAAATACTACGCCAATTATCGGATGGACACACTACGCAGATAATGCAGCTATCAGTTTTGTTCGTGCCGAAAGCCGCCTCCCATGATTCTTGATCACGCCACCATCTACACCACCGATCTGGAAGCCGTTCGCAGGTTTTTTTTGCAATGTCGTCGGCTTGACGGAAGGCAAACGGCCGCCATTTGGCGTGCGCGGGCACTGGCTTTATGCACGGGGCCGTGCGCTGATTCACCTGGTCAAGGCCACCACTCAGGGGCTGGCCGCACGCTCGTCGCCGCGTATCGATCACATTGCGTTTCGCATGGAAAATTGGACCGATTGGGAGGCCCTGCTTGAGCGGCTGCGAATGCACGGCATCCCCTACCAACTCACACAAGTGCCGTTAGCGGGCGAACTGCAATTGTTTGTATGTCTGGAGCCGGGCGTCGTCGTCGAGTTCGTCACGCGCTTGCCAGGCATGCAGGTGGGTGTCCAGCGTATCTATTAACAGCAGGCTGTGGCCATTCGGCATGCCTGAACCAGTATCAAAAACGACTAGAGGGAAATACACATGTTCAATTATCGCGGATCGACAGCGTTGATCACTGGGGCATCCAAAGGAATTGGCGAAGCCTTCGCAGAGCATCTTGCCGCCCGCGGCAGCAAGCTCGTGCTGGTGGCACGCTCACTGGATGCATTGGAAAGCCTGGCAAAGCGCCTGTCTGATCAATACGGGGTGCAATGCACGGCACTTAATGCCGACCTTGCAGATCCAGGGTCTGCGAATTGGATACATGCCGAACTTGAGCGCCGCGGCATCCAGGTAGATCTGCTGGTCAATAATGCCGGCCTGGGACTGAGCGGCAATTTCCTGTCGCACGAACTGCAGCAGGAACAAGGCAGCATCCAGGTGAATGTACAGACGCTGGTCTCGCTCAGCTACCTGTTTGGCAAGGAAATGAAAATTCGCCGGCAAGGCGGCATCATCAATATCGCCTCCAACGCCAGTTTCCAGCCTCTGCCGGCGATGGCAACCTACGCCGCGACCAAGAGCTTCGTCCTCCATTTTAGCGAGGCGTTAAGCTATGAACTGGCCGGCGACGGTGTCCGCGTGATGGCCGTGTGTCCCGGCCCGACAGCGACCAATTTTTTTGCAGGAACCACGACCAAACTGTCTGCCAAGGACATGGACAGCTCAGAGTCCGTCGTTCAAAAGACACTGACTGCATTCGACCAGGGCAAGACCGTCGCCTATCCCACCCGAATGAGCGTGCGGCTTGGCACTTTGTTGCCAAGATTTCTTCCGCGCTCATTTGTGACCAAGATTGCCGGAATGGCGACCAAAAACATGGGGCTACATTAATCGGACCGTAGTTCGACAGGTCTTCGCTCCGCCGCAGCGCATCGGCCGGAGCGAAGGCCCTTGCCTGCTTCGTCGGCCTCGGCCACTCGCTGCACGTTTCAACGAATCAATTCGTGCTTGCAGCACGCAGCTTCTGCAAATGGGCCGAAGCTTCGCCGGGCGCACCTACAGATGAAGCAGTGACGGCCTGCTGTACCTGGCCCAGCGGTATCAGGCGGCGCTGAACCTGCCCGGGCAAGTCCAAAACATCGACCCGCCAGGCATTCCGGATAAGGGATGGAAAACAGTATATCGCCGCTTCAGCGCGCTGCCGGTCAATCAGATATCCCCTCTTCCTCGGCTGATAAAGGACAGCATCGAATCAAGCCGCCCACATAGTGTTGTTTTTCGTAGCAAAAAACACCATTTTCTCTTTGAATAACTATAATCCTGTTTGTTGCAAAACACACAAATCAAGGATCGGTAAGTTGCAGTGCGCCCAGAGTCATCACAACGTCAAAATAAGAGGAAAAAAATGAAGCAAATTATGCATAAAGCACGGCTATTGGCGGCAATCGCGCTCACATTGATCGTGTGCGGCTGCGCCTCGACACAAAAACTCAGCGAAGTTGATCGCGCGAAGTTCAAGACAGCGCGTATCAATCAGACTGTGCAGAAAGGTCAATTATTCCTGCTCGCTCCCAGCGGCGCCAATGTCGGCCTGATATTTGGAGCCATCGGTGGCGCAGCGGCATCCGGTTCGATCGCAGATACGCAAAAATCGTTTACTGATTTCCTGGATAAGAACTCGCTTTCCATTGAGAAAATCGTGCGCGAGGAGTTTGAAAAAGCGCTGAAAGAATCCGGCAAGCTCGCGATCGCAGGTCCGGAAGAAAGCTCGGCACCGGTGATCAACATCTCTGTGCCGCAATATGGCTTTGGCGTAACCCATCTTTTGAGCTCAAATGTGGTTCCGGTAATCCAGGTCAAATGCGATCTGGTCGACAGCAGCGCCAAGCTGATATGGAGTGAAAATGAACGGATGCTGCCATCGATCGCCAGTCCTATGCAGTCCACCACCTGGGCACAGTTGCACGATGATCCAAAACAGATCGAAGAACAGTGGCGTAAGGCATCCAGGATACTCGTCAAGAAGATCATCGACACGCTTTGATCTTTGACCGGCGCGCACTGTCAACGAGTATAAGTTCGCAACGAGTATAAGTTCGGCTAGCCGCATCGCGCCAGCCGTACTCGCGCCCTGCGCCGTCGCTTGCATCCGCAGCCGTTTGCGGGCTGTTGCTACTTCGACGGGCGCATGTTATCAGTAACCCCGCTGGTACCTACCAGACCCTGACCCTGGCGCGCGGCTCCAGGTACAGCGCCTGCCCAGGCTTGACGTCAAATGCCGAATACCAGGCATCGATATTGCGCACCGTGGAGGCCCGATACTGGGCCGGTGCGTGGCCGTTGGTGGCAACCAGCTTGCGCAAGGCGGGTTCGCGTATTTTGTTGCGCCAGCTCTGCGCATAGCCGATAAAGAATTTCTGGTCGGCGGCCTGCTGCGCCGCTGCGGCTTGCGTTCCAGCGGCCAAGCGATAGGCGTCGTAGGCTGCCGCTAACCCTGCCAGGTCGGCGATGTTCTCGCTCAGGGTTTGCTGGCCGTTGACCGCCAGGTCGCTGAACGGGCGATACGCAGAGTATTGCGCGACCAGCGCCGCGGACGAAGCCTTGAAGTGCGCCAGGTCGGACGGCGTCCACCAGTCGCGCAGGCGACCCTGGGCATCGAACTGGCTGCCGCTGTCGTCAAAGCTATGGCTGATCTCATGCCCGATGACGGCGCCGATCGCGCCGTAGTTGAGCGCGTCGGAAGCCTCGGCATCAAAGAAAGGCGCCCGTAGTATGCCGGCCGGGAAGTTCAGCGCATTTTGCAAAGGCAAGTTGACCGCGTTGACGATCTGCACCGGCATGCACCATTCTTTTTTATCGACCGGACGGCCGAGCTTGGACAGCGCCACCTGGTAGGCATAGGCTTCTGCGCGGGCCACATTACCCAAGGCGTCGTCCTGGTACACCGGCAAGTGCTTGTAGCTGCGCCATTTTTCCGGATAGCCTACGCCCACGTACAGGGTCTTCAGTTTTTCCTTGGCTTGCGCCTTGGTGGCCGGAGCCATCCAGTCCAGCTGCTCTATCCTGCGGTCAAAGGCGGCGACGATATTGCCAACCATGGCCTGGATGCGGGACTTGGCAGAGGCTGGAAAATACTTTTCCACATACATGCGGCCGATGGCGTCCGGCAGCGCCGCATTGCCGGCCTCCAGCGCGCGTTTCGACCTGGTGGCCTGTTGCGGGGTGCCGTTCAGCACGGTGCCGTAAAAGGCAAAATTTTGCTCGGCAAAGGCTTTCGGCAAGGTCGGCGAAAAATGATTCAGCAAATGGTAGCTGAGGTAATCCTTCCAGACCGCCAGCGGCGTGCTTTCCACCAGGGCCGCCGTGCCCTTGATCGCGCCCGGATGCCAGACTATGTAGGAGCGCTGGCTGCGCAAGCCGGCTCCGCTAAAAAATTCCGCCCAGTCCAGGCCCGGGGCTTTTTCGCTGAAATCGCTCCTGCTCCAGGTATTGTTGGCCTTGAGCACGTCCTGCGACTCTTCCAGGCTGGCATGGGTCTTGGCGATCTGCTGTTCCAGCTCAAAAATTTGCGCGGCGCGCTGCTCGGAATTGGCAAACCCGGCCAGCTTCAGCACGATGCCGATATGGATCAGATATTTGGCGCGCAGCTCCGCCGTCTTGGGATCGACCGACAAATAATAGTCGCGATCCGGCATGCCCAGGCCGCCTTGCAGCAGATAGGGCTTATAGCGTTCGGGCTCGGTCAGCCCTTGCGCTACCCACAGGCCAAACAGGTTTTCAGTATGGAGATTGCCCACATTCAGGGGGTCGACGTCGGCCCTTAGGGTGCTGCCCAGGATGCGCGCCAGTTTTTGCTTGTCGGCGATGGAATTGATGCGCTCCAGGCCGGACTTCAAGGGCCCCAGCCCCTTGGCCTCTATGCCGGCCTCGTCCAGGTAGGCGGCATAGAAATCGGCCGCCTTGCGTTCGTCGCGACTCGGCGTTTCCTTGCTGCTCAGCACGTGCTCCAGCAGCTTGATCACGCGCTGATTGGTTTCCTCAGCCAGCATGCTGGCGGCGCCCCAACTGCTGCGGTCTGCCGGGATGGTGGTCTGCTCCATCCAGCCGCCGTTGGCATAGGCATAAAAATCACTGCCCGGCACCACGCTTGGCTTGATGCCGCTGGCGAGATTGAGGCCGTTGCTACCGATGCCGCTGTTATTGGAGCCTGTTTCTGCAGCAGTGATTGTGCAGGGCAACATCAGCAGCGCCGCGCACCCCAGCCCCCACGCCGCCATCCGCCTCACCGGGAGCGCAAGCAAATTCGTCGCGGGCTTCCTCTTCGAAGGCGTGGGGCGGGAGAGTATGCGCATGCTTATCCTTTTATCTTGGCACTGTACCGGCGACGTTTCCGCTATGCAGAACAGCAGCAATGGCGGGCATTGAATTGCAGAAAAGATTACACCGATGTAATGCTTTTCACAAGCCATTTCAGGTAGGCAGCGCAGCGAGAAAACCGGGGCCAGGCAGAAGGAAGATCAGGAGCAATACGCCGGCTCGCAGCCCGGCCGGCATATCCCAGGCCAGGCGGCAACGGGTTCGGGATCGCTAGAACCCGGTTGATGGATCTAGGGCAATTCCTTCACCGAATGCGGGTCTACCGAATAGGGATAGACTTCGTCCAGATACCTGTCCTGAGATTTGACCCGCTCTATCCACCGAAGGAGATTCGGGTAATCCTGCAAAGGCAGGCCGCCCTGATCGGCCAGGTGCACGTATGCAAACAGCGAGATATCGGCGATCGTATAGGTGTCGGCCACCAGGAAGCGGCGCCCGCTCAGTTCGCGCTCCAAAATACCCAGCGTTTTCAGGGAACCGGCGCGTTTGGCGTTGACCAGGCTCTCGGCCCGGCGGGCCAGCTTGCCGGTCATGTTCCAGTGCCGGATGGTGGCGACGGTAGCCTGCACATAATCACCTTCGAACGACAGCCATTGCAAGACCTTGGCCAGCTCGAAACTGTCTTGCGGCAAATAGCGGCTGCCCTGCGCCAGGTAAACCAGGATGGCGTTCGATTCGGCCAGCACCCGCCCGTCTTCCAGCCTGATCGCCGGTACCGCGCCGGTGGGGTTGATCGCCAAAAATTCCGGCCGCTGGCCCTCGCCTTCAAAAATGCTGATCATTTCCGTCTTATAGGCTTGCTGCAGTTGCTTGAGCAATAAACGGATTTTGTAGGCATTCTGGGATGGCAGATAATCGTAAAGCGTGATCATGGGTAACTCCTTGATAGTTGAAGAATAAAATATATGCCCCAACTACAATGACAACATCCCCATTCTTGCTTTTGAATTAAAAATTCTTTGAATTCAAAAGCAAGAATCGAAGTTCACGCATACTGGAGGGCCGCTAACATGACTCCATCGACAGCTCACCAAGGGTGACCATCATGAACAAGATTGCCAAGATGTCCAAGATTGCCGGTCCGGCGGCCGACGCCTTTGCAACGGATGCCGCGCGCTGGGCCGCAGTACAGGCCAGGGATGCCGGTGCCGACAGCAAGTTTTATTACGCCGTGCGTACTACCGGCGTTTTTTGCCGGCCCTCTTGCGGTTCGCGTGCTGCGCTGCGCGAAAATACGGCTTTTTATGATAATTGTGCCGATGCAATAGCCGCCGGCTTCCGTCCCTGCAAACGCTGCAAGCCGGATCAGGCAGGCTTGGCCGAACAGCATGCCGCCACTGTGGCCCAAGCTTGCCGGCTGATAGAAACGGCGGAGCAACTGCCCAGCCTGCAACAGCTGGCCGACGCCGTAGGCATGAGCCGGTATCATTTCCATCGCGTATTCGCGGCCATCGCCGGCGTGACGCCGAAGGCCTATGCCGCAGCCCACAGGGGCAAACGGGTACGCGAAGAATTGGCCCGCACCGACACCGTCACGCAGGCCATCTACGATGCGGGCTTCAATTCCAACGGCCGCTTTTATGCCAAGTCCAACCAGGTGCTGGGCATGACACCGGGGCGCTTCCGCGCCGGCGGCGTCGATACCGAAATTCGTTTTGCCATAGGCGAATGTTCTTTGGGCGCCATCCTGGTAGCGGCGACCGCGCAGGGCGTGTGCTCGATCTTGCTAGGCGACGACCCGGAAGTGCTGATCGCCGGCCTGCAGGATAGCTTCCCGCGCGCGCAGCTATTGGGCGGCGACGCCGAGTTTGAACAACTGGTAGCGCGCGTGGTCGGTTTTGTCGAAGCGCCGGCGCTGGGCCTGGACCTGCCGCTGGACGTGCGCGGCACGGCCTTTCAGCAAAGGGTGTGGCAGGCCCTGCGCGAGATACCGGCCGGCACCACCGTCAGTTATCGCGAAGTCGCCGAGCGCATAGGCGCGCCGAAAGCGATGCGCGCCGTGGCGCAAGCCTGCGCCGCCAATCGTATCGCGGTGGCGATCCCCTGTCACCGCGTGGTGCGCAATGATGGCGCGCTATCCGGCTACCGCTGGGGGGTGGAACGCAAACGCGTACTGCTCAATAAGGAAGCTAAAGAAGCCAAGGAAGCAGCGAATGCCGTGCCTACAGCTGAAATGGAAAACATCTGATGGAAAACACAGTCGATACGGCGCGCAAGGCACCCGGTGTGCAGCAGGACACTGCCGGCGGCCGGCTGCGGCAACTGGACTGGCAGGCCGTGGCGCAGGAACTGGATGCGCAGGGCTACGCAGTGATACCGAGGCTGTTAAGCCCTGCCCAGTGCCAAAACATGGCACTGCAATATCCGGATGACAGCCTGTTCCGCAGCCGGGTCGTGATGGAGCGTCACGGCTTCGGGCGCGGCGAATACAAGTACTTCAGCTACCCCTTGCCCGAGCTGCTCGCCGGCTTGCGCAGCGCCCTGTATCCGCCCTTAAGCGCGATCGCCAATCGCTGGAACCAGGCGATGGGCATAGAGGTACGCTACCCCCGGGAGCACGCGGATTTCCTGCGGCGCTGCCACGCCGCCGGGCAAACCCGGCCTACCCCTCTGCTGCTGCAATACGGCGCGGGCGACTACAACTGCCTGCACCAGGATTTGTACGGCGAGCATGTCTTCCCCTTGCAGGTGGCGCTCTTATTGTCCGAACCCGGTGCGGATTTCGAAGGCGGCGAGTTCGTGCTCACCGAGCAGCGCCCGCGCATGCAATCGCGGCCGGCCGTAGTGCCGCTCAGGCAGGGCGACGCGGTGGTGTTTGCGGTACATCAGCGGCCGGTGCAGGGAACGCGCGGCGTGTATCGCGTCAACCTGAGGCACGGGGTCAGCCTGGTGCGCGCCGGGCACCGGCATACTTTGGGAATTATCTTCCACGATGCCCAGTAACAGCAGCAAAAGCAGGGATTGAGTACAATCTCCAGCATTGCATCCATCCAAGACATCATGCGCAAAACCGTACACCCTGCTACCGCCTATCTCTCTGCGATCGATGCCGACTGGGCCGCACTGGTCAAGCGGGTCGGCCCCTGCGCCTTGCAGAGCATAGAGCGCGAGCCGTATGAGGCCCTGATACGCGCCATCGCCCACCAGCAACTGCACGGCAAGGCGGCAGAGGCGATACTGGGGCGCTTCGTCGCCATGTATCCCGATGAAACCTTCCCCTCACCGGTCAGCATACTGAACACCGAACCCGAACTGCTGCGGGCCTGCGGTTTTTCCTTCGCCAAGATCGCCAGCATACGCGGCATCGCAGAAGGCAGGATCGCCGGCGTGGTCCCCACCCGCAAGGCATCGCAAAAACTTGGCGATGAAGAACTGATCGCGCGCCTAGTGTCGCTGAAAGGCATAGGCCGCTGGACCGTGGAGATGCTGCTGATGCATACGCTGGAGCGCCCCGACATCCTGCCGGTGGATGATTTCGGCGTGCGCGAGGGCTGGCGCGTCTTGAAATCCTTGCCGCAGCAGCCCAAGCCCAGGGAACTGGCGCAGATAGGCCAGAGCTGGAGCCCGCACCGCAGCGCGGCGGCCTGGTATCTGTGGCGGGCAGCGGAACAGGCCAAGCTGGCGGCAGGTTGAAACGCGCCGCCCCGGCCGGGCTAGCCCAGGCTGCGGCGTAACGCCTTGAAGAACAGTTCCGACTGCAGCCTTTCCCCCTGCCCTTGCTGCGCAACACGGGCCGCCAGTTCCGGTGCCACCGGCCGCAATGCGCGCCCGCTCGATTGCGCCAGCACCTGCACGGTGCAGGCCCGCTCCAGGTAGTACAAATCGTCACAGGCATAGTCTATCCGTTCGCCGCAGACGACCACGCCATGGTTGCCGAGAAACACGACGTCGGCGCCGCGCATCGCGGTGGCAATCCTCTCGCCCTCGCTGTCGTCCAGCGCCAGGCCGTTGTAGTGTTCGTCGACCGCGATCCGGCCATGGTAGCGCATCGCGTTTTGCGAAAGGCGAGTATCCAGCCCGCGCTCTTCGGTCAGCGTCAGCGCCGTGGCGTACGGCATGTGGGTGTGCAGCACGCAAGTCTTGCGGGCGATGCGGTGGATCGCTGCGTGGATGAACATCGCCGTCGGTTCGACTTCGTGGCGGCCCGCCAGCTTGCGGCCGGCCGCGTCCACCATCACGATGTCGTCGGCCTGTATCTCGCTCCATAGCAAGCCGCGCGGATTGAGCAGGAACAGCTCGCCATGCTCCGGCAAGGCCACGCTGAAATGGTTGCAGATGCCCTCGCCCAGGCCGTGATAGGCAGCGGCGCGCAGGGCCAGCGCCAGGTCGGCCCGCAAGGCCGCTACCGCGGCTGAATTGAAATAGGTTTCGCTGGCGACAGGATGCAGGTTCATAACAATTCCGTCAGGTAGGAAAATAATGGCAAGCCTACTGTATCACGCGCGGCCGGAAAATTCGGATTGCTGCTGCCTGATTGCCTCCGCCGTACGGCCGACTATGCGTTCAAACAAGGCGGGATCGGTATCGCCTTCGCTACCGATCAGCAATATCTTGCTGTGCTCGTCCAATCCCAGTTGCCGGCGCCATCCGGTGTCGCGCGCCGCCGCCATGCAGCCGACCAGCCCGGCCACCGCCGATTCGCCGGCGACGATAGGCAAATCGCCGGCGCCGCCGTCGGCCAGCATCTGCATCGCAGACATCGCCGACTGGTCGTCGATGGTCTGGAAGGCAAAGGCGCCGGTGTCCAGGATGCGCCAGGCCAGCGGGGATATTTCGCCGCAGGCCAGGCCGGCCATGATGGTGTCCAGTTCGCCCTGCACCGCGACCGGCTGCCCGGCCCGCGCACTCTGGTACAGGCAAGCCGCCCGCTCTGGTTCCACCACAATGACTTTGGGGCGCAGCACGCCGAAACGCTGCCAATAGTGGCCGCAGACCGCGGCCGCCAGCCCGCCGACCCCGCCCTGGATAAATATATGGGTAGGAATATTGTCCGGCCCCATTTCAGCGATGATTTCTTCGACCATCACGGTATAGCCTTGCATCACATCGCGCGGCACGTCGAGGTAGCCCGGATAAGACGTATCCGAGACCACGAAATAGCCGTGCTGCTCTGCATCTGCGGCCGCGCGCCTGACCGAATCGTCGTAATTGCCGGCGACCCGTATCACTTGCGCGCCATAGGCGGCAATCGCGTCTACCCGGCCGGCGCTGACATGGGCGTGGACATAAATGACGCAGCGGCAGCCGTAGCGCTGCGCCCCCCAGGCCACCGAGCGGCCGTGATTGCCGTCCGTGGCGCAGGTAACGGTGATGCCTTTGATCAGCTCGCGATAGCCAGGCTGGCCCAGGTCGGCGGGCCCGAGATCATCGTGGCCGGTGATTTTCTTTAACTCCTTCAACAGCAGCTTGGCTACCGCATAGGCGCCGCCTAGCGCCTTGAAACTTCCCAGACCAAAGCGGCCGCCCTCATCCTTATAGGCTATTCCAGCCACGCCCAGCAGCCGGGCAAGTTCGGTCAGGCTCGCCAACGGTGTCGGCTGATAAGCATCCCAATGGCGAATGTGCTGCTCTGCCTCGGCATAAGCTGCCAGCGACAGCACTTCGCGCATGTCGTCGCTGTAGGCTGTGTCCGGCGCAGCGCAGCGGGGATTGATGAACAGCTGGCTTGTTGGTTCAGGAACAGATTCAAGAGCAGGAGTAGTCATAGTAGAATTCATTTCATAAATAGTTCAAACAGGCAGGCGCACCCGCGCCAACTCTGCAAAATAACGGGCGCCGGTTTCCAGTACCTGGTCGTTGAAGTCGTAGCTGGAATTATGCAGCGGCGTGCTGCCGTCCTCTGCTTCCGCGCCGTTGCCGATGAACACGAACGCCCCCGGCACTACTTGCAGGAAAGCGCCGAAATCCTCCGAGATCATCATGGGCTGGATATTCGCATCCACCCGGCTGGCGCCGACCACCCTGCTTGCCGCATCCACCGCGACAGTTACGCATTCTGCCCAGTTGACCGTGGGCGCGAACTCATGCGTGTATTCAAAGCTGCATTGCGCGCCGTGCAGCCTGCATATTCCTTCGCTGATTTCACGCATGCGCCTTTCCAGCAGGGCTTGTACTTCCGGGGTATAGCTGCGGGTGTCGCCCTTGATTGTCACGTGGGTAGGAATGGCGTTGCGGATGCCGTCGGTGAAGAGCTCGGTGCAGGAAATGACCGCCGGCACGCCAGGATCCAGGTTGCGGGAGACGATGGTTTGCAAGGCCAGCACGATCTCGGCGGCGATCACGATAGGGTCGATGCCCATGTGCGGGCGCGCTGCATGGGTGCCGCGACCCTTGATATGGATGACGAAATTATCCTCGCTGGCCATGATGCCGCCTGCGCGTGTCGCGATATGTCCGGCGGCGATGCCGGGCATATTGTGCGCGCCGTAGATCTCGTCGACGGGAAAGCGTTCAAACAAGCCGTCGGCCATCATCGCCTTGGCGCCCCTGCCGTGCTCTTCCGCCGGCTGGAACAGGAAACGCACGGTGCCGTTGAAGTCGCGCCGCTCGCATAATAGCTTGGCCGCACCGAGTATCATCGCCATATGGCCGTCGTGGCCGCAGGCATGCATTTTCCCCGGTGTCTGCGAGGCGTGCGCCCTGTCAGCCGCGTCTTCATGGATATTCAGCGCATCCATATCGGCGCGCAGTGCGATCACGCCCTTGCCGCTGCCTGCGCTCAGGCTGGCGACCAGGCCGGTTCCACCTATGCCGCGATGCACTTCCAGCCCCATCTCCGCCAGCACCTTGGCGACATAATCTGAAGTGTGCAACTCTTCAAAGCCGGTTTCCGGGTGGCGGTGCAGGTGGTGCCTCCATGCCATCAGTTGCCGGGTCAAAACGGGATCGGTGTGCATGGTGGTCTCCGAAAAAATAGAAGCGATGCAGGATGCAATACGGGAAGCAGGCAACATATGGTCGGGGGCGCTTCAATACAGCCAGTATAGGGAGCCGGCGTGATACGTTTTCTCGATATTGATAGGTAAAGCGAGAAAATTTCTCAATAATTCCGATTAAAATGAAACATTGATAGCGGCCAATGGAGACATGATGGGCTTGGACAGGCTGGATATCCAGATTTTGAACCTGCTGCAGGAAGACGCAACCATCTCCTTGAGAAGCCTGGCGGAAAAGGTGCATGCCTCGCTCGCCACCTGTCAGCGGCGGATCGCCCGGCTAAGGGCCGATCGCATCCTGCTCAGGGAGGTGGCGATCGTCGATCGCGACAGGGTTGGGCGGCCCTTGACGATTTTCGTGTCGGTGGAGCTGGAAAAACAAAACGATTCGTTATTGCGGGTCTTTGAAAAAAAGATGCTGGCAGAGAAAGATGTGCTGGCCTGCTATGAAGTGTCGGGAGAATCCGATTTCCTGCTGATCGTTAACTCCGCTTCCATGGAAAGCTATCACGCGCTGACCAGGCGGGTATTTTCTTCGCACAATAATGTCCGTAATTTCACCAGCAACTTTGCCATGAATTGCTCCAAGTTCGAGACCAAGGTGCCGCTTGACGATCCGAGCGAGGCCGACTAGTGCACAAATAGCGTATTTGCAAGCAAGCTGTCCCACCCGCCTGGCACGCCAGCCTGCACACTCTGCGCCCTCGTACGCGCAAAATGGATTGCCCTTATCATCAAGGGTCGAACCACATTCAGCAATCCGAGGAAGTCGCATGATCCCTTTTTCCGTGTTAGACCTGTCGCCGATCAACCAGGGCGCCACCGCCGCCGACGCTTTGCGCAATACCCTGCGCCTGGCGCAGCAGGCTGAACAATACGGCTACCGGCGCTACTGGCTGGCCGAGCACCATAATATGAGCGGCATCGCCAGCGCCGCAACCGCCATCGTGATCGCCCATGTCGCCGGCGGCACCAAGAGCATAAGGGTAGGATCGGGCGGCGTCATGCTGCCCAACCATGCGCCGCTGGTGATCGCCGAACAATTCGGCACGCTGGAGTCATTATTTCCAGGCCGCATAGACCTGGGCCTGGGCCGGGCGCCCGGTACCGACCGCGCCACCATGCGCGCTCTGCGGCGCGATATGGGCGGGGCCGCCAGCGCCGACCAGTTCCCGCAAGACGTGCAGGAATTGCAGGCTTACTTTGAACCGGCAGAACCGGGGCAAGTGATACGCGCGATTCCGGGAGCCGGCCTGCGCGTGCCCTTGTGGCTGCTCGGTTCCAGCCTGTTCAGCGCACAGTTGGCTGCCATGCTGGGCTTGCCGTTTGCCTTCGCCTCGCATTTCGCACCGGACCAGATGATGCAGGCCCTGCAGATCTACCGCAGCCGCTTTCAGCCTTCCGCCCAGCTGAAAAAATCGCACGCGATGCTGACCATCAATGTGCTGGCGGCCGATACCGACCAGGAAGCGCGCCGCCAGTTCACCTCGCAGCAGCAGGCTTTTGTCAACATCCAGCGCGGCACGCCGGGCCAGGTGCCGCCGGCCATAGACGATATCAACAGCTATTGCTCGCCGGCGGAAAGAGCCGGTGTCGACCACACCCTGGGGCAATCCATCGTCGGCTCGGCCGCCACGGTGGAAAGCGGCTTGCGCGCCTTCCTGGAGCGGACCCAGCCGGATGAATTGATGGTCACCGCGCTCATCCATGACCAGCAAACCCGCCTGCATTCGCTGCGGCTGATCGCGGAAATACGCGACCGTATCCATGCCGGCTCGCCGGCGGCACGGGCATTGAGCGAATTCTAGGGCGATCATGCTGTCCGCCGGGCAGCTTGCCGGCCCAGGGCTGGGGAATTGAAATCATCGACGTCGACTAAGCGCTTATTTCAGTGCTCATGTCAGCCCCAGCAACAACTGCGGACGCATCCTACCCGGCTGGCCCTCGATAGGCGCCGCAACCTGACCGACACGCCTGGCCCCGCAGGCCAGGTAAAAACTCAATGCATACGGATCGGCGTCGATGGTCAGCTGGTTGCAGCCCAGCTGTCTTGCGGTGTCGCTCGCATGCGCCAGCAGCGCGCGGCCGTGGCCTTGCCGCATATGTTCGGGCGCCAGCCACAGGTGATCGAGTTCGCAAGCCGGAGCCACCGTTGCCGCGTCAATACGCAACAGGTAGAAACCCACAATCTGCTGTCCGGCCTCCAGCACATAACCCGGCATGCCTAGCAGCATGTCCGCAGAAATACGCAAATCCTCGCGCCAGGCCTCCATCTGGGCCGGGCTATAGCCCCAGTATTGCTTGGCCCGCAAGGCCAGCGCAGTCAGCGCAGGGGCATCGGCGGCGACGGCGCGGCGGATGTCCATGAGCGCCGCCCCTATTTAGCGATTTCCAAGCAGCGCTTGTGCTTCATTCCACAACTGATGGACGATATCGGCTGCCGGCTCCGCGCGCGCCATTGCCGCCGCTTGCCCGGCCCAGGCTTGCATGCGCTGCACGTCACCGGCCTTCAGCGCTTCGGCGCGCATGGTCGCGGTCAGCCCGCGTTGCACCGGATACGGCGCAGGCGAAGGCGCGCCGGCAGCGGTGGCAGCCTTGACGTAGTCGGTGGCAATGCTGCGTCCGGCTCGGCCGCTGAAGGCTCGGCTGATCATGGTCTGTTCCGGCGCGGCGCTGGCCAACGCAGCGGCCCAGGCCGGGTGGATTTTTGCTTCCGGCGTGCGCAAGAAGCCGGTACCTATCTGCACCGCGCTGGCGCCCAGGATCAGGGCCGCCGCCACGCCGCGCGCATCGCCTATGCCACCGGTGGCCACCACCGGTATATTTACCGTATCCACCACCGCCGGCAGCAAGGCGAACAGGCCGACCAGCTGCGCCTCGGCCAGGCTGGCGTCGAAACAGCCGCGATGACCGCCGGCTTCCATACCCTGCGCCACCACGGCGTCGGCGCCGGCGGCCTCTGCCGCCCGGGCTTCGGCCACGGTGGAAATATTGGCGAACCAGCGTATGCCCTGGGCCTTCAGTTTTTGCACAGATTCAGGGGGATACAGGCCCATCACCGATGACACGATGGGCGGTTTGGCGGCCAGCAGCGCTTCGCATTGCGCGGCAAAATTCAAGGGCAGGCTATCGGCGGCCTGTGGCGGCACCGGCGGCCCCCAGCTTTCCAGGAAATGGCGCACCTGGGCTTCATGCGCGGCATCCCTGTGCGGCGCCGGATCAGGCACCCACAGGTTAAGCTGGAACGCGCCCTTGCTGGCGGCGCGAAACTCGGCGACCCAGGCGGCAATTTCTTCCGGCTGCAACAGCAAGGCGCCGCAAGACCCCAGGCCGCCGGCCTCGGCAATCGCGATCGACAAGGATGGAGGGCAAGCCCCGGCCATGGGGCCCAACAAGATGGGCAGGCGCAACTGGAAACGTTGGCAAAATTCTTGGACACGAGGGTGTAGCATGATCTGGCCCCATCAGGAAAAATTGATGATGCCAGTTTAACATCATGCATAGAAAGCTGCCTTCAACCCCGCAGGCCTGCCGCCTTCCACGATTCCATCGCACTCTCCACGCTCTCATCCGCGACCCAGACTTGCGCGCCGACACCGACCCGCTCGAACAATTCAGCCACATCGGCGGAGCGCATGCGTATGCAGCCATAGCTGGCCGGATTGCCGAGCAGGCTTTCCTGCGGCGTGCCGTGGATATAGATAAAGCGCTGATAGGCATTGCGGTTTTGCTGCTCCAGGCCGCGCAGCCACAGGATGCGGGTCACCACCGGATCACGCCCGGGAGAGTCGGGCGCGACGACTTCACCGGTCGGTTTCCTGTCCTTGAATACGGCGCCCATGGCCGACCCCGCCCCGATCTTTTCGGCGATTTCCATTTTGCCGCCCGGAGTCTGGTAACTGTCCGGCGTGTCGCCTATACCGCGCTTTGCGGTGGATATCGTGTAAGACGCCACCGGCACGCCCTTTTCCAGCAAGACCAGTTTTTGCTCGGGCACCGAGACAATCAGCTGGTGGCTGCTGTCCAGCGTGCTGCAGGCAGTCTGGCTCAATGCCAGCAGGAACAGGCCGAAGGACGCCCAGGCCGTTTTTCTTATTGCACGCATCATTTCGCCTCTGCCTTGTTGGTTATTTTGTGGCGTCAAGAGTAGAGTTACCAGTGCCTGCTGACAAATAAATCTTCGCTAGTCTCGCATTACCTCAGGTTATGGGGTGTCGCCGAGCTTTCATTTGTCGGCGTATGATCTACCCTGTAGATTATTCCGACAACATTATTGAGAAGATTGTTGCGAGTTTGTTTCAAACTCGAGTTGGCACCGCCGCATTGCTGCATTGCCCTACCCTCGCCACGATCTTTCAGCATTTGCAGCCGGAGACAGCCCATGTTAAATACAGAGAGCCCCAGTAGTCAGCATGCCGACCTGGACCAATACAGCGTAGAGCAACTGGTAGAGGTATTCATCAGTGACCAGCTTACGGCAGTCGATGCAGCGCGCGCCGCCAGTGCGCAAATCGCCGCGGCGGTGACTGCCGCAGTGCCGCGCATCAAGGCCGGCGGGCGGCTGGTGTACGTCGGCGCCGGCACTTCAGGGCGACTGGGTGTGCTCGATAGCGTGGAACTGTTCCCCACCTTTTCCTGGCCCAAGGAGCGTGCGCTGGCGATGCTGGCTGGCGGGCAGGCGGCGATGTTTGAAGCGGTGGAAGGCGCGGAAGACGATACCGGCCAGGGCCTGGAAGACATGCAAGGCTTGCAGGTGGGCGCACTGGATGTGGTGCTGTTGCTGGCAGCCTCCGGCGCCACGCCGTATGTGATGGGTGCGCTGTATGCGGCCAAATCCGCAGGCGCATTGACGATAGGCTTTGCCAACAACCCCGGGGCGCCGGTCAGCACTGCAGCCGACATCGGCATCACGCTGGATACCGGCGCCGAAGTGATCTCCGGCAGCACCCGCCTGAAAGCGGGCACCTCGCAAAAAATCGCCTTGAATGCCTTTTCCAGCAGCCTGATGGTCAAGCTGAACAAGGTCTATGGCAACCTGATGGTAGACCTGAAGCCGACCAATGCCAAGCTGCTCAAGCGCGCGATTGCATTGACCATGCACGCCACCGGCGTAGACGAACAAGCGGCAGAGCAGATGCTGGCGGCCTGCGACTACCAGGTCAAACTGGCCATCGTCGCGATCAAGAAACAGATAAACGTAGAGCAGGCACAGGCATTGCTGGACCAGGTAGACGGCAATGTGCACCTGGCTTTGCTGAAATAGATGGAGGAGTCCGCGGGCTTACCCACATAAAGTGTTAACAAGATTGTGGATAAGTCCTCACGGGGTAAGCCAGGCTATTGATTTATAACATATTTTTTGCGTTGATTAAATTTTAGGCAATGCGAGAAACTCAGCGATGCGGGGCTACAGTCGGCGTGAAAACCTGGGGTTTCGCACCGCCTTGGGGTAGCTTGATGCACCTTGATGTGTCTTGATGTATCTTGAGTTGCGCATCCGCCTGCCTTACCCACACCTATTGTTAACAAGACTGTGGATAACACCCGCCACGGGACGGCAGGTGCTTGATTTTTAAGAGAATTTCCTTATTGATTAAAATTGAGGCAGGGAAGCCGGCGACGCTGGCGCGCTGCTAGCGTTAGAATGAAGGCTGTAAGCCGATAAACCGTATCGGCTAGCTCTTTGAATCATAGGTAAGCCAGAATGCGATTGCGTCACATCGAAGTCTTCCACGCCATCATGCAGGCCGGCACCATCAGCGGTGCCGCCCAATTGCTGAGCATTTCCCAACCCGCCGCCACCAAGGTCCTGCAACACTGCGAGATGCAGCTGGGTCTGACCCTGTTTGAGCGCATCAAGGGCAAGCTGCATCCCACCCCCGAGGCGCGCAAGCTGTTTACCGAAGTGGACAGGCTGAACCGCGACCTGCAATCGGTGCGCAGGCTGGCCAACAACCTGAAGAACCATCCGGACGAGGCGGTACGCCTGGCATCCACCCCCACCCTGTCGATCACCGTCGTGCCCTCGGCGCTGGCAGCATGGCGCGCGAAGTTTGCCAATGTGCACTGCAATCTGGCCACCCATCACACCAGCGATATCGTGAATGCCCTGCTGCTGGGCGACGTGGACTTTGCATTGTCGCTGTACGACCCGCTGCACCCCAACATCGCCTCGGAATCGCTGGTGCAAGGCGGCATGACCACCATCGCGCCGCTGGGCACCTGGTCGTCCAAACTGGATAACACGCCGCTGCCGGTGGCCGAGCTGCCGAAGAACCTGATCGCGCTGGACCTGGACGACCACCTGGTCAGCCGCGTGATGGACGCCTGCGAAGAACAAGGCCTGAGCTTCACCTCGCATACGGTAGTCCAGACCTACCTGCTGGCCAGGACGCTGGTGGAACACGGCGCAGGCGCCGCCGTGATCGACCCCTTCACCGCCGCCACCGCCGACGCCGGCAAGGTGCAGTGCCGTCCCCTGGTGCCGGTGGTGCCGGTAAACCTGTATCTGCTGACCGTGAAGGCGACGCCTTTGTCGCGTTCGGCGCGGGCGTTTGTGCAGTGTATACGAGAGTCGGCGGCGGAGTGCATAGCGAAGACTACTGCGGCATAAGCGTGCCGCCTGCGCCTTTTTTTCCAGCCCCTATCTTAGTTGTGTTGAGAAATAATTGGATTGCGCTTCGTGGATACAAGTCGGGGGTGGCCCGACAGCCACTTCCTTTTCTTTGCTTCGCCAAAGAAAAGGAAGCAAAAGAAAGGCGACCGCAGACTTGCCCTACGGGTGATGTCGCGAAGCGCCATCACATTTTGTGCATTACAAAAAATGGGAAACAGACGAAACTCGCTGCGCTCAGACAACGTCTGTTTCTGATCCATTTTCTGTAAAGCACAAAATGCAGCGTC
>JAZJYH010000093.1:0-16688 GCA_040390485.1 Pseudomonadota bacterium
ATCAGAAACGGGTGTGTCTGAGCGCAGCGAGTTTCGCCCGTTTCCCATTTTTTGTGCCGCATAATCGGGCACCCCGAAGGGGCGAGGCTTGCGGTCGCCTTTCTTTTGCTTACTTTTCGGGCGGCCGGCTAGGTGCGAAGCAAAGAAAAGTGAGTAGCTGTCGGGCTACCCCCGACGTGCATCCACGAAGCGCGACCTCGTCAACTGGAGCCAACCGCAACAACGTGGGCACACATGCCCGCCAACATCATGGCGTAATCGCCACCTTCAACACCCCATCCCTCTGATTCCCAAACAAATCATACGCCTCCTCGATCTGGTCCAGCCTAAACCTGTGCGTCACCATAGGCTTCAGGTCTACCCGACCGGAGGCCACCACGGCCAACAGTCTGCGCATGCGCTCCTTGCCGCCCGGGCACAGCGTGGTGATGATCTTGTGGTCGCCCAGGCCGGCAGCGAAGGCTTCCAGCGGCATCGTCAGCTTGCCGGAATACACGCCCAGACTGGACAGCGTGCCGCCCGGCTTCAGCACCCGCAGGCAGCTTTCGAAGGTTTGCTGCGTGCCCAAAGCCTCGATCGCGACGTCGACGCCGCGGCCCTCGGTCAGGCGCATGATCTCGGCTACCGGGTCGGTCTTGGTATAGTCTATCGTCACGTCGGCGCCGAGTCTCTTGGCGACTTCCAGCCGCGAACCTACGCCGTCCACCGCGATGATCAGGCTGGCGCCCTTCAGTTTGGCGCCGGCGGTGGCGCACAAGCCTATCGGCCCCTGTGCAAACACCGCGACGGTGTCGCCTATCCGGATGCCGCCGCTCTCGGCGCCGCCAAAGCCGGTGCTCATGATGTCCGGGCACATCAAGACCTGTTCGTCGCTCAGCCCGTCCGGGATCGCTTCCAGGTTGGCCATCGCATTCGGCACCAGCATGTACTCGGCCTGGGAGCCGTCTATGGTATTGCCGAAGCGCCAGCCGCCGGCCGCCTTGCCACCGCATTGCGCCTGGTGCCCATCCAGGCAGGGGTGGCATTGCCCGCAGGGCGTGATCGCGCCGACCACCACCCTTTGCCCCAGCGAATAGCCGCTGACGCCAGAACCCAGCTCGGCAATCACGCCTACCGGTTCATGGCCTATGATGCGTCCCGGCGCTACCGGGTATTCGCCCTTCAGGATATGGATATCGGTGCCGCATATCGTGGTGGTGGTGATACGCATCAGGGCATCCCCGGGGCCGACCTGGGGTATGGGCCTGTCCTCCAGAGCTATCTTGCCCGGGTGGAGAAATACGGCTGCTTTCATGGTGCGCATCGCTGACCTCTTCAAAAGACCATCCTGGCACGCATGCCGCCTACGGCAGCGAGTGCGCACGGCTATTAATTGCGGGACGCCGCGCAGGCGGATGGATAAGCTGCAGAATGAAGTGCAAATGAAGACAAGTCGGTTCGCTACCCCACTTCGCGCGGCGATAGGCCCGACAACCGGGCTAGGGAGTAAGGGTCGGCTGGCCCGACAGGATGCCCTGATAGTGCGTCAATGGCTCGCCGATGGCAATATTGCCGTCGGCAATGTCGAAGAAGCGTATGTCCTTGCTATGCTCGCTGGCACGGACTTTCACCACCGCGAGCACGCGCCTGAATTGTCCGGCAATTTCCACGTAACGCTGCATCAGGATAGCGTCCGCCAGGAAGGCATTGCCGTACGAACTGAAGCGCAGCACGGTGTAGTGGTCTTCCAGCTCGGCCGTCATCAACACGGTCACGCCCATGCCGGTCAGCACGGCGACCATGCGGTACAGGGCCTCGCGAAAATCTTCGCGAAATACCGAGGCTAGCGCCAGCTCAAAACCGGACAGCGAATCGATCACCACCCGTTTGGCCTTCATGCGGGTAATCATTGCCACCAGGTCGTGCAGGATTTCGTCTATCGACAGGTCCAGGGTGCGGGTGTCGATCAGGCCGACTTCGCCATTCCTGATCAGTTCATTGAGCTTGTGGCTGAGCAGCTGGTTAGGGCTCTTTTCAAACGCCGCGATGACGCCGGGCTCGCCCATGCGCACCCCCTCCGCCAGGAATTGCGTCGCCAGCACGGTTTTCCCTGAACCGGAAGGCCCCACCACCAGCAGGGAATATCCCACCGGCAAGCCGCCGCCCAGCATGCCGTCGAGCACGGGGATGCCCATGGACAGGCGCTGGTCGCCGGCTATCTGCAGATCGCCGGCGGTATCGGGTTTGAGCACTGCCCGCGGGAACACCTGCACGCCGTCGTCGGTGATGCGGAAGGTGTGCACACCGGGGCTCTGCGCCTGGCCACGCATTTTCACGACTTGTATCTTGCGCACCATGGCGTCGCGGTGCACCAGTTGCGACATCCAGATGATACCGTCGGCGACCGTAAACACCGGGCTGGACTCGGCCTCGGGCGCCAGGTATTCGCCGATCAGGAAGGTGGTCGCCTGCCAGCCTGTCATCTGCATGCCCAGTTGCTGCACAAAATGCTGCAGGCCGGCGGCTCCCGATTCCATGGCCTTGGCCGACTGTGCGACCGAGCGGAATGAATCGACAAAGACCAGGCTGGGCGAAAAGTTCTGGACCTCCTCGGCGATGCGGGCCAATACGCGATTAAAATTCCCGTCCAGCAAATCTGCCGCCAGGTTGACGAATTTAATCGAGTGGTTGACCTTCTCCACGTCAAAAAATGGAAACTGCTGCTGATAACGCAGCATCTTCAATGGCGATTCGCCTAATACGGTAAAGAACAGGGCCCGGCGGTCCGGATTTGCCAGCGAAAACATGATCTGGTGCGCCAGCGTCGTCTTGCCGCTGCCCGGCGTGCCCGCCAGCAGGTTGAACGAGAATTCCGGCAATCCCCCGCCCAGCAAGTCATCCAAACCAGGTACGCCCGTCGTCAGGCGGCGTATGGTTACTTTGTTACTCATTATCGGGTTTCCTTTACAGCTGAATCCAAAGCGCCATCGCCCCAGGCTGAACGCAGAATGCTGGTGGTTAACAGCTCGCCAATCAGCGAGATGAGTATGTCGATGAAGGTGTCCAGCAAAGCAATGCTTGCTTCGCCGGCCTCTGCGGCCCCCTGTTCTTCCAGGCTCATTTTCAAGCCCGCGAAACGGGAATCGGTCGCTTGCGACGGATGCCTGATGAGCATCCACGGATAAGTCTCGCCGGCAAGATGGAGGCTTCTTGAATACAGCGACTGAAAACCGCCCTCGCCTATGAGCAGGATGAGTTCGGAAGCCAGCCTCTCCCAAAGTTGCATGGTAACGTCCACGATTGCTTCCGGCCTTTGCATCACGGCCTGCTCTATCATTGCGTGGCGTTGAGCGTTGATTGTTGCCATAAATTAATGTGTGATCGCAATACAACGACAATAACAAGGGGCCAGTTTATCCGCCGGATAAGGCCAGCCTGGGCCATCGGCGACATGCTCCCCGGACCGTATTTGACGCGCCTGGGCAGCTTGGCGCCTCATTGGGGGACGCTGCCGGCAATCAGATCCATCAGGGCGCCAATCGCAATCGGCTTGACCAGGTAATGATCAAAGCCCATCTCTATCGCGCGGGCGCGGTTTTCCAGTTGATTATAGCCAGTCAGCGCAATGTAGCAAGCCTCGGGGCTGAGCGCGTGCAGGCGCAATTGTTTGACCACCTCATAACCGTCCATGCCGGGCAAGCCTATATCGCAAATGACGACGTCGTAAATATTTTCCTCGGCCATGGCCAGCCCGCTCACGCCGTCGAATGTGGACGTGACGGTATGCCCTTCCAGGGACAGGAACTCATTCAGGGTGTCATTGGCGTCGGCATTGTCTTCGATCAGCAGGATGCGGCAAGGGCGGCCGGAGAATTTTTGTGCGGCCCGGTCGGCAGAGTGTGGCGGGGCTTCAGCGGAAACCGGCAACACGACGATGAATTCACTGCCGGCCCCGACTCCGGCGCTGTGTACTTCAACGCTGCCGCCATGCATTTCCACGATGGTGCGCACCAGCGACAGCCCTATGCCCAGACCGCCCAGCGAGCGGTCCAGCGAATGCGGGCCTTGCCGGAACAGGTCAAAAATGAAGGGCTGGATATCCGCGGCAATTCCCATGCCCGTATCTTTGACCGACAGCATGACGGCCCCCGCCAGCAGATAGGCGGACAGGCCGATAGGCTGATCTTCCGGCGTAAACTTGCTGGCATTGATGAGCAGGTTGGACACCACCTGCGCCAGCCTGAGCGGGTCGCCATAAATGGTAACAGCTTCCATAGGCAGGTCGAGGATGAGCTGCTGCCGGCGGCCGTCAAGGAAGGGCTGGCTGATTTCCACCGCGTTGTCGATAAGTTCAGATAACAGCATCGGCCGCTTTTGCAGCGTGATCTTGCCGCTGCTGACGCGCGAGGCATCCAGCAAGTCATTCACCAAGTGGGTCAATTGATTTACCTGGCGGCAAATGATGCCGTGCAGCCTGGGTAATTGCGGATGGACTTCGGTAATTTTCCCCAGCAGCTCGGCGGCCATTGAGATAGGCGCCAAAGGGTTGCGCAGCTCGTGCGCCAGCATCGCCAGGAATTCTTCTTGCCGGTGACCGGCAGCCTCGGCGCTGGCCTGCAAGTCTTGCGCGCCGAAAGTCGCCAGCACCAGGTTCTGGTTGGCTTCGCGCAATTGCAAGACATGGCCTTCCAGCACATCATTGCTTTTCGTCGCCGCACGCAGCGACTCTACTTCCGCCAGCAGATCGGCGATCTTGAGCCGGAGTTGCGATGCTTCCTGGGAATGTTGGCTAAGCTCTCCATCCTCATCTTTATCAAATGACGCATGCACAGCCTTGATTTCATCAGTCATGATAAGAATGGAACGGCCTATGAGATGTGCTTGATACTGTCGAAGTGTCAGACCGGAAGCTGTATATCCATATACAGTACTCTGATTCTTACCTAAACGATACCGATTTTAGTATTTAGTCCATATCGGTAATGTTCCTGCCGGCTTGCGCTGTTCTGATTGCATCTTTCAAGCTTTCAATAGCCCTGCGAAGAGCAATGAGGCGCGTCGATGCAAAGTAACAGGCGGTCCCGAGTCCCGCTACGCCTCGCGCGCGGCCTGCATGCGCGGGAACCGTACGGTGAATACCGTGCCGGATCGCTCATTCGACTCTACATGGATGTTGCCGCCATGCGCGACGGTAATTTCACGCGCAATGAACAGGCCCAGGCCTATGCTGGTGGATGGCCGGTCTTCTCCCTGGCCTTCTATCGCCAGTTGCACCAGCGGGTTGAAAATCGCCTGCAGCGATTCCGGTGGAATGACGGGGCCGAGGTTTCTTACCTGGACGATGATGGCGTCGAGTTCCCCGGAAGCGAGTATGGTGACCGGGGATTCTTTGGCCCGGTATTGCGCGGCATTATTCAACAGGTTGGCAAATACCTGGTGCAGGCGCACGCTGTCAAAATAATCGAGCAGCTCGCCCGCTGTTTCCAGTTCAAACCTGCAGTCTGGGTGTGCGGCACTGGCGTCGTTCAGCACCGACTGGCAGATGTCCTTCATGTCGGCCAGGTGCGGCGTGATCGGCATCTCGCCGCCCAATTGCGTTCGGGCGTACTCCAGCAAGTCGTTGACCATGGTGGTCATGCTGGCCGCGCTTCTCTTCACGCGCACGCCTACCTTCATCGTGCGTTCGTTCCCTACTTCCGGCCTGGCCAGATAATCGCCGGCCATGGTCATGGTGGTCAGCGGGCTGCGCAAATCGTGTCCCAGTATCGCCAGGAAGGTGTCGCGGGTGCGGGTCGCCTGGCTGGAATAGGTCAGCGCCGACTCTGCCAGCGCCTGGTCTATGGTTTCGTTGAAACGCACCATGTCATTGGTGGTGGCTTCGGTCACTTCGCTAATCCTGGGCAGCCACAGCCGCAGCACGGTAGCCCGCAGCGCCCGGTATTCGGCCACCAGCTGGACCAGCGTAAAGCCGCTGACCTGGCGTTGCGTGCCGTGCGTGGAGGCGGCGCTCTCGGCCCCTATCACTGCCGGCGCCATGCCTTTCGATTTTTCGTACTGCTGCTTGGGGCTTTCGGCGGTGTCGATATCCAGCGCAATCGCCTGCAGGATCTGGCGCGCGTGGTTGCTCAGCGCCAGGCTGGTCATCCCGCTTGAGGCCGGATGCAGAGTGCGGGCAAATGCCTCCCATTCAACGAGAATTTCTTCGATGTGGTCGTTGATGAAGCGAGATAGTTTCATTGTGGCACTGTATCCTCGACGTAGATGCAGTTTTTCCCCGGGATGTTTATACGCATTATTAAGGCCTATTCTATCGCGTTCAGGAAGCGATAGGGTTTTTCCTTAGGCAGGTAGCAAGTTTTGCGCTATTTCGCTGCTAAAGGTGAAGTCGGGCGCGGTTTTTATGAAAGCGGCCGCCTCGATACCTCCTGTAGAGCGTGCCGCGCTCCGCCCTTTGGTTACTCCCTCCTCTTAAGCGGGCTAGCGCACAGATCTTACTGCCCGTTCCGCGCAGATTGAGGCACTCTCACCAGACAGAAAGATCACCATGAAAACCGATGCGCAAGTGCAACAAGATGTCTTCGCAGAACTGCAATGGGAACCCTCGGTCAATGCCGCCCAGATTGGCGTCGAAGTAAAAAATGGAGTCGTGACCCTGGCCGGCCACGTCAACAGTTTTGCAGAAAAGCTAGGTGCCGAGCATGCTGCGCAACGAGTAACCGGCGTCAGGGCCCTGGCGGTAGAAATGGACGTTACGCTGCCTGGATCGAGCCTGCGGCATGACAGCGATATCGCGCGCTCAGTAGAAAGCGTGTTGCAGTGGACCACGTATTTGCCCAAGGACGGGGTCAAGATCATGGTGGAAGCCGGCTGGATCACCTTGTCCGGCGAAGTCGGCTGGGAATACCAAAGGAAGGCTGCGGCGGAAGCCGTGCGTTACCTGATGGGCGTTACCGGCGTCAGCAATGATATTGCGGTCAGATCCGAGCTGTCCCTGGGCGCCATCAAATCAGACATCGAGGCCGCCTTGCAGCGACGCGCCAAAGTCGACGCTGAAAATATCTCGGTGACGGTGGACGGAGACAACGTGACCCTGACGGGAACCGTCCATAGCTGGTCGGAACGTGAGCTGGCGACCCATTCTGCCTGGGGCACGCCCGGCGTGCGCAATGTTATCGACCATCTCACCATCGCCCATTGAAGTGTATTGAGGTCTACTGAAATATAGGGCGGGCACAGGGTCCGGCTTGCCCGGCCGCTGCCGCGCCAATCACAGATCTGCTGCCATGCCACTCGTCGCAAGGCCGCAGGCCACCCTGCCCGCTGGCGACTTCGCGGCGACACCCAGATACTCTCCCTGAACGGCACGCCGCTTACAAATTGTTGCAGTATTATCATATTCCCGGTCATCGCCTGGCCTGCCTGGCGCGTTGTAGTCGCTAATATCCAGGCTACCCTACCCGAACCATCACAGCACCCTTTACCTATAAGGCACAGGAATATGGCTGTCTTTTCCCTCTCCCGTCTTAGCTGTCTTACCCTTCTTTCCCCTCCATCCCCTCCTTCCTGGTCGGCGCTGGCGGCAAGCTGCGGCTCGCTGGTCGTGCTGACAGTGCTGGCTGCTTGCACGACGCCGGGCACACCGGGCGCACCGGGCACAGAGATGCAGGCGGGCACAGTCCAGGCTGCCAGGCAAGTCGAGATGAGCAAGGCCCTCAACCGTCTCACCTGGGGCGTGAATTTTTCCACGGCCCAGCAAGCCTCAGGGCTGGGATATGAGCGCTACCTGCAACAGCAGCTGCATCCGGGACCGGCGCTCTTGCCGGAGGCCGTGCAGGCGCAAATCGCGGCCATGACGATTTCGCAGCGCCCTGTGGAGCAACTGAACCTGGAACTGGAGCAGCGCCGCAAGGATGCAGACGCGATCAGCAACGATGAAGAAAAGAAGGCGGCGCAGCAAGCCTACCAGCAGGAATTGAACCGGCTGGCGCGCGAAGCGGCCACCCGCTCCCTGCTGCGCGCGCTGTATTCGCCGAACCAGTTGCAGGAGCAGATGACCTGGTTCTGGATGAACCATTTCAACCTGCACCAGGGTAAAAGCAATCTGCGCCTGCTGATCGGCGACTATGAAGAGCGGGCGATACGTCCGCACGCGCTGGGAAAATTCCGCGAGCTGCTGGCAGCCACCGCGCACCATCCGGCGATGTTGCGCTACCTGGACAATGAGCAGAACGCCGCCAACCGCATCAATGAAAACTATGCGCGCGAGCTGATGGAGCTGCACACGCTGGGCGTGAACGGCGGCTATAGCCAGCGCGACGTGCAGGAACTGGCCCGCATCCTGACCGGGGTCGGGGTCAACCTGGGCAGCGGCACGCCCACTGTCAAGCGCGAGCTGCAGGCCCAGTACGTGCGCCAGGGCTTGTTTGAATTCAATCCCAACCGGCATGACTACGGCGACAAGCAATTGCTGGGGCAGACCGTGCGCGGCCGCGGACTGGCGGAGCTGGACGAAGCGCTGGACCGGCTCAGCCGCAATCCCGCCACGGCACGCTTCGTCAGCCGCAAGCTGGCGGTGTATTTCGTGGCCGACGAGCCGCCTGCCGCCCTGGTCGACAAGCTGGCGCAGACCTTCCTGAACACCGACGGCGACATCGCCGCCACCCTGCAAACCCTGTTCGCCTCGGCCGAGTTCGCGCAGTCCCTGGGCCGCAAGTTCAAGGACCCCGTGCATTACGTGGTGTCGGCGGTGCGCCTGGCGTATGACGATAAACCGATCTTGAATGCCGGCCCCATGCTGAACTGGCTCAGCCGCATGGGCGAGCCGCTGTACGGGCGGCAGACGCCGGACGGCTATCCCCTGACAGAAGCAGCCTGGGCCAGCCCCGGCCAGATGAATACCCGCTTTGAAATCGCCAAGGCGATAGGCTCGGGCAATGCCGGCCTGTTCAAGACCGACGGCCCGCAGCCGCAGGAAAGGGCCGCCTTCCCGCAACTGGCCAATGCCCTGTATTACCAATCCCTGCAAAAGACGCTCAGCCCGGCCACGCGCCAAGTGCTGGACCAGGCCGGCTCGCCGCAGGAATGGAATACCTTCCTGCTGTCGTCGCCGGAAATCATGCACCGCTAACCGAACGCAAGCCCAAAGGAAACCAGATGAAACGCCGCTCCCTGCTCAAATCTTTCGCCGCCCTGCCGCTGGCGTCGCTGGCCGGCCAGTTGTGGGCAGCGCCAGCCACCAGCACCCGCCTGCTGTTCGTCTTCCTGCGCGGCGGCTATGATGCGGCCAACCTGCTGGTGCCCGTCTCCAGCAAATTCTATTATGAAGCGCGCCCGAATATCGCCATACCGCGCCCCAGCAGCGAACTCAATTCCGCGCTGGCGCTGAATGCCGACTGGGGCCTGCACCCGGCGCTGCGCGACAGCATCTATCCGCTATTTACCGGCGGCCAGGCCGCCTTCATTCCCTTTGCAGGGACGGACGACGTCTCGCGCAGCCATTTTGAAACCCAGGACAGCATAGAGCTGGGCCAGCCGCTGGAGCGTAGCCGCGACTACCGCTCCGGCTTCCTGAACCGGCTGGCCGCCACGCTGAATGCCGACAAGGCCGCCGCGATCTCCTTTACCGACCAGCTGCCGCTGATCATGCAGGGCGGCGTGCAGATCCCGAATACGGCCTTGCGCAACATAGGCAAACCGGCGGTCGACGTGCGGCAAAGCAAGCTGATCGCCGCCATGTACCAGGGCACGCCGCTGGCGCAGCAGGTGAATGAGGGTTTTGTCGTGCGCGACGAGGTGATGCGCGAAATGGCCGGCGAAATGGACGCCGCCAACCGCAATGCGATCACCACCAAGGGCTTTGAGCTGGAAGCGCGCCGCATCGCCAAGCTGATGAAGGACAAATACCAGCTAGGCTTCGTCGACGTCGGCGGCTGGGACACCCACGTCGGCCAGGGCGGCGCCACCGGCTACCTGGCGGGACGCCTGGACGAACTGGGGCGCGGCCTGGCCGGCTTTGCGCAAGAGATGGGCGGCGACTGGAAGGACACCGTCGTGGTCGTGGTCAGTGAATTCGGCCGCACCTTCCGCGAAAACGGCAACCGCGGCACCGACCACGGGCACGGCAGCGTGTACTGGGTGCTGGGCGGCGGCATCCACGGCGGGCAAGTGCTGGGAGAGCAGCAGCGCGTGGAACAGGCTACCCTGTTCCAGAACCGCGACTACCCGGTGCTGAACGAATACCGCGCCCTCTTCGGCGGCTTGTTTGGCCGCATGTACGGCTTGAACGCGGGCCAGCTGGAGCGTATCTTCAGCGGCGCCAGGGCGCGCGATATTGGGCTCGTTTAGCAACGTCGGGCTGGTTTAGCAACCTCCGGCTAGCACAACTCCCTGAAGGCCGCATGCCCCTTGGGCGTGATGCTGACCACGCGCGAGCGCGGCGCGCGCAGTATCCAGCCCTGCTCCACATACAGGTCCAACAGCGCCGCCCCCAGGGTGCCGCCCAGGTGCAGCCGGCGCTGGGTCAGGTCGACGCAGGCGCGGGCAAATACCCGCCGTCCGGCTTTGGCCGCGGCCAGGTCTATGCCCAGCGCCGCCAGTTTTTTCTCGCCCAGCCGCGTCAACGTAAAGTCCTGCCCCTCGGCCAGCAGCCAGCCGGCTTTCAGCATCGCCTCCAGCACCTGCACCGCGGTCTCTCCGGCCAGATGGTCATAGCAAGTCCTGGCTTGCAGGAATTGGCCGGGCATGCGCTTCACCAGCGCCGGGCTGCGCGGCGTCCTGGCCGGCGCGGCGGCGCTGAAGGAAGCCATGCTCTCTATCAGGCGCGCCGCATCGGCATTGGCGATCCGAAAATAACGGTGCCGCCCCAATGCTTCCGACACCAGCAAGCCGCCTTCCACCAGCTTTGCCAGATGCGCGCTGGCCGACTGCGCCGAGACATTGGCGGCAAAGGCCAGCTCCCCGGCCGGACGCGTGGTGCCGTCGATCAGGGTCCAGAGTATCTTGGCGCGCGCCGGGTCGGCCAGCAAGGTGGCGATGCTGGAGATATTCGAGATGTCGGGTTCGTCGCGCATAGTTCATCCTTGGCTGAAACGTCCACGTTACACCTGGCCGACAATGCTGTCCATACCTATCCGGTATCCACCCCCATAAGGAGTCAAAGATGGAAGCACAGAGGAACCTTCAGCACAACATCGGCGTAGCGGCACAGATAGGCACTTACAGCGACGCGGTACAAGTGCCGCCCGGCGCCACCTGGCTGATCACCGCCGGCACGCCCGGCCTGGCGCTGGACGGCAGCTTGCCGGACACCATGGCCGGCCAGGCGGAACTGGCCTGGCAGCACATCCTGGCCATGCTGGACCGTGCCGGCATGGGCATCGCCGACGTGGTGAAGATCACCCACTACCTGAAACACGAGGCCGACATCGCCGAGTATGCGCGCATCCGCAGCCGCTTCCTGGGCGAGGCGCGTCCAGCCTCGATGCTGCTGATAGTGCCGGCCCTGGTCAGGCCGGGATTTTTGCTGGAAATTGAAGTCATCGCCGCGCGCGCCTAGCATAGCGAGGCCGGCTTCATTTTTTTCTCAGCGCCCGCGCCTTTTTCATCAGCAGCTTGTGCACCGGATTGGACATCACCGGCAGCAGGCGCTGGCCCCACCACAGCAGGTGCGCATGCAGGGGGAAGACCACGGTGGCCCGGTTGGCGTCTATCCCGGCCAGCATCTTGCGCACCGCCTGCTCCACCGTCAGCAAGGGCAGCGGGATCAGGCTACGCAAGCCTTGCTGGTCCACCTCGCGGTAATGCGCATGGTCGAAGATGGCAGTGTCGATAAAACTGGGGCAGACCACGCCGACCTGCACGCCCAGGGCTTGGCCCTCGGCCCGCAGGGTATGCGAAAAATTGACCAGCGCCGCCTTGGTGGTGGCGTACGGCGACGACATCGGCATGGGCAGCAGGCCGGCCAGCGAGGCGATGGTGGCGATCTGGCCGCCACCCTGGCGCACCATCTGCTTGTAGGCATGCACCGCGCAATGCACATTGCCCAGCAGGTTGACGTCGACGATGCGGCGCCAGTCGTCCACCGTGGTGTTTTGCGTCTCGCCGGCCACCGCGTAGCCGGCGCAATTGATCAGCAGGTCCAGCCTGCCGCGGCGCGCCACGATCTCGTCGATCAGCGCCAGGCAGGCATGGGCATCGGCCACGTCCAGCTGCACGCCGATGCAATTCGGGCCGGCGGCAGCGGTGGCGGCCAGCACCCCGGCTTCATTGATGTCGGCATACACCACGTGCAGGCCGCGCGCGGCGTAGGCATCGGCCAGGCCCTTGCCCAGGCCCGACGCGGCCCCGGTCACCAGGGCGGTACAGCCGGCTTGCGTGTAGCGGTTCATGGCAGTTCCTTGGTTTTCTTCGTTCTATTTGTTGGCAGCGGGTGGGCTGCCTGCATTATAGATGCTGCAAATCCAAGTCAGTAGCGGCTCAAGCCGCGCACAAGCGTTTGCCGCGGGCCAGGAAGCCGGCATATTCATCGTCCGGCACAAACAGGCCGCCGGTGGTCCATAACACATGCGTGGCCTGGGCCATGAGCGGCACCAGCCCATTCTGCGCCAGGTATTGCCGCCCCGCTTCGCTATCCTGCAGCAACTGCGGTCCGGCAAAACCGGCGGCGGCCGACGGTTCTATCTGTATCCCTTCGCTGGCCTGCAACTGGTACAGGTAGCGAAACAAGCTATCGTCCTCGACGGTGAAGATGCCGGACAACAAGGGCCGCATCACCTCGACCGCCAGTTCCGAAGCGACCGGCACGGCCAGGCCGTCGGCGTCGGTGCGGTTGTCCAGGCCGATGTCGTAGACCGAGACGCCGGGGCGCTCCGGGTACAGCATGCGCAGCAGCACGCAGGGCGAAGCGACCGGCTCGGCGAAAAAGCAATGCACGTGCTCGCCGAACACCTGTTTCAGGCCGAAGCTGACCCCGGCCGGCGCGCCGCCCACGCCGCAGGGCAGATACACGAACAGTGGATGCTGGGCGTCGACCAAGATTCCCTGGCGGGCGAATTGTTCGCGCAGGCGCGACGCGGCCACGCTATAGCCGAGGAAGAGCGACAGCGAATGCTCGTCGTCGATGAAATAGCAGTGCGGATCGGCCTGCGCTTCGCTGCGCCCGGCGGCAACCGCCTTTTCATAGTCGCCCTGGTGCTCCACTACCTGCACGCCGCGCTTGCGCAGCCTGTCCTTCTTCCACTGCTTGGCGTCGGCCGACATATGCACCACCGCCTTGAAGCCCAGCGCGGAAGCGATCACGCCTATGCTCAGGCCCAGGTTGCCGGTGGAGCCCACCGCCACCGTATATTGCCCGAACAGGCTGCGCGCCGGCGCCGCTACCAGCGCCGCCGCCAATTGCCGGCCATCAGCTTGTACATCGATGATGCCGTGCTCCGTGGCCAGGCCTTCGGCAAACTCCAGCACTTCGTGGATGCCGCCGCGCGCCTTGATCGAGCCGGCAATCGGCAGGGCATGGTCGGCCTTGATCCACCATTGGGCACCCTGGCCACCTTGGCCACCGGCGTCGGCCGGCGCGGACAACGCTTGCTGCAAATGCGGCACGGCGATCAGTTCGGATTCGATGATGCCGCCGCTGGCGGCGAGTTCCGGAAATAATTGCGCCAGCAGCGGCGCGAAGCGCTGCAGCCGCTCGCCGGCCCCTTGCACATCGGCCGCGCCGACGCTCACACTGACACTGGACAAGGCCGCATCGACCGCGGTGCGGCCGGGATTGATCCACAGGAAAGGCGTCTTCGCCTCCAAGCTGGCGAGTGCATGGCGCTGCTGTTCGGTATCGGTGTGCTTCATTGCTGGCCTTTCGTGGCGACGGTTTTTTTCTGAAGGTCTGATTCTATCAAGAACTTATCAAGAACTTATCAAGAACTGCAGCAGCATACGCCTTTCCGGTCTGCAACTTCGCGGCGCGCAAAAAAAAATTGGCAAACGGCGTATTGATTTTTTTTGCACCCATCCCTATATTCTCCTTGGAGAAAAACACGGCCCTCGGGCCGGTTGCAATGGAGTATCACGATGAAGCCAGTAAGGACATCTTCTTTCAGTAAGGCAAGCTACGACCCCAATCGCTTGTTGAATACCATCAGGGAAAAACTGCACTTGCGCGACGACGCCGCGCTATCCCGCGTGCTGGCCATATCCCGCCCCTTGATCCGGCAAATCCGCCTGCATGCCCAGCCGATAGGTGCATGGTTGCTGCTGCGCATGCAGGAAGTCAGCGAACTCAGCATCGCCGAATTGCGCACGCTGATGGGAGACCGGCGGCAGAGAATCCGCGTCGCGATCCCGCAAAAAATTTCCCGGCATTAAACCATTCCAGGCATGGCCGGCGGCGCATGGTCGTGGGCAGGCTCGCCCGCGCCGCAGGTCCTTGCCCCTTCCCTGCCCCACTTTATCTTGGCTTCCAATAAGGCAAGCACTGTCACGCTTTTTTACATAAAAGAACCGGATCCCGTAGCAATTTTTTGGATGCGGACTAAGATGAAAACTCGGGTGGCAAAGATAACAAGAAAGCAAAGGCACGAGCAATTTTGAGCGGCGCCTGGTTTGCTGTTTTCCATTTTTTATTGAAGGAGGTACTGTATGGATTCTCAGGCTCAAAATGAATTAACCAAGCTGAGCATGGCCTTGTTGCAGGTCCAGCGTGACTGGTGGACCGAGGCGAGCAGTAAAGCGAGCGACAGCGGACGCCGCCTGGCCGAACTCAATATGAACACAATGAAAGATTCCCTGGCTCAAACTACTGCTGCCATGCAAGACTTGGCAGCGGCGAAAGATCCGCAACAATGGATGGCCATCGCCAATGCACAGTTCCAGCCGCGCCTGGAACGGGCCCTATCGTATAGCCGGCAATGGGTGGATATAGCTTCCTCATTCCAGGCCCAGATGAGCCAGATCGCACAGAGCGAAGTCACTGAGGCAACAGAAAAAACCAGCGCATTGATAGACGGCCTGGTCAGCAGCATGCCGGAAGAAGCAAAGCCCACCGTCGCCATGATGAAAACCGTCATCGACGGCGCCAAGGTCAGCTACGAGCAATTGACCAAGACCACCCAGCAGATGGCAGAAGCCCTGGATGCCGGCAGGATTGCCGCGATGAAACAGGCATCGGAGGCAAGCCACAAAATGTCTACAGGCAAGACCAAGCATCATTGACGGCACAGGACCGGAGTATTTTTTTGTATAGCACGCGCGGGCAATAGCATAGCCGTATCGCTTGCCAGGTTTTCAGGTTTTCCGGTAGCGACCGCATATTGCCCGTGATTACGGAGGTAGATATGGACGAAAAATGGGAGGAATTTCGTTCTGCTCTTAATCGTTGGAGAGCGGTTGAAGATCAGTATTTCGCTGAAATCACGAAACTTATACGCGGCGACAAGCAAGCCATAGAGCGCAGCCAGCCCCTGGTCAAGGAGCTCAATGAATGCCAGTCGCAAGTCAAGGAAGCGGCCAAGCGCTTTGCCTCCAAAGAATAAGTTTTCGCTTGCCGGCCCGCCGGCAAGCTGTGCGGATAAAGGGCATGCGCTGCATGCTCAGGGCCGCATCTGCCTGGCGCCATAGCACGACACAACAACAACCTGGCCGTCCATTAAAAATTTCAATCAAACAAAGCCGCGCGGCGTTCTTGAAAAGCCGCTGCCCGCTCTTATCTTGACGACGCAAGGTCAAAAAAACACGCTCCGGCCATCGACAAGGCGGCAGCTTCATCCATTGCTTCGCCTTCACACAGGAGAATTGACGATGAACACGACACTCTACGGTAGCAATTTCCACAGCGACCTGGATACCTTCCGCGACCAGATAGACGAGATCTTCCGCAATTTCGGCATCGCCTCCAGTATCCGGGCCGACGTGCGCGGCTTTCCTCCGCTCAATATCGGCAGCACCGACGACACCTTCGAGATCGTCGCCTTCTTGCCCGGCGTCGAAGCCGGCAAGTTGCAGGCGACCATCGACAATGGCTTGCTGACGATCTCGGGCGAACGCAAGAGTGTCACGCAGCAAGACAGGAATGACGTGCACGTATATGCCAGGGAAAGGAAAACCGGCCCCTTCCGCCGCGTGGTGGAACTGCCCCCGGACGCCGACCCGGATCAGGTGCAAGCCCGCTATGTAGATGGTTGCCTGCACATCACCGTGCACAAGCGCGTGTCGTCCAAGCCGAGGTCTATCCCTGTCCATCAATAGGCCGGCAAGCCACAGGCAATATATCCGCAGGAGAAAATCATGGCTAACAATTTGAGGACCAACGTGAAGACCGACGCGAAGGCCGACGCAAAGACCGACGTCGCTATGCGCGAACCGGGAAAAACCGGCCCTCTGCAAAAAAGCAGGAACACGGTAGCACCGCATGTCGACATCTTTGAAGACGCCGAAGGCGTCACCGTCATCGCCGACCTGCCCGGCGTCTCCAAGGAAAGGCTGGACATCAGGGTCGAAGGCAACCAGCTGTTTATCGAGGCCGAGGCCGAGATACAGGTGCCGGAGGGCTTCAAGCTGCACCACGCCGAAGTGCGCGAACCGCTATACAGGCGCACCTTTACGCTGAGCCGGGAAATGGACAGCGCGGGCATAGACGCAAATTTGAAAGATGGGGTGCTGACTTTGCGGGTGCCTAAGGCTGAGCAGGCTAAGCCTAGGAAGATAGAGATACGGGG
>JAZJYH010000094.1:0-5225 GCA_040390485.1 Pseudomonadota bacterium
CTGTGATGTCCCGTGCGGAGGCCACCACCCTTTGTATGCCGTTGATCTCTTCCAGATGCAGGGAAACCTCGGCCCAGAACAGGCTGCCGTCGTATTGCCTGGCATGCCATTCGAATAATTGCGGCCCTTCATCCCTGGCCTTTTTTAGCCAGGCCCATGCTTCCGCCCGCGTATATGGAGCAACGCCGGCACTGATGTCTTCTATCGTCAGTTCGCACACAGAATCACGCGGGAAGCCGTATAGCATGGAAAAACGCTGGTTGACGTCGAGGATGGCGCCGGTATGGGTGTCATGGATGAAGATGGCTTCGCTGCTGGAGTCGAACAATTCCCGGTAATTTTTTTCACTCCTCTGCAATGCGAGCTGGCTGCGCCTTTTTGTCTGAAGCAAAAACAGCAGCAAGGCAATGATCACCATCAGGCTGATCAGTATCGACAGGATGAGGCTGAAAGAACGGTCCGATATTTCCAGCAAGCCGGCCGGCTTGTTGACAATGTTGCTGCCGGCCGGCAAGTCGGCCGCGTCTATTTTCCAGCGCCGCAGCATCGCATAATCGAAGCTTGGCGCGGCGACGCTCTCCAGCAGCGGCAATTGCTCTATCGGTGTGCCGTGCAGCCATTTCCGGGTCAGCTCTCCCAGGGTTTTTCCCTGATATTTTCCGGTTACCAGGACGCCTCCCAGCACGCCGGGCAGCATGTCTGTATCCCGCTGCGCCACCAGCGGCGCCTTCGATGATGCCGCCCATAGGGCGGTTGCTTCATTGCGGCTGAATACGCGAGCGTCCGTATCCCGGGTAAAAGACAGCATGAAGACCATATCGCTGTCATCCAGGCCGGCCAGCTTTTGCTGTATTGCTTCGGCAGACATGCCGCCAAGATATTCAAACTTGTACTGCGGCCAGCGCGGGGCAATTTTTTGAACCTCTTCCAGCTGGATCCGACCGGTGCGGCTATCGTCGTGGATGAACAGCAGTCTCTTGGTCTGCGGACGCAGGCGGGTCAGCAAGTCTATATTTTTATGCACATCCACGCTGTCGAACACGCCAGCCACGCGGGCGGAATTTTTTAAACTTTCTTTCCGGGTATTCCCTATGCCGCTGAACAGGATGGGAATGTCCGCGAAGTGCGTTTTCCGCAATTGCAAAGCGAAGTCCAGTGCATTGTCGTCGCTCGCCAGCAAGATGGCAGGCGGCGAGTCCGCGTACTTGGTCAACAGCAGTTGCTCCAGTTGCCGGTAATAGGCTGCGCTTGGCGCCACGTGGCGGGTGTCCATGTACTCTATGCGCAGGTCTACGGGCTCGCCAGCCAGTGCTTGCCGGACGCCTTCGACCTGGTCATCGCTCCATGCTAGCCCGGCGTGATAAGACACCAGCATCAAGGCCAGCGTTGTGCGCCCATGCTCGGCTTCTGCGGCAGGTGTGCCGACTGCATGGACTAGCAGGAATACTGCACAGCAGAACGCGCGGGCCATGCAGGTAAGGGATTGCCGGAATTTTTGCAGCATGGAATTCGATGTCATTTTTTATAGAGCTTCAACATCAGGCTATGGAAGTAGGTGTCTCCTGATAGACAGATTACGCTTATATTATGTTTCCGAAAAGGAAATTAGACGGCTTTTGAAGATAGATAACATTTTTTTAACGGCAAAATTGAATTTTTTGTCGCATATAGGGCAGGCAGAATATATCTAATAGTTGGGTTTCCTCATAAAATAGCAGCCGTAAAAGATTTATTGGCTCGCGGCGGAAGTCCTGCGTATTGCCGGGCATCGCGGTTCTTTTGGGCCGGCCGGATACAGGCGGCTTTCGGATGCCTGAGTTGCAATAAAAATTATCAAAATATGCAGCATCCATCCCACATTATTTACCAGCCTCAGACATGGATTTTTTTAATAAGCGCCTGGCAAACCAATTAGGTTTCTCCGGCTTGATCCCCTTTGTTTTTCTTAGTTTGGCGTGCTGGATATTTCATCCTGATTGGTTGCCCTATCTGATCAAGGCGCAACTGGCTTACGGTATCGCCATCCTGGCATTTCGCGGCGGCCTGCAATGGGGGATCGCGCTGATGTCGCCGAATAAACCCTCCGATGAGATCAGGCAAGCCTTGCTATGGGGCGTGCTGCCCAGCCTGATTGCATGGTGCGCGATGACGGTCGACGCCGGTCTTGGCTTTCTGGTGCAGATCGTCGGCTTTGTTGTCCTGTACCGGGTGGATAAGCGCCTGTACAACGGATATAACTTGCCTGGCTGGTTTGCCGACCTGCGCTTCCGCCTGACTTGCGTGGTGGTGACGGCGCTGGCGTTTACTTTCATTGCGGCGAACCTGCGCCAGTGAACTTAACTAATAATGCAGCTCATGAAATAGCGGTAAAAAAAAGAAACAAGAATAGTCTCTACAGAAAGAATGTTCAGCATGAAGAAAATCTTGCAAAACAAGACGACAGCAACGGCCAAAAGCCAGCATAGCAAACAAACTCTCCATCCCATCCAGTATGCGATCATCCCCAAGGATCTGGCGGGCCATTTGTTCCAGGTGAGCCTGCAGCTTGCCGCGCCCGCGCCGGAAGGCCAGCGGCTGGCATTGCCGGCCTGGATACCCGGCAGCTATATGGTGCGTGAATTTGCCCGCCATATAGTCGGCATACGCGCGCATTGCGACGGCAAGAAAATCGCCCTGAAAAAACTGGATAAAGACAGTTGGCAGGCCGCTCCATGTTCCGGCGTATTGACGGTGGAATATGAAGTCTACGCCTGGGATTTGTCGGTGCGCGCCGCCCACCTTGACCAGAACCATGGCTTCTTCAACGGCACCAGTGTGTTCCTGCGTGTGCTGGGACAGGAATCTTCACCTCATGTCGTGGATATACAAAGGGCCGGCGACGAGGCATGCAAGGCCTGGCGTGTTGCGACCTCGCTGCCGGAACTGAAAGCCCGGCGTTACGGCTTCGGCACCTATATCGCGGAAAACTATGATGCGCTGGTCGACCAACCCGTGGAAATGGGCACGTTTGCACTGGCGACGTTTGAGGCTTGCGGCATCCCGCACGACTTCGTTGTCACCGGCAAGGTACCCAACCTGGATTTGCCACGCATCCTGGTAGATTTGCAAAAAATCTGCGAAGCGCAGATTGCCTTCTTTGAACCAAGGACCAAGTGCGCGCCTATGGACCGCTATGTGTTCATGACGATGGTCGTCGGCGAAGGTTATGGCGGCCTGGAGCATAGGGCATCAACTGCGCTGGTGTGTTCGCGCAATGATTTGCCGGTCAGGCACCAGGCGGAGATGAGCGATGCCTACCGCAATTTCCTGGGCCTGTGTAGCCATGAATATTTCCATACTTGGAACGTCAAGCGCATCAAGCCCGCGGCCTTTGCTGACTACGATCTGCAGCAAGAGAACTACACCAGCCTGCTGTGGCTGTTTGAGGGCTTTACCAGCTACTATGACGACCTGATGCTGGTACGTTCCGGCATCATTGATGAAAATGCGTATTTCAAGCTGATCTCCAAAACCGTGAATGCGGTGACCCGCGGGTCCGGCCGCAGCAAACAGAGTGTGGCGGAATCCAGCTTTGACGCGTGGACCAAGTATTACCGCCAGGATGAAAATTCGCCGAACGCGATCGTCAATTACTACACCAAGGGTTCGCTGGTGGCATTGGGGCTGGATCTGACGATACGCGCAGAGACCGGCGGCAAGAAATCGCTGGACGATGTGATGCGCGCACTGTGGCAGGCCTACGGCCGGGATTTCTACCAGAAAGCCTTGTCCGGCAAACAGCAGGGTTTGCCTGAAAACGAAATCGAAGCGCTGATAGAACAAGTGACCGGCTTGAAGCTGAAACGTTTCTTCGACCGTTATGTGCGCGGCACCGAAGACTTGCCGCTGGCAAGTTTGTATGCGGACTTTGGCGTGACGCTGGAAGACAAGCGCAATGCAGCGAAGGCCGGCTTGGGAGTCAGGGTCGTGCGCGACGGCAATGACGCCAAGCTGGCCAATGTGCACGAGGGCCGCGCCGCGCACCGCGCCGGTTTGTCGGCCGGCGATGTGCTGGTGGCGATCAACGGCTTGCGGGTTACTGCCGCCGATGTTGCCGACGGCTTGAATGGCGTATTGTCGCGCTACCCGGTGGGGGCGACCGTGCAGATCCATGCTTTCCGCCGCGATGAACTGTTCAGCGCGGATGCGCGCCTGCAGGCGGATGATGTGCCGGCCTTGCAGTTTGCGCCGGCGGATGATACGAAGGCGGCAGGCAGGCGCAAGTCCGCCCATGCGTTGCAGGCCTATCGCCCTAGCCTGGTCAAAGGGCGCAAGGCATAGCTGGTGCCCATCAGCTAAAAAAAGCCGCATCGATCAGTGAGATTCGATGCGGCTTTTTTTTCGGAGGTGGCGACGTGATGCTCAGCCAAACAGGCGCTGCAATTCCTGCCCGGGATTGTCGGCGCGCATGAAGGCCTCGCCGACCAGGAAACCATGCACGTTCGCATCGCGCATACGCTTTACGTCGTCGCCATTCATGATGCCGGATTCGGTAATGATCAGCTTGTCGGCAGAAATACGCGGCAGCAGCTGCAGCGTATTGTCCAGCGATACTTCAAAAGTGCGCAGGTTGCGGTTGTTGATGCCCAGCATTGCCGTCTTCAATTTCAGCGCGGCATCCAGCTCCTCGCCGTTATGCACTTCCACCAGTACACCCATGCCCAACTCAGCGGCGCAAGCTTCCAGTTCAGCCATCAGGCCGGGGTCCAGCGCGGCGACGATCAGCAAGATGCAGTCGGCGCCCCAGTGGCGGGCCTGGTAGACCTGGTAGGGGTCTATCATGAAGTCCTTGCGCAATACTGGAATATTGCAGGCGGCGCGCGCTTGCTGCAGGTATTCGGGCGAGCCCTGGAAGAATTGCACATCGGTCAGCACCGACAGGCAGGCGGCGCCATGCTGCGCATAGCTGGCCGCGATATCCGCAGGACGGAAGTCTGCGCGCAATACGCCTTTGGATGGCGAAGCTTTTTTGATCTCTGCTATCACGCCGGCCTGGCCGGCGGTAATCTTGCCGCGCAGGCTGGCCTCGAAGCCGCGCAGGCCGGCTCGGGCTTCGCGATCGGATTCCACTTCACCGCGCAAGCTGGCCAGGGAGCGGTGCGTTTTGGCCGCCGCGACCTCGTCTTTTTTGACATCGAGGATTTTGTTCAGGATATCCGACATCATGCCCCCAGTTGCTGAGTGAC
>JAZJYH010000095.1:0-38355 GCA_040390485.1 Pseudomonadota bacterium
CATCGGCATAAGAAAATAACAGGCTGGCGTTACCGGGTGGCAAGCGTAATACGCTCAGGCATCATCTCTGTTCATTGCTTGAGCCGGCCACTTGTACCGGCCAGGTCGTGCACGGATGTCTGCCACGAATTGCGCTACACTTGAGTCATGCTGGCTGTTGCAGATCAGCGGATAAGCTGCTGCAACCGTTCTTCTTGAGAGCTTTAGCCACAGAACGCCGTATGCTGTCGATTTTTGGGAGGCGCGCTATATGCAAAGACATATGCAAAGACATATGCAAGAACAGATGTCGTTGCTTGGTTTCGGTTCTTCACCAAAGCCAAGGGTTCCTATTGATCCAACTGATAAATTATTTTTTGCGGTCATGCCGGAAGCTTCCGCTGCTGCCCGCATTAGACAGCTCGCCCAAGATCTTCGCTTCCAGCATGCCTTGCGAGGCTTAGCTCTGCCGGCAGGACAGCTGCATATTTCGCTTTTTAGCCTGGGCAATCATGTCGGACTGCCGCTAGATTTGCCTGACGCTACAGCGGCCGCTTCACAGCTTGCGCAGCATGCATTCAAGGTTCAGTTCAACAATGTATTGAGCTTCCGTTACCAATCCCGCTTATCGGGAGGGTATCCCTTTGTTCTTTGCGGCGACGAAGGTGTCATCGGCCTGGAAACACTGCAACAAGGACTGATAGAGGCTTTGAGCCATACCAGGTTCAAGGGAGTGCGAGGAAGTTTCAAACCTCACGTGACCTTGCTATATGACTACCGGCAAGTTCCCGCCCATACGGTCGAGCCCATCGAATGGGGCGTGCACGAGTTTGTGCTGTTGCGACGCCACATCAACCAAAACCGTCCCTACTCGGTGCTGGGCAGGTGGCCCCTGCGTAGCAGGTAGCAAATAGCATGCAGCGACTAATTTTAAGTGCCGCAACCCGTCCGTCTCGCGCTGCGGCACTTTGATGCAGCTTATTTTGATGTAGCTTATTTAGAGGCCGCTAATTACTCGACGGCCTTGCGGCTGATGCCCAGCTCTTGCAGCGCGTCGCGCACCGCGTGCACGGCCATGCGCATTTCGGCCTGGCCTATCGCGCCTATGCAGCCGACCCGGAAGGTTTCGGCCTGGGTCAGCTTGCCCGGATACAGGATGAAGCCCTTGTCGCGCACGCTTTCATAGAAGTCCTTGAAATTGTATTTGACGTCGGCCGGCGCGTGTATGGTGACGATGATGGGGGCCTGGATCTCGGGCTTGAGGAATTGCTTCAGGCCCAGCTCCTGCATGCCCGCCATCAGGGTCTCGTAATTTTTGGTATAGCGCGCCAGCCGGGCCGGCTGGCCGCCTTCGGCGAAGAACTGGTTCAGCGCCTCATGGAAGGCCACCACGATATGGGTGGGCGGCGTGAAGCGCCACTGTGTGGTTTTTTCCATATACACCCACTGGTCGTGCAGGTCCAGTGACAGCGATTGCGAATTGCCGGCGCATTTTTCCAGCACATCCTTGCGCACCAGCACAAAACCCATGCCGGGAGGCCCCTCTATGCACTTGCCGCTGGCGGCGATCACGGCGTCGAACGGGATCTTTTGCGCATTGATTTCCAGCGCGCCGAAGGAGCTCATGGCGTCGATGATCAGGCCCTTGCGGTGGTGCGCGACGACCTCGGCGATATCGGCCAGCGGATTCAGGATGCCGGTGCTGGTTTCGCAGTGGATCAGGCCGACATGGGTGATGCTCTTGTCGGCGGCTAGCAGGCGGTCCACGTCCTGGGCGGTGGTCGGCACGTCTTCCGCCGTTTCAAACACCGATACCTGGCGGCCCATCAGCTCGACCAGGCGCGCCAGGCGCTTGCCGTAGGCGCCATTGATCAGCACCAGCATGTGGCCGTTGCGCGGCACCAGGGTATTGACCGCGGCTTCCACCGAGAAGGTGCCGCTGCCCTGCATGGGCACGCAGACGTGGGTCTGATGGCCGCTGATGATGTCCAGCAATTGCTGGCGCACCTTGGCGGTCACCGCATTGAAGGAAGCATCCCACGATCCCCAGTCGCGCAGCATGGCGTTCTTGGTTTGCGGTGAAGTGGTCAGGGGGCCGGGGGTCAGCAGGATGGGGTCGCGGCTCACTAAGCTCATGGTGTCTCTCCTTATTGTAGTCATCGGGCAAATCATCAGGGAAATAGTCAGAAAAATTCAAGACCGGCTGCGCCAGCCCTGGGTCTTTCGCAACAGCACCCGGGTCAGCAGCGCGTAGACCAGGCATACCGCCGTCGAGGTCAGCACGATCAGGGTCGCCATCGCGGCCGCCGGACCGATGTCGCCGGCCTCTTCCAGATTCAGGATGGCGACCGAGGCCAGGGTGGTGTCCGGCGAATACAGGAATACCACGGCGGAAATGGTCGTCATCGCATTCACGAACAGGTAGCGGCCCACATCCAGGATAGCCGGCAGGCAAACCGGCACCGTGACGCGGAAGAAGGTCTTGTAAAACGGCACCTTGAGCGAGGCCGAGACCGCCTCGAACTCATTGTCGATGGCCTTCAGCGCCGTCACCGCGGTCAGGTGGCTGGAAGTGTAGTAGTGGATCACGGTGGAGGCCACCAGGATCGCCATGCCGTGGTACATGAAGTTGAGCGGGTTGCCGGACTGGTTGAAGAACAGGATATAGCCCAGGCCCAGCACCAGCCCCGGCACCCCCATGGGCAACACCGCCAGCAGCCGGATCACCGGACGGATGCCGTCCAGGCCACGCGTCTTTTCGGTCAGGTAGGCGCTGCCGAACACCGTCACGATGCCGCATGCGACCACCATGAAGGCCAGCTTGACGCTGTTGAAATAGGATTCCAGGATGCCGCCTTCGACCAGGCCGTAGTAATAGTGGCGCAGGCTGAGCGACAGGTCGTACGGCCACAGCTTGATGAACGATGTGTACACGGCCATGCCCAGCACCGCCAGCATGAACAGGCTGATCAGGGTGCAGTAGGCGAACATCAGGCTGTCGAACAGGCGGCGCTTTTTCGGCACGAAGGCCACCGCGCGCGAAGACAGCTGGGCCTGCAATTTGCGGCGGATGATGATGTCGATGATGAAGGCGAGCAGCGCCGGCATCAGCAACAGCAGGCTGACCACCGCGCCCTTGTTGAAATCCTGCTGGCCTATCACCAGCTTGTAGACGTCGATGGACAGGACGTTGAAATTGCCGCCTATCACCTTCGGCACGCCGAAGTCGTTGACCGTGTAGGTAAACACCACCAGCGCCGCGCTGATCAGGCCGTATTTCGCGCCCGGCAAGGTGATCGTAAAGAAACGCCGCCAGCGGCTGGTACCGAGCGACGCCGCTACCTCGTACAGGCGGCCGTCGGCCATGGTCAGCGCAGTGATGATGATCATCAGCGCATGCGAAAAAACCCCGTAGAATTCGCTCAGCACCATGCCCAGCGGGCCGTAGATCGTCATCCCGCCCAGCATGCCTTTCAGCACGCCCTGGTTGCCGAACCACTGGATGAAGGAAATCGCGGCCAGCAAGGACGGCGCCAGGATGGGGATCAGCGACAGCGTGCGGAACAGGGACTTGCCCGGCATCATGCTGCGCGTCAAGGCATAGGCGAACAGGAAGGCGGCCGGGATCACCAGTGCCGTCACACTGCAAGCCATGAACAGGGTATTGAGCACCGAACGGCGCAGCGCCGGGGTCGCCATGTAGTCGATGAACTGGCGCAGGCCGACGTAGGCGCCGTCCCTGTCTTGCACGCTCTTGACCAGGATCACCAGCACCGGCAACAACAGGAAGGCCACCAGCCCCAGGCATACCAGCACCAGCAAGCCTTGCGCGACCCGGTCATGCCAGTGGCTTTGCTGGCGGCCCCGGCCAGCGGTCCTGGCCCCGTGCGTCGCCAGGTAGCCGGCGGCGCCTGCCTCATTAGCAGCAATGGCAGCGACGGCGACTGTGTTTGCCTGGCCGCTCATGCCGCACCTGCGACTGCGCTGGCGACTGCGCTGTTCCCAGCGTTCACGTTGCCGTCAAAAATGCGTATCCGTTCCGGCAGCAAGCCGAAGCGCCGGCGGCTGCCGACCTGCAAATCGAACTCTTTCAGCAGGTTGAGCGACATCGACATGGTGACCGGCTGGTCTTCCATGCCTTCCAGCGCCACCGACAGATAACTGAAGGCGCCCAGGAATTCTATCTTGCGCACTTCTGCCATGGCATTGTGCTCGGTGCGGCTGTCGACGTCGCGGGCGACCAGGTCCTCGGGCCGCAAATAGATCTTTACCGGATGCCCAGGCGGCAAACCGCCCATATCCGAATGACATTCAAATTCCAGCGTGCCGAAGCGGAAGCGGCCGGCGCCCAGCGCAGTGCCGCGCAGCACATTGACCTTGCCGACGAAGGAGGCCACAAACGGCGAGCCCGGTTGCAGATATACCTCTTGCGGCGTGCCTATCTGTTCTATCACGCCGTGATTCATGACCACGATGCGGTCGGCCATGGTCAGCGCCTCTTCCTGGTCGTGCGTGACCATGATGGTGGTGACCCCCAGGCGCTGCTGCAGCTGGCGGATTTCGCTGCGCAGGCGCACCCTTTCCAGCGCATCCAGCGCCGACAGCGGTTCGTCCAGCAATAACAGGCCGGGCGAAGTCGCCAGCGCCCGCGCCAGCGCTATCCTTTGCTGCTGGCCGCCGGACAACTGGCCCGGGTATTTTTTACCGCTGCCGGGCAAGCCGGCCAGGGTCAGCAATTCCTGCACCCGCGCCGCGATGGCAGCCTTGGGCTGGCGGCGGTTGACCAGGCCGTAGGCGACATTCTCGGCTATGGTCAAATTGGGAAACAGGGCATACGACTGGAACACGATGCCGTAGTCGCGCTTGATAGGTGGCAGCCAGGATACCTCCTTGCCGCCCTGGATAATCTGGCCGCAGTCCTGGGTTTCCAGGCCGGCAATAATACGCAGCAGTGTCGTCTTGCCGCAGCCGGAAGGCCCCAGGAAGCAGATGAACTCGCCCTTGGCGATATTCAGGTCGATATCGCGCAAGGCGTTAAAATTGCCGAACGACTTAGAGATGCCCTTCAGGGCGAGATAATCTGCGTGCTGGTCCATGGCCTAGGCCTCCGTATATATTTTTTACCCTGCGCTCGGTAGCTGGCCGCCATCCGGCCCGGCTACCGAGGGTATATTACTTGCCACTTACTTCGGTTCTGCCTTGCTGTTATAGCGCTTGCTCCACTCGTTCAGGATGCGCTCGCGGTTCTTGGCGGCCCAGGTGAAGTCGTTCTTGACCAGCATCTTTTCGTAGCCTTCGGGTATGCCTTCCATTTTCTTGGCCAGGCCCGGATAGGCGACGATCGCCCACCAGTTGGTGCTGATCTGGTTGGCTTCCTTGCTGGCCATCCAGTCGACCAGCTTTTTGGCGGCGTCCAGGTTCTTGCTGCCCTTCATGATGGAGCTGGCTTCGATATCCCAGCCCAGGCCTTCTTTAGGAAAAATCAGCTCTACCGGGGCGCCGCTGCGCAAGACCTGGTGGGCGCGGAATTCGAAGGAAATGCCGATCGGGAATTCGCCGGCGCCGGCCTGTTTGCAGGGCTTGGAACCGGAATGCGTGTATTGCGCGATGTTTTCATGCAGCGCATCCATATACTTCCAGCCCTCGGCGTCGCCCATGGTCTGCAGCCAGGCGGTCACGTCCAGGTAGCCGGTGCCGCTGGAGGCTGGATGCGGCATCGTGATCTTGCCCTTGTAGATGGGCTTGGCCAGGTCTTTCCAGCTTTCCGGCTTGGGCAGGTTCATCTTCTTCGCCTCTACCGTGTTGAAACAGATGGTCGCGCCCCAGACGTCCATGCCGGTCCAGGTCGGCGGCCGGCGGCTGTCCGAATAGGCGGCCGTCAATTCCTTGAAGCCCTTGGGTTCGTAAGGCAGCAGCATGTTTTCCTGGCTCAGCAGCTCCAGGCTGCTGGCAGCCACACCGAGCACGACGTCGGCCTGCGGATTGGCTTTTTCTGCCAACAGTTTGGCGGTGACGACGCCGGTGGAGTCGCGCACCCAGCGTATCTCTATATTCGGGTTGGCCTTTTCAAAGCCGTCCTTGTACAGTTTCATCGCATCGGTTTCTATCGCGGTATATACCAGCAAGGCGGTTTTAGGCTGGGCCACAGCGCTAGCTGCGCTCAACAGGCCGCCGGCCACCAATATGGTGGAGCTTATACCCAGCAAATTACAGAGTGAACGTTTCATCGCAGACTCCCTTCATCAATACATTAACAAACAAATCAGCCGTACTCCGGACTCCATCACCTGGAAAACCAGGACCCGGCTGCACTAGGGGCATCAGCCCGGATATCAGAACTTGTGACGAATGCCAACATCGACCAGCTTGTCGGTCGCACCTTTGGCGCCGGCGTTATAGGCGACCGCGCTGTCATTCGCGGTACGCGAGAAAGACGTGTACAAATTGGTGCGCTTGGACAGGTTATAGCTGTAGCCGATGGCGATCTGGTTCGCATTGGCATTGGCTTTGACCTGGTCCGTAACACGCGTATAGTCTGCCAAAATTGCCCCTGCGCCAACCGGCACCGACACGCCCAGCAGCCAGACGCGGGTATCCAGCGTGCCGGTCCCCTTGTTCGCCTCATACGCGGCGTGCGCTTTTGCCACGCCGAAATTGTAAGTGGCGCCTACCAGGGTTTTCTTGGCGGCGTCATCGCCGGTTGCATCGTTAATCTTTTCGTAAGCCACCGAAGCGAGGAACGGCCCTGCCGCGTAAGAGCCGGACAAGCCGACCAGGCGCGAAGCAGAGTTATTACCGGCAACCTCGCCGAAACCGTATTGCAAGCTGCCGCTGAAGCCGTTCAGATTTGGGCTGAAATAGGTGATCGCGTTGTTTCTGCGGTTAGTGGTCTGGAACAAGCGGCCGGCATCGCCCGCCAAGCCGATATTGAATGGATCGAGCTCGTCCATGATGTCATAGGTGACTGCTTTTTGGCGACCGAGATTCACCGCGCCGAAATCGCCGGCAAGGCCGACGAAGGCTTGACGGCCGAATGCCGCACCCTGGCCGGAAGCGCCGCTATCGACATTGATCCCCATTTCCAGCACGAAGTTGGCTTTCAAGCCGCCGCCGAGGTCTTCGGTGCCCTTGAAACCAAGGCGGGATCCGGATTGCAAGCCGCTATCCAGACTGGATACGGAGCCGGCCGGGCCGCCATTGTTATCATGACTCAAGCCAGCATCGACGACGCCGTACACAGTCACTGAGGATTGGGCGCAGGCTACGCCGGAAAAAATGCCTAGAGACACAAATACGACTGCCGGTATTGTTTTTTTCATTGCGACTGCTCCACGTAAATAGATTTCGTTTGTACTTGGGAACAACTTTTATGCCCTGCAACTCTATGAAATGAGTTTTTATCCAGTTTCGATTACAGTAAGCGCCTGCAACAGCTTCAGGACAACCGACTCAAGACGTGAAAAATAATACCAGCTAATTATGACAGTTTGATTAAATTGTAGATTGTCTTTTGTTGACAATCTACACCTTACAGGTATAAAGTGCAAACAACTAAACGGAATTTAATATGAGCAAGCAGCGAGAAACCAACACAATTTCCCTCATACAACAGACTTCCCTGCCCATGCTGGTGCAGCGGGAACTGGAGCGCCTGATCCTGTCCGGCGACCTGGCATCGGGCGCCAAATTGAATGAAGCCTCGCTGGCCGAGAAGCTGGGCGTATCGCGCGGCCCGGTGCGCGAAGCCTTCCGCTCGCTGGAAGAATCCGGCCTGGTGCGGCAGGAAAAAAATTGCGGCGTATTCGTGCGCCAGGTGTCGGTAGAAGAAGCCGACGAGATCTATGAAGTGCGCGCGGCGCTGGACGAACTGGTCGGGCGCAAGCTCGCTGTCTCCATTACGCCACAGCAGGTCAAGGAGCTGCACGCGCTGCTGGAAAAGATGGACAAGATGGTGGAAAAGAAAAACGTCGACGCCTATTCCGCCTTGAACCTGGAATTCCACGACATGCTGGTGCGCCACACCGGCAACCAGAAATTGCTGGTCACCTACCGCCGCCTGGTCAATGAGCTAAACCTGTACCGCCGCAACGCGCTGGCGCAGCAGGGCACGCTGCCGGTATCGACCCGCGAGCACCATGAAATCATCGCCAAGATCGCCTCCGGCGATGCCGACGCCGCCGGCGCGATCATGCGGCAGCACGTGATGGATAGCCGTAACCGCATGCACCGGGCGCACGCCGGGGCCAGCCCTCCCGCTCCTTAACACACGCCTCCTTAAGCCACTCTACGAAAGGTTTACAATGTCTGCCACCGCTATTACCGTCAATGGACGCTCTTACCGCAGGATGGAACAACCGGTCGTCATCGTCTGTGTCGACGGCTGCGAACAGGAATACATCAACCAGGCGATCCAGGCCGGCGCCACACCTTTCCTGGCGAAACTGGCGCAACAGGGCACGGTCCTGGCGGGCGACTGCGTAGTACCCAGCTTCACCAATCCCAATAATCTTTCCATCGTGACCGGCGTACCGCCGTCCGTACACGGCATTTGCGGCAATTATTTCTACGACGCCGAAGCCGATGCCGAAGTCATGATGAACGACCCCAAATACCTGCGCGCCGGCACCGTGCTGGCCGCCTTTGCCGACGCCGGCGCCAAGCTGGCCGTGGTCACGGCCAAAGACAAATTGCGCAGCCTGCTCGGCCACCAGATGCGCGGCATCTGCTTCTCGGCCGAAAAGGCCGACCAGGCCACGCTGGCCGACAACGGCATAGAAAACGTGCTGGAGCTGGTCGGCATGCCGGTCCCTTCCGTGTATAGCGCGGAGTTATCGGAATTTGTGTTTGCCGCCGGCGTGAAATTGCTGGAAACGGTGCGCCCCGACCTGATGTATTTATCCACTACCGACTATATCCAGCACAAGTTCGCCCCCGGCACGGCCGGCGCGAATGCCTTTTACGCCATGATGGACGGCTACCTGGCGCAACTGGATGCGCTCGGCGCCGTCATCGCGCTGACCGCCGACCACGGCATGAACGCCAAGACCGATGCGGCCGGCAAACCGAATGTGATCTACCTGCAGGATGAGCTGGATGCGACGCTGGGGGCGGGAACAACCCGGGTGATCCTGCCCATCACCGATCCGTACGTGGTGCACCACGGCGCGCTAGGCTCATATGCGACCGTGTACGCCGGCAGCGGCGTCAACCTGCTCGAACTGGCGGGACAGCTGCGCGCGATCCAGGGCGTGGAGCTGGTGCTGACGCGCAGCCAGGCCAGCGAACGCTTCGAACTGCCCAAGGACCGCATCGGCGACCTGGTGATCGTCAGCGAGCGCCTGACCGTGCTCGGCACCAGCGCCAGCCGGCATGACCTGTCCGGGCTGGAAGTGCCGCTGCGCTCGCACGGCGGCATCTCGGAGCAGCGCGTGCCCATCATGCTGAACCGCAAAATTACCGGACTGGCGAAAGAACACCGCCTGCGCAACTTCGACGTGCTGCACCTGGCGCTGAATCTGGCGCAGTAAATTTTTGTAGGGCGTCAATAGCGTAGCGTATTGCGCCGACCTCAAATCAGACTGCGCGCATTGCTCCCTGGGGACGTCAAGCGGATAAGTGAGTGCCGCATGCGGCGCAATACGCTGCGCTATTGACGCCCTACCTGTTATACCTTGCGGCCTGCAAATTTTCACAGGCCTTCGATACAGAAAACGAGGAACAACATGTCACTACTCAATGATTTAAGCGAAATAGGCCAGGGCAAGCTATTGCACCAAAAAATGCGCATCGCCGGCGAGCTGGTCGGCAATGAGCGCCGCATCGAAGTGTTCAACCCGTATACCGGCGCCCTGCTGGGCAGCGTACCCAAGGCCAGCCTGGCGGACGTGCAGCATGCCTTCCGCAGCGCTAAACAATACAAGTCCAGGCTGACCCGCTTTGAGCGCAGCCAGATCATGCTGCGCGCTGCCGCCATCATGCGCGCCAATGCCGAGGCGATCTCCAGCCTGATCACCGCCGAAGCCGGGCTGTGCAAGAAAGACACCCTGTATGAAGTCGGGCGCGCCTGCGACGTATTCCTGTTCGCCGCCAACCAGGCCCTGGTGGACGACGGCCAGGTGTTTTCCTGCGACCTGACGCCGCATGGCAAGCAGCGCAAGGTGTATACGCTGCGCGAACCGCTGCTGGGCGCGATCTCGGCCATCACCCCGTTCAACCATCCGCTGAACCAGGTCGCGCACAAGGTGGCGCCGGCCATCGCCACCAACAACCGCATGGTGCTGAAGCCGTCCGAAAAGACGCCGTTCTCGGCGCTGCTGCTGGCCGACATCCTGTATCAAGCCGGGCTGCCGCCGGAAATGTTTTCCGTGATCACCGGCGACCCGCGCGAAATCGCCGACGAGATGCTGACCAATAGCGATATCGACCTGGTCACCTTCACCGGCGGCGTGCAGATAGGCAAATACATCGCCGGCAAGGCGGTCTACAAGCGCCAGGTGCTGGAGCTGGGCGGCAATGATCCCATCATCGTGATGGAAGACGCCAACCTGGAAGAGGCCGCCACATTGGCGGTGTCCGGCTCCTACAAGAATTCCGGCCAGCGCTGCACCGCGGTCAAGCGGATGATCGTGCACGAAGCGGTGGCCGACCAGTTCGTCGAGCTGCTGTGCGCCAAGACCCGCGCCATCAAGTACGGCGACCCTATGGACGCCAATAACGACATGGGCACCGTGATCGACGAAGCGGCGGCGATCGCCTTTGAGGCCAAGGTCAAGGACGCGGTGGCGCACGGCGCCAAGCTGCTGCTCGGCAATGAAAGGCGCGGGGCGCTGTATGCGCCTACCGTGCTGGATCACGTGCCCTACGACTGCAAGCTGGTGGCCGATGAAACCTTCGGCCCGGTGTCGCCGGTGATACGCTGCAAGGACATTGCCGACGCGATACGGATTTCCAATTCCACCCCTTACGGCCTGTCGTCCTCGGTATGCACCAACCGCCTGGACTACATCACGCGCTTTGTGCGCGAACTGGAAGTCGGTACCGTCAACGTGCGCGAGGTGCCCGGCTACCGGCTGGAACTGACGCCCTTCGGCGGCATCAAGGATTCCGGCCTTGGTTACAAGGAAGGCGTGCTGGAAGCGATGAAGAGCTTCTGCAATACCAAGACCTATTCGCTGCCCTGGGAGTGACGCCAGCATGAGCCTTAGCATAGACGACATCGTGGCCCTGTTCCAGCACAAGGGCCACGAGCAATACGACGGCGAGCCGGTCACGCAATTGCAGCATGCGCTGCAAACGGCCAGCTTTGCCGAACAGGCCGGCGCCGATAGCGAGCTGATCACCGCCTGCCTGCTGCACGACATCGGCCACCTGCTGCACGACTTCGGCCCTACCCCGACCAGCCAGGGCAAGGACGACGTGCACCAGTACCGCTGCCTGCCCTTCCTGCGACCGCTGTTCGGCCCGGCCACGCTGGATGCGATCAAGCTGCACGTCGATGCCAAGCGCTACCTGTGCGTCAGCGAAACCGGTTATTTCGACACCTTGTCGGCCGATTCGCGACGCAGCCTGGCCCTGCAAGGCGGCATTTTCACCATGGAGCAAGCCTTCCAGTTCGCCGCCCTGCCGCACGCGGCGGCGGCCATTGCGCTACGGCGCTGGGACGACCAGGCCAAGCTCGCGGACTTCCGCACCCCGGACCTGCTGCATTTCATCCCTTATATGCAAGACGCCGCGCGCCTGCGCGCCGCGGCCTAAGCCAACTTAGCCATTTTATCGACAGGTACCCTGCCCATGCGCCCTTTCTGGATAGAACAAGCCCTTTTCAACGACGGCGACCATGCCCTGCTGGCGCCGGCCCTGCAAGGGGAACACCGGGCCGACGTCTGCATCGTCGGCGGCGGCTACACCGGCCTGTGGACGGCAATCCAGGCCAAGCAACAGAATCCTGCGCTGGACATCGCCATCCTGGAAAGCGACCTGTGCGGCGCCGGCGCCAGCGGCCGCAACGGCGGCTGCCTGCTGACCTGGTCGGCTAAGTTTTTCACCTTGCGCCGCCTGTTCGGCGAGGCGGAAGCGATACGACTGGTCAAGGCGTCCGAGGCGGCGGTGCAGTATATCCACGATTTTTGCAAGACGCACCGGATCGACGCTGAATTGCGCATGGACGGCACACTGTACACGGCCACCAATGCCGCGCAAATCGGTGCGATGGACCCGGTGATGAAAGGGCTGGAAGAATGTGGCATCACCTCTTACCATCACTTGCCGGCGGCGGAAGTGGCGCGCCGCTCCGGTTCCGCGCTCAACCTGGCGGGCGTGTTTTCCCCGGTCGCCGCCACGGTACATCCCGGCAAGTTGGTGCGCGGCCTGCGCCGGGTTGCCTTGCAAATGGGGATACGGATCTATGAGCGCACGCCGATGCTGAGTTTCACCAAAGGCGATACGGTGACGGTGCATACGCCGGCCGGCAACATGCAGGCGGGCAAGCTGGTGCTGGCCATGAATGCCTGGATGGCCAGCCGTTTTGCCCAGTTCGAGCGCACGATAGCCGTGGTTTCCAGCGATATGATCATCACCGAAAAATGCCCGGAACTGCTAAAGGAAATCGGCCTGGCCGACGGCGTGTCGGTACTCGACTCGCGCACTTTTGTGTATTACTACCGCAACACCGCCGATGGCCGGCTGATGCTGGGCAAGGGCGGCAATACCTTTGCCTGGCGCGGCAAGGTGGCCCCGGTGTTCGACCAGAAATCCCCGTACGAACAGCAATTGACAGACAGCCTGCACCGCTTCTTCCCCGCGCTGCGCGAAGTACCGATCACCGCCAGCTGGAACGGCCCCTCCGACCGTTCGGTGAGCGGCTTCCCGTTTTTCGGCAAGCTGGACGGCGCGCCGAATATCTTTTACGGCTTCGGCTATTCCGGCAACGGCGTCGGCCCCAGCTATATGGGCGGCCAGATCCTGTCTGCGCTGGTGCTCGGCCTGGACAATGAATGGACCCGCAGCCCACTGACCAGGGGGCCGCTAGGCTATTTTCCGCCGGAACCGCTACGCTACCTGGGTTCCTTGCTGGTGCGCAATGCAATACGCCGCAAGGAGCACGCCGAAGACGAAGACCGCCAACCCTGGCTGCTCGACAAGCTGCTCAGCAAGCTGGCCAACGCGGCCGGCAAGGCCGACAAGGCCTAGGGCCTATTCCAGAAATTGGCCGCTGCCATCCTCCTTCAACCGAGGTACGCGGTCGTTACGCTTGATTGAACTAATTAAATGTAAGCTTGTCACAATGAACCGCGACTATAGTTCAGTTGTCGGACCCATAACTTGACAAGCTGCATCGTCGCTACGTATGATGAATTAAGCAAAACTTGAAGAATTGATGAAACTTTCCCGCCCATCACGCCTGGTTACTGCGTTTTTAGCGCTATTGAGCACGCTGTTCATGCAGCTTGCGATGGCGTCTTACGCCTGTCCCGGCCGGACCATGGGCAGCCAAACCGGCGGAATGACCAGGGTGTCGGCCAGCGCCTATCCTGTCGCGATGGCGGGCTGCGAGGGCATGGATAGCGAGCAGCCTGCGCTGTGCCACGCCCATGTCCAAGACCCGTTTGCCAAGCAATCGCTGGACAAGCCGCAACTGCCCGATGTACAGCCCTTCGTAGCGGCTACTTTGATGGTGGCGCTGAGCGTCGTCGACGTCGCCGATTTCCGGCAAGAACCGCAACAAGATCCCGCCCTGCTGGCGCGCTCCACCGCGCCGCCGATCGCCATACGGCACTGCTGTTTCCGCATTTAACTCCCAGATCGCCTAGCCCTTCATCGTTGCACCTTGCTGTGCACGGTATGTCTATCGCTATCTGGAGATGTCATGTCATTCCCTTTCGCTGCGCCGGCACCGGCCCGGCACACTAGAATCCGCCCGGCCGCCATTACTGCTAATGTCACCATGGCCATTACGCTTGCGCTATCGGCGCTCAAGCTTCACGCCGCCGATATCCCCCTGACCCTGGGCCAAGCCCAGCAGCTGGCGGTGGCGCGATCGCGCCAGCTGTCGGCGCAAGACCAGGCCGTCACCGCCTCTCGCGAAATGGCCGTGGCCGCCGGCCAGCTACCCGACCCTGTGCTGAAAGCCGGCATCGACAATCTGCCCATCAATGGCCCTGACCGCGGCAGCCTGACCAGCGATTTCATGACCATGCGCCGGGTCGGCGTGGCGCAGGAAATCACCCGCGCCGACAAACGGCAATTGCGCGCCGAACGTTACGACCGCGCGGCCGATAAATCCCTGGCTGAAAAGGCCGGCGCCATTGCCGCGATCCAGCGCGACACCGCGATTGCCTGGCTGGACCGCTACTACACCGAGCAAATGGCGGCCATCGTGGCAGAACAGGCCAGCCAGGCCAAGCTGGAAATCGACGCAGCGCAAAGCGCTTATCGCGCCGGCCGCGGCAGCCAGGCCGACATATTTGCGGCGCGCAGTGCGTTGGCACTGATCGATGACCGCGTCAGTGAATTCCAGAGAAAAGTCCGTAACGCCAGGGCCATGCTGGCACGCTGGACCGGCGACGCGCCTGATACTCTGCTGGATGGACAAGCAAGCATCGATACCCTCGATACAATAAACCTGGACCCGTCCACGCTGGACACATCATTGGCCCATCATCCGCAGATTGCGGTACTGACCCGGCAGACCGAAATCGCCGAGGCCGATGCCAAGCTCGCCGAAGCCAACAAAAGATCCGACTGGACCGTCGAAGTGGCGTTCCAGCAGCGCGGCCCGGCATACTCGAACATGGTGTCGGTCGGCGTGTCGCTGCCTTTCCAGTGGGACCAAAAGAACCGGCAGAACCGCGAACTGTCGTCCAGGCTGGCGACGGTGGAACAATCTAAAGCCGAACGCGACGAAATGCTGCGCGCCCACGTGGCCGAGACCCGGGTCATGATAGCGGAATGGCAAAACGGCCGCGAACGCGTCACTCGCTACGAGCGTGAGCTGATCCCGCTGACCAGGGAACGGACCCAGGCCACGCTGGCCGCCTATCGAGGCGGCAAAGCCAGCCTGGCGGACGTGCTGGCCGCGCGCCGCAGTGAGATCGAGGTCCGCCTGCAGGCATTGCAATTGCAAGCCGACACCGCCCGCCTGTGGGCCCAACTAAACTTCTTATTTCCGGCGGAGGTGCAGGGAGTGCACGCTACCCCGTCCATGAACAAGGCTCTGCCATGAAAAACAAAAAAATCATCCTCGCCCTCGCTACGATCGGCCTCTTCACTCTCGCTGGCTACGGGCTGTATCGAATCGGCGTGCAGCAAGGAATGAAGACCGCCGCGCCAGACGCCTCCATGCCGCAGGGCGCAGGCGGCGACAAGAAGGTCTTGTATTGGCATGACCCTATGGTGCCCGGCCAAAAGTTCGACAAGCCTGGCAAATCGCCGTTCATGGACATGCAACTGGTGCCGGTATATGCTGATGGTGCCGATGGTGCCGATGGTGCCGACGGCGCCGACCAGGCTTCGGTCAACATCAGCCCCCGCATCCAGCAGAACCTGGGCATCCGCATCGCGGAAGTCGCCAGGGGCAGCCTGGCCGCGGCCGTGGTCGCCGTCGGCAGCGTGGCGTATAACGAACGCGATGTCGCGCTGGTGCAGGCGCGCAGCAATGGTTTCGTCGAGAAATTATATGTGCGTGCGCCGCTGGATCCTGTGCGCAAGGGGCAAGCCCTGGCCGAGCTGTATGTGCCGGACTGGGTGGCCGCGCAGGAAGAATTCCTGAGCACGAAGCGCATGCAAGCAGGCGGCATCGATGGCTTGCAGGACGGCGCCAGACAGCGCATGCGCCTGGCAGGAATGAGCGAAGAGCAAATCCGCACGGTCGAGACCAGCGGCAAGCTGCACCCGCGCATCACCATTACCGCGCCGCTCGGTGGTGTAGTCTCGGAACTGACCGTGCGCGAAGGAATGAGCGTGATGGCCGGCGCACCTTTATTCCGCATCAATGGCCTGGGCACTATCTGGGTCAATGCCGATATCCCTGAAAACCTGTCCGCCCAGGTGCGCCCGGGCAATGCCGTCGAAGCGCGCACGCCTTCCTTGCCCGGCACAGTCTTCAAAGGCCAGGTCAGCGCCATCCTGCCACAGGTCGACCCGGCCACCCGCACGCTGAAAGCACGCATCGAGCTGGCCAATCCTGCCGGTCAGCTGGTGCCCGGCATGTTTGCCACGCTCAACTTTCATTCCGAGGCGCGCAAGGACGTCTTGCTGGTGCCGACCGAAGCGGTGATTGCTACCGGCACCCGCAGCGTAGTCATGGTCACGCAAGGCGACGGCAAATTCCTGCCGGCGGAGGTTGAAACCGGGGTCGAGAGCAACGGCCAGACCGAGATCCGCAAGGGCCTGGAAGCCGGGCAAAAGGTGGTCGTTTCCGGCCAATTCCTGATCGACTCCGAAGCCAGCCTGAAAGGCACGGCGACCCGCATGGGCGAAGGGCCCGCGCCAGATGCCGGCAAAGCCGCAGGAGTGACGCACCACGGCAGCGGCAGGGTCGAAAAGATAGGCAAGGATGAAATCACCTTGTCGCACGGTCCTATCGCCTCGCTGCAATGGGGGCCGATGACGATGGGTTTCCAGTTGCCGGCCGCCGGCCTGCCGCGTAACGTCGCAGTCGGCGACATGGTGATTTTCGACATACGCAAAACCAAGGACGGCGGATACCAGATAACCTCGATCTCGCCGACGGCAGAAGCACCCAAGCCCGAAATTCCGGCCAAGGCGATGAAAGACGCCATGCAGATGCCTGCCGCGCCATCGGGAGCAAAGAAATGATGGCCAAACTGATACGCTGGTCGATCGCCAATCGCTTCCTGGTATTGCTGGCGACGGTGATCCTGACCGCCTGGGGTGTCTGGGCCTTGTCGCGCACGCCGCTGGACGCGATACCCGACCTGTCTGATGTGCAAGTCATCATCCGCACCAGTTATCCGGGCCAGGCGCCGCAAATAGTCGAAAACCAGATCACCTATCCGCTGACCACTACCATGCTGTCGGTGCCGGGCGCCAAGACGGTGCGCGGCTATTCCTTCTTTGGCGATTCCTTCGTGTACGTGCTGTTCGAGGACAACACCGACATGTACTGGGCGCGTTCGCGCGTGCTGGAATACCTGAACCAGGTGCAGTCGCGCCTGCCGCCGCAGGCCAAGACGGCGCTCGGTCCGGACGCCACCGGCGTCGGCTGGGTGTACGAATATGCCTTGGTCGACCGCAGCGGCAAGATGGATTTGTCCCAGCTGCGGGCCTTCCAGGATTGGTTCCTGAAGTTTGAGCTGAAGGCGGTGCCGAACGTGTCGGAAGTGGCGAGCATAGGCGGCATGGTGCGGCAATACCAGATCCAGCTCGATCCGGACAAGATGCGCGCCTACAACATCCCGCACGGCAAGATCGTCGAGGCGGTGCAGAAGGCCAACCAGGAAAGCGGCGGTTCGGTGATGGAACTGGGCGAAGCCGAATACATGGTGCGCGCCTCCGGCTATTTGAAGTCGCTGGACGACTTCCGCAAGATACCCTTGATGACCACCGACGCCGGCGTATCGGTGCGCCTGGGCGATGTCGCACGGCTCCAGCTTGGGCCGGAAATGCGGCGCGGCATTGCAGAGCTGAATGGCGAGGGCGAGGTCGCCGGCGGCGTGATCGTCATGCGCTCCGGCAAAAATGCGCTGGAAACCATCGCTGCGGTCAAAGCCAAGCTGGAAAAACTCAAGGCGAGCCTGCCGCCCGGCGTCGACATCGTTACCACCTACGACCGCTCGAACCTGATCAAGCGCGCGGTCAGCAACCTGGAGCACAAGCTGCTGGAAGAATTCATCGTGGTCGCCGTCATTTGCGCAATCTTCCTGTTCCACCTTCGTTCCGCGCTGGTCGCCATTGTTTCACTGCCACTCGGCATTTTGGCGGCCTATATCGTCATGTATTACCAGGGCGTCAACGCCAATATCATGTCGCTGGGCGGGATTGCGATTGCCATCGGCGCCATGGTCGACGCCGCCGTGGTGATGATAGAAAATGCCCACAAGCATATCGAGGTCTGGAATCATGCCCATCCCGGCCACAAGCTGACCGGCGAGTCGCATTGGCGGGTGATCGGCGACGCAGCGGCCGAGGTCGGGCCGGCACTGTTTTTCTCCTTGCTGATTATCGTGCTGTCTTTCATTCCGGTATTCACGCTGGAGGCGCAGGAGGGGCGCCTGTTTGCGCCGCTGGCCTTCACCAAGACCTATGCGATGGCGGCCGCCGCCATCCTGGCGGTCACCTTGATCCCGGTGCTCATGGGCTACCTGATACGCGGCAAGATACCGGACGAGCAAAAGAACCCGCTGAATCGCGCCTTGATCGCGCTGTACCGTCCGCTGCTGGAACGCGTGCTGCGCTTCCCGAAAGCGACCGTGCTGATCGCCAGCCTGATCGCGATTATAACTATCTGGCCTATGTCGCGGCTGGGCGGGGAATTCATGCCGCCGCTGGACGAGGGCGATTTGCTGTACATGCCGTCGGCGCTGCCCGGCATCGGCGCCGGCAAGGTGGCCGAACTGCTGCAGCAAACCGACCGCCTGATCAAGACCGTGCCGGAAGTGCAAAGCGTGTTCGGCAAGGCCGGCCGCGCCGAATCGGCGACCGATCCGGCGCCGCTGGAAATGTTCGAAACGACGATACAGTTCAAGCCGCACGACCAGTGGCGGGCCGGCATGACGCCGGACAAGCTGGTCGAAGAGTTGGACCGCATCGTCAAGGTGCCGGGATTGTCCAATATCTGGGTACCGCCGATCAGGAACCGCATCGACATGCTGGCGACCGGCATCAAGAGTCCGGTCGGGGTCAAGGTGGCCGGGACCAGCCTCACGGAAATCGACCGCATTACCGCTGACATCGAGCGCGCGGTGAAGAAGGTACCGGGGGTTTCTTCCGCCCTGGCGGAACGATTGAATGGCGGTCGTTACGTCGATGTCAATATCGACCGTGACGCAGCGGCGCGCTACGGATTGAATATTGCCGACGTGCAGAGCATCGTGTCGGCCGCCATCGGCGGCGACAATATCGGCGAGACGGTCGAGGGCTTGCAGCGTTTCCCGATCAATGTGCGCTACCCGCGCGAAGTGCGCGATTCGGTCGAGAAACTGCGCCAGTTGCCGGTGCTGACCGCGCGCGGGGCGCAAATCCGACTGGGCGACGTCGCCGAAATTCGCGTCAATGACGGCCCGCCGATGTTGAAGAGCGAAAATGCGCGGCTGTCAGGCTGGGTCTATGTCGACATCCGGGATCGCGCCCTGAGTTCCGCGGTACACGACATGCAGCAGGCGGTCGCCAGGGAAGTCAAATTGCCGGCCGGGTATTCCATTGCCTGGTCAGGGCAGTTCGAGTACCTGGAGCGCGCCACCGCCAAACTGAAAATCGTGGTGCCGGCGACCTTGCTGATTATTTTCATCCTGCTCTACCTGACGTTCGGCCGCGTCGATGAAGCGGCCTTGATCATGGCAACGCTGCCGTTCGCCCTGGCCGGCGGCATCTGGCTGCTGTGGGCGCTTGGGCACAACCTATCGGTCGCCAGCGGGGTCGGTTTCATTGCCCTGGCCGGTGTCTCCGCCGAATTCGGGGTGATCATGCTGCTGTACCTGAAGCAGGCCTGGAATGATAGGCTCAAGGCGGGCAAGAACAGCGAGCAGGATCTGCTGGATGCGATCCGCGAAGGCGCGGTATTGCGGGTGCGCCCCAAGGCCATGACGGTCGCCGTGATCATCGCCGGCCTGGTGCCCATCATGCTTGGCGCCGGAACCGGCTCGGAAGTGATGAAACGGATTGCCGCCCCCATGGTCGGCGGCATGATCACGGCGCCCTTGCTGTCGATGTTGGTGGTGCCGGCGGTATATCTGTTGCTGCGGCGGCGGCAGTTGCGCCGTAAGGCCCAGGAGCTTGCAACACCCGGGACGGTGTATGAGCCCGCCTAGCCCGCCCCGCATCAACTCGTTCATTGTGCAGCAGTCTTGTGCCAGGGCATGGCGTTCGCACAGCCGCTCCAGGTCGCGATGAGGGCGGGGGCGGGGATGACGCGGCCCCGGCAAGCGGCGGCAGACCGCCTGCCGCGTTCCGCGAAGGCGAAATCGACAAAGTTTTTTTATTTGTTGCTAAATTGGCTATCATATTCTATATTCAATCAAGAAACATTGCCAACTGGCCTTAACACATGTAAGCTTTTTGTAAATTATCCTTACGGCAATACGATCCGAATTTTATATTTTCGGAAATTAGCCTTACATACCCGCCAGAGCCGCTTGCAGCAAAGCTTTGCCAGCTACTTTCCGTGCGGCACCGTACCTAAACAATGTTCTGTATGGAATTTACATTTTCTAACAAAGTTCCGCGATTGGAACTTAGTAAATTGCAATATTGCGCATACAATAAATTTGTTGATTCAGTGGTATTAGCTGGAGCAACGTTTCTGTCTTAGAGTAAACATCGACAAATAGCGAGGCAAATATGACAACATTGATGGATCTTGATTCTGATGACATCAAGTATGATCCCAACCATCTGCTAGATACGCTGATCAAGCAACTGCATCTCAAAAATGATGCGGCCTTGTCTAGGGCGCTGGAAGTAGCACCTCCGGTCGTCAGCAAAATTAGGCATCGTCGCTTGCCAGTGGGGGCATCCCTGCTGATACGCATGCATGAAATCAGCGATCTCAGCATCAAGGGCTTGCGTGAGTTGATGGGCGATAGGCGTACCAAGTTCCGCATCAGCGACAAACAGTTCAAGCCCAAGCAGGACAGCGTCGCAGCACATTGACTTTGTAAAAAGTCGCGGCGTCATCAGGACTGGTGCATTTGCCGGCTTAGTCACCGAGTTATCTTGGTCGGCTGAAGTTGGCATGTGAATCAGTCCTATTTTCATCCCTGCCTTATCCGCGATGCGCCTTGTATTCATGCAGGAAAGCGCTTAGCTCCCTCAAAAAACCGGCCGAGATTAGCCTGCCGTCAGTAGTTCAATTGCTTCACGCCTCGTGTTGCGACCAGCAGTACATCCTGGATTGCCGTTTTATACCAGCCCAGCGTTACAACTTCTTACTCCTGAAACACTTCGGTGGTCGTCTTGCGGACTGCGGGCACGTTATTAGCTCATCGGCCGAACGCTGGCCTTTCACCCCGGAGTAAAAAATGGAAGCTAATCAAATGTCGCATCGTATTCATCCACTGATGGCCACGGCAGCGGTCTCCCTCACCCTGGTCAGCCTGGTCGGCATCGCCGCGATTACCGGCATATTGCCCAGTTCACGCGGTTCCGTGAATCAGAACGAGATGCAGGCAGCAGCAGCAGCGGCAACTCCCGTGAATGCGCCGGCACAGTATTCCAATCCAGCCCCGGCACCTGCGCCGGTAGTACATCACAGGCAGGTTTCGCGGCCCGCCTACCACGCTTCGCAAGCCAGCGACGACCGCTACAATCAGCAAGTGGCGTACAAGCAGCCTGAACCTGCCCAGCCGGCCAGCAACTACCAGAAGCCAACCAGCGGTATCGGCATAGCGACCGGCGCCGTGATAGGCGGCCTGCTGGGTAACCAGGTCGGCGGCGGTAACGGCCGTACGCTGGCGACCATCGCCGGGGCGGTAGGCGGTGGATATTTTGGGAATGAAGTAGAAAAGAAAACCCGCTAATTTCGCCAGCCAGCTGCAGGTCGGCTAGTAGCCGGCCTGTTTTTTTCCAGGATTATATTTATCCCGCCCCGCCCATGGCGGCCAGCATCGCCTCCACCAGTTCGCCGGTCAGGTCGCCGCCGGCGCCGGCTTGGGTGCGCGAAAACAGCATGAACTCGACGTCGGGCAAGGCCGGCAAGCCCTGCTCCGGCTTGATACGGCGCAGGCCGCTGCGGACCTGGCTGGCTGGTATTGCGGCAATCGCAAAGCCGGCGCGGGCGGCGGCGATCATGCCGGCCACGCTGGAGCAGCGCAAGGCTATCCTGTGGGCGGCGCCAGTCTTGGCCAGGGCCGCCAGCGCTACTTCACGATAAGGGCAAGGGTCGGGAAAAAAGGCCAACGGCAGCGGCGACGGCAGCAGCAGCGACGCCTGTTCGGCAAACACCCATACCAGCGGTTCCCTCCACAGCAGTTTGCCGCGCCGCTTGCTGTGGCAATGGCCGCCTATCGCCAGGTCCAGCCGGCCCTCATCCAGCGCTTGCAGCAGCTCGGCCTGCAAGCCCACTTCCATCTCCAGCGTCAGGCCTGCATGCCGTTCGGCAAATTGCTGCAGCGAAGCGATCAGCCGTGCGCCGGCAAAATCTTCCGGCAAGCCTATACGCAGGGTCTGCTGCGCGGGCTGGCCGGATAGCCTGGCTGCGGCATCGCGGTTCAGATTCAGGATGGCCCGCGCATAGCTCATCAGGATCTCGCCGTCGGCGGTCAGCGCCACCGAACGCGTGGTGCGGGTCAGCAGCGGTTTGCCCACCTGCTCTTCCAGCCGCCGCAGATGGGTGCTGATCGCCGACTGGGTCAGGCTGAGTTTTTCGGCGGCACGGGTAAAACCCTGTTCCTGGGCCACGGTGACAAAGGTACGCAAGAGCACGCTATCAAACATGGACTCATTCCAAATTGTGATTAATTACATTGCAATTCTTCATTTTAATCTAAATTCACAATATGTTTTAATCAGCCTGTCTGACCAGGGAAGACCAACTTTTACTTCTGCAAGCACACTTTAGGAGCACACCATGAATACCAGCAATGACGCGCAACTGGCCTACCAGGCCCCCACCCCGCTGCAATTGGCCGACGCCGCCGACGTAGTCAGGCGCTTTGCCGCCGAATGGAACCAGCCCGCCGCAGACAATCTGCGCAGCCTGATGCATGCCGACACGCAAAACCTGATTCCGCCCATGCGCCAGCCGGCCGACCGGGAGGGCGTGGTCGAGCACTTCCGCCAGATACTGCAGCAGCTGCCCGACATGCGGCTGGATATCGTACGCTGGGCGCCGACCGGCGACATCATCATGATAGAGTGGGCCGCCAGCGCCACTGTGGCCGGCCGGCAGTTGCACTGGACCGGCATAGACCGCATGGCGATCCGCGCCGGCCGCATCTACCAGGCGCAAGTGTATTGGGATACCCGCCGCCTGGCGGAAGACATCGCGCAGGCGATACAGCAGGCGCGCGACCAGGCAAGCGCTGCGGCCACCGCCTGAGGCAGCCGGGCTGACCGCAAACCTGCTGGAAAGGAAAGCCCTACCGGCGCCAGGCGCCGATGGGGCCCGCTGACTGGACGCCTACAGCCTGGCCTCATAGATCAGGTTGAACGGCGTCTCGCTAGCGCGGCGGAAGTGCGGGAAGCCGCCCTTGGTGACGACCTCGCGCATGCGCGCCTCGTCTGCCTGCGCCCCCAGGCAGGCGCCGACCTCCTGCGACCTCGATGCCGGCGTGCAAATGAAGGTGGAGGCGGAATAGAAGATGCGCCCCACCGGGTTCAGGTTGTCTTCCAGCCTGTCGTTGGCGAAGGGTTCGACGATCATCCAGACGCCGTCCTTGCGCAGGCTTTGCTTGACATGTGCGGCGGCGCCGACCGGATCGCCCATGTCGTGCAGGCAGTCGAATACCGTGACCAGGTCGTAGCCGCTGCCCGGATATTCCTTGGCCGAGGCCACCTCGAAGTCCACCCTGTCCTCTAATCCGGCTTCTTTGACGGCGTTGCGTGCATATTCTATCGACGGCGCGTGATAGTCAAAACCTATAAAGCTCGATTGCGGATAGGCCTCGGCCATGATGATGGTGGAGGCGCCATGGCCGCAACCGACGTCGGCCACCCGCGCGCCCTGCTCCAGCCGCTTCTCCATACCTTCCAGCGCCGGTATCCACTCGCTGACCAGGTTGGCCGCATAGCCGGGCCGGAAGAAGCGTTCGGTGCCGTGGAACAGCGATGCATCGTGCTCATGCCAGCCCAGGCCGAGGCCGGTCTGGAAAGCCTTGGCCACCTTGGGAACGGCCTTGAACTGCGCCACCGCGATCTGGAAGGCGCCGGGGATGAAGGCCGGGCTGCCCTCTTGCGCCAAGGCATAGGCTTGCTCCTCGCTCAGGCTGAACATCTTGCTGGCGGGGTCATACTGCACGTAGCCGCTGGCCGCCTGGGCCGACAGCCACTCGAGCAGGTAGCGCGGATCGGTTTCGGTGCGGCGGGCCAGCTCCGCGGCCTTCATCGGCCCTTCCGCCAGTTTTTTATATAGACCCAACTGGTCGCCGACGACCACGGTGGCGGCATGCATGACGGCGCCCAGGTCATGCACAAAGTTGCCCATGAAGGCATTCAGTTTCTCTTCATTAATAGCCATCTCAAACTCCTTGCCGCAAACGATAATGGGCGCCGGGCGCAGCGGCGGGTTCAAACCACCCTGAAAATTTCCCAGCGCGATGAACCGGAAACCACTAGCGGCTCCATCTCAATGCTCCACTGCGCGTGGGCGGCGATGGTCGCCAATTTGGCCCAGGCGGCATCCAGCTCGCCGAGGTCGGCCACCTCCCATTCATGCACGACGGCAGCCTCCAGTGCGCCGATGGAACCGGTCAGCAAGCGGCCCCGGTGCAGGCCGGCCTGCGGGCCAATCTCCAGTGCCCAGGATTTCAGTTTGTCTATCACCTTTTGTTTTTGCCCAAAGCGGGCGTTGATTTGCCATCTGGCGATCAGCATGACGTTCTCCTTTCAGATAATGGAATTGCGCTGCGATTAGCGCTGCCTCTCCTACTACCTCAGCCTAGTCCGGCGAGCGACTCTGTACAAGTTGTCTACCGACACTGCTTGCAAGAATGTCGACCAGACTGCGGCAATCCAGCCGGCCTATTTTTTCACCTCCGCTTTCTTCGCCTTGTCGGCAGCCATCTTCAGGGAAGTGTCTATCTCGTGCTTGAAGGTGGGCAAGTCGACTGCCATGCCGTTGAGCACCGTGCTCCAGTGGCGGGTGATCGCAGCCAGCGCTACCGCTTCCTGGATCTCGCCGTCGGTCGCACCGTAAGCCCTGGCCACCGCGGTATGGAAATACACGCAGTAGCTGCAAGGCACCTGGGCCGAAACTGCCAGCCCTATCAGCTGTTTGACCTTGGGTGTGAGCAAGGTGTTTTCGCTGACTTGCAGGTTCTTGAATTCGGCCCAGCCGCCGGCGATGCCGGCTTGTGGAAATGCCTTGAAGAAACCCGGAACCAAGCCCAGGGTAGCCTCTATGTCCTGGTAGGTGGCGGCGGCACTGGCGGCGACCGGCGGCCTGGCTGGTGGCTCGGGCAGACTTTGCGCAGCGGCATTACTTGCAGCCAGACAGCCCATAATGACGCGGGCTACGGCAAATTGACGTAAACGTTTGATGGGCAGTATCATGAGATTCTCCTGATGAAAGCGTAGTAACAGGAACGGGAAACCACAACTGTTTCTTTGAGCACAGCCGCTGTTGCCTGTGTTCCTAAAACCCTTCCGCCAAAGCAGCTTGTTTGGCGGCATGGACACAGTGTGCGGCGCCACCGTTGGAACGACAGTTGGAGGGAGCGTGGAAGATTTTGCACCCGCAGGCGGCAGCACCGAGGGCACGATGCAGATCCGGCTCCTGGGCGAACTGCGGGTTGCCAGGGCGGGCCAGGCGCTGGCCCTGCCTGCTTCCAAACGCAGCCGGGCCCTGCTGGCCTATCTGGTGGCAACCGGCAGTGCCCAAAGCCGCCAGTGCCTGTGCGACCTGCTATGGGACGGCCCCGGCGATCCGCGCGCGGAATTGCGCTGGAGCCTGAGCAAGCTGCGCCCGGTGGTCGACGAGGCAAACCTGCACCGGATAGTCGCCGACCGCGAACGGGTCGCCTTTGTCGCGCACGGCGCCGCGGTCGACGTCATCGCGCTGCGCGCATTGCTGGCCGACGGCGTGCAGGCGGCCGGCACCGCCGCGCTGGAACAGGCGGCCGCGCTGATGGCCGGCGACTTCCTGGATGGGCTTGAGCTGCCGGCCTGTTACCGTTTCCACCAATGGTGCATGGCCGAGCGTGAATGGTATGCCGCGCTGAAGCTGAAAATCCTCGCGGCGCTGCTGGGCCGCCTGGACAATCAGCCGGAGCGCGCACTGGCCTACGCCCGCGCCCTGGTGGTGGCCGACCCGCTGTCCGAGCTGGGCCACGCCGCGCTGGTACGCCTGCTGCTGGCAGCCGGACGCCTGCACGACGCCGAGACGCACTGCCGCTATGCAGAAAACATGCTCCAGCGCGAACTGGGCCTAGCCCCCGGGCCGGAACTGCAGAAGGCGGCGCGGCAAATACGCGCCGAGCTGCACCAGCGCGCCGAATACAGCCGGCAGGCGCGCCATGCTGCAACGACAACGATAGCTGCAGCGACCGCGTCTGCGCCGGCGGAGGAGCAAGCGGCACTGGCTGCGGCAATCACGGTGGTAAACAACGCAGACCAGGCAGACGATGTGCAACAGGCGCGCGTGCCGCTGGTGGGCCGGGCCGCCGAATGCCGGCTGGTCGCCGATGCAGTGACGGCGCTGGCGAGCCCGGCAATAGCTGGGGCAGCGCCGGCGGGCCTGCTGCTGTTTTCCGGCGAGGCCGGCATAGGCAAGACCAGGATGCTGAAAGCATTGAGCCTGCACGCCGGGCAGTCTGCCTGCCGGGTGCTGTATGCGCGCTGTTTCGAGGCGGAAATGATGCGGCCCTACGGCATCTGGATAGATGCCTTGCGGCCGCTGGCGGTAGAATCCGGCATCGATGCCGGCAGTAAGACAGGCAAGGGAGCGGAAGCGATACCGACCGCGCTGCAGGACTCGCTACCGCAATCGCTATGGCGCGACCTGGCGCCGCTGCTGCCGATAGCCGACAGCGCTGCAGGCGCCGACTACAGCCAGGGCGACCGGGGCCGCCTGTTCGCCGCCAGCGCCGCACTCTTGAAGCATCTGGCGGCCGGCCAGCCGTTGGTGCTGATCCTGGACGACCTGCAATGGCTGGATGAAGGCTCGTGCGCGCTGCTGCACTATCTGGTGCGCAGCGCCGAGGCCGGCACCCGCCTGCTGCTGGCGGGCGCCGCCAGGCAAGGCGAGATTGACGACAATCCCTGGGCCAAGAGCCTGCTGCAATCGCTGGCGCGCGAGCACCGCCTGCACAATTACCAGCTCGCGCCGCTAGGCCCCGGCGAGGTCGCCGCCCTGCTGGCGCTGCTGGCGCCGGCAGCACCAGAGCCAGTCCAGCCTGCCCAGGCTAGCGCTGCAAGTGCCCCCGACGTCGACCAGGTGCACAGATTGAGCGGCGGCAACCCCCTGTTTGTGCTGGCGCTGGCGCGGGCGGAGGCTTACGGCGCCGGCGCTGATGCAAGCACAAGCGGCCAGGCGGGCGAGGACTTTTCGTGGCAGGCGCTGACCGCCGACCAGGTGCAGCGCCTGGACGAGGGCAGCCGCGAACTGGTTTGCTGGGCCGCGGCGATGGGCCGCGAATTCCGCCCCGAGACCCTGGGCAGCGCGATGGGAATAGCCGAGAACGAGATCGTACAGCGGCTGGACAGGCTGGAAAGGCGCGGCTTGCTGAAGCCGGGCGGCGAAGGACATTATGACTTTGCGCACGACCTGATACGCGAGGCCGTATATCGCAGCCTGTCGCCGCCGCGCCGGCGCGCGATACACAGGCAGATTGCGCGTGTACTGGTCACTGCCGCTGCCGGCAACGCCGGCCTGCACGGCGAACTGGTCCATCATGCCAGCCAGGCCGGCGACACTGCGCTAGCAGTGCACGCCTGTATCGCCACTGCCGAACACTGCCTGCGCGTGTTCGCCAATACCGAGGCGCGCGCGGCGGCGGCGCGCGGCCTGGCGATGCTGGCCGGCCTGGCGGCCGGCGTTGAAAAGGTCAACGCCCACATCGAATTGCTGAGCCTGTGCATCATCGCCAATGCCGGCGCCGGCGCCAGGTACTGGCCGTCCCAGATAGAGGAATTGCGCGTGGCGGTCGACGCCGCGGAAGCCCTGGGCGAGCATGCAGCCGCCGCGCGCGGCCTGCACATGCTGTCGTGGATGCTGATCCACGCCAACGATCCCGAGCACACCCGGATCGCCACCCTGCGCGCCGAGCGCATCAGCCGCACTGCCGACGCCGCCAGCCGCTGCCAGCAACTGGCCAATAGCGGGCGCTGCCTGCTTGAAGTGGAAACCGACGTGCCGCAGGCGCGCGCCCTGATCCACGCGGCCGCGGAACAGGCCGATACCCTGAACATGCGCCTGATCGAACTGGACTGGGGGCGTGCGCTGATTGCGCGCTGGGACGGTGACCTGGACGCCGCCTATGAAGCATTGCACACCGCGGTAGAACTGGCGCGCACGCGCGAAGACCGCTGGCGTGAATTCGAATGCCTGGTGTGGCTGGCGACGATACAGCTGGAACGCGGCTGCCTGGAGGCGGTCGCCGCGCTGTGCCGGGAAGTGAACGCGGTGGCCGACCGCATGGGCGATGTCAAGGTGCCGGTCAGCGACGCCTTGCAGGCGCTGGCGCAACTGATGCAGTCGCCGCCGGGAAATACCGCACTTGCCAACGCCAGCCTGCAAGCCAGCCTGGAGCAATTGCGGGCGCTGGACGACAAGGCGCACCTGGCCTATGTGCAAAACCAGGCCGCCGCACTGGCGCTGGGCCAGGGCCGGCTGAGCGAGGCGCAGGCCGCCGCCGGCGAAGCACTGGCCGCGGCACAAGCAGTGGGGCGCACTACCGAGATTGCGGTCGCCCGGGCGCTGCTGGCCGGCATCGCCGCCTGCAGGCCAGAGGGGAAAGTGAAAGTGGAGGCGGAAGCGGAAGCGGAAACTGCGGCGAGCCTATCCGGCTTGCAGGAGCGGCCGGCGGCGCCCTCCCCGCCAGCTTCGGTCAGCGCGCGCGCCCGTGGCTTTATGGACAGGTGGCAAGCCTTACAGGCCGGCTTGCCCCCTATCCCGCTGGCCAAAGCCCGCAACCGAAAAATTCCAACGGCGGTTCCAACGAAGGCCGGATAGGCTGACAACGCAATCCCGCCCTTTTGTAGTGTGTAGCTGAAGGAGAACATCATGTCACGCATCATCGTCGAACGTAATTTTGACACCCCGCAATCCGACACCGATATGGCCACGGTGGCGGACCGCGAACGCCCCTGCCTGGAAATATACAAGGTGCAATGGAAGCGCAGCCTGCTGTCCACCGACCGCAAACGCATGGTCTGCGAGTATGAAGCCGCCGACGCCGAAACCGTGCGCAAGGTGCAACGCGAAGCCCAGGCGATGTTCGACCGCATCTGGACCGCGGATGTCATTGAATGAGCGGATTCTGCATGAGGTGCAGTGCTTCGGTGGGCTTTCCCTCGCCGGATTGCGGTGTCTCATGCAGAATAATCATGCGGAATAATTATCCTCTGAAAAGTCTGGAAATTTTCCACTGATACACTATTCTTTACTCTGAGATCTTAATGGATTTAGCCCGGTCAATAGTTTTCCGGGAATAAATGTTGCCAAGTGAGTCAATCAAGCATTTGGTAGTTAAGGCCTGTTTACTATCCGCAGCGAGCGGGCGCTTCCGCCCAGCAAGACAGTAGACAGGTACTGAGAGCTCACAGGAGGAATATCATGTACACCCATATTTTACTGCCCACCGACGGCACACCTTCGTCCAAGGATGCCATCCAGAAATGCATGCGCTTTGCCAAGGCGCTCAATGCCAAAGTCACCGGCCTGCACGTGGTGCCGCAATACCATATGTTCAGCTATCAACCGGAAATGATGGAAGATACCAGTGACAAATTCGCCAAGGAATGCGAGGCCCAGGCCCAAAGATACCTGTCAGAAATTGAACTGGAAGCAAAAGAATTGCGCGTGGACTGCAGTACCCTGACCCTGACCAACGATCACCCGTATGAGGCCATCATCCAGGCCGCCGAAAAACAGGGCTGCGACTTGATAGCCATGGCATCGCACGGCAGGAAAGGCATCAAGGCCCTGCTGCTCAGCAGCGAAACCCAGAAGGTGCTGGCACACAGCAAGATACCGGTGCTGGTATATCGCTAAAGCTCGCCCCAAAAAGCCCCGAAATTCCTCATTCGGGGCTTTTTTTCAGGCGGCTGGCATCTGCGCCGTCCGTCAGGAGCCGGGGTTGGCCAAAGCTTCCAGGGCCTCATCCCAGCGCTGCAGCTGCGCAGTTTTAACTTTGCCGTTCGCGCCCAGCAATTGCTGCGGCGCTATAGTGCGGCCCGCTTTTTTAAACTTCATCTTGACCAGCACTTCGGCCTGTCTGGCCGGCCCCACGTAAAACGCGTGGGAAAAATAGGCGCACTTGTCGTCTGCAAAAATGATCTCGGTCTCCACCCTGACCCGGCTGAACAACCGTATCGGCTGCATGAACTTGACCAGTTGCGAGGCATTGACGAAGCCGTAGCCTTGCCGCAGCAAAGTCGTTATCAGCCCGGTACGTATCAGGAAATCGAGCTGTGCAGCTTCGGCCAGCTGGAAATACTTGTCGCTTTTCAGCGTAAAAATGCCGGTGTCGAGCGGAGATATCCAGAAGCCTGAAGTCAGGCGCGCGCCGCTGTCGGCGCTGGCATAGCGGAACAGCGCCCTGAGGATACTGAACAGGTTTCTCAGTATGCCGGACATGGAGCGGTTCCCGGTTGAAGGTGCATGAGGAGCTTCCCTGATCTGGTGAGTGGAGCCAGCACTATACACGGCCGGGCGACGGGTTTGGCAGACGGCAGCCTGAGCTTGCATTAGGGAATGCTCTGCGCACCTTCGATATGATGGCGGGCCAGCGCCTGGCTGACAAAACCGGAGCGCTTCATCTCTTCGACAAAATCATTCAGATAGGCATGCGCCGCCTGCCGGCTTTGGGGGATCGCCATCGCCTGGCGGATTTCCATGAAGCGGCCATCCAGCAGGCGCAAACCCGGCAGACGCTTGGCGTCGGCCTGCATCTGCTGTTTGACGCCGGCCGCCACCTCCAGGCCTTGCTGCAGGAAGACGTCGGCAACTAGCGGCGAAGCCGGCGCCCGCACCAGTTCCGCCTGCTTCAGTTCCCGGCTCAGGTACAGGTCATAGGCGCTGCCCAGGCCCACCACCACGCGGTTGCCGCGCCTGTCCACCTCTTCATTGCTATGTATCGGCGAATCCTGGCGCACCAGGTAGGCCCCTTCTATGATCACGTAGGGGCCGCTGAACAAGCTGTCTTCGGCGCGTTTTGGGTCTATCGCATAGAAGGCGATATCTACGCTGTCGGCGGCAATCGCCTCGGCCACCTTGCCGGCGGCGTTGAAGGTGAGAATTTCCAGCGGCACGTCCAGGCGCCTGGCCAGCTCTTGCGCCAGGTCGACCGACACTCCTATGGGCGCGCCAGTCGCCGCATCCTTGTTGGCCAGGAGGGGATTGCCGTAGTTGATCGCCGCGCGCAGCTTGCCGGTCGGCGCCAGTGCGCTCACGACCGATGCAGGAGCGGAGACTGGAACGGAGGCAGGAGCCTGCGTGCTGCATGCGGCCAGCCAGGACAATACGGCAGCCAGGAATAGTGTTTTGAGTGCTGAAAATAATCGCATGCGGCCAAGCTCCCCTGATAGTCGTGAATGCGCACAGCCTTGCACAGGCAGGCATACATACTACTCCGCCGGCGCGGATACGTTGCCTCGATTTTAAGCAGGCAGGCAATTTTGTTTAAAATCAAACACATGGATAAGTCCAGGTGGACTTATCCACAGGATTGTTAACAGACTATGTGGGTAATTAGCCCATCGGGGCCAACCCCTAGCGAGAGACTAACTGCATTCGACCAGCGCGATGTGGCCGGGGAGTTTGAAAAACGAGCGGCCGTGCGGCAACTCTATCTTGATGTGGGCCGATTCCCATTCCACTTCGTTGGCTTCGGCTGCGGCTTTCGCCTTCCTGATCGCGGCTTGCAGCCATCGTTGCGCAGGGGCCTTTTGTATGTTGATGGTAATCATGATTTGCTCATCGATTGAAAGTATCGATTACTGTCGTCGGCAACGACGTTGCCTCACCATTGCGTCAGAAGTAATGCCGCATCAAGGGATACGGTAAGAAAATCATATTTGGACCGGCATCCGCGCAATATCAGCCGCGGCGCTCATGCCGTGTAGGAAAACATGAATAGCGCCTGTCCCCGAATGCTGGCATGCCCCAGGTAAAATTTGCAACATGAAGCTAATTAGCCAGCCTGGTCTATCTGGGCCAAGGCCCGGCGTATGTCGTCGGCGTCGGTTGGCCTGACCAGCTTCGCGATTTCCTTGCCATTCCTGAGAAACACCAGCGTCGGCCACAGCTTGATGCCGAAAGAGCGGCCCAGCCGGCGGCCGCTGCCGTCTTCTATCTTGATATGGCTGACATTCGGGTGCGCACTGAAGGCGGCGGCCAGCAGCGGCTGGGCGGCACGGCAGTAGCCGCACCAGGGCGCGCCGAATTCGATCACGGCGGGGCCGTCGAGCGTGTCGATATCGGCACGTTTTGGTTCTATCGCTGCATAGGTATCGTTCATCGCCATAGTCGTTAAGTGAAACGCATCGGTTGGAAAATATTCAGTCTCGCTGATATTCTATGCGAAATCTGTATTGTGCCGCACTGCACTTCACTTACCCGATTTGGGCGTCAGGCAGGGAATCAGTCCCAGGCCGGCGCCAGGCCCTGCGGGCTGGTCAGGCGCTGCTTGCGATCGAGTGCGGCGATCTGCGCCATGTCATTTTCAGAGAGGCGCAACTGCTGCGCCTGCAGGTTGCTCGCCAGGTTGGCGCGCCTGGTCGAGGAAGGGATCACCGCATAGCCTAGCTGCAGCGCCCAGGCCAGTACCACCTGCGCCGTGGTGGCCTGGTGATTATCGGCGATTGCCTGTATGACGGCATCCTGCAGCGCCTGGCCGTAGGCCAGCGTCATGTACGACGTGATCGCTATGCCCTGGCTGCGCGTAAACTCCGCCACTTTGCGGTTTTGCAGGTAGGGATGCAGCTCCACCTGGTTGGTGGCGATTTCCGCCGCGCCGACGATGTCTATCGCTTGCCGCAACAGCGCTAGCGTGAAATTGGACACGCCTATTTGCCGGGTCAGGCCCAGCGCCTTGGCTTCTTGCAGCGCCGCCAAGCTGCCTGCCAGGGGCAGCGCGCCGCCCGGCGACGGCCAATGGATCAGGGTCAGGTCCAGGTAATCGGTACCCAGCTTGGCCAGGCTGTCTTTCAGGCTGGGAATAAGCTCGTCGCGGCCCAGGTGCTCGGTCCAGATCTTGGTGGTGATAAACAGCTCGCTGCGGGCTACGCCGCTCTCTGCGATCGCCTGGCCGACCTCGGCTTCGTTGCCGTAGATTTGCGCAGTGTCGATCACGCGGTAGCCGAGTTCCAGGCCGTTTTTGACCGAGTCGATCACGGTCTGGCCCTGCAGGCGGAAGGTGCCTAGGCCGAAGGATGGGATGTTATTCATAAAAGTTCCGTAAATTGTGCAGTGAATGTTTTATTTGTAGCGATAAACGCCAGGGAGAGAACATCCCCTCTCCCGCATGCGGGAGAGGGTTAGGGTGAGGGGCGTTAAACAAATGCAGAAAATTTGAAGCCGCGACTGTCAAACCGGCTAAAGCATCTCAAGCTCCTGACCTCGCAATTTGAGCGCCGCCGCCAGCAAAACTTCTGCATCAGTTTGATCCCCCTCACCCCAGCCCTCTCCCGCGCGCGGGAGAGGGAGTTCGTTCCATGCCTACTTATAGTGAAAGTTTTATTTGCAGTAGCAACCGCAAGTCAGGGAACATCCCCTCTCCCGCATGCGGGAGAGGGTTAGGGTGAGGGGCGTTAAACAAATGCAGAAAATTTGAAGCCGCGACTGTCAAACCGGCTAAAGCATCTCAAGCTCTTGGTCTCGCAATTTGAGCACCGCCGCCAGCAAAACTTCTGCATCAATTTGATCCCCCTCACCCCGGCCCTCTCCCGCGCGCGGGAGAGGGAGTTGTTCCACGCAGTTTTTAGTGCCCGACAACCAGGCTGGATTTCTGCGCGCCGGCATGTTGAGGAATAGGGTTCCTGCGGTCCAGCACGCCGCTCCATGCGGTCAGGCCCAGTGCACCCAATACCACCAGCGCGCCTATCCAAGGGGTATGTATCAGGCCCAGGTGTTCGACGATCAGGCCGCCGCCCCAGGCGCCGCCGGCGATGCCGACATTAAACGCAGCGATATTTAGGCCCGATGCCACGTCCACTGCACGCGGCGTAAAATGCTCGGCCTGCTGCACCACATACACCTGCAAGCCGGCCACATTGCCGAACGCTACCGCACCCCACACCAGCACCGTCGCCACCACCAGCCATGGATGCGGCGCGGTGAAGGTCAGCAGCAGCAAGACCGCGGCCAGCAGCGCAAAGATGATCTTCAGCGCGCCGACGGGGCCGCGCCGGTCGGCCAGCTTGCCGCCCCAGATATTGCCGATCGCGACCGAGACGCCGTATACCAGCATCACCAGGCTGATCGCACTGGCGCTGAAACCGGAGATGTCTTGCAGGATGGGCGCCAGGTAGGTAAAGGCGACAAAGGAACCGCCGTAACCGACCGCCGTCATCGCATACACCAGCAGCAGGCGCGGTTGGCCGAGCACCTTGACCTGGTCCAGCAGTGAAGCCGAGGCCGAACTCTTGATATGGCCGGGCACAAAGATCAGGCTGCCGATAAAGGCCAGCACACCCAGGGCAGACACGGCCAGGAAGGTTTCGCGCCAGCCGAAGTGCTGGCCGATGAAGGTGCCCAGCGGCACACCGGTCACCAGGGCCACGGTCAGGCCGGTGAACATGATGGCGATGGCGCTGGCGGCTTTTTCCTTGGGCACCAGGCTGGTGGCGATGGTGGATGCAATCGAGAAAAACACGCCGTGCGCCAGCCCGGTCAATATCCTGGCCACGATCAGCGATTCATAGCCGGGGGCTTTCCAGGCCAGCAGGTTGCCCAGGGTGAACAGCACCATCAGCGACAGTAGCAGGGTCTTGCGCGGCAGCTTGCCGGTGAGCGCGGTCAGCACCGGGGCGCCGACCGCAACCCCGAGCGCGTACAGGCTGACCAGCAGGCCGGCCGAAGGCAGGCTGACACCGAGGTCGCCGGCGATGGTAGGGATCAGGCCGACGATGACGAATTCCGTGGTCCCGATGGCAAAAGCGCTGATCGTCAGCGCCAGTAAGGCAATAGGCATGATGGTTTTATCTCCAAAAAGGGTGAACACGAGCAACAGGCGCAAGTGTCGGTGCTTCAGCGTTTTGGAAAAAGACCGTGCCAGGCAGAAGATATTTGATTAAAATTCAATAATGAAGACCACATTAGACGAATTGCTGGCGTTTATCACCGTCGTCGACAGCGGCTCGGTGACGGCCGCGGCCGAGCAGCTGGAACAAACCGTGTCCGGCATCAGCCGCGCATTGGGCCGGTTGGAAGAAAAACTGCAGACCACGCTGCTGCGCCGTACCACGCGCCGGCTGGAGCTGACCGAGGAAGGCAGCGTATTCCTGGCGCAGGCGCGCAAAATCGTGGAGTCGGTAGACCAGGCCGAAGAGCAGATGGCGATACGCCGCGAGCGCCCTGCCGGCCGGTTGCGCATCAATGCCGCCTTCCCCTTCATGCTGCACGTGATCGTGCCGCTGGTGGAGGGTTTCCGGCAGGCCTATCCCGAGATAGCGCTGGAACTCCATACCAACGACTTGAATATCGACCTGCTGGAAGAACGCACCGACGTCGCGATCCGCATCGGCGCCCTGCGCGACTCCACCCTGCACGCCCGCTCTTTGGGTCACAACCGCCTGCGCGTGCTGGCCAGCCCAGCCTACCTGAAGCAGCACGGCAAGCCAAAAACCGTGGCCGCGCTGGCGCAGCATAGCCTGCTCGGCTTTACCCAGCCGGAGTCGCTGAACCAGTGGCCGCTACGGCACGCGCTGGGCGAGCGCCTGAGCATCACGCCCAGCCTGCAAGCTTCCAGCGGCGAAACCCTGCGCCAGCTGGCGCTGGCCGGCCAGGGCATAGTCTGCCTGGCCGACTTCATGACCAGGGCCGACCGCCAGCGCGGCGACCTAGTGCAATTGCTGATGGCCGATACGGTGGAAGTGCTGCAGCCCATCCACGCGGTGTACTACCGCAACACCCAGCTGGCCTCGCGGATAGCCTGCTTCCTGGACTATGTGGCGGACAGGATGGGAAAGGAATAAAGCGCGACAGACACTATTTGCGGCGGGTCACGTCAATGCAAGCTCGATGCAAGGCAGGAGAAACCCTCCCGTCAACCGGTCGAGCCGCTCCGCTCTACATTTCTCAATTAAAAAAAGCCGCGCTGATCTGCGGCTTATTTCAAACTCCAGGCTGGGCCACCCGATTTGGCTATTCCTAGGTTCCCAGGCGCAGTTGCAAGCCGGTGTCGGTATAGGTAGCAGTTGCAGTGAAACCGTCGACAACGATGGTGGTGAACTTGCCTTTCAGGCTGGCGGCGCTGATCACGTTCAGCGTATCCCCGAGCGCAGGTTTATAGCCGCCCAGGAATTTGACATGCAGCGTGCCGCCTGCGATGGTGGTTGCACCGCTCACCATCAATTGGTTTTGTGCGCTGCGCAGGTTGAGTTCCAGCGTCGCATTTGCCAACTGGGTATATTTGCTGCCGACAGTCAAGGTGCCGGCAGTATTGACGGCTAAAGTGCCGCCTGCGTTGTAGACGTCGCCGGCACCCAACGCGGAGGAAGAGTTCGCTTCTAGCGTGCCCCCTTCCAGTTGCGTGCCGCCAGTCCAGCCATTGCTGCCGGTCAGCTTAAGAATACCGCTGCCCTGCTTGGTCAGCTTGCCGCTGCCCGCGATGTTATTGCGCCAGCTGTCCACCGCATAAAAGCCGCCTTTGCCGGCATCCATGGCAACCACAACATTCCCTACAAAACTGCCGTAGCCGTCTGCGGCGGCAAACAGGTTCAGGCGCCCCCAGCCTTCAGCGTCGTCCAGCACCGGGTATCCGGAGGCAAGGGCGGTAGTTTTCAGCACCACGCGGCGTTGCATGTCGCTCAGATAAGGCAAGCGGGTTTCCAGCAATACTTCCGCGCCTTTGGGGACCATGGCAGCGACATTCGTCGCAGCGATGGGGGCAAAACCATAGGTCATGCGGCGCAGGTAGTTTGCCTTGTTACTCGCATAATCGGCAAACCTGTCGGTGGCGACAGTCGCCGAGTGCGCGTAAGCGTTAAACGTGTCGGCCGTGGTATTGGTCTGCGCCATCAAGGCGGTATGCGCCTGCGTGACCGCTGCCGCTTTTTTGCTTGCATTGGCAGCATCCAGTAAATTGGCGGCGACGACGGCTTGTGCAAGAACCCTGCCACTGATGACATCCAGCGGAGAGTGCATGCCCGCGAGGATACGATTCTCTCCCAATTCCAGACCGCGGCTGATAATTTCCTGGTAACGCTCCGGTACGGCATAGGCCATCGCGACTGCATCACGCGTTGCTTCCGCTGCATGTCCGCTGGTAAATCCGCCATCAGTCGCAGGGGTCGTGCTTTTCGCGGGGATCAGTGAAGGCGCAACGACGACGCTGCTACTCCAGCGGAAGGGGCGCGCATATTTGTAGAAGCGCTTGGCGGGCTCGGTAGAACCATTCGTTCCCATCGCATTGATGAAATCCACCACACCGCCGAAGCTCGCATTCGCAGCACCGCCGACCCCGGTGTTATTGCCGCTATCGTTGTATAACACCGTGCCCGAATCGGCTGCAATCGCGGTGATGCTGGTCGTCTGCTGGGCTGCCGTCCGCCAGGCGGCAGTCAGCGGCCCCATGCCGTCTGTCACGCTGTAGCCCTTGCCGCGACGATCATCGAGGTAGGCGGCCGTCTCCTGATCAGGAGTACGTTTGCCGGTAGCATCGACGACATACTGGATATTTGCGCTGTGTACGGTTGCATTCAACACTGTGCCACCGGCTGTTCCATCACCGGGCACGCCGGTCCAGGCAGACGCGACAACTGCAGGAAAATTGCCCGCGGCAGGCGCCGTCACGCCTGCATCGACGATCGCGGTCAATGGTTTCCAGATATCCAGGAAACCGACTAGCACGCGCACCCCCGCGTTGGTGTCCAAGGTGGCATAGCGTGCGTCCCCGCGCTGATTGCTCGCAACATTGTCGACAAATGCAGCAACACTTGCCGATACCGGTGCTGAATCGACTATACCCGGGTCCGCCGGCGCCGCAGGAATAACCAGCGGTGCATCCACCACCTGATCGGAACTGCCGCCGCATGCTGCCAGCGCCAGCATGGCGCTGATTGCCAAAGCCATGGGAACACGTCGGAAAATAATTGATTCTTGCATGCGAGCACCTTCTTGTTTGATATAGTAAATTTCGAAGGGCTATCTTATCCAGCAACTAT
>JAZJYH010000096.1:0-13216 GCA_040390485.1 Pseudomonadota bacterium
GCTTCGTGTTACTGATGTCATATTATTTAACCCTGAGGTGAATATGCAATTCAATCAAATCGTGAAATCGCTGGTCATCGCTATCGGTGCAGCGGTCTCTTTCTCCGCAGCGCATGCCGCCGACATTACCGGTGCCGGCGCAACTTTCCCTTACCCTATCTATGCCAAATGGGCAGAAGCTTACAAAAAAGCAACGGGTAATGGCTTGAACTATCAATCCATCGGTTCCGGCGGCGGCATCAAGCAAATCAAGGCCAAGACCGTTGATTTCGGCGCGTCCGACATGCCTCTGAAGGCAGAAGAGCTGGAAGCCGAGGGCCTGGTGCAGTTTCCCGCCATCATCGGCGGCGTGGTGCCGGTAGTGAATATTGACGGCGTAGAGCCAGGCAAGATGAAAATGACCGGCGACGTATTGGCCGGTATCTACCTGGGCAAAATCACCAAATGGAATGCACCTGAAATCGCTGCAGTGAACGCCGGCCTGAAATTGCCAGCGGAAGACATCACCGTAGTACATCGTTCCGACGGTTCCGGCACAACTTTTGTATGGACAGACTACTTGAGCAAGGTCAATCCAGAATTCAAGACAGCGGTCGGTTCCAGCACTGCCGTGAAGTGGCCGGTCGGTTTGGGCGGCAAAGGCAATGAAGGCGTTGCGGCTAACGTGCAGCGTATCAAAAACTCCATCGGCTACGTGGAATACGCCTATGTGAAGAAAAACAAGATGGCCTACACGCTGGTGAAAAACCGCGACGGCAATTTTGCCGAACCTGATGATGACAACTTCAAGGCGGCTGCTGCCGGCGCCGACTGGGCGAAAACTCCAGGCATGGGCGTGATCCTGACGAACCAGCCTGGCAAGGCTACCTGGCCTATCTCCAGCGCTTCCTTCATCCTGATGCACAAGGCGCAGGCTGATGCAGCCAAGGGCAAGGAAGTATTGAAGTTCTTCGACTGGTCTTTCAAGAACGGTGGCGCGATGGCGGCAGAGCTGGACTATGTTGCCTTGCCTGCGGCGGTAACGAAAATGATCGAAGACGGCTGGAAAGTACAGATCAAGGATGCTTCAGCCAAGGCAATCTGGTAATCAAGACTACCGCAAGATTATTTTAGTATCGTGATCGCCCGCGACCCTGCACCATGAGATGCAGGGTCGCATCTTTGTTGGATGTCCGTCCATGAATGCTCAACAACCGTCAATAACTATGTCAGCTTCCCAGCCAACTCAAACAAATCAAGACCCTGTGCCCGATACGCAGCGGGATGCCGCACAAGAGTCGCAGGTGGATATGGCCGCGGTCATGCGCAGGCAACAGTTCCAGGACTGGATTTTCCACAAGCTGACCTTCACTTTTGCACTGAGCGTCTTGGTGGTCTTGATAGGCATCATTATTTCGCTGTTCATCGGCGCCATGCCGGCCATGCGCGAATTCGGCCCGGCGTTCATCTGGACCATAGAATGGGATCCGGTGAATGACAAGTTTGGCGGATTGATCGCCATTTTCGGCACACTCGCCACTTCGCTGGTGGCGCTGGTGATTGCCTTCCCGGTCAGCTTCGGGATCGCCTTGTTCCTGACCGAAATCTGCCCGGTATGGCTGAAGCGGCCGCTCGGCACCGCGATTGAATTATTGGCCGGCGTACCCAGTATTATCTACGGCATGTGGGGCCTGTTTGTGTTTGCTCCCCTGTTTGCCACTTACATACAACCGGCGCTGTCCTCGACCCTGGGCAACTTGCCCGTGATCGGCGCCCTGTTTTCCGGACCGAAGATCGGTATCGGCATCCTGGCCGCCGGGATCATCCTGGCGATCATGATCATTCCCTTCATCGCCTCGGTCATGCGCGATGTGTTCGAGGTGGTGCCGGCAGTCTTGAAAGAGTCCGCGTATGGCCTGGGCTGCACCAAGTGGGAAGTCGTCAGGAAAATTGTTCTGCCCTACACCAAAGTCGGCGTGGTCGGCGGCGTGATGCTGGGATTGGGGCGGGCGCTGGGCGAAACCATGGCGGTCACCTTCATGATAGGCAATGCGCACAAGATCTCCTGGTCGCTGTTTGCGGCCGGCAATAGTATCGCCTCCACCCTGGCCAATGAATTTGCCGAAGCTGAATCGTCGCTGCACGTATCTTCGCTGTTCCTATTGGGACTGATCCTGTTTGTCATCACATTTTTTGTTTTATCCGCGGCCAAACTCTTGCTGCTGGGTTTGAGTAGGAAAGAAGGTACAAAATGATCGAATCCGCCAACAACCCCGTCTATAAGAGGCGCCTGCTGCAGCATAAGCTGGGTATTGCGCTGTCGTCGATAGCGATGGCGCTGGGTGTATTTTTCCTGATGTGGATCTTGTTCACCTTGCTGATCAAGGGCTTCAGCGCGGTTAATTTTGCGATGTTCGTCGAAACCACGCCGGCTCCCGGCAGCGAAGGCGGCGGCTTGATGAATGCCATCGTCGGTAGCCTGTTGATCGTGATCAGCGCCACCGTCATCAGTACCCCGATAGGTATCCTGGCCGGCATCTATCTGGCCGAGTATGGCGAATCCAACCGCTTCAGCGACCTGACCCGTTTTGTCACCGATATCATGCTGTCGGCGCCGTCCATCGTCATAGGCTTGTTCGTGTACGCGCTGTATGTGGCGCAGGTCAAGCACTTCTCCGGCTGGGCCGGCAGTCTGGCGATATCGCTGATCGCCATTCCCGTGGTCGTGCGTACTACCGATAACATGCTGGGACTGGTGCCCACCAGCCTGCGCGAAGCGGCGTTCGCACTGGGAGCGCCGCGCTGGAAGGTGGCCCTGATGATACGTTTGCGCGCCGTCAAGGCCGGCATCGTTACCGGCGTCCTGCTGGCAGTGGCCCGCATCTCCGGTGAGACCGCGCCCTTGCTGTACACGGCGCTGAATAACCAGTTCTTCAATGCCGACATGAACAAGCCCATGGCCAACTTGCCGAACGTGATCTTCCAGTTTGCGATGAGCCCGTACGACAACTGGCGCTCGCTGGCCTGGGGCGGGGCCTTGCTGATCACCTTCAGCGTGCTTGGCCTGAATATCCTGTCGCGCACTATCTTCAGCCAAAAAGTTCAAAATTAATTTCCTGGAAAAACGATATGTCTACTCCAAATACAACTCAGAACAAGATGTCCATCGAAATTTCAGGCTTGAATTTTTTCTATGGCGCCACTCGCAGCTTGAAGGACATCAATCTCAATATCCACGACAAGAAGGTGACCGCTTTCATCGGCCCGTCCGGCTGCGGCAAATCGACCCTGCTGCGCACCCTGAATCGCATGTACGACCTGTATCCAGGGCAGCGCGCCGAAGGCAAGATCATGTACAACGGCCGCAATATCCTTGATCCGGGCCAGGACATCAACCTGTTGCGCGCCAAGGTAGGCATGGTGTTCCAGAAGCCGACGCCTTTCCCGATGTCGGTCTACGACAATATCGCTTTCGGCGTGCGCCTGTATGAAAACCTGCCCAAAGGCGAAATGGACGAGCGCGTCGAATGGGCCTTGAAAAAAGCCGCCTTGTGGACCGAAGTCAAAGACAAGCTGAACAAGAGCGGCCTCTCCCTGTCCGGTGGCCAGCAACAGCGCCTGTGCATCGCGCGCGGCGTGTCCGTGAAACCCGAAGTGCTGTTGCTGGATGAACCCACCTCGGCGCTGGACCCGATCTCTACCGTCAAGATAGAAGAATTGATCACGGAACTGAAGCAGGATTACACGATCGCCATCGTGACGCACAATATGCAGCAGGCAGCCCGTTGCTCCGACTATACCGCCTATATGTACCTGGGCGAGCTGGTCGAGTTTGGCGAAACCGATCATATCTTCATGAACCCGATGAAGAAAGAAACCCAGGATTACATTACCGGGCGCTTTGGCTAATCCGAAAAAACCGACGCGTAACTGATACGACTTAATTAAGGAGAGCCTTGTGACTGGCGAACATTCTTCAAAACAGTATGATATGGACCTGGAAACGATACGTTCCAAGGTGTTATTGATGGGCGGCCTGGTGGAGAGCCATTTCCATGATGCAATGTCTTGCTTCAGGACCGGCAATGCAAGCCAGGCGGAAATCGTGATCAAGTCCGATGAAGAGGTCAACCGCCTGGAAGTCTCGCTGGATGACATGTGCAGTCACCTGATCGTCAAGCGCCAGCCGGCCGCCAACGATTTGCGTACCGTGATGGCAACCGGCAAGGTAATTACCGACCTCGAGCGCATCGGCGACGAGTCGACCAAGATCGCCCGCATTACCAGGGATGCCCAGGCCAATCGCAAAAGCGTACAGATCTTCAATGGTTATGACACGGTGCGGGTGCTGGCCAATAGCGTAGGCGAGATGCTGCACCAGGCGCTGGACGCGTTTGCCCGGCTGGACGAAAAGCAGGCGATCAAGCTGATTGCGCAGGATGCGCTGATCGACAATGACTTCCGCTCCATCATGCGCAACCTGATTACCTTCATGATGGAAGATCCGAGCACCATCACTTCCTCGCTGGATACGCTGTGGATAGCCAAGGCGATAGAGCGCATCGGCGACCACTCCAAGAATATTGCCGAGCATGTGATCTACATCGTGGAAGGCAAGGATATCCGCCACTCCGATTACGTGGCGACCAAGCAGGAACAAATAAACTGAGGTCGGGGGGATTTTCAGAAATCGCCGTAAGCTCCTGGTGTACCGAGATTGATAAAAGTCGAAAATAATGGCTGCTGATAAAACTACTATCCTGATTGTTGAAGACGAGCCGGCGATTGTCGAGCTGGTCACCTTTAGTTTGCGCGCGGCAGGCTGGAATACCTTTGCCGTCAATAATACGGCGGAAGCCTGGGATTTTATCCAGCGCCGCACGCCGCAATTGATCTTGCTGGACTGGATGCTGCCGGACCAGAGCGGTCTGCGCTTGCTGTCCAAAATCCGTTCCGACCGCCAGCTCAATGAAATGCCGGTGATCATGCTGACCGCCAAGAGCATGGAAGAAGACAAGATTGCCGGACTGGATCACGGGGCGGACGATTACGTCACCAAGCCGTTTTCCCCGCGCGAGCTGACCGCGCGCATCAAGGCGCTGTTGCGCCGCAAGAGCCCCGAGCATGCCCAGACTTCGCTGACTGCGGGGGCAGTGATGCTGGACCCGGTCAGCTGCACGGTCAAGATCGACGAGCAGAAAGTCGATATCGGCCATGCCGAGTACAAGCTGCTGAAATTCTTCATGGCCCATCCCGAACGCGTCTTTTCCCGCAGCCAGCTGCTGGACAAGGTGTGGGGCGATCATGTGGTGATAGAAGAGCGTACCGTGGACGTGCACGTGCTGCGCTTGCGCAAGGTATTGAAAAATGCCGAGTCGCTGATCAAGACGGTCCGCAGTGTAGGCTACATGCTATCGGAAAAGTAATTTCCTGTATCCGAACCAGGCCTGCACCAGCCATAGCCACTACAGTTCCCTTGTCATCGCCAACGGCAGCCAGCGGTAGTAGTATATGTCTTTGCCGTCCGGTGGACGCATGCTGGCTGTTCCTGCTTCATTCCTGACGTGCCTGCTTATGTGTACTGCTTATTTGTGCTGCTTACGTGCCTTGCTTGTTTAACGGGCCAAGTTTGATGTTTCAAGGTATTCATTAATGCATCCTCATCTTCTGTTTTGGGTCCCGGCCATCGTCCGCATCGTCGTCGTGCTGCTGGGCGGCGGCCTGGTCTGGTTCTTTTCCGGACCGGTCTGGGGCCTGTCGGTGGGCCTGATCGGCATGATCGCCATGATCATGATCCAGCTATCCTATCTGCTGCGCCTGGCCGACTGGCTGGACAATCCCAGCAGCATCCGGCTGCCGGACGGCTGGGGCGCCTGGACCGAGATATTTTCGCGGCTGTATCGCTTGCGCCGCGGCGACGAAAAAAACCAGGCTGAGCTGGCGGAGTGGCTGGCCCGCTTCCGGCAGGCGATGACCCTGTTGCCGGACGGCGTGGTGATCATGGACGACGTGCTGTTCCTGGAATGGTGCAACCCGGCCGCGGAAAAACATCTGGGCCTGAGCCTGGCCAAGGACAAGGGCATGCGCGTGACCAACCTGGTGCGCAGTCCGGAATTCATGGACTACATCATTCTCGGCCGCTACGACACGCCGCTGACGCTGGCCTTTCGCGACCGCAAACTGATCGTCCACATCATCCCGTTTGAAAATCGCAGGCAGATCCTGGTCACGCACGACATTACCGAATCGGAACGGATAGACATGATGCGGCGCGATTTTATTGCCAATGCCTCGCATGAATTGCGCACCCCCCTGACCGTGATCAACGGCTTCCTGGAAATTGCGTCGATGGAGCCCAATCTCGATGCGCAGACCCGCTTGTCCCACCTGAAGCTGATGTCGGAGCAGGGCGAGCGCATGCAAAGGCTGGTGGAAGACATGCTGACCCTGACCCGGCTGGAATCCATGGATCACCCGATCCGCCCCGAGACCGTCAATATGCGGGTGCTGCTGGACAAGATCTTGCAGGAGGCGCATGCCCTGTCCGCTGGACGCCACGAAATTGCGCTGGAATTCGACGGCCCCGACATCCTGGGCAGCACCGACGAGATTCGCAGCGCGCTGATCAACCTGGTGACCAATGCGATCCGGTATACGCCCGAGAAGGGAAGCATCAAACTGATCTGGAAGAACTATGCGCAAGGCCCCAAATTCATCGTGCAGGATAATGGCATAGGTATCAGCGCCGAGCATATTTCCCGGCTCACCGAGCGCTTTTACCGGGTCGACAAGAGCCGCTCGCGCGAAACCCAGGGCACAGGCCTGGGCCTGGCAATCGTCAAGCACGTGCTGCTGCGGCATAAGGCCAATCTGGTGGTAGAGTCCACGCCCGAGGTAGGCAGCAAGTTTTGCGTGCAGTTCCCGTTGACGGCGGTGGCGCCGGCAGAAGTGTAAGCCAGCCGGCCCGGCAATAAAAAACGCCACAGCGATGTGGCGTTTTTTATTGGTCGGAGATGACCTGGCTTACTTGCGGACAGGCTTGGTGCGTTCCAGCAGCCAGGCCTCGGCGTCGCCTCTGACGCGCGGCGACAGGCGTTCCAGTACGGTGGCATGGTAGTCATTGATCCAGCCAATCTCGTCTTCACTTAGCAGGCCCAGGTCCATGCAGCGGGTGTCGATCGGGCACAGGGTCAGGGTTTCGAATTTCAGGTACTCGCCGAACTCCGTCGTTTGCGCAGGCACCGCCAGCAGCAGGTTTTCTATGCGCACGCCCCATTTTCCCGGACGGTAGATGCCGGGCTCGTTGGAGGTGATCATGCCGGGTTCCATCGCGGTCTGCGGCTCCGGCATCGCGTAGCAGGAAATGGATTGCGGGCCTTCATGCACATTCAGGAAATAGCCTACGCCGTGGCCGGTGCCGTGCCCGTAGTTGACGCCGTCGGCCCAGATAGGCGCGCGGGCGATGGTGTCCAGCATCGGCGAGAAGGTGCCGCGCGGGAACTGCATGCGGGTCAGTGCGACCATGCCTTTCAGCACCAGGGTGAAGTCGCGCTTTTGTTCGGCGGAGACCGTGCCTACCGGCACCACACGGGTGATGTCGGTCGTGCCGTTCAGGTACTGGCCGCCGGAGTCTATCAGCAGCAGGCCGTTACCTTCGATGACGGAGTGCGATTCCGGCGTGGCGCGATAGTGCGGCATGGCGCCATTGGAATTAAAGCCGGCGATGGTATTGAAACTAAGTGACACATAGTGCGGTTGGCGCGCCCTGGCCGCGCTCAGTTTTTCATCGATGGTCAGTTCGGTGATGCGCTGCTTGCCCTGGGCTTGCTCGAACCAAGCGAAGAATTCGCACAGTGCGGCGCCATCCTGTTCCATCGCTTCGCGCACGAACTGCGCTTCCTGCGCATTTTTGCGCGATTTGGCAAAGACCGAGGGATTGATCGCCTCGATGACTTTGACCGCATTGGGTATCGCCTGCCTGAAGCCGTAGGTAATGCGGCGCGGGTCTATCAGCAGCCCGGCGGACTCCGGCAGGGCGGCCAACGCCGCCGCCGCGTTTTCATAGGCAGAAATCAGCACGCCGTCCTTGGCTAGCGCCGCCGTGACGTCGGCCGGCACTTTCGCCGGCGACACAAACAGCGTGGTTTCGTGCAGGCCGATCAGTGCATGGGCGACGAAGACCGGATTGTATTCGACGTCGGAGCCGCGCAGGTTGAAGATCCAGGCCAGGTCGTCGACGGTGGAGACGAAGTGCCAGTCTGCGCCTTTGGCGCGCATTTGCTCGCGTACCAGTTGCAGTTTTTCCTGGCGGCTGACGACCGCATACGGGGCCAGGTGCTCATACACGGCAGCCTCAGGCACGGCCGGCCTGTCGGCCCAGATATGCTGCAGCAGGTCATGGCCGGTATCCAGCCGTATCTGCCTGGCGCTCAGCGCTTGTTCCAGGGCCCTGGCAGTAGCCAGGCCCAGCACCGCACCGTCGATGCCCACTACCTGACCGGATTGCATATTGGCGGCCAGCCAGTCTATGTGCATGGTGGCGGCGGCAGACGGTATCTTCATCATCTGTATGCCGGTAGGCGCCAGGTCTTTTTCGGCCTGCTCCCAGTAACGGCTATCCACCCACAGGCCGGCAAAACCGGCGGTCACAATCAGGGTGCCGACCGAGCCGGTAAAGCCCGAATAACGCGCACGTCCTTGCCAGCGTTGCGGCAGGTATTCCGACAAATGCGGGTCGGCGGACGGGATGATGTAGGCGTCCAGGCCTTTTTCACGCATTGCGCTACGCAATTGGACGATACGGGCTGGGATCGGGGAGGTGACGGCGTTCGGGCTGGTTGGGCTATTCATGGATGGCTTTGCTGAATGGGAGTATTGTCATCGGACCTTGCTCAGTAAGGCGCAGGTGCCAAGACATCTTGATACACGAATCCTGCTGAATGCTGGCTAGAGGGCGGTAAATCGACTTAAAAGTATAAAGTAAATATATTTAAAAAGACGGATTTGCCTAAATTCGTGATTTTGTTTTGAGTTTTGCCGCTTTGACGGGGAAAACTGCCTATCGCTTTAAAAAACGGCGCATGACATTCGGCGCAGGCTCGTCCGGGTTGGCGTGTGAGTATTCGAGCTCCGGCGCCAGTTCAAAGCCGTAGGCGGTGTACAGGTCCAGCAGGCGCGGCTGGATGGAGCGCACCCCCAGCCGTAATTCGGCCGCTCCCGCGGCCTGCGCGCGGTGGATCACCGCTTCCAGCAAATGCTGTGACAGCGCCGCACCGCGGAAGGCGGGCAGCACTCCCATGCGCAGCATTTCCCAGATATCCGGATCGCTTTCCAGCGGCAGCCAGCGCACCGAACCTGCCGGTTCCTCGTTGACCAGCAACACAAAACCGCCGCCCTGGTACAGGTCATTGCATACCCGCTCTGGATGTTCGCGGTGGCCGCTGGAGGAGGGTGCCACCTTGTCGGCCCAGCACAGCCGGGTCAGGTGCGCGATCAGCTGCGCATCTTCGGCATTGGCTTCCCTGACGACTATCTCCATGTGGCGGGGGGGATTTAGCTGACGCGCATGCCCGGCGTCGCGCCCGGCCATGGTTCCAGGATGTACAGGCCGGGATTGGTTTTTTCATCCGCCGCCGAGGCTGCCAGCACCATGCCTTCCGACATGCCGAATTTCATTTTACGCGGCGCCAGGTTGGCAACCATCACGGTAAACTTTCCTACCAGCTGTTCCGGCTGGTAGGCCGATTTGATGCCGGAAAATACATTGCGGGTGCGCCCTTCGCCGACGTCCAGGGTCAGGCGCAGCAATTTGTCGGAGCCGTCCACGTGCTCGCAATTGACGATCTTGGCGATGCGCAAGTCTATCTTGGCAAAATCGTCGATCTTGATTTCCGGCGCCAGTTCTTCGATGGCGCTATCAGCGGCCGCTGCTTCGGTTGCCGCGGTTGCCGGGGTTGCAGTTGTTGCTGCTGGTGCCGGCGCATCAAACAGCGAATCAAATATCTTGATATCCACGCGCTGCATCAGGTGGTTGTACGGGTTCACCACATGGCCATTGGGCAAGGGCGTGCCTACTTGCGACCATTGCAGCGGCGCGATATTCAATTGCGCCTCTACCTGGCTGGCCACTTGCGGCAACACCGGCTTCAGGTAGATGGTCAGGATGCGGAAAGCTTCCAGCAGGCGGCTGCACACTTCTTGCAGGGCGGCATCCTTGGCCGGGTCTTTCGCCAGTTCCCAGGGTTTGTTGGCATCGACATAGGCATTGATGACGTCGGCCTGGTCCATGATCGCGCGCAAGGCCTTGCCGTATTCGCGGCCTTCGTACAACGCCTGTATCTCCGGTGCGACCTTGCGCAAATTGCCGATGAAGGCGTCGTCGTCGGTAGCCCAGGCAGTATTGACGGCGCCGTTAAAGCGCTTGGTGATGAAGCCGGCGGCGCGGCTGGCGATATTCACGTATTTGCCGATCAGGTCGGCATTCACGCGGGCCACGAAGTCGTCCGGGTTCAGGTCCAGGTCTTCCACTTTCGCATTCAGCTTGGCGGCAAAATAGTAGCGCAGCCATTCCGGGTTCATGCCGATTTCCAGGTAGCGCAGCGGCGAGATGCCGGTGCCGCGCGACTTCGACATTTTTTCGCCCGATACGGTGACAAAACCGTGCGCAAAGACATTGTCCGGGGTCTTGTAGCCGGAGAATTTCAGCATCGCGGGCCAGAACAGCGTATGGAAATAGGTGATGTCCTTGCCGATGAAATGCACTTGCTCGGTGTGCGGATCGGCCATGAAGGCGTCGTAGTCGCGCCCGGTCTTGCTGAAATAGTTTTTCAGCGAAGCCAGGTAGCCGACCGGGGCATCGAGCCAGACATAGAAATACTTGCCCGGCTCGTCGGGGATCTCTATGCCGAAGTAGGGCGCGTCGCGGCTGATGTCCCAGTCGCCCAGGCCATTGTCGCCTTCCAGCCATTCCTTGCATTTGTTGGCGACTTCGGATTGCAGGCGCTTGCTGTTCAGTGCCCATTCACGCAGGAACTCCACGCATTTGGCGTCGGACAACTTGAAGAAAAAGTGCTCGGACGATTTCATCACCGGCGTCGCGCCGGTCAATACCGAGTACGGGTTCTTCAGCTCTATCGGCGAATACACGGAACTGCAGACTTCGCAGGAATCGCCGTACTGGTCCTTGGCGCCGCATTTCGGGCATTCGCCCTTGATGTAGCGGTCCGGCAGGAACATATTCTTCACCGGGTCGTAGAATTGTTCTATGGTCTTGCTGGTGATGAAGCCGGCGGCTTTCAGCTTGCGGTAGATGTCCTGCGACAGCGCGTGGTTTTCCGGGCCGTCGGTAGAGTGCCAGTTATCAAAAGAGATATGGAAACCATCCAGGTATTGCTTGCGGCCGGCAGCGATCTGCGCGACGAATTCCTGCGGCGTGATGCCGGCTTTTTCCGCAGCGATCATGATAGGTGCGCCGTGCGCATCATCGGCGCAGACGAAAGACACGTCGTTACCTTGCATTCGCTGATGACGTACCCAGATGTCGGCTTGCACATATTCCATGATGTGGCCGAGGTGGAAGGGCGCGTTAGCGTAGGGCAGGGCAGTAGTAACGAACAGCTTGCGAGTCATGTCAATGCACTTATCTAGAGGGGTAGGGATAAAAAGGATGAAACGAGGGCATTATTCTAACAGCGAAACGCCGCTTTCTATCAGTATGCCATTCGCTGCCCGGATTTGCCGGCATGCGCCCGGACCTGCCGATATTGGACGGTAGCGAGTATTTTTAGCTAATTGACAAGCCGGCGCCCCGTAATCGACCGCAAAATCGGCTGATTTATCCCCCGCCGGCGCGTAGGACTTTGCCATCTGCAACGCTGTTTTGCGCTAGACTGGCAGCCTATTGATGGAGAGATACGCATGAGCATGACAACAGAAGACATAAAAACCGCCTTGTCCCAGGTGATAGACCCGAATACTGGCAAAGACCTGGTGAGTTCCAAGACTATCAAAAATATCAAGATAGAAGGGGCCGACATCAGCCTCGACGTGGAACTGGGTTACCCGGCCAAAAGCCAGTTCGACCTGATACGCGCGGCGGCCAGCGCCGCGCTCGCGCCCTTGGCCGGCGGTGGCAAGCTCAGCGTCAATGTCTATTCAAAGATCGTCGCCCATGCGGTGCAGCGCGGCATCAAACTGATGCCTAACGTTAAAAATATCATTGCTGTTGCCTCCGGCAAGGGCGGTGTCGGCAAATCGACTACGGCCGTCAACCTGGCGCTGGCGCTGGCGGCGGAGGGCGCCGCGGTCGGCATCCTGGATGCCGACATCTACGGGCCTTCGCAGCCGATGATGATGGGCATCTCCGGCAAGCCGGAGACCAAGGACGGCAAGACCATGGAGCCGCTGGAAAACCACGGCCTGCAGGTCTCCAGCATAGGTTTCATGATCAACCCCGACGAACCGATGGTATGGCGTGGCCCCATCGTCACTCAGGCCTTGCAGCAATTGCTGGAGCAGACCAATTGGCGCGACCTTGACTACCTGATCGTGGACATGCCTCCGGGCACCGGCGACGTGCAATTGACCCTGTCGCAAAAAGTGCCGGTCACCGGCGCCGTGATCGTGACGACACCGCAAGACATCGCGCTGCTGGATGCGCGCAAGGGCCTGAAGATGTTTGAAAAAGTCGGCATCCCCATCCTCGGCATCGTAGAGAATATGAGCACCCACGTCTGCAGCAATTGCGGCCATGCCGAGCCTATCTTCGGCGAGGGCGGCGGCCAGAAGATGTGCGAAGAATATGGCGTGGATTTCCTCGGCGGCTTGCCGTTGACGATGGCGATACGCGAGCAGGCGGATTCAGGTCGGCCGACCGTCATTGCCGATCCGGACGGCAAGATTGCCGCGATCTACAAGGAAATTGCGCGCAAGGTCGCGATCAGGGTGGCGGAAAAAGCCAAGGACATGAGCAGCAAGTTTCCTACGATTACCGTGCAGAATACCTAGGGAGTGTTGACATTCAATTTTGGAGATGCGTTCAAGCCATAACGCGGGCTGGCAAGGCGGTGTAGCAGGGGTTTCGAGCAGCATGCTGCTCGCCTGCGTAACGGTTATCGCTTGCAAGCGATAATGCGCCCTGCAAGGGTGACCGCAGTTCATAGCGGGCTATGAACAAGGAGGTGCAGCAGGGGTTTCGTGCAGCCTGCTGCACGCCTGCGTAACGGTCATCGCTTGCAAG
>JAZJYH010000097.1:0-17729 GCA_040390485.1 Pseudomonadota bacterium
TCTCGCCAAAGAAAGTAAGCAAAGAAATGCGACCGCACAGTCTTGCCCTGCGGGTGCAGGAGCAATGCTCCTGCACAGTTTCTGCGCTACAAAAAACGGGAAATGAACGAAACTCGCTACGCTCAAACAGCGTTCATTTCTGATCCGTTTTCTGTAGTGCAAAAACTGCTGCGCCAAAGCGGATTTAAATTCAAAATCAACGGCAACGGCAAATTCAACATCAGCTTGCGGTTGGTTGGGACTAATTCTTTCTTTGCCGCAGCTTGCCTACTATGCCGGTTGGTAAAAAGTATACCGACAATACAAATAGTACGCCCAGCCACAGCAGCCAGCGGTCGGGGTGGAAAAAGTTGGCGATGAGGGGGATGCCTTCCAGGCCGCCGTGCAGCAGCTTCATGCCGTCCTGCAGGTAGTTCTGCGCGATCACGAAGATCGCGGCGCCTATGGCGGCGCCGTACATCGAGCCCATGCCGCCGATCACCACGATCAGCAGGATGTCTATCATGATGTCGAAGCTGAGTACCGTGTCCGGGCCGACGTAGCGCAGCCAGATCGCGTATAGCACGCCGGCCAGGCAGGCCAGCAGCGCCGACAGGCAGTTGCCTACGGTGCGGTAGGTGACCGGGTTGAAGCCTATGGCGGCGACCCGGAAGTCGTTTTCCCTGATCGCTTGCAAGACCCGGCCGAAAGGCGAGTTGACTACCCGCAGGCAGAACAGGAAGAGCAGCGCGCTGCCGAAGAACACCAGGTAATAGGCCAGGGTCTTGCCGTTCCAGTCCACCCCCAGCCAGGCTTCTTCCAGGAACTGGGTGCCGGGGGACAAGAGCTCGGGCAGCTTGAAGGTCAGGCCGTCTTCGCCGCCGGTGTAGTCGGAAAATTGCGAAGCCAGGATCACAAAAAAAGAGGCCAGCGCCAGCGACATCATGGCGAAGAAGATGGTCCTGACTCTGAGCGACAGCAGGCCCAGCAGCAGCGCCAGCAGTAGCGCCACCAGCATGGCGGCCAGTGCGCCCAGCAGCAGCGGCAGCCAGCCGGGCTCGAACCTGGACAGCGCGATGCCGACGCCATAGGCGCCTATGCCGAAAAACATCGTGTGGGCGAACGAAACGATGCCGGTGTAGCCGAGCAGCAGGTCGTAGCTGGCGGCCAGTACGATGAACACGCAGATCTTGGCGGCCACATTCATCGCCCGGGTGCCGGGGAAGATGAAAGGGGTCAGCAGCAGGCCCAGCATGACCAGCAGCAGCAGGCCGGTCAGTACCCGGCTATTCGGCAGGTCGCCGGAAAACAGTTTGTTGATCATCGCGAAGCCACCGGGAACAGGCCTTGCGGCCGCCATAAAAGGACGATCACCATCAGCAGGATGTTGGCGCCCAGCGCCACCTTGGGCGCCAGGAAACCGACGTAATTGGCCATCAGGCCGACCAGCAGGGCGCTGGCGAAGCAGCCGCCTACCGAGCCCAGCCCGCCTATGATGATCACGATGAAGATCAGCACCATCAATTGCGCGCCCATGGTGGCGCTGACCGTTTCCTGATACAGGCCCCACAATACGCCGCCCAGCCCGGCCAGCGCCGAACCGACCACGAACACGCCGACGAACAGGCGGCGTATCCTGTAGCCCAGAGTTTCCACCATTTCCGGGTTTTCCACGCCGGCACGCACCAGCAAGCCTAGCTTGCTGCGATTCAGCACCAGCCACATCGCGATGAAGATCAGCAGGCCCAGCACCACGGCGATCAGGCGGAACTTTTCTATCGTGACGTCGCCGAAGATCCAGGCGCCGCGCAGGCTGGCAGGGCGGGTCAGCGCGATTTGCTCGGGGCCCCAGATCGCGTGGATCAATTGCTCGGCGATGATCAGGCCGCCGGTGGTGATCAGGATTTGCTTCAGGTGCTGGCCGTACACCGGCCGTATCATGATTTTTTCGAAAGCCCAGCCCAGCAGGCCGGCAACCAGCGCCGCCGCCGCCATCGCCATGCCTATCGCCAGCAGGTTCAGCGCGGCATTCTCAGCCTGCATCCAGCCCGCCAGCGGCAATAGCACGCTGGTGGCGACAAAGGCGCCGATCGCGATGAATACGCCGTGGCCGAAGTTCATCACGTCCATCAGGCCGAATACCAGGGTCAGGCCGCTGGCCATGATGAAGATCATCATGCCCATCGCCAGCCCGGCCACGGTCAAGGTGATCCAGGTCGGCAGGTTCGGCACCAGCACCAAGCCGGCCAGCATGACCAGCGGAATGACGAATTGCGGCAGCCTATTATTCAGTTTTTGCATCAGTGTGCTCCCACGCTCAGGCCCAGCAATCTGTGCTGCAGTTCGGCGTCGGCGCTCAATTCCGCCATGCAGCCGGTATGGATGATGCGACCGGAATCCATTACCGCCACCGCATCGCCCAAGGCTTGCGCCACCGCCAGGTTTTGCTCCACCAGCAGCACGGTGGCGCCCTCCTGCTTCAAGGCGCGCAGTGCGGCGATCATGCTGTTCACCATCACCGGCGCCAGGCCCTTGGAGGGTTCGTCGAACATGTACAGCTTGCGTTTCTCTATGATGGCGCGCGCGATGGCCACCATCTGTTTCTGGCCGCCGGACAGTTTGCCGGCCGGCTTTTCCCAGAATTGCTGCAGCGCCGGGAACAGGCCGAAGATCCAGGCCAGCCGCTGCTGGTCGATGGGACCCGAGCGGGCCGCCAGCAGCATGTTTTCGCGCACGCTGAGATCGCTGAAGATGCCCATGTTTTCCGGCACATAGCCTATGCCGCGCTGGGCGATGTCGGCGGTATTCATGCCCTTGAGAGATGCGCCGTCCAGCATCAGCTCGCCGGCGCTGGCTTGCCACAGGCCCATGATGGTGCGCAGCGTGGTGCTCTTGCCGGCGCCGTTGCGTCCCAGCAGCATGGTCAGCCGGCCGCGCGCCACGCCCAGGTCCACCCCTTGCAGGATGTGGTAGGGGCCGATATGCGTATGCACTGCCTGCAGTTCTAGTAAATTATCGCTCATGCGGCGACCTCCTCATTGACCGCTACCCCGAGGTAGGCTTCCTGCACCATCCGGGATTGCATCACGAGCGCCGGTTCGCCGTCGGCTACCAGCTGGCCCTGGTTCAGCACGATGATGCGGTCGGCCAGCCTTTCGACCACGTCCATTTTGTGCTCGACCAGCAGGATGGTCTTGTCGCGTTGCTGCTTGATGGTGGCGATCAGGTCCAGGATCACCGGCGCTTCGTCGTGGCTCATGCCGGCGGTAGGTTCATCGAACATGAACACATCCGGCTTCATCGCCAGCAGCAAGCCCACTTCCAGCTTGCGCTGGTCGCCGTGCGGCAATTCTGCCGCCAGCGTATCACGCCGGTTAGCCAAGGCGATCTGCTCCAGTATCTGTTCGGCTTCCTGTATCAGGATGCGATGCGAAAACCAGGTGGAAAAAATCTGCACCCCGACCTTGTGCCTGGCCTGTATCGCCAGCCGCACATTTTCCAGCACCGACAGGCGCGGGAACAGATTGGTCAGCTGGAAAGCCCGGCCCAGGCCGCGTTGGGCCCTGGTCGCGGCGTTTTCCGAACTCAGATCCTGTCCATGCAGCAGCACCTGGCCGCTGGTGATGGGCAACTGCCCCGAGATCAGATTGAAATAGGTGGTCTTGCCGGCGCCATTGGGGCCGACGATGGCGGTCAGCGTGCCCGGCGAGAAGGCGCAGGAGACCTGGTTGACGGCGACATGACCGCCGAAATTGACGGTCAGGGCGCGGGTTTCTAGTGAGGTGCTCAAGTGTATGCCGATGTGGTGAGGGACCTGGTGCGGATGCTCCCTGCCGCTGGCGGCGGGGAGGCAGCTAGGTATGGTGCTAGCGCTTGTTCTTGATGGGGATGTTCATATCCTCTATCTTCAGTTCGCGCACCAGTTCCGGCACGCCCCAGGCAAACGCCGGGTCGACCTTGATCTTGAAGTGATACATCGATTGCAGCGCCTGGTGGTCTTCCTTGCGGAACACCATCTTGCCCTTGGGCGTCTGGAATTCCATGCCTTCCATGGTCTTGATCAGGTTATCGGTGCTGAGGTTATTGCCGGCTTTGGTCAGCGCTTCCACCGCCGCTATACCGGCCGCCATGCCGCCCGCGGTAAAGAAATCGGGCGGGGTCTTGTAGGTCTTGTAGTGGTTGGCGACCAGCCATTCATTGACCGGATTTTTTGGTATGCCGAAGTAGTAGTAGCTGGCGCCTTCCATGCCGGGGAAATTTTTATAGGCTGTCATGGCCGGCAGGATATTGCCGCCTGACGCTACCTCAATGCCGTAGCGCTTCAGATCCATGTCGGCCAGCTTGCCCATAGGGCTTGTACCTGCCCACACGACGAAAATAATCTTCCTGCCTGGCAGGGTTTTCAGTGCATCGATCAGGTGTTGCGCGCCGGCGGTAAAGTCGGTGGTCGTGGTCGGCAGGTATTCTTCATGCACCAGCTTGGCGCCCTTGCCTGACAAGGCTTGCCTGAAGGCCTTCACGCCGTCCTTGCCGAACGCATAGTCCTGCGCCAGCGTGGCAATAGAGATGCCGGGCTTGTCCAGCGCCACCGCATTGGAAATTGCGTCTTGCGATGAACTACGGCCGGTGCGGAAAATATAGCGGTTCCATTTTTCACCGGTGATCGAATCGGCCACCGCAGGCTCGACCAGCAGGATTTTTTTGTATTCCTCGGCGACCGGCAGCATCGCCAGCGCCACCCCGGAAGAGGTAGGGCCTATCGCCAGGTCCACCTTGTCGTCGCCATAGGCTTGCGCCAGCAAGGATTTGCCGACGTCGGGCTTGCCTTGGCTGTCCTTTTCTATCAGCACGATCTTGTTGCCGTTGATCGCCATGCTGCCCTTGGTCGCATAGTCCAGGCCCATCAGCAGGCCGATCTGGGTCTGCTTGGCATAGGCTTCCAGCGCGCCGGTCTTGTCATAGACGTGGGCAATTTTAATGTCCTTGGCATGGGCGGGCAGGCCGAGCGTGGCTGTGGCAATGGCAATCGCGGTAAGGGCAAAGCGTTTCATTAAGTCTCCTGATAATGAGGTACTTCAAGGTGGTCTGAATGGGATCGGCAAGGCAGGAGAGGGCATCGCCACTTTTTTTTATCAGTGGTGGAAAATGAAAACAACCGGGCCTGCGGCCGGGCTGCACTATTTTCTTCGGGCGTATGGACTGCCCTGTCTCCGATTATTCTTTATTATTTAGTTACCAGTGCAATTTTCGATACTATATTTGGCAACTAGCCATGACAATACAGTAGAACTACTGGGTTTTATAGGTATTTGTGCGCGCAAAACACCTAGCTCCGCCAGCCGGTTTGCCTGGCTGGCGCCGGCGTCCTGGACGCGCGAGGGAGGATGGGGGCCGGGCTTGTGCGGCCCGGCGACTGGGAGGTGGGTGTGAGTTGCGAGGACGAGCTGCGTAGGCGAGCTGCGCAGCCGGCTAACGGCCCTATTTGCCGAATTGCAGGCCGGCCTCGATTGGAAAGCCTTTCAGAAATTCTGCCGCCGGCAGGCGCTTGCCGCCGGGTTTTTGCAGCTCCGTCAGCTTCAACAGGCCGCTGTCGCAAGCGACCAGCACGCCGTCTTGCGGATTGGCCGCCAACACCTGGCCGCTAGCATAATTGCCGGACCTTACCTCGGCCGCCTCGGCCCTCCAGACTTTGATCGCGCTGCCGGCATAGCTGGCATGGGCGCCCGGGAAAGGATTGAAGGCGCGGATTTTCCTGGCGATGACTTCGGCCGGCAGGCTGAAATCCAGTGCCGCCTCTTCCTTGCTGATCTTGGCCGCGTAGGTGACACCGGCTTCCGGTTGCGGGGTGGCCGGTAATTCACCCTGCTGCAATTGGCGCAACGCGGCGACTATCATGCGCGCGCCCATAGCCGCCAGCTTGTCGTGCAAGCTGCCGGTGGTGTCTTCGTCGTCTATTGCCAGGCTTTCCATGCTCAGCATGGGGCCGGTATCCAGCCCCTCTTCCATGCGCATGATGGTGATGCCGGTTTCGGCATCGCCGGCCTCTATCGCCCGGTGGATGGGTGCGGCGCCGCGCCAGCGCGGCAACAGCGAGCCATGGATGTTGATGCAGCCCAGGCGCGGGATGTCCAGCACCGAGCGCGGCAGTATCAGGCCATAGGCGGCCACCACCATCACGTCGTGCGGGGTGGCCTGTAACAGCGCGTGCGCCTCGCTGGCGATATCGGGATATTTGCCGTTCAGCCTGAGCGACACCGGCTGGGCCACGGGGATATGGTGCTGCAATGCGAATTGCTTGACCGCCGACGCCTGCAATTGCATGCCGCGTCCGGCCGGCCTATCGGGCTGGGTCAGCACCAGCGGGATGTCGAAGCCGGCCTGGTGCAGGGCTTCCAGCGCCACTGCGGCGAATTCCGGGGTACCGGCGAAGATGACTCTCATCAGCGCACACGCTGCTTGCTGCGGCTTTCTTCGCGCTCTTCCTTCAGCATCTTGGTCTTGATGCGATTGCGTTTCAGCGGCGACAGGTATTCGACAAATACCTTGCCCTTCAGGTGGTCCATCTCATGCTGGATGCAGACGGCCAGCAAGCCGTCGGCGTGCACCTCGAAGGGCTGGCCGTCCAGGTCGTAGGCCTTGACCTTGACTTCGGCCGGGCGCTCTACGCCGTCGTACACGCCGGGCACCGACAGGCAGCCTTCGTCGTAGACCTTGGTTTCTGTACTGGCCCAGAGGATTTCTGGATTGATGAAGACGCGCAGGTCGCTATTGGTTTCAGAGGTGTCGATGACGACCAGTTGCTCGTGCACGTCCACTTGCGAGGCAGCCAGGCCGACGCCGGGAGCGTCATACATGGTTTCCGCCATATCGGCGGCAAGTTTCTTCAGGCGTGCGTCAAAAATAGTGACAGGCTTGGCAACTTTGTGCAAGCGTGGATCGGGATAACGCAGGATATTTAGTATAGACATAAGACATTTCGCAACAGCGGATCAGTACAGCAACGCGGTTTTTCTTGCTAGTTCAAGGATTTATGGGCAGAATTTGATTCAATTTGGCAAGTTTTGCAGATGCAGGCCTTATCATTGCAGCATCATTTTACGCGCAGTAGCTTTACCCGTGCGCAAAAATGCAGCTTATGCGGAGATCGGCATCATCTGGCGCAAAACGCCTTCGTGCTCAGGCAATTGGTATAAGCTGCAACGAAATATCATCACGGTAGCACCATGACGTACCACGCATCGGACAATATACATGAAAAAGTTTAGCACAATCGCCCTGGTTCTCGCTTTTGCCTTTCCAGCACTCAGTGCTACGCAGGCCCTGGCGCAAGACGCACAAAGCAAGCCGGCCCGCAGCGGCAAATGCAGTTTCCTGCCCGACGCACCGGATAAGCATGTGGTGGTCAGGGGAGACACGTTATGGGGCATCTCGGGCAAATTCCTGGCCAATCCATGGTGCTGGCCCGAAGTATGGGGCATGAACCGCGATGAAATTCGCAATCCGCACTGGATCTATCCCGGCCAGATCGTCTATTTCGACCGTGCCGCCGGCCGTCTGCGCCTGGGCCAGGTGGTGGGCGGTAGTGGCGGCGCATCCGGCGACAGCCGCTTGTCGCCGCAATTGCGCACCGAGGGCCTGGGCGGCATGGCGATCCCGGCCATTCCTTCCAATTTGATCGAGCCTTTCCTGTCCCAGCCGCTGGTGATAGAGAAGGAAGAGCTGGCCAATGCACCGCGCATAGTGGCAACCCAGGAGGGCAGGGTAGTGCTGGCCAAGAATGACAAGGCCTATGTACGCGGCGACTTGAAGGGCGGCACCTCGTTCCAGGTATTCCGCCCCGGGGTGGCGCTGAAAGATCCGGAAACCAAGCAAATCATAGGCTATGAAGCGGTATTCCTGGGCACCGTCAAGCTGGAGCGCACCGCCAAGACTGCGGACGGCGTGGATAGCTTCGTGGTGGTCAACTCCAAGGAAGAGATGGCAGTCGGCGACAGGCTGGTGCCGATTCCGCCTACCCCTATCCTGAACTATGTGCCGCATCCGCCCGAGCAGGCAGTGTCGGCGCGCATCGTTGCGGTGTATGGCGGCGTGGATCAGGGCGGGCAAAACAATATAGTCAGCGTCAACCGCGGCGCCAATAGCGGCCTGAATCTGGGCACGGTGCTGGAATTATCGCGTTTTGGACAGACTATTCCGGACAAGACCGACGACAAGAAGCCGATCAAGCTGCCCGATGAAAAATACGGCACCCTGTTTATTTTCCGCGTATTCAATAACATTTCCTACGGGCTGGTGATGCAGGTGACTAATACCGTGCAAGTCGGCGACATCGTGGCTTCGCCCGAATAGTCCGTGCCTTGGTGGCAGCAGCCGAGCATTTGAGCGCCGCGGAACTGGCCAGCTGGATACGCCTGGAGCAGACTCCCGGCGTAGGCCAGGAAACCGCGCGTAAATTGCTGGCGGCTTTCGGCTTGCCGGAGCAAATCTTCGCCGCCGGATTCCCGGCTTTACGCACGATAGTCCCGGACCGGATCGCGCTGGCGCTCAGCCAGCCGCTCACCGAAGAAACCCGGATCCAGATAGACAAGACCCTGGACTGGTGCGGCCAGCCCGGCAATCAGGCCCTGACCCTGGTGGACGCCGCTTATCCCAGGGCTTTGCTGAATATCCCCGATCCGCCCGTCATCATCTACGTCAAGGGCCGCGCCGCGCTGCTGGAAGCGGCGGCGATGGCGGTGGTGGGCAGCCGCAATGCAACGGCGCAGGGTATAGACAATGCCGAAAAATTTTCCGAAGCGCTGAGCCATGCGGGCTGGACTATCGTCTCCGGGCTGGCCGCAGGCATAGACGCGGCGGCCCATCAGGGCGGCTTGCGCGGGCCCGGCTCGACCATCGCAGTGATCGGCACCGGAGCCGATATCGTCTATCCGGCGCGTAACCGGAAACTGGCACACTTGATAGCAGACGGGGGATGCATAGTAAGTGAGTACCCGCTAGGCATGCCGGCCATCGCGGCCAATTTCCCGCGCCGCAACCGCATCATCTCGGGCTTGGCCAAAGGGGTGCTGGTGGTGGAGGCGGCCGCCCAATCCGGTTCCCTGATTACCGCCCGCATGGCGGCCGAACAGGGCCGCGAAGTATTTGCGATTCCCGGCTCGATCCACTCGCCGCTGGCCAAGGGCTGCCACTTGCTGATCAAGCAAGGCGCCAAGCTGGTAGAGTCGGCGCAGGATATCCTGGACGAATTGCTGACCGGCCCGGTGGTTCCTGCCAGGGATGTTCTTCCCCAGGCTGGGCCGGCCGACAACCAGCATCCGCTGCTGTCGCTGATGGGCTACGATCCTGTCCACATCGACACGCTGGCCCTGCGTAGCGGCCAACAGGTGGCAGTGTTGAATGCGCAACTGCTGAACCTGGAGCTGGAGGGAGCCGTAGAGCAACTGCCCGGGGCGAATTACCGGCGGCTCGGATAATTTGACGCCCGTAACTTACGCCTATTTGCGGAAATTCCTTAGCGGCAATGTACTTGGGGCTTGTTTCAAATCGCCCTTGGGGATACAGTGACAGTATGTTTGATATTCTTGTATACCTTTACGAAACGTATTACCGCCCGGATGCCTGTCCGGACGCAGAAGCCTTAGCCAAAAAATTGTCGGCGGTGGGGTTTGAGGAAGATGAAATCTCCGAAGCCCTGGACTGGTTGACGGTCCTGGCAGACAACACCAACGGTCTGGCGGGGAAATTACCCGAGGCAGCCCCTTTCTCTACCGGCTTCCGTATCTACGCCCAGCAGGAAATCAGCATACTCGGCGCGCCGGCCATGGGTTTCATACAATTCCTGGAATCTGCCGGCCTGTTAAATCCGCGGCAACGCGAAATCGTCATAGAACGCGCTCTGGCGATCAATGAATCGCCGGTGCCGCTGGACAAGCTCAAGGTCATCGTGCTGATGATGTTGTGGAGCCAGGGCAAGGAACCGGATATGCTGATGTTTGACGAATTGCTATTGTCAGACGATGAGAGCGAGCCGCGCCTGTTGCATTGATAGAGCGTCATTGCCGGCGCCCGGCCGCTATCCGGGAGTGGTAACAATATCGGGCAATAATTTCCTCTTCTGAAACATTTCTCCGCTAGCGAGCTAAAAAACCACCGTAAACGTGGCAAAAATCACATGTTGATTGCGGATTTCCGTGTATCGCGTTTATCATCCCCGCTAAATTTCCCTAATTAGGGTAGTCTTACGCTTATTTTGAACTGCCAGTTCATTTTTGTTGCTTAAATAGCCACACTTACCATCACGCACCGATGCAGATACTGCCAATTTAGTAAAATAGCAATTTACCAGCAGTAGTAAACAGACAGTGATCAATAAACCATGATGCAAGCAGCGGCGCGGCGGCATACAAGCACACCCGGCAGTTTTGCTAAAGAACCAATTCGAGATCTCACACTATGACCAAAACCCTCATCATCGCCGAGAAGCCCTCTGTCGCCAATGATATTGCGAAGACTCTGGGCGGCTTTACCAAGCACGATGAGTATTTCGAATCCGACGAATACGTATTGTCTTCCGCAGTCGGCCACTTGCTGGAAATTGCGGTGCCGGAAGAATACGACGTCAAGCGCGGTAAATGGACCTTTACCCACTTGCCGATGATACCGCCGCATTTTGCGCTGAATCCTATCGCCAAGACCGAATCCCGGCTGAAGGTGCTGAACAAGCTGATCAAGCGCAAGGATGTTTCCGCCCTGATCAATGCCTGTGACGCGGGCCGCGAGGGTGAGCTGATCTTCCGCCTGATAGCGCAGCACGCCAAGGCCAAGCAGCCGGTCAGCCGCCTGTGGCTGCAGTCGATGACGCCCGGCGCGATACGCGACGGCTTCAAGCACCTGCGCACTGACGACGAGATGCTGCCGCTGGCCGATGCCGCCCGTTGCCGCTCGGAGGCGGACTGGCTGATCGGTATCAACGGTACCCGCGCGATGACGGCCTTCAACTCGAAAGAGGGCGGTTTTTACCTGACTACGGTAGGCCGGGTGCAGACGCCGACCTTGTCCATCGTGGTCGAGCGTGAAGAAAAGATCAAGAATTTCATCTCGCGCGACTATTGGGAAGTGCGTGCAGAGTTCATCTGTGCCGCCGGCATCTACGAGGGCCGCTGGCTGGATCACCAATTCAAGAAAGACGAGTTCGACCCCGAAAAACGCGCCGAACGGCTGTGGAGCAAGGCCGCCGCGGAATCCATCGTGGCCGCCTGCCGCGGCAAGCTGGGCAATGTCAGCGAAGAATCCAAGCCGGCGACCCAGATGGCGCCGGCGCTGTTCGACCTGACCAGCCTGCAGCGTGAGGCCAACTCGCGCTTCGGTTTCTCGGCCAAGAATACCCTGGGCCTGGCCCAGGCCCTGTATGAAAAACACAAGGTGCTGACCTATCCGCGTACCGATTCCCGCCATTTGCCGGAAGACTACCTGGCGACGGTCAAAGACACGCTGGAAGCGGTATCTGAAAACAATAACTACCACCAGTTCGCCAAGCAGATCCTGAAGAGCAACTGGGTCAAGCCGAACAAGCGCATCTTCGACAATACCAAGATCAGCGATCACTTTGCGATCATCCCGACCACGCAAGTGCCCAAGAACCTGTCCGAGCCCGAGCAAAAGCTGTACGACCTGGTGACGCGCCGCTTCATGTCGGTATTTTTCCCGGCCGCAGAGTTCCAGGTCACCACCCGCATCACCGAAGTCTCCGGCCACCAGTTCAAGACTGAAGGCAAGGTCATGACCAACCCGGGCTGGCTGGCGATCTACGGCAAGGAAGTCCAGGACGAGAAAGATCCCGAGAACAAGGGCAACCTGGTAGCGGTAGCCAAGGGCGAAAAAGTCAAAACCGAAACCATCACCGCCAACGGACTGGTGACCAAGCCGCCGGCGCGCTACTCGGAGGCGACCTTGTTGTCGGCGATGGAGGGCGCGGGCAAGCTGGTCGACGACGAAGACCTGCGCGAGGCGATGGCCGGTAAGGGCCTGGGTACGCCGGCGACCCGGGCCGCTATCATCGAGGGTTTGCTGAACGAAAAATACCTGCTGCGCGAAGGCCGCGAATTGATGCCTACCGCCAAGGCCTTCCAGCTGATGACCTTGCTGCGCGGCCTGGGTGTGGACGAACTGACCTCTCCCGAACTGACCGGCGAATGGGAATACAAGCTGTCGCAAATGGAGCGCGGCAAGATCAGCCGCGAGGAATTCATGCGCGAAATCGCGCAGATGACCCAGGTGATCGTCAAGCGCGCCAAGGAATACAATAACGACACGATACCGGGCGACTATGCGACCTTGAAGACGCCTTGCCCGAATTGCGGCGGCGTGGTGAAAGAAAATTACCGTCGGTTTGCCTGCACCAAGTGCGAATTCTCGATGAGCAAGACCCCCGGCAGCCGCCAGTTTGAAGTGGCGGAAGTGGAAGAGCTGCTGAACAAGCGCGAGATTGGCCCCTTGCAGGGCTTCCGCTCCAAGATGGGCCGTCCTTTTGCGGCGATCCTGAAAATCGTGCCCGACGCCGACAATAGCAACCTGAAACTGGAATTTGATTTCGGCCAGAACCAGGATGATGACGAAAACGGCGAAGGCGTGGACTTTACCGGCCAGACGGCACTCGGCCCTTGTCCCAAATGCGGTAGCGGCGTGTATGAGATGGGCTTGGCCTATGTCTGCGAAAAGTCGGTTGCCAAGCCAAAAGCCTGCGACTTCCGTAGCGGCCGCATCATTTTGCAACAGGAAATCCTGCCTGAGCAAATGGCCAAGTTGCTCAACGAAGGTCGGACGGACTTGCTGCCGGGCTTCATTTCCCAGCGCACCCGCCGTCCGTTCAAGGCATTTTTAGTGCGTGGCAAGGATGGCAAGGTCAGCTTTGAGTTTGAAGAGCGCAAAGCCAAGGCGCCGGCCAAGGGCAAGGCTGCAGCGATGGAAACTGAGGATGAAAAGCCAGCCAAGAAGACGGCAGTGAAGGCGGCTGCAGTGAAAAAGAAAGCGCCGGCGAAAGCACCTGCTAAAACTGCGGCGGCGAAAAAACCGGCGGCGAAAAAGAAGGCGGCAGCCTGATCCAGGTTGACGGCCCGAGGTTTGTTTTTTCCTCGCTACAACTTAGCTGGTAAGAAACGGGGTATTTCGTTTATAGTTTAGACATATTCCATAATCGGGCTGTTATAAAACCGGTCTGGCCGGGCGCCCTGGCCGGACATTGATGTCGCTCGCACGCGATAAGGATCAAAATGGATTCGAATGAGTTGTTGGCGACCACCCGTGCCGAGTTTCTTCGAACATTTGTGGATGCAGTCAATACGTCCATTCCGCTTGGCATCGAGACGCTGTTCAAGAAGGCCGATCAGAGCCAATCCTCGATAGAGCAGGGGTGGATGCTGACTGCCCGCAGTGTGTTGCGGGTCAGACAAGAGCAGCTGGTACAGCAAATGCGCAAGGAGATGGAGCATTTGCTGCACCGCAGCTTCCAGACTACCTATAATAATTTCCGCCCTTCCGTCAGCTACCAGAGCGATACGCTGGCATTGATCGAGTCTTCCGCGCTGGAGGATGAGCTGCGTATCAACCAGATCACCCAAGGTTTCCGCAACGAGGCCGAAGAGCAATTACGTGATTTGAACATCCGGATTGCCTTGCTGTTTGACCAGGATACGATCAATGAGAGGGAAAACCCGTTCCGTCCCTACCTGTTTTCACGCTGCATTACCTCGGCAGTCGAAACCCTGGAGCAGAGCGAGGCCCTGACTACGATACTGGTAACCCAGCTGGCCGAGGGTTTGGCCGGACATGTGGCAGATATCTACAATAGCGTGAATTCGCGGCTGGCCAAACACGGCATAGCGGCGCAATTGCAGCTGAAGATTAAAAAATCTCCTACCCAACCCGGCATTCCTGCCAATTATGGACCAGGCGGGGTGCTTGCAGACGATGCCGGCAGTGGCCAGTTCGAGGTAATGCCTGGCAGCCGCGGCAATGCCGGTTACGGTAGCGGGCAATATGAAAATGGCGGCCGGCAGTACGATATAGAGTCGCGGGTATTGTCGTCGGATACGCCCAGGCGCAGGGTGGAGCAATTGCTGGACTCGGTGCGCGTGATGGCCGGCGGCATTTCGGCTGCGATGCCGGGGCGCGGGCAACCCCAAGCTGCCGCGCCTGCCACTGGCGGCGCGGGAAATGCGGCGGCGAGCGGGGATGCCGGTGCCGGCATGTCCGGCTGGCTGGGCAGTGGCCAGGCCATCGGCGATGTGCTGAGAAAGGTATTCTTGGGTGGCGCCAGCTGGCAAGCCAAGGCGGCCGGCTATATCAGCAACAGCGCAGGCAGCGCCGGCGGCGCGCAATTCCCGAACTCGCAATTCCTCAATTCGCAATTCCCGAATTCTCAGATGAGCTACGATGCCGGCATCAATGTGCCGTCGGTGCAGCGCGTCGATACTGCGCTGGCCAGTTCGGTGCGCAATTTGCAGAGCACGCATACGCCGGTGACGGAACAAATGCTGGACCAGCAAGGCGAAGTGCGCAACCTGATCCTGGAGCGGCGCTCGCAGCTCAATAGCGAAGCCAGGGGCGTCGATGAGCAGATGACGATAGATATCGTCGCCATGCTGTTTGAATTCATCCTGCGCGATACCCAGGTCCCGGCCGAAGTGCGTGCGCAGCTTGGCCGCTTGCAATTCCTGGTGTTGAAGATGGCCTTGCGCGATGCAACGCTGCTGAGCCAGAAGGGGCATCCGGTACGTTTGCTGATTAACCGGATAGGCTCGATTTCACTGGGCTTGCAGCAACTGGACCCGAGCGGCACCCATGTGACCGAAGAAATCGTCAGGATCGTGGCTGCCTTGCTGGACGACGAAAGCGAAGATTCCTTGTTGTTTGCCAAGGCGCTGGACGAACTGGACGCCTTCATTGCGCAAGAATTGCGGGCGCGCAATACCCAGGTAGAGCGCACCGTGCAAGCCGTGGAGCAAGCCCAGAACCGTGTCTTGCGCTTTGCCCACACGACGGCGCAGATGGGGCAGGCCCTGTCCGACCTGACCATAGACCCGTATCTGCAGCATTTCCTGCAGCAAGACTGGGTGCGTGCAATTGAGCATGCCGATCGGGTTGATGCCAAGCGCGCCCGCCGCTACCGCCTGCTGGTTCCCGATTTGCTGTGGAGCATAGTTCCCAAGCTGAGGGAAGATGAGCGCAGCCAGCTATTCGCGTTGCTGCCTATCATCCTGAATACCTTGCGCGAAGGGCTGGGTCTGATAGGTTGGGATGCCGGCAGGCAGCAAGAATTGCTGAACTGGCTGGTGGACGCCCATACCAGCGCTTTACGAGCCGGGCAAGGGGCAACGCCGCCGTCCCTCCCCGCCATTCACGAGCATTTCAGCAATTTCGTTGATAACCCGGAAGCGGTCCCGGCCGCGAGCGTCGACGCCGATCTTCCCGAGAACAGGCAATTCCTGGATGACGCGATCAAGGAAATGAATATCGAAGTGCAGTGGATAGACAGGATATTCGAGCACGACCAGGAGCTGGCCGATGCCGCACCGGGTCAGGGCGGCACTGCAACGGAAGAGTCGGCCGGCGGCGAGAACAGTGTCCTGCAGCGCCTGAAGAGCGGCGTCTCGCTGGAAATCAAGCTGGGCGGCAAACCTAGCCTGGGGCGCCTGAGCTGGGTGGACCCCAAATTATCCAGCCTGGTGCTGACCCTGGATGGGCAGACGGCGCCATCCATGGTGAGCGTGAACATGTTCCGCCGCCTGATCGATCATGGCCGGGTACGTTTCCTGGAAACCGAGCCGCTGTTCGAGCGCGCGGTCCAGTCCTTGCTGCAGTCGGCCGACAACATGTCCCACGCCGTGCACTAAGGAGGGGTGGGCCGGTTGCGTTGGTGTAAGGAAATACCAAGATGGCCGACCAAGTTGTGCCGGAATCAAATAGCGGCTTATAGCTTTCTTGATTCCCGAGGCGGACAAGCACTATGGGCGCAGCGTGGGAGATGGGATGAAAAGAGAGCACAGGCTCGTATTGAGCGTGCTGGGGTGCATTGCTTGCTATCTTGCAATGTTTGCGGTCGCAGGCGCGCATGCGCAGGCCCTTGGTTCGCCGGCCGCAGCCCTCAATGAAAACAGCATCGCTACCATAGAGCTGCCGCTGCTGGCGGGATGGCACCAAGGCAGCCTGGTCCACTATATATCGACCGACATGTCGGACCAGGGCATGGCACAACAGAGTGTCACCAATTATGTACCACGCCTGCGGCATGCCTTGCGCGCCGCGGCGCCGGGCCAGCCCTCGGCGGTGGACCGGGTGTATAAATTCGACAACTTCAAGCAGGGCAGCGTCTTTCCTTCTGCGCCGCAGCCGGCCGGCTATGCCAGCAGCAGCGCCGAATACACGCCTTTATGGGTAGTGTATATGGTGCATTGGCTGCCCGGGAGCGCGCCGCGGGTGCTGCGTTCGGAAGAGGAGGTGCTGGATGCTGAAGAAAAACGGCTGGTCAGCCTGCAAGCCACCGGCATAGTCGTGAACTGCCCGATATTGTTTGCGGTAAAGGACGGCCACTTGCAGGAAGGGAAGATACACATACAGCGACCGTAACAGCCATGGCAGCCGTGGACGCGATTCGTCTCACGGCCGCTTGCCGGGCGTTCAGTCCTTGCCGGCCTCTATATCAGGTTCAAAGAAGCACCACTTAGCCTGCGGCCAGTTCAGCTGTATGCTGGCTTCCACTTCATTGATTGCATGCACCAGGGCCAGGTCGGATTGCTGGCGGCGCATCTTGGCCTGCACCGCGATCATCAGCTGCTCGCCCCATTGCAAGGTGATCAGGTTGATCACGGATTCAACCTGCGGATGCGCCTCTATATGCGCCTTGATGGCGTCGTTGACCTCGGGTTCGGCGGATTCGCCGGTAATCATCGCCTTTACTTCACGCACCACAAAGAAGGCCACCAGCATCAACAATACGCCGACCACGATGGAGCCAGCGGCATCCCAGACCGGATTGCCGGTCGTGACCGCCAGCACTACGGCGATGAAGGCGATCGCCAGGCCGGCCAGTGCGGCGATATCCTCTCCCGCCACTACCATCAATTCCGACTGCCGGGTTTCGCGGAACCACTTGAAGAAAGACTTGCCCTTGGAGATTTTGTTGATTTCCTTCATCGCCCCATATAAGGAGAAGGCCTCCAGCAATACCGACACGCCCAGTACCGCCAGCGCCACCAGCGGGTTCTTCAAGGGTTCGGGATGATGCAGGCGCTCCACGCCCTCCATGACCGAAAAAGCGCCACCCAGGAAGAACAGCAGCAGGGCGACCATCATGGCCCAGAAATAGACCACCCGGCCATAGCCCATAGGGTGGGAGGCGCTGGGCGGGCGCTTGGCTTCCTTCAAGCCCAATAAGAGGAAGACCTGGTTCACACAATCCGCCAGCGAATGGATGGCCTCGGCCAGCATGGCGCCGGAACCGGTAAAGGCAGCGGCGGCAAACTTGGCGACCGCGATGCCGCCGTTGGCGCCCAACGCATAGAAGATGGCCTTGGTAGAACCTTCAGTAGGAGATGACATAAATGCTTGTACTTATAGTGTGGATGGGGAAGGGATAAACATACCGGCTTCTGCCTGATCTTGCAATAAACCTAATCAGTGAAAATAATTTACAAAAAGGCTTGCCAGTGCGAGGGTGGCTTGCTATAGTTCGGCTCCCGTCGCGAAGAGCAGTA
>JAZJYH010000098.1:0-119396 GCA_040390485.1 Pseudomonadota bacterium
GCTTGGCTGCTGGCTTAGCGGCGGCTTTTTTAGCTACCGGCTTGGCTGCTGCTTTTGCTGCTGGCTTCGCTGCGGCTTTTTTCGCTGCTGGCTTGGCTGCTGCTTTTGCTGCTGGCTTCGCCGCGGCTTTTTTAGCTGCTGGCTTGGCTGCTGGCTTAGCGGCGGCTTTTTTAGCTACCGGCTTGGCTGCTGCTTTCTTTGCTGCCGGCTTCTTCGCTGCAGCTTTCTTTGCTTCTGGTGGGGTTGGTGCTGTTGCCATTTTGTTTCTCCTTCATGTGAGATGGAAAAAATCAATTAAAAAATTAAAATCCGATCAATAAAACAAACGAGCGGATTATTCATCGGCACAAACAGAATGTTGTTTGCGCTAATGAATTCGGCACCAGCTGAACTGCTGCATCCCCTCTATTGATGCAGCGCTTCAGCCATATTGGCTAATTTCCGTCTGTTAAATGCAAGGCTACTGCATCAAGGGTTAAGGCTTTAACAGGCGGCTATTCAATTAGCCAAAAAAAACGCCAGCACATACTATGCAGGCGTCGGTATTCTGTATTACAGGAGGATTTTCCAACACCAAAACCGCAATGCCCGGCCTTGCCAGGTATTGCGGCGAATTCAGATCAGCGCTATTCGGTCTAGGACTGTCCATTCAGTTTGGTGAGGCCTCTCGCGTTTGGAGCCTGGAATACTTTGTCAGGCTCTTCAAGGTGTGCAAACTTTGAGCGGTGCATCCGAACTCTGGATATCGGTGAAAATTATTCCCAGTTCAGTGCTCCACCAGTTTGATACTCAATCACACGTGTTTCAAAAAAGTTGCGCTCTTTTTTCAGGTCTATCATTTCGCTCATCCATGGGAAGGGATTTTCTTCCTGCGGAAATAAAGCGTCAAGACCAATTTGCTGTGCGCGGCGATTTGCAATGAATCTCAAGTATCCCTTGAACATCGGCGCATTCAAGCCAAGCACTCCACGCGGCATTGTATCCTCTGCGTAACGATATTCCAACTCTACTGCACGTAAAAACAACGATTTAATTTCTTCGCGAAATTCAGCAGTCCACAAATGCGGGTTTTCCATCTTGATCGTGTTGATCAAATCGATCCCGAAATTGCAGTGCATCGACTCATCGCGCAAGATGTATTGATACTGTTCTGCCGCGCCCATCATCTTGTTTTGACGGCCGAGCGCAAGGATCTGCGTGAAGCCGACATAGAAGAACAGGCCCTCCATCAGGCAGGCGAAAACGATCAGGGACTTAAGCAGCGTCTGGTCTGCTTCGGTAGTGCCGGTCTTGAATTCAGGGTCGGTCAGTACGTCGATGAAAGGAATCAGGAACTGGTCCTTGTCGCGGATCGAGGCCACTTCGTTGTAGGCATTGAAGATCTCTGCTTCATCCAGGCCCAGCGATTCGACGATGTACTGGTAGGCATGGGTATGGATCGCCTCTTCAAACGCCTGGCGCAATAAATACTGGCGGCATTCGGGCGCGGTAATGTGGCGATAGGTGCCCAGCACGATATTGTTGGCGGCCAGGGAATCGGCTGTCACGAAGAAGCCCAGGTTGCGCTTTACCAGGCGGCGCTCGTCCTCGGTCAGGCCGTTAGGGTTCTTCCACAGCTCGATATCGCGCTGCATATTGATCTCTTGCGGCATCCAGTGATTGGCGCAGCCGGCCAGGTATTTATCCCATGCCCATTTATATTTGAACGGCACCAACTGGTTGACGTCGGTCTTGCCGTTGATAATACGCTTGTCGGCGGCATTGACGCGACGCGCCAGCTCTTCCGGCGCCGCGGCGGCCTGTTTGACCACCAACGACGGGTTCAAGGCTACCTCTTGCGTTTGCAAACGCGCCTGGTAGGCCTGGTCAGGCTGGCTGGCTGGCCGCTGTGGTGCTGCCGGTGCTACTTCATCATCCCAAGAGAGCATCTCTTATCTTCCTCTGCTTTGCCGGGCTGGCCTGCGGTCTTACCGCAACCAGGCCCCGCTTAATTTGTATCTGCTTTGAAACAGCGGGCAAGCACAGCTTACCCACCCCTTCTATCGTTTTCCTGGCGCTGACCGCAAGATCGTAGCGCCAGCAGGCAAGCTTACTGGCAAGCCTCGCACTCTTCAAAGCCGGCGTCGCCCGGACGCAGCACGCAAGCCGGACCGTCCAACTCCTGCTCCGGCGCTGCCGCCGGAGCGCTGGCCATCAGGCCGCCGCTACCGCCGCCATCCACTGCAACCGCATTCAGGGCGCCGGTCTTGCTGGTCGACTTCTCGCTATGTGTTGCGCCTATGGTACGCAGGTAGTAGGTGGTTTTCAGGCCCCGCAACCATGCCAGCTTGTAAGTTTCATCCAGTTTCTTGCCGGATGCGCCCGCCATATAGATATTCAGGGACTGTGCCTGGTCTATCCATTTCTGGCGGCGGGATGCAGCTTCCACCAGCCAGGACGGGCTGACTTCAAATGCCGTTGCATACAGTTCGCGCAAGTCTTCCGGGATGCGGTCGATTTTGGCCAGGCTGCCGTCGAAATACTTGAGGTCGGCAATCATCACCTCATCCCACAAGCCGCGTTCTTTCAGGTCGCGCACCAGGTGCTCATTGATTTCAGTGAACTCGCCGGACAGGTTCGACTTCACGTACAGGTTCTGGTATGTCGGCTCGATACAGGCTGAGACGCCAATAATGTTGGAAATCGTTGCCGTAGGTGCAATCGCCACACAGTTCGAGTTGCGCATACCGTACTGCTTGATGCGATCGCGAACCAGGGTCCAATCCATGCTCTCCGACATATCTGCTTCCAGGTAACCGCCGCGCTCTTCGGCCAGCAGCTTCAGCGAATCCTGTGGCAGGATGCCGCGATCCCACAAGGATCCGCGGTAGGAGCTGTAACGGCCGCGCTCTTCCGCCAGTTCAGTTGATGCCAGGTAAGCGTAATAGCAGACCGCTTCCATCGAGGTATCGGCAAACTGTACGGCTTCGTTGGATGCATACGGTACGCGCATCATATGCAGACAATCCTGGAAGCCCATGATGCCCAGACCGACCGGACGGTGACGCAGGTTGGAGTCACGAGCCTTCTTGACTGCATAATAGTTGATGTCGATCACGTTATCCAGCATGCGCATCGCTGTACTTACAGTTTTTTTCAATTTCACGTGGTCCAGCTTGCCGTCTTTCATGTGCGCAGGCATGTTGACCGAGCCCAGATTACATACCGCGATCTCGCTGTCGTTGGTGTTCAGCGTGATTTCGGTACACAGGTTGGACGAGTGCACCACGCCGACGTGCTGCTGCGGCGAGCGGATATTGCAAGGATCCTTGAAGGTGATCCACGGATGGCCGGTTTCAAACAGCATCGACAGCATCTTGCGCCACAGGTCCAGCGCGGCGACTTTCTTGGACAGCTTCAGCTCGCCGCTGGCGGCTTTGGCTTCATAGCCGGTATAGGCCAGCTCAAAGGCCTTGCCGTATTTATCGTGCAGGTCGGGCACGTCGGACGGCGAGAACAGGGTCCAGTCGCCTTTTTCCATTACGCGGCGCATGAACAGGTCGGGAATCCAGTTCGCGGTATTCATGTCATGCGTACGGCGGCGGTCGTCGCCGGTGTTTTTACGCAGATCGAGGAATTCCTCGATATCCATGTGCCAGGTTTCCAGGTAGGCGCACACCGCGCCCTTGCGTTTACCGCCCTGGTTCACCGCTACCGCGGTGTCGTTGACCACTTTCAGGAAAGGCACAACACCTTGTGATTTACCGTTGGTGCCCTTGATATGGGCGCCCAGCGAGCGCACTGGAGTCCAGTCATTGCCCAAGCCGCCGGCATATTTGGCCAGCAAGGCGTTTTCCTTGATTGCCTCATAGATACCGTCCAGATCGTCGGCGACCGTGGTCAGGTAGCAGGAAGACAGCTGGGAGCGCTGGGTACCGGAATTGAACAGGGTAGGTGTCGAGCTCATGAAGTCAAACGACGACAACAGGTTGTAGAACTCGATGGCGCGGGCTTCGCGGTTGATCTCGTTGAGCGCCAGGCCCATCGCCACGCGCATGTAGAAAGCCTGCGGCATTTCTATGCGGGTGTCGCGGATATGCAGGAAGTAGCGGTCATACAGGGTTTGCAGGCCGATATAACCGAACTGCAGGTCGCGGTCGGCAACCAGCGCCTCGCCCAGTTTCTTCAGGTCGAACTGGGCCAGTTTGGAATCCAGCAGGTCGGCTTCTATGCCTTTCTTGATGAATCGCGGGAAATACTCTATGTATTCAGCGGCGGCATCCTGCTGTGCGACTTCCTTGCCGAACACTTCCTTGCGGACTGTGTGCAGCAGCAGACGGGCGGTTACCTGGCTGTAGGCAGGCTCTTTTTCCATCAGCGCGCGAGCCGCCAGGATGGCCGACTTGTACAACTCTTCTACCGGCACGCCGTCATACAGGTTCTTCAGCGTCTCTGCCAGGATCGCATCCGGATCGGCCAGCTTGTCCAGCCCTACGCAAGCAGCAGTGATCAAAGCGCGCACCTGGGCCACGTCCAAAGGCTGGCGCTGCCCATCGACCACCATAAATATAGTGGACGGCGCCGTCGCTTTGGCCGCCGGGGCTTCCAGCGAACGGCGTTCTTCCATGCGCTTGGCGCGATACAGCACATAGGCACGCGCCACGTCATGCTCGCCGGAGCGCATCAGCGCCAGTTCTACCTGGTCCTGCACATCTTCAATATGGAAAGTGCCGCCGGTAGGCTGGCGACGCACCAGGGCCGACACCACATTGGAAGTCAATTGCTCCACCAGTTCGCGCACACGGGCGGACGCTGCGCCCTGCCCGCCATTCACCGCCAGGAAAGCCTTGGTCACGGCGATGGAGATCTTGGACGGCTCAAAGCCGACCACGGCACCGTTGCGGCGTATCACGCGATATTCGCTGTAACCGGATCCGGACTGAGCGGCATTATGTGCCGAGTGGGACGTTACTGAGGTCAGGTCGGGTGTCGAAGGAGTGGATATTTCAATTGACGAGTGCATTTCGCCTCCAGGGTCAGCATTAATAAGTAGCAAATCGGCAGCGTCACAAACTAGTTGTGGGCATTGCCGGATTAATCAATATAAACAAGGTGTTGCGGTGTATTGCAAAGCCGGATTTGCTTCTTTTCCGGTCATTTTTTGCGTGGCTGGCATCATTTTTTTACTTCAGACCGAAAACAAAAGCAAGATGGAAAATAAATAAAAAACCACTACATATAGTGGCTAAACCTTGATTTGCACTAATTCTAGTGCCGCTGTCCCTCTTATGCAACCGCTTTTTTTGCTAAAAAGTGAATTATTTACTTGATATAAAAAATCAAGCGCCGATTGACTTTTTCAAAGCCCGAAAGGAAAGCTCGGTACGGCGTGAGTGAGTGCTAACATGGGTGTTGTCGCAAATTTTTCCCGCAATAGACGCTGGTAGTGTTTCCAGTCGAAACCGGGGCCGGGGTCGGTCTTGCGACCGGGGGCGATGTGCTGGTGTCCAGCTATATCGGTCAGCGGATAGACCGCCATCAATGCCTGGCTCAAGTCTGCCAGGGCATGATACTGCCGCTCTGTAAACGGCGTATCGTCGCTGCCCTCCAGTTCTATCCCTATAGAAAAGTCATTGCATCCGCTGCGTCCGGCAAAAGCGGACACGCCGGCATGCCAGGCACGCTGGTTGGCTGACACAAATTGCAGCAGTTGGCCATCGCGACGTATCAGGAAATGCGTAGACAGCTGCACCTCACGCAGCGAATCAAAGCTGGCGTCGGCCGAGTAATCGAGCCGGTTCAGGAACAGGTCGACAATGTGCGGGCCGCCAAATTGCCCTGCGGGCAGGCTGATGTTATGGATCACCAGCAAAGAAATCCCCGTGCCGGCGGGCCGGGCATTGAAATTCGGGGATTCGAGGCGCAAGGCTTCCCGGCACCAGCCGTCCTTGGCGACGACCAGGCCGGGAGACGCTGGAGAATGGACGGCCATCATTTCATTCCTGGTCGCTGATTTTCAGCTTCTGCATCTGGTAGCGCAATTGCCGGAAGCTGACTCCCAGCAATTCCGCCGCTTGGGTGCGGTTATTCCTGGTCTTGACCAAGGCGCGCCGGATCACCTCGCGCTCTATCCTTTCCAGGTAGTCCGGCAGGCAGCAGGGCAGGTCCGGCTCTGCGAATATCGCCCCGTCCAGCGGCGCTTGCGCCAGCCCGGCCTCGTGGCCGGCCGGCAGGGAGAGCGGCGGCGCGGCGGCCGCCGGCGGCAAGGAGGCGCCGGCGGGCGGCAGAGCCTCGATAGCCGGCGCCGGCTCCGGCATCGCTTCCGGCGCACCGGCGCGCCGGCCGCCGCGCAGTGCCAGGTCCTCAACCTCTATGCGGCCGTTATCGGCAAAAGCCACGGCCCGTTCCAGTATGTTCTCCAGTTCCCGCACATTGCCCGGGAATTCATAGTCCTTCAGCGCCTGCAGCGCGCGCTCGGACAGGGAAATCGCATCGCCGGCCTGGCCCAGGCGCAGCAAGATCGCATTCGACAGCTCGACGATGTCTTCCAGCCGCTCGCGCAGCGGCGGCAAGCTCAGCTCGATCACGTTCAGCCTATAGTACAAGTCTTGCCTGAACTTGCCGGACGCCACGCAATCGGCCAGGTTCTGGTGGGTAGCACTGATGATCCTGACGTCCACCGGCTCTTCCGCGGTGGCGCCGACTTTGCGCACGCGGCGCTCCTGGATCGCGCGCAGCAGCTTGACCTGCATCGCCAAAGGCAGGTCGGCCACTTCATCCAGCATCAGGGTACCGCCGCCGGCAGCCTGGAAAAAACCTTCCCGGTCGTCATGCGCCCCGGTAAACGCCCCCTTGCGATAGCCAAAAAACTCGGCCTCCATCAAGGTCTCGGGAATCGCGCCGCAGTTGACGGCAATAAACGGCTTGCCGGCACGCACGCTATTGGCATGTATCTCGCGCGCGGCCAATTCCTTGCCGCTGCCGGACTCGCCGGTAATAATGACCGGCGCCATGCTGCGCGCCAGGCGGCTGATCTGGGTCCGCACCCCCTGCATCCCGGCTGATTTCCCTATCAGGACCGAGACACTGGTGTTTTCAATCTGACTGGTGTCGACTTGCCCGGCCGGCTTGCTGGCAGACACCTCATTCATCTGCAGGGCCGCCCTGACCAGTTTGCGCAACTGGTCCAGGGCCACCGGCTTGGACACATAGTCAAACGCCCCCGCCTTTAATGCCACCACCGCATTGTCGGCACTGCCAAACGCGGTAATCACGGCGATCGGCGTGGTTTTATAATTGGCCCCGACCTCGAACACCAGCTCCATGCCCGATCCGTCCGGCAAGCGCATATCGGTCAGCACCAGCGCATAGCTGCTCTTGGCCAGGCAGGCCCGCGCGGCCGCCAGCGACTCGGCGCTATCGACATCCAGGCCCATCTTGATCAGCGTGATTTCCAGTAATTCGCGCAGATGCGCCTCGTCATCCACAACCAGGATACGTGGCACACTAGGGATGTCTTTGGCGCTCATGGCTTATCAGATAGGGAAAAATTAATCACAAAACGACCCGTGGGCACCACGCTACCGCGTGACGCTCCTTGCGCGGGCCCTTCCAGCAATCCCTGCGGGAATTCATCTGCGCGATATTCATAATCCAGCAGGGCATGATTATTCAGGCAAAGCTCGCGTGCCATATAGAGTCCCAAACCGGTTCCTTTGCTCGACGTCGTATAAAAAGGTTCAAACAGGTGGGCCCGCACTGCATAGGTGATGCCCGGGCCGTCATCCTGGATATGCAACTCCTTGCGGTCCGGCGCACCGGCATGCGCCCACACTCGGATGCTGGCGGGCCTGCCGCTGGCATACCGCACCGCATTCGATAATAAATTAATCACGATCTCGCGCAAATGCATGGGATCAAACTGTACTTTAAAATTAACGCTGTGATCAACATAGATCAAGCTTGCAGCCAGTCCCCGCGTTTCATTCAGGTCCAGCACGATCTCCTGTATCGCCGGTATCAGCAAAAACGGCTCGCGGTCTATCTGGGCCTTGCGGGAAAGCTTAAGGATATCTTCTATCAGCTGGTTCAGCCGCAATACATTGTCTTCGACTATCTTTAACAGGCGGCGCGCCTGGGTATCTTGCGGGATATCCTCATTCAGCAAGGATGCCGCATAAGAGATGGATGACAGCGGATTTCTTACTTCATGCGCAATACTTGCAGTCAGCCGCCCCATCGAAGCAAGCTTCAATTGCTGCGCCTGGTTTTCGATCTCTGACACGTCCTGCATGAAAATGATCGTATAGGCGCCCTGCTCCCCGCCTATCTCGGCAATTTCACTGTTGTCCACCGCGACAAACCTGAGCTTCAGGTGAGCAACGAAATCCCGCCGGACCGCTTCTCTTTCCAGCTTGTCCGGCGCCGGCAGGTCTTCCCTGGCGTCATCAAACAAGCGTATCGCCACCACCGCCGCGTCATGCTCAGCGCCGTCGCCGGCATCCGCAGATTTCAATTGCCAGGCGGTCAGGGCGTCCGAAATCGGCCTCAGCACGGCAAAGTCCTGTAACTTTAAACGGATTTCGCTGCTGACTATCATCCCCCCCAGCATACGCTCCGCGGCGGGATTGATCTCGAATAGGCGGCCGGCCTGGTCCACCACCAGCAGGCCGTCCCCCATGTCGGAGATCACCAGCCGGTTGATCGCCTGCTGGACAGCCAGCTCCCGCCCCCTCTGCGCGGCCAGCTCCTCTTGCCCGATCAGCTTGCCCGCCAGGCGATTGAGCACATACACCACGGCAAAAAAGGCTGCGCCATACAAGCCCGCTTGCGAAATCGGTGTGCCCTCTATCAATTGCAGGGATTGATAGGCGCTTTCCAGCAACAGGAACAACGCTACTATCGAGGTAAAAAACAGGGCCCATATCAAAGGCGCCAGCACGCCGGCCCCGGCCAGCGGGAACAGGTAGAGTATGGCCAGGCCATGTTTGGCGCCGCTGGTACCGACGTAGATGATGGAAATAACGCTGATGTCCACCGCTGTCTGGGCCGCCAGCTGCAGCGTGAAGTGGCGCGGATAATATATCTTTAGCAATACAAAGGCGATCGCCAGCACCAGATAGACGACGCAGGTTTCGCGGAGCAGGCGATGCTCGAGCGACCAGAAGGGATAGACGCTTTTCAGGCTCAGGTAGCCGAGCAAGACCAGCGCAACGACCACCCGCGATGCGTTCAGGGTTTGTAGCGAGCGCCCGAAAGTGCTGTCATTTGGCCGGGAGTAGCGCGCGGTGATGAGCATCGGATCAGCCAGGGCCGGACTGGCCGGCCTGATTGGCGTGCTCTTCGCAACAATAGGCCTGCTGCCCCCTGTGCACCGCTTCCGACGCCGGTATATAGACCTGGCAGGCGGCGCAGCAAACCATGGCCTCGGCATCCCGGGCCGGAGCGCCGGCCGCCGGCTCTGCGCCTTGCTGCTCGCGCGCGGTGGGCGCAAGCGCCTGCATTTTCTTTCTCAGGGCCAGGATCACCAGGACCACCAAGGCCAGCCAGAATAGTATCCTCGTCATGCCAGGCTCCTGTGCAGCAAGACTTCCAGCACAAAGCGGCTGCCGACATAGGCCAGCAACAAGGTCAGGAAACCGGTCAGGGTAAAACTCAAGACGGTCTTGCCGCGCCATCCGCGCCATTGCCGGCCGGCCAGCAAAGTGCCGAACAAGGCCCAGGACAGCAAGGACAACACGGTTTTATGATCCCATTTGAAGGCAACGCCCAACACTTGTTCAGAGAAGATCACTCCCGACAGGACCGTCAGGCTCAGCAGCAGGAAACCTATCAGCACCAGGCGAAACAGGATTTTTTCCATGGTCAGCAAGGCCGGCAAGCGCTCTATCGTGCCGCCCAGGCGCGCACTCAGCCAATTGCCCGGCTTGTTGCGGCGGCGCATATGCAAATGGGCATCCTGCAAGCTCATGACCACCGCGTGAAAGGCGGCGATGGTCAAGGTGCTATACGCCAGCAAGGCGATCGCGATATGCCAGGGGAACATCGTGGTCTTGCCAGCCAGGGCGATCACCGTGCCGGGGAAGAACACCGGCAAGATGGCCATCAGCGCCGCATTCGGCAACAGCAAGACCCGCAAACCGTCCAGCGGCAAATTGCGGCTCTCCAGCCAATACACCAGCACCGAGACCCATAACGCGGCCGACAGCATCATCGCAAACCCCACCCTGACCGCATCGGGCGCGAACATGGTTTGCCACAAAGCCAGGCCGTGTGCCAGCCAGCCAGCCGCGGTCAGTACAGACACCGGCAGGCGCCGCTGTGCCGGGATAAAAATGCAGCCGAGATACAGCGCTGCCGCCAGGAACGAAAGATAAGTTTGCATGCCACAAGTTTACACTATGTCAGCATTGAAATTCTATTTGGCGCTTATTCCCGCCCCATTCCACGTCTATCCCTTGTGTATTACTTATTGATTTACTTATTGATTCAATACTTATTTTGCGGCGCGCCTAGCCGCCGCGGGCAGCTGCTCGAGCCCCCACAAGGCCGCAGGCATCTATGCTCCCGCCGACTATTCGGTATTGCGCCCGCCCAATAGCTGGTATTTCTTCAGTTTGTCGTACAGGGTTTTCTTGGGTATCCCTAGGCTTTCCGCCGCCAATGCGACATTTGCAGCGCTGGCCTTCAGCGCCTCGGCAATCAATGTGGCTTCATAGGCGTCCACCCTCTTGGGCAGGGTATCCAGGCCAGATCCGGCCTGGCCCTCGCTTGCCGGGTCCGGCTCGTCGTCCAGCACGCCCAGCACCAGCTGGTCGGCAAAATTACGCAATTCGCGTACATTGCCCGGCCAGTCGCGCTGTTTCCATGACTCGATTTGGGCCGCTTGCCAGCCCGGCACCGGCTTTTGATAGCGCAGGGCTGCTTTCTGCACAAAATAGGCCAGCAGCAAAGGGATATCCTGCTTGCGCTCGTTCAGGCGCGGCAGCGTCAAACTGACTACGCTCAGCCTGTAATACAGGTCTTCGCGAAACTTGCCTTCAGCACTCAGGCTCAGCAAATCCATTTTGCTGGCCGCGATGACGCGGCAATCGAGCTCTATCAGCAGATTGCCACCCAGCCTTTCCAGCCTGCGCTCCTGCAATACCCTTAGCAGCTTGACCTGCAGGGCCAGCGGCATGCTTTCTATTTCATCAAGAAATATCGTACCGCCGTTCGCATATTCCAGCTTGCCTATACGCCGCTTCTGGGCGCTGGTAAATGCTCCCGCCTCATGGCCGAAGATCTCGCTCTCGAACATGGATTCCGGCAAGGCGCCGCAATTGATGGCGACAAACTCGCCCTTGCGCCCGCTACTCGCATGCAATAGCCTGGCGACCACTTCCTTGCCGGTACCGGTAGCGCCATTGATCAGCACGTCGGCCTGGGTAGGCCCTATATTCTGGACAAACTTGCGCACTTTTTCTATCTGGGCAGACTGACCTATCAGGTCCGGCGTGTCCGGATGCGCCGCCAGGGCCTGTTTCAAGCCCCGGTTTTCCAGCACCAGCCGGCGTTTTTCCTGCGCCCGCAGCGCCGTCTCCTGCAGGCGTTCGGCCGCATACGGCTTCTCTATGAAGTCATAGGCGCCGGTGCGCATCACATTGACTGCCATGCTGATATCGCCGTGGCCGGTAATCACGATCACCGGCAGGTCGGCGTCGGTGGCCACCACTTGCGCCAGCACGTCCAGTCCGGATTGCCCAGGCAGGCGCACGTCGGTCACGACGATGCCGGCAAACCCGGCGTGCAGCCATTGCTGGGCCTGTTCGGCGCTGGCGCAGGCGTGTACGGTAAAACCGCCCAGCTCCAGCGTTTGCGCAGTCGCCAGGCGCACCGCCTGCTCATCTTCTATTAGTACTGCTTCCATGCTCTAAGCCTTTTATCCCAGCCACATTGCTTCATGTGGCAATCTTCGCGCCCTTGGCGCTTTCAGGCGTGCATGCCGGTATCGCGATGGCAAATTCGGCGCCGCCGCCGGCAATATTCCTTGCACTCAATACGCCGTTCATCGCCTGCACGATGGACGAAGAAATCGCCAGCCCCAGTCCCAGCCCCTTGCCGGAAGGCTTGGTCGTAAAGAACGGTTCAAACAAGTGCAGCACCGCATCATCCTGCAAACCGGCACCGCTATCCAGTATACGTATACTCACCATGGCATCGTCGGCGGCGAGCCGGACCGTGACCTGCTTGCGCGCGGAATTTTCTACCGCATCCATGGCATTGCGCAGCAGGTTCAGCAATACCTGCTCCAGGCGCACCGGGTCGCCCTGCACGTACAGGGATTCATCCAGCCGCAATTCCAGTTGCACGGCCTGCCGTTCGAATTCGCTGCGCAACAGGCGCACCGCAGCATGGATGGCCTGCGCCACGTTCATGGCGGACACTGCCTGCGGACTCTTGCGGGCAAAGCCCTTCAGTTGCCCGACTATCTGGCCCATGCGGGCGCTGGCATGGCTGATATGCGCAAGATTTTCGGTGGCTTGTGCAACTTTACCCTGCGACAAAAAGGTTCCCGCATTATCGGCAAACGCCCGGATCGCCGTCAGCGGCTGATTCAATTCATGGGTGATGCCCGCCGCCATCTGGCCTAGCATGGCCAGCTTGCCGGCTTGCACCAACTCATTTTGGGTAGAGCGCAGCACCAGCTCGGTTTCCTTCAGCTTGCCATATTTCATTTCCAGCTGCTGGTTGGCCGACATCAGCTGGTCGGTGCGCTCGGCGATCTTCTGCTCCAGGTCCTGGGCCGCCTGCTTCAGCGCAAATTGTGCCGCCATCCCCTCCTCCAGCCGTCGCCGGCGCTGGTCGTACACGCCGAGAAAAGCCGCCATCACGACCAAGATCAGTGCGCACAGTATGGAAGCCTGCACACCGGCCCGGACCACCTTGGATTCCGCAGGAAACAACATCAACTGCCAGCCCAACCGCCCTATCGGGCGGGCGACGTATTCGCCGAAACCCTCGCGCTCTTGCCGCGACAGGCTCAGGATAGGCGTGATCCGGTTGCCGACATACTGCAAAGTACTGACGATATCCTGCTGTACCGCCGCATCCAGCAAGTGCAGGCTATGGTATTGCCAGGCGCTGCGATTACTTAAAAAGACCACGCCGTGCCTGTCGGCCAAGGCGATCGCTTCTTCGCTGCTACGCCATGCCTGCTCGAATTCATTCAGGCTGATCTTGACCGCAATCACTCCTATCGGCGCCGTCGAGCCGCGCGCCACGCCTGCCGGATACACGGGCTGCGCAATAAAATAGCCGGGGATGCTGGTGGTATTGCCTATCGCGTAGAAGCGCCCGGCATTGCCCTTGATCGCCTCGGTAAAATAGGGGCGGAAGTCGAAATTCTGTCGCATGAAAGTCTGCGGGGTGTCCCAGTTGCTGGCGGCGATGGTCCGGCCTTTTTGGTCCATCAGGTAAATCGCGGCGACCTTGGCGTGCAGCTGTATGTCTTTCAGGGTCGCGTTCAGGGCCTGCGCCAGCGCCGCATCGGCAGGAGAAGACAAGAGTTGCGAGGTCAGCGGCAGGTAGGCGACGGAATACGGCAGGGTTTCATATTTTTCCAGCGTCGATTCCAGGTCGAGGGCGATGATCTGCAGTTGCCGCTCCGCAGCATAGCGATAGTCTTCGCGCGCCTTTTTGGAGGCGAACAAATAGGTGGCAAACACCAGCGCAACCGCAATTGCCACCATGCATAGAAGCAAGATGATACGCCTGGAAGCGGTCATGGGCTGATATTCCTTGTATTCCCTTGTATTGCGTGGACATCCGGCCGCGCCGCCAGACGCGGGCCGGATACGGCTGCCGATGGCTTAGTCTACAGCGGCCAGTTTCAATTCATCATTATGATGGCGTTGCTGCTCTTCCATCACCAGTTGCCCCAGTTCGCGCTTCAATGCATTGAATTCGGCCGCCGAAGGATCGCGCATGCGCGGCAGGTCGACCATGATGTCGCGCTTTACCGTGCCCGGCCTATACGTCATCACGACGATGCGATCCGCCAGGTAGATGGCTTCTTCTATGCTGTGGGTCACGAAGATGATGGTCTTTTTCAGCTCGGACCAGATGCGCAGCAACTCATCCTGCAGGTTGCGGCGAGTCAGCGCATCCAGCGCGCCGAAGGGCTCATCCATCAGCATGATGGGCGAATCCAGCGCCAGTACGCGGGCGATGGCGACCCGCTGGCGCATGCCGCCGGACAGATCCTTGGGGAAACGGCGGCGAAAATCGCTGAGGCCGAGCATCGCCAGCAAGGCATCCACCTTTTGCTGGATCTCGGCCTTGCTGCTGCCCTTGATCTCCAGCCCGAACGCGATATTTTGCTCCACCGTCATCCACGGAAACAAGGCGTATTCCTGGAACACCATGCCGCGATCCGGGCCCGGGCCGCGGACATCCTTGCCGTCGGTAAGGATGGTGCCGGACGACGGCAGCGAAAATCCCGCTACTGCATTCAGCAAGGTCGACTTGCCGCAACCGGAAGGACCGAGCAGGCAGACGAACTGCCCCTGCGGGATGTCCAGATTGATGTCTTTCAGCGCCACCACTTCCTTGTCGGCAGTCTGGAATATCTTGTTGACCGCGCTCACTCTGATGTGCGTGCTATGCATCCTAATTCTCCAGGCCGCGATGCCAGCGCAGCAAATAGTTATTCAGCTTGTTCATGCCCACATCCAGCGCCAGGCCGATGAAGCCTATCGTGAACATGCCAGCCATTACCTTGTCGGTCCATGCATACTCGCGCGCCTCATTGATGCGGAACCCCAGGCCGTTGGGCACGGCGATCAGCTCGGAGACGATCACGATCATGAAGGCGGAGCCTATCGCTATCCTGACTCCCGCCAGGATGTAAGGCGTCGCGGCCGGCAGCATCACTCTGAGCAATAGCGTGCGGCGGCTGGCGCCCAGGTTCTGCGCGGCGCGCAGGTAGATGCTGTCGACCTGGCGCACGCCGGTAATGGTATTGATCAATACCGGGAAAAACGCCGCGATCGAGATCATGAAGGCGGCCGGCGGGTTGCCCAGGCCAAACCACAGCATGGCCAGCGGCGTGTACGCGCTGGGAGGGATGGGGCGCAACACCTGCACCAGGATATATAAATGGGAATACACGCGCTTGCTGGCGCCCATCATGATACCCAGCGGCAGGGCCAGCCCGGCGCCGATCGCAAAGCCTATCACTACGCGATACATGCTGCCTGCGGCGTCGTGCAGCAATTCGCCCGATACCGCCCAGGCCAGCCACGAACCGGCGTCCGCCGCATAAGGCTGGGCCGGCAGCAGATATTCCACCCACCTGTACGCAACCGCCAGCGGCGAAGGCAATTTCAGCGGGCTGACCAGACCGGCAGAGCAGACGGTCTGCCACACCGCAATCACCGCAACCGGCACGAGCAACCCGGCGATGATTTCGCGCCAATTGAACTTAGTCATCACGGCTCCCCTACTTAACGCCGGCGCTCTTCTTGGCCGCATCCAGCAGGTCGGTCTTCACCCAATCCCTGGCGACCGGCGGCTTGGCCATCTTGCCTATGCCGTACTTGCTCATGACATCGGTCGTGATCTGGATGTGTTCGGGCGTGATATCGTAAGAATACGGGGAATTGGCGATAGCGTCATTGAAGTCTTCCTTGGAGATCTGGCCCTTGAAGACGGTTTCGCGCACATATTTTTCAGCCAGACCCTTGTTGTCGATGAAGAGTTTGGTCGAATCAACGAAGCAGCGCATGAATTTTTCCGCCAGGGGACGACGTTCCGCATAAAATTTTTCAGTCATCACCAGGGTACGCACCGGTTCGCCTATCGGCGTGTCATAGGGCTTGACCACTTCCACGCCGAAACCCTTGTTGATCGCCTGCGAAGATTGCGGTTCCGACTGCATGATCGCATCCAGGTCCTTGCCCAGCAAAGCCTGGTTCAGGTCGGCAAAGGCCAGGTAGACGATCAGCACGTCCTTGCCCGGGCGGTCAGAAGAGCTCAGACCGTTTTGCGCCAGTTCGGCGGTCAGCAATACATCCTGGATGACGCCGCGGGTGACCCCCACTTTCTTGCCTTTCAGATCCTTGACGTTCTTGATGCCGGCATCGGCGCGCGCCACCAGGCGCACGCCGCCCTTGGCAAAGCCGCCGACCACATAGATAGGGGCGCCGTTGGCGCGCGCAGAGATTGCACCTTCCGACGATGCCGCACCCACGTCCAGTTCGCCGGCCAGGATGGCCTGCATGATGTCCGGGCCCTTGGCAAATACATGTTCTTCTATCTTGATGCCGCATTTGGGGGCGATTTCCTTGATATAGGAAACGGCGCCGTAGTGCGCAAACTTCAGGTTGCCGAGCCGGACTGTTTCCTGGGCCCCGGCGGAACCGGCGGCTAACGCAGCAAAAGCGGACAGCAACAGACTTACTGCGAACGTCTTTTTCAACATGAAGGTCTCCATTAATTTAATTATTTGTGCAACTGGTATAGCATGCTTTGTGCCAAGGCCGATTATTCAGTATTTTCTAAGCAAGTAGTTGATTTTGCGGTTTCGGCCGGGCAAAGGGTGGCCCGGCAATTGCGAAAAACCAGAATATTGCGTGAATTTTCCGGTTTTTCGCATCATAGCGCATTGCGAATTTCTTGGGATTTTTACAAGAAGCCCAGTAGGCGCGCTGGGCGCCGACTTCTCTATTTTTTCAGCGAAGCGGCATCATCGGTTAAAATGTCTGGCTGATTTGCTTCATGCCACACTCTGCCGGTTTATGGCATTTTGCCTACGCTACATTGACTTATTTTCAAGAAATATTCTCCCATGCTCGATAATCTCACCCAACGCCTAGCCAAAGTCGTTAAAACCATGCGCGGCGAGGCACGCCTGACCGAGTCCAATACCGCAGAGATGTTGCGCGAAGTGCGTATGGCCTTGCTGGAAGCCGACGTGGCGCTGCCGGCAGTGCGTGAACTGATCGCGCACATCAAAGAAAAAGCGATGGGCGAGGAAGTCATTTCTTCGCTGACTCCCGGCCAGGCGCTGGTGGGCGTGGTGCAAAAGGAATTGGCCAGCCTGATGGGCGCCGACCTGGGCGAGGATGCATCGCAGCTGAGCTTTGCTACCCAGCCGCCGGCGATCATCCTGATGGCCGGCCTGCAAGGCGCCGGTAAGACCACGACCGTCGGCAAACTGGCCAAATACCTGCGCGAGCAGAAAAAGAAAAAAGTGCTGACCGTATCCGCCGACGTTTACCGGCCGGCGGCGATAGGCCAGCTGCAAACGGTGACCGAGCAGGTAGGCGCCGACTTCTTCCCCTCGCTGCCTACCGACAAACCGGTGGACATCGCGTTGGCGGCACTGGATTTTGCCAAGAAACATTATCACGACGTGCTGATCATCGATACCGCCGGCCGCCTCGGGATAGATGAGGCGATGATGCTGGAAATCGCCGCGCTGCATGCGGCGGTCAAGCCGATAGAGACCCTGTTCGTGGTCGACGCAATGCTGGGCCAGGATGCGGTGAATACCGCCAAGGCTTTTAACGACGCGCTGCCGCTGACCGGTATCGTGTTGACCAAGCTGGATGGCGATTCGCGCGGCGGTGCCGCCTTATCGGTGCGCCACATCACCGGCAAGCCTATCAAGTTTGCCGGCGTTGCCGAAAAACTGGACGGCCTGGAAGCCTTCGACCCAACCCGCATGGCCAATCGCATCCTGGGCATGGGCGACATCCTGGCGTTGGTGGAGTCGGCGCAAAAAGGCATGGATGTCGCAGCCGCCCAGGACCTGGCGCAAAAACTGAAGGTCGGCGGCAAGTTTGATATGAACGATTTCAAACTGCAATTGACGCAAATGAAGAAGATGGGCGGCCTGTCCAACCTCATGGATAAGCTGCCGGCCCAATTGCAGCAGGCGGCCAATGGCGCCAACATGGACCAGGCTGAAAAGCAGGTGCGCCGTATGGAAGGCATGATCAATTCCATGACGCCGCAGGAACGCGCCAAACCGGAATTGATCAAGGCCTCGCGCAAGCGCCGCATCGCCATCGGTGCCGGCGTGCAAATCCAGGAAGTGAATCGCATGCTGGCGCAGTTCGACCAGATGCAGTCCATGATGAAGAAGCTGAAAGGCGGCGGCATGATGAAGATGTTGCGCGGCATGAAAGGCATGATGCCGGGTCCGGGCAAGCGCTAAGCTCTTACAGTATTCTCGAAAATGGCGGGCGTCGTCTAGCGTGACGGCACCCGCCATATTTTTTGCCTTCCCCTCTGAAACAGGCTAAAAATCGGCATCCACAGCGGTTTTTACGCTCCCGCCCGTGCTTGGCTGCTGTATAGGATACATTTTCCGCAAAAAGCCACAAAAAACACTTGCATCACTGGGAAAACCCCACCACTATTAGCGATGCGTGAAATGACGCATTTTCCACGATATTTGTGAAGGAGGCTTACAGATGGCAACAGCACCAAAACCACCAGAGGCAAAAAAGCCTGCTGCAAAAAAACCTGCAGCTAAGGCAGCTCCTGCGAAAGCAGCGGCTCCTAAAAAAGCAGCAGCAAAACCAGCTGCAGCAAAGCCGGCAGCAGCTCGCAAGCCAAACGCCGCGTTCATGAAGCCAATGACGATTTCCCCTACCCTGGCAGCAGTGATCGGTGCAACACCTATCCCGCGTACAGAAGTCACTAAAAAAGTATGGGAATACATCAAGAAGCACAAACTGCAAGATGAAGCAAACAAGCGCAACATCAATGCTGATGACAAGCTGAAAGCTGTGTTCGACGGCAAGAAGCAAGTCTCGATGTTTGAAATGACCAAGCTGATTTCCGGCCACCTGTCTTAAAGTAACAGCAGGTAATAGCAGGTAAGCGCAGTTTCGTTGGGAGACTTATTGGGACTTACATCCCAATCCCAAACAAAAAAGCCCGCATCGCGCGGGCTTTTTTGTTGCCGTTTATTTTCCAGTGCGACTACACCTTGTATTCCCAGCGCTTCCATGCCGCCAATATCGCATTCGGATACTCGGACTGGCCGCGGCTACCGTTATAGCGCCCCAGCGCCAGATACAGGTTGCCGCCTTCCATATCAATGTACATGCGCAGGATAGCGCAGCCATAGCGCAAATTGGTTTGCATCTGGAACAGCTTCCTGGAATCGCTATCGCCGATCACGCGCGACCAGAACGGCATCACCTGCATATACCCGCGCGCGCCGACCACCGAGGTTGCGTATTTGCGAAACGCCGACTCCACTTGTATCAAGCCCATGACCAGCGCCGGCTCCAGGCCCGCCCGCTTGGCTTCGTACCAGACGGTTTCCAGGAATTCCACACGGGTCTGATTGTCCGGCAAACGTTTCTTGAGCCGGCTGGACATCTCGCCCAGCCATTGCAGGTACTTGATACGCTCATCGATATCGGCGAACCCGGTGCGGGGCGGCCGGCTTTCACTGACCGCCTTAGCCAGCGCCACCCGCACCGCGTCGGCCATCGCCTCTTCTTTCTGGTTGCCGGCGATGGCAGCGCCGCTGGCCAGACCGGCCAGCGCCAAACACAGTGCCCAACGCAGCAGAGGCCTGCTTGAGGAGAGCAACAATTACTTCCCTCGCAGCTTGTTCAGGATGAAGGCCTGCATTTCCTGCAACGGCACGGTGCTGGCAGCCTCGTCGCGGCGTCCCAGGTATTCCAGCTTGCCGTCCTTCAGGCCGCGGTCACCGATCACGATACGGTGCGGCACGCCGATCAACTCCCAATCGGCAAACATCGCGCCCGGGCGCTCGCCGCGATCGTCCAGGATCACGTCGACCCCGGCGGCCAGCAAAGAGGCATACAGGTTTTCGGTTTCGGCCTTCACCGCTTCGCTGCGGTCCATGCCCATAGGGCAGATCACCACTTCAAACGGCGCAATCGCCGCCGGCCAGATGATGCCCTTGTCATCGAAATTCTGTTCTATCGCCGCGCCCAGGATGCGGGTGACGCCGATGCCGTAACATCCCATCTGCAATAGCTGCGGCTTGCCGTTTTCATCGAGGAAAGTGGCTTTCATGTCTTCCGAATAGCGCGTGCCCAGCTGGAATACGTGGCCGACTTCAATCCCGCGCTGTATCGCCAGCACGCCCTTGCCGTCCGGCGAAGGATCGCCGTTGACGACATTGCGTAAATCGGCAACCAGCGGTTCCGGTATATCCCGGCCCCAGTTGGCGCCGGTGTAATGGAAGTCGCTTTCATTGGCGCCGCAGACGAAGTCGCTCATCAACGCAACGGTACGGTCCGCCACCACCTTGACCGGCAGCTTGGTATTGACCGGCCCCAGGTAGCCCGGCAGCGTGCCGAAGCTTTCCAGGATTTCCGCTTCGGTCGCAAACCTGTAATTGGCCAGGCCGGGGACTTTGGCGGCCTTGATCTCATTCAGATCATGATCGCCGCGCAACAGTAACAGCCAGACCTGTTTGCTGACTTTGTCCTTTTCTTCAGTCTCTACCGTCAACACGATGGACTTGACCGTCTGTTGCAAGGGCAGGCCCAACAGCTCCGCCACGTCTTCGCACTTGGCCTTGCCGGGCGTTGCAGTTTTTGTCAGCGCCGCCTGTGCCGGTGCGCGCTCATCGGCGAGCGGCATCGCTTCGGCCGCTTCCATGTTGGCGGCATAATCCGAGGTGGGGCAATACACCAGCGCGTCTTCGCCGGTGTCGGCGATCACGTGAAACTCGTGCGAACCGGAGCCGCCGATGGCGCCGTTGTCGGCCGCCACGGCGCGGAATTCCAGACCGAAGCGGTTGAAAATCCTGACATAGGCGTCATACATTGCCTGATAGGATTGCTGCATGCCGGCCAGGTCGCGGTCGAAGGAATAGGCATCCTTCATCGTGAACTCGCGTCCGCGCATCAAGCCAAAACGCGGGCGGCGCTCATCGCGGAACTTGGTCTGGATATGGTAGAAATTGATCGGCAGCTGACGATAAGACTTGATCTCATGCCGAGCCACGTCGGTAATCGCCTCTTCCGAGGTCGGCTGGATGATGAAATCGCGACCGTGCCTGTCTTTGACGCGCATCAATTCCGCGCCGTATTTTTGCCAGCGGCCGGTTTCCTGCCACAACTCCGCCGGTTGCACGACCGGCATCAGCATTTCGATTGCGCCGGCACGGTTCATTTCTTCACGAACAATATTCTCTACCTTGCGTATCACGCGCAAGCCCATGGGCATGTAGTTGTAGATACCGGAACCCAGGCGTTTGATCATGCCAGCGCGCATCATCAGCTTATGGCTGACAATTTCGGCATCGGCAGGTGCTTCTTTTAAAGTAGAAATAAAAAATCGTGTAGCGCGCATGACAATGATTCTTTTCAAAAATTGAGGGTTATAATCAACCCAATTTTAAAGGATTAGCTGGCTAATGCGCCCACTCTTTGCATATTTGATGACGGAAACTGCGTTTTATCCAATGAATAACGTGCCGAATACAAAAAAAGCACCCTATTTATAAGCGCAACGTCGCTCTCACCGCCTTAGGGGAAGCCGTTTAGCCACAGAAAGTTTTGAGGTTGAACATGCTAGATCGTGAAGGCTTTCGGCCTAACGTAGGCATTATATTGCTTAACGCCAACAATGAGGTCTGGTGGGGTAAGCGCGTGCGTGAACACTCCTGGCAATTCCCGCAGGGAGGAATCAAGTACGGCGAATCCCCGGAGCAGGCGATGTTCCGCGAACTGGAAGAAGAAACCGGTTTGCGGCCTGAACACGTCAAAGTCATCGGTCGCACGCGCGACTGGCTGCGCTACGAAGTCCCGGATCATTTCATCAAACGCGAAATTCGCGGCCATTACCGCGGCCAGAAACAAATCTGGTTCCTGCTGCGCATGGTCGGCCGCGATTGCGACGTCAACCTGCGCGCCAGCAGCCATCCGGAATTTGATGCCTGGCGCTGGCACGAATACTGGGTGCCGCTGGACGTGGTGATCGAATTCAAGCGCGGCGTCTATCAATTGGCGCTGCAGGAATTGTCGCGCTTCCTCAACCGCTCGGACCATGCCGCCTCGCGCCAGACCAGCCGCTACCTGCGTCAGCAGCATCAGGCGCAACCCTGCGACGACAGCAAGCCATCCCAGCAATTGCCGACCGTACCCGCCGCGCAGGCGCAGGGCGCGGATACTACCGATACGGAAAAAACCAAGTAATCCATGCTAAAGATCACTCTCCCTACATCCGCCCTGATATTTGCTGCGCTGCTTGGCTTCAGCCTTCCCGCATCGGCCCAGCAAGCCATGGACGATGACGAAATAGAAAATGACTGGAAGGAAATTGCTGCGCAATTGCCTGAAGCGCCGAAAGCAGAAAACCTGGTGCCGTTTTACGACAGCGGAACCCAGTTTTTTGCAATCGACACCAAGTCCCTGACGGTAGCGGCAGACGGCACGATACGCTATACGCTGGTGTCGGTGGCCAGGGGCGGTGCAAAAAATATCAGCTATGAAGCGATACGCTGTCAGTCTTTCGAGAAAAAGCTGTATGCGTTCGGGCGCCCGGATGGCAGCTGGTCACGTTCGCGGCGCAGAGATTGGGACGCGATTTCCAACCTGGCGGCAAATAAGCAGCATAGCGTACTGGCGGTCGACTATTTTTGTGAAGGCAATACGATAGCCGGCAAGGCCGCGGTCATTGTGGACAGGATCAAGAAAAACCAGCTCGTGCGCAAGCCGTATTAAGATAACAATAAGCTCAGCATAGGCGGCACTCCCGAGCGGGAGTGCCGCCCTTTTCATAACAGGACCAGGTTATCCCTGTGGATCAGCTCGGGCTCTTCGACAAAGCCGAGGATGGACTCTATCTCCGCAGACGGATGGCGCTTGATGCGGCGCGCTTCGGCACCGCTATAGTTGCTTAAGCCGCGCGCAATGGCCAGGCCGGCTTCGTTGTAACAGGTTACAACTTCGCCTCGCCCAAATTCGCCGCGCACTTCCAATACGCCGATAGGCAACAGCGACTTTCCTTCTGCGGTCAGCTTCTGCACCGCGCCTGCATCCAGCACTATTTGCCCCGTGGTCTGCAAGTGGTCGACCATCCACTGCTTGCGCGCCGCCAAAGGCGCCATCCCGGAAATCAATTGCGTGCCTATCGCCTCACCCTGGGCCAGCCTGAGCAGTACATTATCTTCACGCCCCCAGGCAATGACCGTATGCGCACCAGATTTGGCGCCGCGCTTGGCGGCCAGTATCTTGGTCAGCATACCGCCGCTGCCGAGGCTGGAACCGGCGCCGCCGGCCATCGCTTCCAGCGCTGGGTCACCGGCCCTGGCTTCATGCACGAATTCTGCGTCGGGGTTCTTGCGCGGATCGGCGGTATACAGGCCTTTTTGATCGGTCAGGATAATCAGCGCATCACCCTCTATCAGGTTGGCGACCAGCGCACCCAGCGTGTCGTTATCCCCAAACTTGATTTCATCGGTGACCACCGTGTCATTCTCGTTGATGATGGGCACGATGCCAAAGCGCAGCAAGGTAAACAAGGTGGAGCGGGCATTCAGGTAGCGCTCGCGATCTGCCAGGTCGGCGTGCGTCAGCAAGATCTGTGCAGTCCCTATGCCATGCGCGCGAAAACTGGTTTCATAGATCTGCGCCAGGCCCATCTGGCCGACGGCGGCGCAGGCCTGCAACTCATGGATGCCGGTGGGCCGCTTGTCAAAACCCAGGCGTTGCCGCCCCTCGGCAATCGCGCCCGAACTGACCAGCACGACTTCCTTGCCCAGGGCGCGCAATTGCGCTATCTGTGCGGCCCACTTCTGGATGGCGGCCTGGTCCAGGCCTTTGCCATCATTGGTGACCAGCGAAGAACCTACTTTGATAATCAGCCGTTTGGCTTGTTGAATGACAGAATGCATAAGAAATAGTCAATGACCTGCTTACAAAACTGCATGGATGCGGGACGGCGCAAGCGCCGGCTACTGGTAGTGGCTTAGATTATAAACCTGGCATGGCCGGGGTGGATGCAGTGCCGAATAGGGTAAAGCGGTGTTCGCGCACTACTGGTGCGCTTCGCTTTTGGCGCGGCCGCCGGGATAGGGCGGCCGCGCTGAAGGTAAAACTTTGCTCTGCTTCCGCTCATCAACAGCTGCGTAGCTATTGATTCGCGGCAGCAGGACTCTTCCTGAACCTGCTTATTCCATGACCTTGAAGCGAGGATCGTCCGGGTCGATGGACATGATGCCCTGCGCTTCCTGCACCATCTGGGTTTCTTCCGAACGCTGCTCCTGTTGCCGCTTTTCTGCCAGGTAGGCGTAGATCTCGGTGACCAGGTCGTCGCAGCCTTCGCGATTCAGCGCAGATATTTCAAACACCGGCCCCTTCCAGGCAAAGCGCTTGACGAAGTCTTTCACTTTCTTCTTACGCTCATCGTCGCTCAGCACGTCCAGCTTGTTCAGCACCAGCCAGCGCGGTTTTTCATACAGGGATTCGTCATACTTGCGCAATTCCTTGATCAGGGCCTTGGCTTCCTTGACCGGATCGACGGCATCGTCAAACGGCGCCAGATCGACGATATGCAATAGCAGGCCGGTGCGTTGCAGGTGGCGCAGGAATTGTATGCCCAGGCCGGCGCCTTCGGCAGCGCCTTCGATCAAGCCGGGAATATCGGCGATCACGAAGCTCTTTTCGTGGCTGACCCGGACCATGCCCAGGTTCGGGTGCAAGGTCGTAAAAGGATAATCGGCGATCTTCGGGCGGGCGTTCGACACCGCCGTAATGAAGGTCGATTTACCGGCATTCGGCAAACCCAGCAAGCCGACGTCGGCCAATACCTTCAGTTCCAGTTTCAGTTCGCGGCGTTCGCCTTCCTTGCCGTCGCTGCGCTGGCGCGGCGCGCGGTTGGTCGAGGATTTGAAATGGATATTGCCCCAGCCGCCCTCGCCGCCCTTGGCCAGCATCACTTCCTGCCCGTGTTCGGTCAGGTCGGCGATGACTTCGTCGGTGTTACGGTCTACAATCAGCGTGCCGACCGGCATGCGCAGGAAAATATCGTCCGCACCCTTGCCGTAGCAATCCGAACCGCGGCCGTTTTCGCCGTTCCTGGCTTTGTGCAGCTTGGAAAAGCGGTAGTCCACCAAGGTATTGATATTGCGGTCGGCTACAGCAATAATGCTGCCGCCCTTGCCGCCGTCACCGCCATCCGGGCCGCCGAACGGCCTAAACTTTTCACGACAGAAGGAAGCGATGCCGTTACCACCATCACCTGCAATCACTTCAATTCTTGCTTCGTCGATAAATTTCATTTCTATCACCTAAAAAGAGCTTAGAACTCGTTTCATGAATAACACCAGTGAGAGTGCTGCCATTTATGAAATAAGTTCCAGTAAATCCGACTCCAGCCAAGATGGCCGGTAAACCGGATTTATCAAGATACTCTTGAAACTAAAAAGGCTCTACCAATGGCAGAGCCTCTATTGAACAAGGCTTACGCCTTATCTTGTAAAGCCTTACTGCTTAAATTAAGCAGCTTCTACAATCGCGTACTGGTGCTGAGCTGCACCTTTGATCGCGAATTTTACTTTACCGTCGATCAACGCGAACAAAGTATGGTCTTTGCCCATGCCGACGTTTTCACCAGCGTGAACGCGTGTACCGCGTTGACGAATGATGATGCCGCCTGCGTTGATTGCCTGGCCGCCGTAAACTTTAACGCCGAGTCGTTTTGACTCTGAGTCACGGCCGTTGCGCGTGGTGCCGCCGCCTTTTTTGTGTGCCATTTAAGAACTCCTAGGTATCTACTATTCAGACTTTAACAATCACCCGGCTTAGCCGTTGATCGAAACGATTTGTATTTCAGTGTAATTTTGGCGATGGCCTTGGCGCTTCTGGTAATGCTTACGACGACGCATCTTGAAAATTCTAACCTTGTCGTGACGACCTTGTGACAATACCGTAGCCTGCACCGTAGCACCGGAGACCAAAGGAGCACCAAACTTAATGGTGTCACCAGCGCCCAAAGCGAGCACTTGATCAATGGTGATTTCGGAGCCAATGTCTGCAGGTATCTGTTCTATTTTAAGTTTTTCACCAGCGACAACTTTATATTGTTTGCCACCGGTTTTTATGACCGCGTACATGTGAAACCTCATCAAATTATAAAAAAGGATTTTCTTTCCTGACCCAAAAAAGCTACTTAAATCGGGAAAACCTCCAATTATACATAGACTTAGACTCGCAGTCAAAAACAATCTATAAATTTAGGTGGACTTTCTGGGGTTTAGTCAAGATTTGTTTTTTGCCATGTGATTTACGTACGGCGGCGAGGCGTATCGTCGCCTGGAGTGCACGCCATCTTCACTGGCATCGTATAATCTCGCTATTCTTTCTCGATTCACTTGTCGAAATATTACGCATTTTTTAGCAGGTACCACTTTGTCTGCCACAACAACCACCCAGAACCTCATTTCCGACACGATCGCCACCGATATGGCTGCGGTCAACCAGGTCATCAGAAACAAGCTGCATTCCGAAGTTCCACTGGTCAACCAGATCGCCGAATACATCATCAGCGCCGGCGGCAAGCGTATACGCCCGGTACTGGTCTTGCTGGTGGCCAACGCCTATCAGTATAACGGCACCCATCACCATGAGCTGGCGGCCATTGTGGAGTTCATCCATACCGCGACCCTGCTGCACGACGATGTCGTCGACGAATCTTCCATGCGCCGCGGCCGCAAGACCGCCAATGCGCTGTTCGGCAATGCGGCGTCGGTGCTGGTGGGCGACTTCCTGTATTCGCGCGCCTTCCAGATGATGGTCTCGATTAATAATATGCAGGTGATGCAGATACTGGCCGATGCGACCAATGTGATTGCCGAGGGCGAAGTGTTGCAATTATTGAACATGCACAACCCCGACGTGACCGAAGAGCGCTATCTGCAAGTGATACGCTCCAAGACCGCAAAACTGTTTGAAGCTGCGGCGCAGGTAGGCGCCCTGATCGCCGGCGCCACGCCGGCCCAGATCGAAGCTGCGGCCGAATATGGACGCTCGCTCGGCACCGCATTCCAGTTGATCGACGATGTGCTGGACTATTCCGGCAATGCCAGCGATATCGGCAAAAATGTCGGCGACGACTTGCGCGAAGGCAAGCCTACGCTGCCGCTGATCTACCTGATGAAGAACGGTACTCCGCAGCAAAGGGAGCTGGTGCGTACTTGCATAGAACAAGGCGATGAAAGCCAGTTCGATGCCATCCTGAGCGCGATTACGCAGTCAGGCGCACTGGATTACACCAAGAATGAAGCCCATAAGGCAGCAGCAAGCGCGGCGGCGGCGGTGTCTTCGCTACCGGATAGCCCATACAAAGAGGCTTTATTGTCGTTAAGCAACTTCGCCGTGGATAGGAATCATTAATTCGCGCCATGCCAGAGCCTGATAAGCCTCCGTCCTCGCTTTGGAATCCGGCCGCCAGCCCGGCTTGCCCAGCTTTGATTAACCTCACTGCATCGTACCTATCGTGAACAGTGTTCCTCTGTGGGTGCAACTTCTCAGCCTGGCCGGACTTATCCTGCTGTCGGCCTTCTTTTCGATGACGGAAACCGCGCTGATGGCGGCCAACCGGCACCGCTTGCGCCACTTGGCCAAGCGCGGCAACAAATTGGCGATCAGCACCCTGTGGCTGCTGGAGCGGGTCAATAAGCTGTTATCGGTGGTATTGATCGCCAACACCCTGATTAATGCCCTGGTGACGGCGCTGGTCACCTCTATCGCCATCTCGGCTTTCGGTAATAATGACAAGGTGATCACCATTGCCACCGGCATCGTGGCCTTTTTGCTGATCGTGTTTGCGGAAATCGCCCCCAAGGTGATAGGGGCCACCTATCCGGAAAGGATCTCGCTGCCGGCCAGCCTGGTGCTCAGGCCACTGATGACGATAGGCCAGCCGGTGATCTGGTTTGTGAACCTGTTCGTCAACTTCCTGCTGGGATTACTGCGTATCAATACCGGAGCCGCCGCCCGCGAGCACCGCCTGTCACCGGAAGAGTTGCGCTCCATCGTGCTGGAAGGCGGCAATTTCATCCCGCAAAAGCACAAGAGCATCCTGCTCAACCTGTTTGACCTGGAAACCATCTCGGTCAACGACGTCATGACCCCGCGCTCGCAGGTAGAGGCGCTGAACCTGGCGGCGCCGGTCGAGGAAATCAAGCAGCAACTGGTGACCTGCTATCACAACAAGCTACCCGTGTATGAAGGCGAGATCAACCAGATCATAGGGATACTCCATGTACGCAAAGCCATCGCGCTGCTCAATAAAGGCGACGACCTGAATACCGGGCATTTCCGCGAGCTATTGAGCGCCCCCTATTTCATTCCTGAAGGTACCGACGTCTTTACACAACTCCAGTATTTCCAGGAAAACCGCGAAAAACTCGGCATCATTGTGGACGAGTATGGGGAAGTGCAGGGCTTGGTGACCCTGGAAGACATCATAGAGGAAATGATAGGTGAATTCACGACCTCGATGCCGGGTAACGCGGGGGTCGATCACTTTGCCTGGAATGAGGGCGGGGAATGCATGCTGGAAGGCGGCACGACCTTGCGCGATATCAATAAACGCCTGCAACTGAATTTCCCGCTGGATGGCCCGAAAACCCTGAATGGCTTGCTACTGGAAATCCTGCAAGATATACCCGAAGCAAATATCAGCCTGAAAATCCAGGACTGCATCGTCGAAGTGGTCCAGGTCCAGCATCAGGCGATCAAAATGGTAAAACTGATACGAAACCAGGATAAATCGGTTTAATTAGCAACATTTTGCCGATGGCCAGCGCTGAAAATATGGCGCGGCACACTACAATTACCCCAAAAGCAAGAACAGTCTTATACTTAGCGAAGATGTCCGCGGCGATGTGACAAGACGCCGTTAGCATGCACTGATGGACAGGAATTTCCAGTAGTTTGCTCGTTTAAGTTTCCGTGCAACAACATCTTGTATCAAGCAAGGGCTTTTTGCATTATCCTAGAGCAACTCTTTGTCGAGTCACACTTTACCCCAAAGATCCTATGGCCGCAGTTTCTCCTAATCTGGCATTCCAAACCGGCAGTTCAGGGCTCGCCCGCGCATTGGCTCAAGCCAATGTATTGGCTACGCTGCAAATTGACAATGTCAGCAAGAAGGCCCAGACCGAAAAGTTGCCGTTTATTGATGTCTTGCTGCAAAGCGGACTGATCAATGCGCGCGACCTGGCTGCCTTTTGCTCCGAAGCATTCGGCTATCCGCTGGTAGACCTGGCCGTCGTTGACGAAAGCCTGTTGCCGGAAAAAATCGTCGACGGCAAATTGATGCAAAGCCAGCGCATCGTCGCACTGGCAAAACGCGGCAATAAAATCTCGGTCGCGGTGTCGGATCCTACCAATGCCGCCGCGATAGACCAGATCAAGTTCCAGACCGGCCTCGGCATAGAGCTGGTGATCGTGCAGCACGACGTCCTCGTCAAGACCCTGGAGAGGATGAGCAAAACCTCCGAGCAAAGCTTGAATGAGCTGGCCGTGGACGACATGGAAATCGACTTCAATGAAGAAGATCCCGCCTCCACTGCCGCCGCCGACGCTGCCGCGGTAGAAATCGACGATGCTCCGATCGTCAAGTTTTTGCAGAAAATGCTGCTCGACGCAATCAATATGGGAGCGTCGGATTTACACTTCGAACCCTTCGAAAAATTTTACCGGATACGTTTCCGGGTCGACGGCGAATTGAGGGAGATTGCCCAGCCGCCGCTGGCCATCAAGGAAAAACTGGCGTCGCGGATCAAGGTCATTTCCAAACTGGACATTTCCGAAAAACGCGTGCCGCAAGACGGACGCATGAAACTGGTGCTGTCGGCTTCGCGCTCTATCGATTTTCGTGTCAGCACTTTGCCGACGCTGTTCGGCGAAAAGATAGTCATGCGTATCCTGGACGGATCGCAGGCACAAATGGGTATTGATGCGCTGGGCTACGACCCGGATCAAAAAGAAATTTTGATGAATGCGATTACCCGCCCATATGGCATGGTGCTGGTGACCGGCCCTACCGGCTCGGGCAAGACGGTATCGCTGTATACCTGCCTGAACGTCATCAATAAACCCGGCATCAATATTTCCACTGCCGAAGATCCGGCCGAGATCAACTTGCCCGGCGTCAACCAGGTCAATGTGAATGACAGGGCCGGTCTGACTTTTGCCGTGGCGCTGAAATCCTTCCTGCGCCAGGATCCCGACGTCATCATGGTGGGTGAGATTCGCGACCTGGAAACCGCCGATATTGCCATCAAGGCAGCGCAAACCGGCCATATGGTGTTCTCCACGCTGCATACCAACGATGCGCCGTCCACCTTGACCCGCCTGATGAATATGGGCGTTGCGCCGTTCAATATCGCATCATCGGTGATCCTGATCACGGCGCAAAGGCTGACGCGGCGCCTGTGCACCTGCAAAAAACCGGCGGAAATCCTGGACGAAGTCTTATTGGCGGCGGGGTTCAAGGAAGAAGAACTGGACGGTACCTGGAAACCCTACGAGCCTGTAGGCTGCGAGCGTTGCAGCGGCGGCGGCTACAAAGGCCGGGTAGGCATCTACCAGATCATGCCGATTACCGAATCTATAGAAAGAATCATCCTGGCGCACGGCAGTGCGCTGGAGATCGAAAAACAGGCGCAAAGCGAAGGGGTAAGAACCCTGCGCGAATCAGGTTTGCAAAAGGTAAAACAGGGCTTGACCAGCCTTGAGGAAGTTCTTGGATGTACCAACGAATAATAAAACTGGAGCTAGTGCATGGCCACGCAAGCAAATAAGCCGGCAAAAATAAGTCAGATAAAAGAATATCTGTATGCCTGGGAAGGCAAGGACAAGTACGGAAAAACCGTGCGCGGGGAATTGCGCGCCGGCGGCGAAGCCATCGTCAACGCCACGCTCAGGCGCCAGGGCGTGCTGGTCACCAAGCTGAAGAAAAAGTCGTATAGCTCGGGAAAAAAAATCACCGAGAAAGACATCACCTTGTTCACCAGGCAACTGGCCACCATGATGAAGGCCGGCGTACCCTTGCTGCAATCCTTCGATATCGTCGCCAAGGGCAATGCCAATCCTTCGGTATCCAAGCTCTTGCAGGATATCCGCGGCGACGTGGAAACCGGCACCAGCCTGAACCAGGCATTCCGCAAATTCCCGCTGTACTTTGATCCCCTGTTCTGCAACCTGGTCGGCGCGGGCGAGCAAGCCGGTATCCTGGAAGACCTGCTGACACGGCTGGCGATCTACAAGGAAAAAACCCTGTCGATCAAGAAAAAAATCAAGTCGGCGCTGACTTACCCGATCGCAATCCTGAGCATCGCCTTCATCGTTACCGCCGTCATCATGATCTGGGTAGTGCCGGCGTTCAAGCAGGTATTCACCAGCTTCGGCGCCGACTTGCCGGCACCTACGCTGTTTGTGATGGCGATTTCCGACTTCTTTGTCAAATATTGGTACCTGATCTTTGGCGGCATATTCGGCAGCCTGTATTTCTTCTTCCAGTCCTGGAAGCGCTCGCTGAAGATGCAAAGAACCATGGACAGGCTATTGCTGCAAGCTCCCATTTTCGGCGACGTGATACGCAAGGCGACCATCGCGCGCTGGACCAGGACGCTGGCCACCATGTTTGCCGCCGGCGTGCCCCTGGTCGAATCGCTCGACTCCGTCGGCGGGGCGTCGGGTAATGCCGTATATCTTGATGCGACCATCAAGATACAAACTGAAGTCAGCACCGGCACCAGCCTGACGGTGTCCATGCAAAACTCCAATGTATTCCCGAACATGGTCACGCAAATGGTCGCCATCGGTGAAGAATCCGGCTCGCTGGATGCGATGCTGGGCAAGGTTGCCGACTTTTACGAGGAAGAAGTGGACGAGGCGGTAGCCAACCTGTCCAGCCTGATGGAGCCTTTGATCATGGTCATCCTCGGTGTCCTGATCGGTGGCCTGGTCGTGGCGATGTACCTGCCTATCTTCAAGCTGGGGTCTGTGGTCTGATGATGGATTTGATTTTGTTTGCTGCGCCCGGGACCTTCCTGAGCGCAGCGGTAGCGGGCCTATTCGGTCTGTTGATAGGCAGCTTTCTGAATGTCGTGATACACCGCGTGCCGAAAATGATGCAGCGCGAGTCGGATAATTACGTGGCGGTGGAAAGCGGCCGGGAGCCGCCGCACACCGACCGTTATAATTTATTGGCGCCGAGGTCGGCCTGCCCGCATTGCGGCCACCAGATTACTGCGCTGGAAAATATTCCCGTCTTCAGCTACCTGGCCATAGGTGGCAAATGCAGGCAATGCAAGGCCCCGATCTCCGGCCGTTATCCGCTGGTGGAAGTCCTTACCGGCGCCCTATCGGCATTCCTGGTCTGGCATTTCGGCAGCGGCCCGGCCGGCCTGGCCAGCCTGCCGTTTGCCTACCTGCTGATCGCGATGACCTTCATCGATGCCGACACCCAGTTACTGCCGGACGACCTGACCTACCCTTTGCTATGGTGCGGCCTGCTGCTCAACCTGTATGGCGTCTTCGTGCCGCTGCAGGATGCCGTGATAGGCGCGGCCGCCGGCTACCTGGTGCTGTGGGCCATCTACTGGCTGTTCAAGCTGACCACGGGCAAGGAAGGCATGGGCTATGGCGACTTCAAGCTATTGGCGGCGCTGGGTGCCTGGATGGGCTGGAGCATGCTGCCCATCATCATCCTGTTGTCATCCATCGTCGGCGCCATCGTCGGCATCAGCCTGATGGTGTTGACCAGACGCGGCAAAGACCATCCCATCCCCTTCGGCCCCTATTTGGCGGTAGCAGGCTTGATAGCGCTGCTATGGGGCAAGGGATTGACCCAGAACTATATCGGCATCTCTTTTTAAAATGAGCAAGGCAGCGTTCACGCTAGGCTTGACGGGTGGCATAGGCAGCGGCAAAACTACCGTTGCCAACCTGTTTGCCGATCTTGGCGCCAGCCTGGTGGATACCGACCTGATCGCCCACCAGTTAAGCGGTCCCGGCGGTATCGCGATACCCGCGCTCAAGCGCCAATTCGGCCAGGAATTCATCCTGCCGAATGGCGCAATGGACAGGGACAAGATGCGCGAGCACGTGTTCACCCATCCTGAAGAAAAGGCCAGGCTGGAAGCCATCCTGCACCCGCTGATACGCAGCGAAACGGAAAAAGCGGCCGGTGCAGCGACCGGCCCCTATACTATTTTTGTCGTCCCCCTGCTGGTGGAATCGGGCTCGTGGAAACACCGGGTCAGCCGGGTGCTGGTGGTTGACTGTGAAGAACAAACGCAGATACGGCGCGTGATGGCCAGAAATAAGCTCACTGAGCAGCAGGTGCAAGCCATCATGAACGCGCAGGTCAGCCGCGCAAAGCGCCTGCAGGCAGCCGACGATGTAGTCGTCAATGAAGGCGATATTGCCCAAATCGCCGAGCAAGTCCGGCATCTGCACGCCAAATATGTCAAATTAGCCGAATCAGCTAAAACAAATCGCATACAACGTTTGTAATTTTTGTCAGCTTGGTTCAGAATCACGTGAAACGTGGTTGGCACACTTTTTACAGAGGTCAGGGTTTGTTGGCATATAAATTGGGAGATGCGCTCAAACCGGAAGTCGGTTTGAACAGGCTGATGGAAACAACGCTAGGAAATGTTGTTGCTTGTCGTTTGCCTGTATCAGCAAGCCAAACGGCCTCTGTAAACCCGGTGACTGGCCCTGCAATGTTGTAGCCACTGCGCACCCAATTATATGCATACAAACCCTACATCGATTGTCTACGAATATCCGTTCAACGAACGTATTCGCACCTTATTGCGGTTGGAAGACCTGTACGAAAAATTCAGTTTTTTCCTGCACCAGACCGATCCCATGCAGCACCATGTTGCACTGTCCACCATCTTCGAAATGCTGGAAGTCGCCGGCCGCGCCGACCTCAAATCCGACTTGCTGCAAGAGCTGGAACGGCAGAAACACACTTTGATCAGTTTCAGGTCCAACCCGAATGTGCAGGCCGATATGCTGGACCGGATACTCGAGGATGTGGACCGGGCCAGTAGTGCGCTGATGGCCTCGCAGGGCAAGACCGGGCAAAATGTACGGGACAATGAATGGCTGATGAGCATACGGGGCCGCACCATCATACCCGGCGGCGCTTGCGAGTTCGACCTGCCCAGCTACCATGCCTGGCAAAAAAATACGCCGGAAAAGCGTTTTGCCGATATTTCAGCCTGGTTTGCACCGATTGCGCCGCTGTTTGACGCCATCAATATCGTGTTGCGGCTATTGCGCGAATCCGGGGTGACGACCAAGGTCATCGCCCAGGCCGGCAGCTACCAGCAAATGCTGCAAGGCAAGATTTACCAGCTATTGCGCGTCAGCGTGCAGCAGGAAATGGGGGCCATCCCCGAAATTTCCGCCAATAAATACATGTTGTGGATACGCTTTATGTCCCAAGATGGGGATATGAAGCCCAAGGCGTTTGAGAACGATATCCCGTTTGATCTTACCCTGTGCAATTTTTAAAGATCGCGCATTTTTGTAATTAGGAACTGGCAATAATGGCTACTGTAGTTGACTGCCCCACTTGCGGCAGCAAAGTCGCATGGACTGAAGCAAACAAGTTTCGCCCCTTCTGCTCCGAGCGTTGCAAACAAATCGACCTGGGTGCCTGGGCCGAAGAAAAATACACTATTCCCGCCGTCAACCTGCCCGAAGAACCGGAAGCCGAAGACTAGGTGCTCAGCGTTAGCGCTTAGTCCAGCCTAATCGGTTTGCCTAGCGCTTGCTTTGCGGAATGCCGTGCTTGCGCAGCTTGGCCGCAATCATCGAGTGCGACGTATCCAGCCTGGCGGCCAGCTTGCGGCTGGACGGATATTGTGGATACAGCTTTTCCAATAGCGAGCGCTCAAACGCATTGACCGAAATTTCCCAGCTCTCGGCTGCATTGAAGTTCACTTCGTCGGCGCTGATGCTGTCCTCGGCCCAATCCAGGTCGGCCGCATCCAGCACCCTCTGGTCCGACATGGTAATGGCGCGAAACACCACATTTTGCAACTGGCGTACATTGCCCGGCCAGCGATTCGATACCAGCGCCGCACAGGCCGATGAATTCAGCCGGCAAATAGGCTTTTGCGCCTGGGTGCAGGCGCGCTCTATGAAGTGCCTGGCCAGTAACAGGATATCGTCGGGACGCTCCCTGAGCGCCGGCATTTCCAGGTGCAGCACGTTCAGGCGGTAGAACAGGTCTTCCCGGAACTGCCCCTCTTGCACCATTTTCCTGAGGTTGCGATGGGTAGCGCTGATGATGCGCACACTAACCTTGACCTCCTTGTCGCCGCCTATGCGCCTGAATTTGCCGTCGTTCAGGAACCTCAGCAATTTGGCTTGCAGGTACAGCGACATCTCGCCTATCTCGTCCAGGAATACGGTGCCGCCGTCGGCCATCTCGATCAAGCCAGGCTTGCCGCCGCGCTGGGCGCCGGTAAAGGCCCCGGCCATATAGCCGAATAGCTCGCTCTCAGCCAGGCTCTCCGGCAATGCGGCGCAATTCAACTCCAGGAAAGGCGCATTGCTGCGGGCGCTGACGCCGTGGCAGGCTTGCGCCAGCAATTCCTTGCCGGTGCCTGTCTCGCCGGTGATCAGCAGCGGCGCGTCGACCACGGCAACCCGTGCAGCGCGGATTTTCAGCGCGTGTATCTGCTCCGATTCACCGATGATGAAATGAAAGCCGCTGCCCTCGGAATGCTGCAGCGCATGCAAGCGGCCGCCTATGCGGCGCGGCGCATGCAGCGTCAATACTGCCCCGACGGCTTGGCCCAGCTTGGCCAGGCCGGGCGTAAAAGGCTCGGAAACCGGGGTCACATCCATCAAAAAGGGTTCCCCGCTCAGTATCACTTCGCGCGACGGTACCCGGAAAGCGCTGGAAATCAACTCGTCCAGCACCGAGCTGTCTTCCAGCAAGTCCCGCAAGTTTTTTTGACACAGGGCGGCCTCGCTGATGCCGGCCGCCGCCGCTGCCGCCGCATTGGCGATCACGACCTTGCCATTGGCGTCGATGGCCAGTACCGGGTCTTCCATCACCGCCATCATCGTGTCCAGGTTGAGTCTACGGCGTATGCCGGGCAGGATATCCACCACCTCGATATTGCCGACCCCGCGCACGCCGGCACAGTCCTGCTGCAGCGACGGCAGCATGAACTCCAGCAACTCCGGGCTATCAATATAGATGTTGGGCGGATCGACCTCGACCGCGACCACGTTCAGCCCGCGGCGCGCCAGCACCGCCAGGATTTCATGCGCAATGCCGACACGGTCTTTGAATTGAATATTAATGCGCATGGGGCTTTAGGCTGGCAAATGGACGGAATAGACGAGGACCGGGCTTGCGCAAGCTTGCGCGCAACCGGTCCCCATCATACCGTATCAATACGGCTCAGGAATATAGCCGCGCGGACGGGCATTATGCGAGCGGAAGCTGGTGGTCGACGCCAGGCCGCGCAGGCGTCCCAGGTCAAATTGTTCCAGTTGTTGCAGCACCGCGCGATTCACCGTCATCTTGACCTGCATCATCAGCAAGTCCACGCTTTGCTGGCTGGAGCTGCGCGACTTCGGTTTTACGCTTTCTTCCTGTTCGCCCGCCGTCTCCGCTTTGGCGCTGGCTTTCTCGGTCGCCTTCTCGAAGGCCTTGGCATTTGCCTTTTCCTCCGCCAGGGAAAAACAGCGATAGATATCGGCCAGCGTAATCACGCCATTACAGTTACGGCAATGCCAGGCATCCTTTTCCTTGGCGTCGCGCGCCACCAGGCCTTCCTTGCTGAGCGTGGACAGGATGGAGCGCACCAGGCGCGGCGTCTTGCCGGTGGCCTGCGCCAGTGCGGCGGCATTCGCGGTGCGCGGCATTACCATGACGATTTGCGCCAATAATTCTATCGCGGTGTAAAAGCGCATGTTCAGGCTGGGATCGGCAAAAATTTCTGTAGATGAAATTAGTTGCTCACGTTCTAACTGGTTCATGATTGCAACTCCGTAGACAGAATAATCGGACGATTGGCGCTGCCATAGCGATCCATGAACAAGCCCTGCGTTGCAATCTCGGGACGCCTGCCTGAGACTACGTCGGCGATCATGCGGCCGGAGCCGGCAGCCATGGTCCAGCCCAGGGTGCCGTGGCCGGTGTTCAGGAACAAGTTGCGATACGGCGTGGGGCCGATTACCGGGGTGCCATCCGGCGTCATCGGGCGCAGCCCGGTCCAGAACTCGGCGCGACTGACGTCGCCGCCGCCAGGGAACAGGTCGGTCACGGAATGTTCCAGCGTATCGCGCCGGCTCTTGCGCAGGTCGAGGTTGTAACCGGTAATCTCGGCAGTGCCGCCGACCCGGATGCGGTCGCCGAGGCGGGTAATCGCCACTTTGTAGGTCTCGTCCATCACGGTCGATTCCGGCGCGCATTGGGCGTCGGTAATGGGCACCGTAATCGAATAACCCTTGATAGGATAGACCGGGATCCGGATGCCCAGTTCACGCAATAACAGCGGCGAATAGCTACCCAGCGCCAGCACGTAGCGGTCAGCCTTCATCTCGCCGGCCGAAGTCTGCACGCCGATCAGCTGGTCGCCCTCTTTCAGCAAGCGCTGGATGCTGACGCCGTACTGGAATTTGACGCCCAGTTCCTCCGCCATCCTGGCCAGGTTCTGGGTAAATTTGAAACAATCGCCGGTTTCATCGCCGGGCAGGCGCAAAGCGCCGACAAACTTGTGCTGCACATGAGCCAGCGCCGGTTCTATCGCCAGGCAGCCGGCCTTGTCCAGCACTTCGTAGGGTACATCGTAGCGCTGCAAAATCGCGATATCGGTCGCCGCGCCGTCCAACTGCTGCTGGTTGCGGAACAGCTGCATCGTACCCTGGGTACGTTCATCATAGTGAATGCCGGTATCAGTGCGCAATTGTTGCAGGCAATCGCGGCTGTATTCGGCCAGGCGCAACATGCGGCTCTTATTGATTTCATAGCGCTTGCTCGTGCAATTCATCAGCATCTGCGTCACCCAGCGCCACATCTGCGGGTCCAGGCTGGGGCGTATTGCCAGTGGGCTGTGTTTCATCATCAGCCATTTGATCGCCTTCAGCGGCACGCCGGGGCCTGCCCACGGCGCCGAATATCCCGGCGATACTTCGCCGGCATTGGCATAACTGGTTTCCAGGCCGGCGGCGGCTTGCCGCTCTATCACAGTTACTTCATGCCCGGCCTTGGCCAGGTAATACGCCGATGCAGTGCCGATGACACCCGCTCCTAAAATCAATACCTTCATACCTTACTCCCCCAATTGCCTGGTTTTATTCAATTTTTAGTTTGATGCTGTATCAGCCTGTATATCGGTATAGTGGCGCTGATAGCGCAATCCCAGGCTGGTTAAAATTTCGTAGCCTATGGTGCCGGCGCGCTCTGCTACCTGGTCCGCCGTATTTCTTGTGGAAATCAAGTCAACCAGCGCTCCCGGATAAAGGAGCTCCAGTGCAACATCGCTTACGTCCAGTGTAATCGTGTCCATAGAGACATTGCCGACCAGAGGCACTTGCTTGTCCCCGATCCATGCAAGGCCGCGATTGCTGAGGCTGCGCAGCCAACCGTCGGCATAGCCGACCGCTACCGTGGCGATGCGGCGCGTCTGGGTACTGCGATAGGTCAGGCTGTAACCCACGCCTGCCCCCGCCGCAATTTCACGGGTCTGTATGATTTTTCCCTGCAAATGGGCCACCGACTGTAAGGGATTGGCTTCACCGGCCACCGGTGTCAGGCCATACAGCGCAGCCCCCGGACGAACCAGGTCAAAGTGGAAGTCGGGCCCGAGGAAAATACCGGATGAATTGGCCAGGCTGGCGCCGCATTTCGGCAATTGCTTGCGCAAAGCCTGGAAAGCCTGCAGTTGCTGCCGGTTCATGGGATGTTGCTGGTTTTCGGCGCAAGCCAGGTGACTCATCAGGTATTGCAGGTCTATGCCGGCAATAAAATCAGGATCGGCCAGCCAGGCCTGCACTTCCTGTGCCGACATGCCCATACGCGACATGCCGGTATCCAGCTGGATAATGGCCGGCAGGGCGGCCTGCCTTTGTTCCGCCAATTGACGCCAGGCCAGGATTTGCTGGCAGCTGTTGAGCACAGGAATGCAACGATGCTCGAGGAATTCGGCCTCATAGCCTACTGGCGAGCCGTGCATCACATAGATGCTGGCAGCCTCCGGCAAATGCGGGCGCAATATGATCGCCTCTTCCAGGTGGGCGACAAAAAAATGCCGGCAGCCTTCTTGGAACAGCATTTCCGAAATGCGGGTGGCACCCAAGCCATAGGCGTCGGCCTTAACCGCAGCGCCACATTGCGCAGACCCCAGCTTGCCGCGCAATAAGCGGTAATTATTGCGTATTGCATTCAAATCTATAGTAAGTATCGCCCCTGCACGTCCTGCTTGTTGCATCTAAGCTTCTCCGTTTTGACTCGCGTTGCTATTGCCTACTCGTCACCGCAATACTGGGACAAGTATTTCCGCTAATGTGGGATTTGTTATAGCAAAGCCCGTGCCACAAAATTTTATTGAAGGAATTCAAGCGCTTAGGAAATTTTCATCGGAATTATCCTTTTCTCGCTGTACACATTTCAATACAGAGATTATCCCTAGCAGCACAAAACTAGAGTGCAGACTCTACAATGTAGTTAAAATTGGACACTGTATCGATTTAAATACACTGTAAGAAAATTGATACACAGATGCGCGCTATTGGAGAATTCTACCAAGGATCTTGCCGCTCAGGGTCGGCAATAGGGCTTAATAATAGGGATCGAGTGCGGGGATCGAGTTCGGGGATCGAGTGCGCCAGGCGCTGGCGGGATGCGTATCCCGCCAGGGATCAGGCCAGTTGACGGTGATGCATGCGGAAGTTATCCAGCCATTCCAGCAGGGGTATGGTCGCCGGCAACAAGGGGCTCAGCTCTACACTGCCCTGCCAGGCAAACGCTTGCCCTTCCAGGCTCTGCGGCTCGCCCTGCCACTCCTGGCTGATATAAAAATGCAGGTGCACATGCGCATGTGGATAGACATGCTCTATACAGCACCAGGCTTGGGCCGACTGCACGACGATGCCCAGCTCTTCCAGCAACTCGCGTTTCAAGGCGTCGAGGATAGCCTCGCCCGGCTCAACCTTACCCCCTGGAAACTCCCAATAACCTTCATAGGGCTTGCCGGCGGGACGCTGTCCCAGCAATACATCGCCATTCGGCTTCAGCAGGATGCCGACCGCAACATCAATAGGTTTGTGAGACATGGATAGCCGCTAGGAAAAAAGGTGAATACGCCACAGTATCCCGGGTAACAATCCTTCCCTGTGGCCAAGTTGAGGTCAGGGTGCGTCTATACGCCGGCTTCCGCCAGTTTGCCGGCATGGTCCTTGGCAAACTGCCAGGCCACCCGGCCGGAGCGCGAACCGCGTTGCAGGGCCCAACGCAGCGCATCGGCGCGCGCCGCTTCAATTTGCTGGGCGGAGCAACCCATGGTCTGCAGCCAGTGCGCCACGATGCCCAGGTAGTCGTCCTGCTTGAACGGGTAGAACGATACCCATAGTCCGAAGCGTTCGGACAGCGAGATTTTTTCCTCTACCGTCTCCCCCGGATGCAGGTCGCCGTCGTCGCCATGGGTGTAACTGGCATTGTCGGACATTTTTTCCGGCAGCAGATGGCGCCGGTTGGACGTCGCATAAATCAGTACATTATCGGATTGCGCTGCAATGCTGCCGTCCAGCGCCACCTTCAGCGCCTTATACCCGGCCTCCCCCTCTTCGAAGGACAGGTCATCGCAGAAAACAATGAAGCGTTCCGGCCGCTCCGCCACCAGGTCGACGATGTCAGGCAAATCCGCCAGGTCGCCCTTGTCCACCTCGATCAGGCGCAAGCCCAGGCCGGCAAAGCGGTTCAGGCAAGCCTTGATCAGCGAAGACTTGCCGGTGCCGCGGGCGCCGGTCAGCAGCACATTATTGGCCGGCCTCCTGTGCACGAACTGCAAGGTGTTCTGTTCTATCTGCTTTTTCTGCGTGGAAATATTATGCAAGTCGTCCAAGGCGATGACGGACGCATGCCTGACCGCCTGCAAATAACCCTGGCCGCCGCGCTTGCGCCAGCGGAACGCGGTCGCCGCCTGCCAGTCCGGCGCCCTATGCGCCGCCGGCAGTATTGCCTCCAGCCGCGTCAGCAATAATTCTGCCCGCGATAAAAAATGGTCTAGTTGCGTCATATGCTCAATGCAAAAATGGGAAGTCGGCCTCGCTGCGCGCGTTCAAGAGCGATAGTCGGCGTTGATCGAGACATAATCATGCGACAGGTCGCAGGTCCACACGGTCGCCTCGGCATTGCCGCGCGCCAGCTTCACGCGTATCGTGATCTCACTCTGTTGCATCACGCGCTGGCCGTCTTCCTCGCGGTAATCGGGGTTGCGGCCGCCGTTCTTGGCGACCCAGACATCATCCAGGTACAAGTTCAGGCGGCTGACATCCAGGTCGTTCACGCCGGCATAGCCGATCGCAGCCAGGATCCGTCCCAGATTAGGATCGGAAGCAAAGAAGGCGGTCTTGACCAGCGGGGAGTGGGCGATGGAATAGGCGATCTTGCGGCACTCTTCCATGTCCAGCCCTTCTTGCACGGTAATGGTCATGAACTTGGTCGCGCCTTCGCCGTCACGAATGATCATTTGCGCCAGTTTCTGCGACAGCGCGATTACGGCATTCGCCAGCGCCTCGTATTCCGGGCTGTCTATCTCGTTGACCTCCAGCCCGGACGCCCCGGTGGCGATCAGCATGAAAGAGTCATTGGTCGAAGTATCGCCGTCTATCGTGATGCAATTGAAGGATTTGTCCGCCGCTTGCTTGACCATGTGGTCCAGCACTGGTTGCGCGACTTTCGCGTCCATTGCCAGGTAACCCAGCATGGTCGCCATATTCGGCTTGATCATGCCGGCGCCCTTGCTGATCCCGGTCATCGTGACGGTCTGGCCGTTGATGACGACGCTGGACGAGGCCGCCTTGGGCTGGGTATCGGTGGTCATGATGGCTTCCGCCGCCTGGTACCAATTATCTTCTTTCAGGTTGGCGATAGCCTTCGGCAAACCGGCGGTCAGCCGGTCCACGGGCAGGGGCTCCAGGATCACGCCGGTGGAAAACGGCAGTATCTGGGACGCCTCGCAATCCAGCAATTCCGCCAGCGCCACGCAAGTCTCATTGGCCGCCACCAGGCCAGCGTCGCCGGTGCCCGCATTCGCATTGCCGGTATTCACGACCAAGGCGCGTATCGGTGCGCTGGAAATGCGCAGGGCTTCCAGGTGGGCCTTGCATACCTGCACCGGCGCCGCGCAAAAGCGATTGGTGGTGAATACCCCGGACACGGTGGCAGTCGGCGCCAGTGCCATCACCAGCACATCCTTGCGATTAGGCTTTTTGATGCCGGCTTCGGCAAAACCGAGCTGGATGCCGGCGACCGGTTTCAATTCTGAGGCGACAGGGAGGGGGGAGTTGACGGCCATAGTATTTCCTAGCGATGAAATCAAGCCGTTATTGTAGGGCATTTTGAGGCTTTTCGAGACGCCGGATTCCGCCGGCATCAACTCCCACCCAGCCGCCGCCCAAGTTTGCACCACGCCTGCCCCCCCCCCGGCCTCGACTCGGTTTAGTCCAGGCTGCGCACCGCCCTGGCCAAGGCATCCCAGGCACGCAAGGTCAGCGGGTGGGTGAACCCCGCCCCGGCCACGGGGTGGGAAGACAACTTGACCACCACCATCTCGGCTGCCGGGTTGACGTGCAGCATTTGCCCATGCACGCCCGAGGCCTCGAAGGCGCCATCGGCATTATGCAAGATCCACCACTGGTTGTGATAAGAATAGCCGGGCCGGAAGGCCATGCCGGAAGCCTTGAATTTTTCCCTGTCGCCACCCTTGCGCAAGTCATCAATGACAGCCTTGTCAAAAATACGCTGGCCGTTGAACTCGCCGCCTCGCCGCAACATCTCGCCAAACCTGGCCAGGTCGCGCAGGCTGGCATTCAAGCCCGCTCCCTGTAACGGCGTGCCGACCGCATCCACCATCACATAGGCGTCTTCCTGCATGCCCAGCTTGCTCCAGATGCGCTCGGACAACAAGTCGGAAAAATGCTTGCCGCTGACGCGCGAGACGATCCAGCCCAGCACCTCGGAATGGACGGTGCGGTAGACGAAAGCTGCGCCGTGTTCGCCCTCCTTTTTCAGGGTCTTCAGGAAATCGTAGATCGTCTTGGGACCGGCATACCCCGCCGGAGCGGGCAGCAGGTTGCTGGCATACAGGTAGGGGAAAATTTCGGTGCTGGGATCGGTATACACCTCGCGGAAGCGCACCGCTCCCGTCATATCCATCACCTGCTGCACCGTCATGTCGGCCCAGGCGCTATCGGCCAGCTCAGGCACATATTTCGTGACCACCGCATTGGCGTCTATCTTGCCCTCATGGATCAATTGCGCCGCCAGCAAGCCGGTGAAGGATTTGGTCAGCGAGAACAGCAGATGCGGCGTCTCCGGCCGCAGCTGGTTGCTATAGCGCTCATAGACGACACGGCCCTTGTGCAGGACGATCAGGCCGTCGGTATAGGTATTTTTTTGCCAATCGGCAATCGTGATTTTCTGCCCCTTGTCATCTTCAAATACCACAGCGTCGAGATCGCGCGGTGCAGCGGGCAGGCCGGACGCCGGCGAGCCGCCTCGGCGGATATTCCGGGTAGGGACCAGCTCGCGGGTATGTTGCAGCACCCAGCGCATCTGCGGGAACTTGCCGCGATTCTCCATGTTCACCAGCTGGTCGCCGACAGGCGGGAAGCTGCTCATCAGGCCCAGCTTTTCCAGGCTGACGCTGTCAGGCGCCGGCAAAGCCGGGCTTTGTGCCGCCGCCTGCGTGCATAAGCTCATCAAGGCCATCGCAGCCAATATTCCTTTCTTGCTCATAAGTCTCCTGTTTCTGTTGGTTTTATCGTATTTGCACAGCGGCGCAGCCGCTTCGTGCGATCATAGTCGCCATGTGTTTCCATATCCTGATCAAATCCTGATGGCCGCCGCCCCTCATTTTCGTCAATCAGCTCTCTTGCTTGCCGGCGACGACGGCTACGTCTACCTGGGACAGGACATCCTGCCCCTGCCGCCGAAAGAGCAGGCGGTGCTGCATTTGCTGATACGCAGTGCGCCTTCGGTAGTCGGCAAGGATGCCTTTGCGGAGCAGGTATGGCCGGAGCTTGGCATGTCGGATGAAAGCCTGACTCGTTGCATACATCGCTTGCGCCAAGTCTTGCGGGAAGTCTTACAGGAAGCGGGGGAAGATATTCGCATTGAATCCCTGTATGGCCGCGGCTATCGCCTGGTGCTGCCGGAAAATGCAAGGCCAGCCGCCGCTGCCAGCGGGCACCGGCGCCTGCTGTCGGCGGCGCAAGGCTCGCCGCAATTGACGGAAGCCCTGATGTTTGCCAGGAACCTGTACCTGCAGCGCACGCCGGCTTCGCTGGCGCAGGCAGGAAAAATCCTGCGCGAGACTATCGCGCAGGCGCCCGACTATGCTCCCGCGAGGGTGGCACTGGCCGAATGCCTGGCCGGTGGCAATAGCTGGGGCATTGCCACCGAGATCAGCCTGATAGACGAGGGATTGCAGCATCTGGACATTGCCGGACAGTGCGCCCCTGATGTACCGGGTCTGCATTCGGCGCGCGCCTATCTGCTAGACCGGGCCTGGCGTTTCCGGGAATCCCGGACTGCCTTCCAGCAGGCCTTGCGTGACAATCCACATGACGCAGACACCAATTTCCACTATGGCTGGCATCTGTTGGCAACCGGTCAGGCAGAGGCGGCGCGTGTGGCGCTGCAGCAGGCGGTCAGCCTGCACCCGTATTCGGTGCTGCTGCGCGTCACCCTGGCCAGGGCGCACGCGCACGCTGGCGCTGCAGATGTCGCCTTGCAGGAAGCGCAAGCCGCTTGCGAACTGGCGCCAGGGAACGATATGGCAGAGCTTTACCTGCTCGCCTTTCGCGCATTTTTGCAACCGGATGAAAAGCTAGTGGACCGGGCCTGGAAACTGGCCCTGTCGCCTTCTGCCATGACGCTGGCGCCCTCCATCCTGTCCTACGTACTAGCCAGGATGGGAGAGGAAGATGAGGCCTTGCAGGTCATCGCAATCTGCACCGGCTGCAGCGCAGGCAACGCATGCATCAATGCCATGCACGCTGCCAGCTTGCTGGTCTTGAACCGGCACGAGCAGGCGATGCAGCTGGCACGGCGGGCGGCGGAAGCCCGCTGCGGCTTGTTGCCCGTGCTGCTGCACGACCCGGCCAATGCCGCGTTGCGGCAGCACCCGGACTACGCGTCCCTGTACCGGCAGGTATTCAATGAGCTGTAAAGCGGCTCAGGCAAGCGGCTCAGGCAAGCTGGCGGGCATATTGCTCAAGATGATGGTCGGTGCTGCCGAATTGCAACTCTATCGCCATCAGCCGCTTGAAATAATGGCTGACGTCCAGTTCATCGGTGACGCCCATGCCGCCGTGCAGCTGCACCGCCTGCTGGCCGACAAAACGGCAGGCCTGGCCTATCACGACCTTGGCCGCCGACAGCGCCGCGCCGCGCGCCACTGCATCGCCGTCTTCGCTGCGCACTGCCGCCAGATAGCTCATGGAGCGCGCCTGCTCTATGTGCAGCACCATGTCGGCCATCCTGTGCTGCAAGGCCTGGAATTTCGCGATCGGGGTGCCGAACTGCTTGCGGTCCTTGCTGTACTGGATGCTGGCCGCCAGTAGCTTGTCCAGAGCGCCCACCGCTTCGGCGCAGATCGCCGCCAGTCCTGCGTCCAGCACTGCGCCTACCGCCTGTTCCGCATCCTCGGCCGCATCCAGCCTCGCCGCCGCCGGCACGAATACCTGGTCTAGCCACAACTCGCAGGCGCCGACGCCATCCACCGTGGTATACGGCAACTGGCGCAGGCCCGGCGTGCCGCGCGGGATCGCGAATACCACCAGCGGCCCCGGCTGCCCTTGCTGTCCCGTGCCAGCCAGCCTGGCCGTGACCAGCAGGATATCCGCCGAAGAACCATGCGGCAGCACGCTCTTGTGGCCGGTCAGCACATAGCCTTCACCCAGCGGCCAGGCCCTGGTCGCCACCGCACGCCAGTCGTAGCGGGTAGCCGGCTCATCGTGCGCCAGCACCGCAATCTGCTCGCCGCTGGCCAGTGCCGGCAACAAGGCTGCGCCCTGCTGCGGATTCGCCAGCGCAACGACGGCCTTGCTGGCCATGACCGCGCTGGCCAGGTAGGGCTCCAGCACCAGGCCCTCGCCGAGGACGGACATCACCAGCATGGTTTCCAGCGCGCCGCCACCCAGGCCGCCCTGCTCCTCCGGGATATTAATTGCCAACAAACCCAGGTCGGCAAAACCCTGCCAGATTTTCCGGCTAAAGCCCGCGGCCTCCTGCTGAATATTCTTGCGCGCTTCAAAACTATATTCTTTGCCGATGAAGCGCCGGGTCGCCTCCAGCAGCATCTGCTGTTCTTCACTGAAACTGAAATCCATCTCTGCTCCCGTGCCTCTATAGGCCAAGTATCATCTGGGCGATGATATTTTTTTGTATCTCGTTCGAGCCACCATAGATCGATAGCTTGCGCATGTTCAGGTAGTTTGCCGCCAGCGGGGTCGCATAGAAAGGCCCGACCGCCTCGCCCTGGTAGCCGGCCGCCATTGCCTCGCGCCTCAAGGGCAATGCATAGCTGCCGACGGCCTGGGTCAGCAATTCGGTGATCGCCTGCTGGATCTCGGTACCCTTGATTTTCAGGATAGAGGCTTCCGGACCCGGCGCGCGCCGCTGCTCTTCGGCCGACAGCACGCGCAGATTGGTGATTTCCAGCGCCAGCAGGTCTATCTCTACCTGCGCTATCCGGGCAGAGAACAAGGCATCCTTGATCAAGGGCTTGCCGTGCTTGCTTTCCAGCGTGGCGATACGTTTCAGCCTGGCCAGTTCGCGTTTGGCGATGCCTATCCCGGCGATATTGGTGCGCTCGTGACCGAGCAGGAACTTGGCATAGGTCCAGCCCTGGTTTTCCTGCCCCACCAGGTTTTCTACAGGCACGCGCACATTTTCCAGCCAGACTTCATTGACCTCGTGTGCGCCATCCATCGTGATGATGGGACGCACCGTGACACCCGGCGATTTCATGTCTATCAGCAGGAAGGAGATGCCGCGTTGCGGCTTCACTTCGGTATCGGTGCGCACCAGGCAGAATATCCAGTCGGCATACTGAGCCTGCGTGGTCCAGGTTTTTTGCCCGTTGACGACGTAGTTGTCGCCATCCCTGACGGCGCTGGTTTTTACCGAAGCCAGGTCCGATCCTGAGCCGGGTTCGGAATAGCCCTGGCACCACCATTCCCGGGCCGCCAGGATGGCAGGCAAGAAACGCTGCTGCTGCGCCGCCGATCCAAAGGCCATGATCACCGGCGCCACCATCTTCACGCCGAACGGGATGATGCGCGGCGCCCCGGCTGCCGCGCACTCCTCTTCAAAAATATACTTCTGCACGGCAGACCAGCCGGTGCCGCCAAATTCGCTGGCCCAGGAGGAACCGCCCCAGCCCTGCGCATGCAGCGCGGCTTGCCAGCGCACATAGTCGTCGCGTTCCAGGATCAGGCCGTTGACCACCTTGTACTGTATGTCGGCCGGCAATGCGCGCGCGATAAAATCCCTGACCTGCTGCCTGAAGCTATTTTCTTCAGGGGTGAAATTAAGATTCATAAGCCCTCTTTTCCTTGCCGCCGTCGGCGCCGCCCTGGGCGAGCGCGGCGGCGACAGACGGTCAGTGATTTCGTTCGCTCGAATTAGTTCTGCATTGCAGAATTGAATTCCAAAAATATAGATAAACTCTATTTGCTCTGATAAGCTATGTCAAGCCCGCGCTAAAACGCCGTCAACCACATACAGGACAATCAGCAGCAAGATGGATAAGAAGCTATCGCAGACCTCCGGCCGCCCGGCCGGCAACGCCAAGGAAGACCGGCATTTTGTGACCGCGCTGGCGCGGGGCCTGGAGATCCTGTCCTGCTTTCGCTCCGGCGACCGGCTATTAGGCAATCAGGAACTAGCGGAAAGGAGCAAACTGCCCAAGTCTACGGTGTCGCGCCTGACTTATACGCTGACCAAGCTGGGCTACCTGGACTATGTGGAGCATCGCGCCAAATACAGGCTGGGCTCGGCCTCATTGGCGTTGGGTAGTGCGATGCTGGCCAGGATGGACGTGCGTCAGTTGGCCAGGCCGCTGATGCAGGAGCTGGCCGATTTTTCGCAGGGCATGGTATCGCTGGGCATGCACGACAGACTGAGCATGATCTATGTGGAAAATTGCCGCAGCCAGACGGCCCTGACCCTGAGTCTGGATGTGGGCTCACGTATCCCGCTGGCGACCACGGCGATGGGGCGCGCTTATCTGGCCGAACTGGAAGAGCCTGAGCGTGAACAATTGCTGGCGAATATCCGGGCGGCAGACGAATCGGCCTGGGATGAAACCCGCCACGGCATACTGCAGTCGCTGCACGAATACCAGGACCTGGCCTGCTGCACCTCTTTCGGCAGCTGGCAAAAGGACGTCAACGCCATCGCAGCCGCCTTCAAGCCGGGCAAAGGCATGGCGCCAGTGTCGATCAATTGCGGCGGCCCTGCCTTCAAGCTGGCCCCGGAATTCCTGTTGAATGAAGTCAGGCCGCGCCTGCTGGACCTGGTGCAGCGCCTGCAGCTCTCGCTGGGAAACCCGGCCTGAGACTAGCTAAGCGGCAGACGCACCGGGGTCTGCGCTGGAGGAAGTGTTAATCGTCTCAACCATATTCAAGGCTGCACGTATATCTTGACCATATTGCGCCCGAGCTCCTTGGCCTTGTACATCGCATTGTCGGCGTTCTTGGAGAGTTCAACCTCATCGGCGCCGTGCTCGGGGTACAGGGCGATGCCGGTGCTGGACGACACTTCGAGCACATGGCAGCCGGCGATCTTGAACGGCAGGTTCAGCGCATGGCGAATTTTTTCCGCCACCAGCAAGGCATCCTGCTCGTGCTCTATCAGCGGCAACAGCACGACAAATTCATCGCCGCCGATGCGCGCTACCGTGTCTGATTCGCGTATGCAGGCCAGCATTCTCTCGGCCACCGCGCTCAACAACAGGTCGCCCACATGGTGCCCCAGGCTGTCATTGATGGGCTTGAATTTATCCAGGTCCAGGAACATCAGCGCCAAACGGGTCCGGTCACGCTTGGCTTGCAGTATCGCATGCTGCAACCTGTCCCTGAACATGGCCCGGTTGGGCAAGCCGGTCAATTCGTCGTACTGCGCCAGGTAGCGGAAACGCGCCTCGCTTTCGCGCAACTCTCTGGTCATGTCCCTGGCCAATGCCAGAGCGCGTTCCCTGCCGGTCACCAGTTGCCAGGTCAGCAGCGCCAGCAACAGGCTCAGCACTATTCCGGTCGCCGCAATCAGCCTGGATTTGTCCTTGCCTATATGCTCCTCGAAACCGGGCAAGGTGCTGAGGACGATAGTCCAGGTGTGGCCGCCGTTGGTAATGTATTCGGTCGCGACTATGCGCCCAGGCTCTGGCAGTGCAGCATCCTGGCCTTGCGCTGGCTTGCCGCCGAAACGCGCTGCCGAATCGTACATCAAGGCCGCGGCGGCAGTGTCGACCCCGTCATATATCCTGATATCGGTCGCCGCCTGGGTTTCTCCATACAGGCTGGCCATCAGGTCTTGCAGGCGAAACGGCACGAATACCCAGCCGCGGATATTGGCCAGCCTGGCAGCGGGCGTATCATTGACCGTGCCGGCCTTGTATACCGGCAGATACATCAGGAATTCCGCGCTATCGGCGGAACCAAACTGCCGCCCTCCCGGCATCAGGGTCAGCCTGGACGAGATCGCCACATTGCCTGAATCCCTGGCCCTGTCCATTGCGATGCGTTGCCGCGGATCCGAATACAGGTCGCCCCCCAGGGCCGCCAGGTTGCGTCCGACAAAAGGCTCCAGTTGCAACACCGGGACGTACATCGCGCGCAGCCCTTCGGCCCTGACATCGTAGCTGCCAAAGCCCGCCTGGCGCATCTGCAGGACATGCGCGTCTTTTTGCGACGCCGGCACTATCGTGGCGATTCCTATCCCCTCCACTCCGGCAAAGTCCGCTCCCAGTTGCAAGGCATTGACATAAGCAGAAAAATCCTCGCGCCTGAGCTCGCCGGAAACCGCATACAGGCCTTGCGCCCCATGCAACACCTGTTCATAGGCCGCCATCCTCTGCTCGATGCGGCTGCTGACATCGCGCACATTAAAATCCAGCGAAGCGTGCATATCCAGCACGGCATTATTCCTTTCGTGCTGCCACGCCAAAAAACTCACTCCCGGCGACAAGCACAGGACTAGCAAGATCAATTTATGCTGACGGAGGCGATGGAATAGCATGCTTAGAAATTCACCATGGAGCGTGCCAGTTCGGATTTGAAATATTTTTCAAATATGCGCAATATCGTGCCGTCCGCCCGCATCTGCTGGACCAGGGCCTGCCATTTTTCGCGCTCTGCCGCGGGCAGCGATTTATTCGACATGATCAGTCCATGCGGAATGGCAGGATCGCTGGTCTCGATGATGGCGGTGAAATCGCGTATAGCAGTATCCGACACTTGCGAATAGTCAAAGGGCTCGATGATCATGCCCTGGATGCTGCTGCGGCTCAATATCTGGTATAACGGGTCCAGGCTGGACGCGTAGGTGACGCGCTGCTCGCCGTTCAGGGTATCGACCAGGCGGTTGGCATTTTTACTGTAACGAAAAGCCCGGATCACCCCCAGCCGCAATTTACCGTTACTTTCAAAGTCAGACAATTGCCTGACCCCGGCATCCTTGCGCACCAGCAGATAGTACTTGTTGGAGAAATACCAGGCGAAGCTGGCGAATTTGTCCCGCTCTTCGTTGCTAATGCCTGACAGGCTGAAATCCAGCGCACCGGATTCTATCAACTGCCAGATCCGGGCGCGCGGCATCAGGCTCACGTTGATCTTGCATCCGCTGCGCCGTATCATTTCGTCGGCAAAATCCTTGTCTATGCCAGCCCCGGTGACTGCCGAGTACAGCAGGCCGTGATCATGCAAGGCCAGCGTCAGCGGGCGCGAACAATCCGGCCCGTTCGCCGTTGCCGCCATTGCCGCCATTGCCGCCGTCGCTGTTGCAAGCAGGCAGCCCAATATCATCACGGATGCCGTGCACGTGGACAGGAAACGAATCGAACTAGGCATGCTTTTTCAAATCAGTAAGGGCGGTGGCAAGGCCAGGGAGGAGGCCGGAACACATTTCATCAAGTGGGAGAAGTGTGCGCCGGCATCAGGCTGGCTCTTGCATTTTGCCACAGGCATATGACAGCGCAAGGACATATTTGCCGTAATGCCCTTTACGCCACAAGCGGCGTCTTGATTTTCAGTGCCCGCGTTTGGGCGCTGTATTTTTTGACAATATATAGCTGGTCATATTCAATGCCAGCTCGGTTTTCCCGACAAATACCTTGCCTGCGCTATCCTTGTGCAATAGCGCCGCCTCTTCTTCACTGGCAGTCCTGACCACGGTTTCTATGCCGGGGTTCAAGGCCAGCGCCGTTGCTATCATCTGCCGCGCATGGAAACTGTCCGGCAAGCTGATCACCAGCATGCGCGCACGCGCCACATGGGCCTGTATCAATACTGCAGGTTCGCAAGCATCGCCAGCCACCGCATGCAGCCCCTGTTTGCGCAATTGTTCTACCAGCTCGCGGTTTTGCTCGGCAATCACGAAGCTCAGCCCCTGTGCCTGCAAGGCTGCGCTGATATGTCGGCCTACCATGCCATAGCCGACGATGACCACGTGCGCCGACAAATGCTCGGAGGCGACCGAGGATGGCAATTCCGCCAGCGGATCATCCCTGTGCTCCAGCTCACGCGCCAACCGGGACCTGGCCCTGAGCCAGGATTGCAAAGGCTGTATCAGCTTGAACACCAGGGAATTCATCGCGATCGAGATGATGGCACCGGCCAGTATCAAATTTTGCCCCTGTACCGGCAACACCCCCAAGGACACGCCCAGGCCCGCCAGGATGAAGGAGAACTCGCCTATCTGCGCCAGGCTGGCCGATACTGTCAATGCCGTATTCAGGGGATAACGGAACAGGATGACCAGGATAAAGGCGGCCAGGGACTTGCCGAAGATGATGATCGCCACCACCGCCAGCACCTGCAAGGGCTGCTGTATCAAGACCATGGGATCAAACAGCATGCCTACCGAGACGAAGAACAGGACAGCGAACGCGTCCTGCAAGGGCAGCGAATCCTCTGCCGCCCGCAGGCTCAGCTCGGATTCGCGCAAGACCATGCCGGCAAAGAAGGCGCCGAGCGCAAACGAAACGCCAAACAGCGCGGCAGACGCACTGGCGATGCCGACCGCCGCCGCGATCACGCATAGCGTAAACAACTCGCGGGAACCGGTGCGCGCCACCTGCCACAGTATCCACGGAAACAGCTTGCGGCCGACCACCAGCATGAAGCCGATAAATAGCGCCACCTGCCCCATGGTCTTGGCCAGGGTCATCCAGATGCCGCCGGCGGCGCCGTCCGCGCTGCCGCTGCCCAAGGCCGCCAAGGGCGGCAACAAGACCAGCACCAGCACCATCACCAGGTCTTCCACCACCAGCCAGCCAACGGCGATACGGCCATTTACCGAATCCAGCACGCCCTGGCTTTCCAGGGCCTTTAACAGTACCACGGTGCTGGCGACCGACAACGCCAGGCCAAACACGATACCCGCGCCCAGGCTCCAGCCCCACAAGCTGGCAAGGCCCGCCCCCATCGCAGTCGCTACCAGGATTTGCACGATGGCGCCGGGCAGCGCAATCCGCTTTACCGACAAAAGATCGTCCAGCGAAAAATGCAGGCCCACTCCGAACATCAACAACATCACGCCGATTTCTGCCAGTTGTCCCGCCAGCGCCACGTCGGCGACATAACCAGGGGTGGCCGGGCCTATCAAGATGCCGGCCACCAGATAGCCGACCAACGCCGGCAGTTTCAAGCGCACTGCGATAAAGCCCAGGATCAAGGCAAAACCGAATCCGGCGGCGACAGTCGTGATCAGCGAAATATTATGGGGCATGGGCTGGTCGTATCTCCTAAGATAAATGCGACTGGATGGAGGGCGCTCCACCGAGCTGGGGCAGTTGGCAGCCGGCTGTCGCACGCAAGAGCTCGCGCCTGGCCTGATCGCGCAGGAATTGATGAGTACGCTACCTGGCGAGCCCGGCGCCGTGCCTGGGCCATTATAAATCATGCCGCTGGCCGCCCGCCTCAGGCACTGGCCTAAGCAGCGCAGATCCGGGCGGGCAATAAAAAAAGGGGCGGAATTTCCGCCCCTTTGTCATCCGTCTGCCTGCCAGCTTTACGCCAGCCTGCCGTGGCACTGCTTGTATTTCTTGCCGCTGCCGCAAGGGCAGGGATCGTTGCGGCCTATCTTCAAGCCGTGATGCACGAGCGGCTCGGAGCGCTCGTGTTCGGCATTCGCGGTCGGCGCCAGCATTTCTTCCGGCGTCGCATCGGCGTCGAAGTCGGCGTGCTGGTAATGCACATTCTCCAGCTGCGGCTGCGCGAATTGCTCCTCTGCGGCCTCGATTTCCTCGCGCGACTGGATACGTACGGTCACAACCGTCCTCACCACTTCGCTCTTGATCAGGTCCAGCATCTGGCCAAACAATTCAAAGGCTTCGCGCTTGTATTCCTGCTTGGGGTTTTTCTGTGCATAGCCGCGCAGATGTATGCCCTGGCGCAGGTGATCCAGCGCGGCCAAATGTTCGCGCCAGTGGTTGTCTATGTTCTGCAACATCACGCTGCGCTCAAAACCACCGAAAGCTTCCTTGCCGACCAGCGCAATCTTGGCGGCGTATGCATCGTCTGCGGCTTTCTGCACGCGCTCGAGTATATCCTCGTCGTTCAGGTTGGGCTCGTCCGCCAGCATTTTTTGCAGCGGCACGTCCAGCGACCATTCGTTGGCCAATGTTGCTTCCAGCGACGGGATATCCCATTGCTCTTCCACCGATTCTGCCGGCACATAGGTGCGCACGATATCCTGGAACATGCCGGCGCGCAGCGACGCCATCAATTCGGTCATGTCGTGCGATTCCAGCAATTCATTACGCTGCTGGTAGATCACCTTGCGCTGGTCGTTGGCGACGTCGTCGTATTCCAGCAATTGCTTGCGGATATCGAAGTTGCGCGCCTCTACCTTGCGCTGCGCCGATTCTATCGAACGCGACACGATGCCGGCTTCGATAGGCTCGCCTTCCGGCATTTTCAGCCTGTCCATGATGGCGCGCACCCGGTCACCGGCAAAAATGCGCAGCAAGGGATCGTCCAGCGACAAATAGAAACGCGAGGAACCCGGATCGCCCTGGCGTCCGGAACGGCCGCGCAACTGGTTATCCACGCGACGCGATTCGTGCCGCTCGGTACCGATGATATGCAAGCCGCCGGCACTGACCACGTGCTCGTGCAGCGATTGCCATTCGTCGCTGAGTTTTTGCGCCTGCTGCTGCTTGTCGGCCTCCGCCAGGCTGGCGTCCGCCTCGATCAGCTGCACTTGTTTGGCAACGTTGCCGCCCAATACGATATCGGTACCGCGACCGGCCATGTTGGTGGCGATCGTGATGCCTTTCGGACGGCCCGCCTGGGCGATGATCTCCGCCTCGCGCGCGTGCTGCTTCGCATTCAATACATTGTGCGGCAACTTGGCCTTGGCCAGGATGCCGGACAATAATTCGGAATTTTCGATCGAGGTCGTGCCGACCAGGACCGGCTGGCCGCGTTCGTAGCACTCCTGGATGTCTTTCAGCATCGCGCCGTATTTTTCCTCGGCGGATTTGTACACCTGGTCCTGGCGGTCTACGCGCTGGGATGGGCGGTTGGGCGGAATGACCACGGTTTCCAGGCCATAGATCTCCTGGAATTCGTAGGCTTCGGTATCGGCCGTACCCGTCATGCCCGACAGGCGGTTGTACATGCGGAAGTAATTCTGGAAAGTGATCGATGCCAGGGTCTGGTTTTCATTCTGGATCTTGACGCCTTCCTTGGCTTCCACCGCCTGGTGCAGCCCGTCCGACCAGCGGCGGCCTGTCATCAGGCGGCCGGTGAACTCATCCACGATCACGACTTCATTGTTTTGCACCACATAGTGCTGATCCTTGAAATACAGGGCATGCGCGCGCAGGGCCGCATACAGGTGGTGGATCAGCGTGATATTGGCTGCATCATACAAGGATGCGCCTTCCGGCAGCAGGCCCATCTGGGTCAGGATGCGCTCGGCATTGTCGTGGCCCGCTTCGGTCAGCAGCACCTGGTGCGATTTCTCATCCTTGGTGTAGTCGCCGGGCACTTCTATCTGGCCCTTGCCGTCCGGGGTTTCTTCACCGATTTGCAAGGTCAGCAGCTTGGGCACTTCATTGATCTTGTAATACAGGTCAGTGTGGTTTTCAGCCTGGCCGGAAATGATCAGCGGGGTACGGGCTTCGTCGATCAGGATCGAGTCGACCTCATCGACCACCGCGAAGTTCAGGGCGCGCTGTACCCTGTCCTTGGCTTCGTACACCATATTGTCGCGCAGGTAGTCAAAGCCGAATTCGTTATTGGTGCCGTAAGTGATGTCGGATGCATAAGCCAGCTGTTTGGCATCATGGTCCAACTGCGACAGGTTGACGCCGGTCGAGAGCCCCAGCCAGCCGTACAATTTTCCCATCCATTCAGCGTCGCGTTGCGCCAGGTAGTCATTGACGGTCACCACGTGCACGCCCTGACCGGACAGCGCATTCAGATAGGTAGGCAGGGTTGCCATCAGGGTCTTGCCCTCGCCGGTACCCATTTCGGCGATCTTGCCGTAGTGCAGCACCATGCCGCCTATCATCTGCACGTCGAAGTGGCGCATTTTCAATACGCGCTTGCTGGCCTCGCGGCACACGGCAAAGGCTTCGGGCAGGATGGCATCCAGTTCCTCGCCCTTGGCGATACGCTCCTTGAATTCTGGCGTTTTCGCTTGCAGTTGCTCATCCGACAAGGTTTCAAGCTGTGGTTCCAATGCGTTGATCTCACGCACGGTTTTTTGGTATTGCTTCAAGAGCCGCTGATTGCGGCTACCGAATATCTTGGTCAGAAATGACATGCTATGAATGAACTGTGGATTAAGTAAGTACTTGAAAACGCTGCAAGAATTCGCCGGCTGGTTGGGCTAGGCTTGATCTGGCAGCAACAAAAAGCGGATGCGGGCTAACTCGCGATTTTACCATGCAGCGCCGGAAACATCAGCAGATACACAGTATTCGTGACAATTTCGCTAATTTAGGACTACAACATTTAGCGCAATTGGTGCTGAAGCACGCAAAATCAAGCTTATTTTTTACTCAACTCGGCAAGATTGGCCTGGTTTGCCCCTGCCAGCAGGAATTTATTCGGGTTTTGCGGCACCCCTCTCAGGTGCACCTCAAAATGCAGGTGGGCGCCGGTAGAGCGCCCGGTGGAACCGATATCGGCCACGTGCTGGCCGCGCTTGACGATGTCGCCGACCTTCACATAGATCCTGGAGGTATGCGCATAGCGGGTCATGATCTCGCCGCCGTGGTCAATTTCCAGCATATTACCGAATTGCGGGTGGAACTCGGCCGCGATCACGACGCCGCCAGCGGCTGCCACGATAGGCGTGCCGGTCGGACCGGGAAAATCTATGCCCTCATGGAAAGCGCTGCGGCCGGAAAACGGGTCGAGCCGCCAGCCGAAACTGGAGGCGCTGTAACTGACGTTGACGGGTTGTATGGTCGGCAACAATTTAGATTGCACCTTGAAGCCCATCAGCTTGGTTTCCACCACGTTCATGAAGTCGGACCGGTGTTCCACGTCTTTAGCCATCGCCTCCAAGGCCAATTGGAACTCAGACATGTTCAATTCCCTGGCCGGCCCGCGGCTGGACATTTCCGCGCCGCCGCGCGGAGGCAGTTCCCTGAAATTGAATTCCTCAGGCTTGACCCCCGCCAGGCCCTGCACTCGCTCGCCCAGCGCATCCAGCCGCATCAATTGCGCCTGCATTTCGCCCAGCTTGACCGCCATCGCAGCCAGGTTTTCCTTCAGGTACTTATCCTTGATATTCGGATCGTTGACGGTTGCGACCGGGACAAACTCGCGCAACAGAGGCAGGTCGCCGCTGGCCAAACGCAAAGTCAGCGCAGCCATCATGGCGGAGCACAGCATGATCAAAAAGAAAAAACCGAAGACCGAGAGCAGCACGTGCCGGGTAGTCAAGGTCACGGATTTGGCCTGGGTAAAGCGCGAATGCATTAAAATTATTTGCATCTGATTACCCCGGCATTAGTACCCGACATGATCAAGCCGGGGCACTTGTGGTAAGGTTCCATCCATGCAGCCATCGTCACCTCCTCCATATCGTATCAACATCAAGCGCACGCGAAAACTGAATGCGACTAGCGGTGCAGCCGATTTTTTGCGCAGCAATGACAAAATCGCGCCCCTACTGCCTACGATCAGGCGCAATGCTTCTCTACAAAAAGATTGCGGGACGATACTGCCCGCGATGTTTGATGCCTGCGATGTTTTGCAATTAGCAGAAGGACAATTGACCTTGTCCACACCCAATGCTGCATTGGCAAGCCGGCTGAAACAGCAGTTACCAAAATTGCAAGACGCTTTGCAGCAGCGGGGATGGCAGATTAACGCAATCCGTATCAAAGTACAAGTAAGAAAAATGGTGGAAAGGCCGCCGCCTACCAAGCAGTTGCTGCTAACGAAGCAGGCGGTGAAGGCCTTTGACGAGCTGGGAAACCGCCTGGAAGACATTCCGCAAAATGCCGCGCTCAGGGCGGCTTTGCAGAATCTGGTGAAGCGGCGTTTGCAGGAATAGCTGGAACATCGGGAGAGGATCCAGCGAGAATCAAGCGACAATCAGGCCTGGGCAAGACTCAGCTCAGCGCCCATTCACGATGCTCCTGCAACACATAAGACTCAGGCGCATCGGTCAGCGTATCAAAGCTGACGATCTCATACGCATCCGGCTGCGCCAGCAAGGCGCGCAACAACTGGTTATTCAAGCCGTGGCCGGACTTATGCGCGGTATAACTCGCCAGCAAAGGGTGGCCGATCAGGTACAAATCGCCGATCGCGTCCAGGATCTTGTGGCGCACGAATTCATCGTCGAAGCGCAAGCCGTCCGCATTTAGTATGCGGTACTCATCCATCACGATCGCATTTTCCATCGAACCGCCACGCGCCAGGCCTATGCCGCGCAGCATTTCCACGTCCTGCATGAAACCAAAGGTGCGCGCCCTGGCCACGTCTTTGACATACGACACCTTGGCGAAATCCACCTCGGCGGTCTGGGTGGTGCCGTCCACTGCAGGGTGATTGAATTCTATAAAGAAATGCAGCTTGAAACCGTCGAAGGGTTCCAGTCTGGCCCATTTTTCCGACCTGCCCGAACCCTCGCGGATTTCCACCGGTTTCAGCACGCGGATGAATTTCTTGGCAGCATCCTGTTCCTGCATGCCGGCCTGCTGCAACAGATACACGAACGAAGAAGCAGAGCCATCCATGATGGGGATCTCTTCTGCACTGACGTCCACATACAGGTTATCGATGCCGAGGCCGGCACAGGCGGACAGCAAATGCTCCACGGTAGAGACTTTGGCGCCTTCATTGACCAGCGTCGATGCCATCCGGGTATCGCCGACATTGGTCGCAAATGCCGGGAACACCACCGGCGGCTCCAGATCGATACGGGTAAAGACGATCCCGGTATCGGGCGCAGCGGGACGCAAGATCAGGTCGACCTTGGTGCCGGAGTGCACGCCTACCCCTATGGTTTTGACAAGTTTTTTGATGGTTCTTTGTTTGAGCATCCGACTATTATATAGATTTGCCGGCATCGGGATGTAACGCCGCACTTTCAGTAGCCGATTAGCAACGCCGCGACGGGGACACATGGGCCGGCTCCTGACAGGCAGAAGCCATGCATAAAAAAAACGGCGCTCGCAGCGCCGTTTTTTTATCGTTTCCAGCGAATCAGCCTAATTGCGCCAACATGGTTTCAGCGTTGGACACTTCAAACTTGCCGCCTTCTTCGACGTTCAACTGCTTTACCGTGCCATCGACGACCAGCATGGAGTAGCGTTGCGAGCGTGTGCCCATGCCGAACTTGCTGAAATCGGCATCCAGGCCAAGCGCCTTGCTGAAGTCTGCATTACCATCCGCCATCATGCGCACGATGCCGGTCGATTTCTGGTCGCGTCCCCATGCGCCCATCACGAAGGCATCATTGACCGAGATGCACCAGATTTCATCGACGCCCTTGGCTTTCAATGCTGCAGCGTGCTGCACATAGCCCGGTACATGCTTGGCCGAGCAAGTCGGGGTATATGCGCCCGGCAAACCAAAAATCGCGATCGTCTTGCCCTTGCTCAGGTCGGCCACCTTGAAGGTATTCGGGCCCAGGGAGCAGCCTTCGGATTCTACTTCGATAAATTCTGCCAAGCTGCCTTCTGGCAATTTGTCGCCGATTTTAATAGTCATGTCTGACTCCTTATTCAATGTGGGGAAAAGCGCAGGTAAACCAAATCAAACCTCTCGGCAATATCCGGTAAAACCGCACTGGTTGAGTGCTGGACGCAAGTATGCCTGAGTCTGAATTTTCGTGCAGAAAACAAAACGCCGGCATCAATGCCGGCGTCAAAAATACAGAAACGAGAGATTTCGAACAAAACCAAACGCCAGGCGTAGCGAGCGGCCCGAGCTTGAGTTAAGAAGCGCAGCCGTACTTTAGTACGGTGAGCATCGCAGGCTCAAGATCGGGTCGCGCAGTAGCCTGGATGCCTAGTCTGCTTGTTTGCGCAGGAAGGCGGGGATATCGTAGGTCTCCATCCCGTTCTTCTCCAGCGCCCGCACCGTATCCGACGCCGATTCACGACGCCATACCGCCGGCTTGGTCAAGCCTTCAAACCCGCCAGCACCGGCCGCGCCGGTCGCCATCGTGCCCGACGCCATCATAGGCGTACCCATCACAGGCTCATTGTGGGTACCGGTACGCAGCACAGGAGTTTGCACCAGCTGGATATTTTTCTTGCCGCGACCCAGGCCGGTGGCAACTACCGTCACGCGGATATCGTCGCCCATGGTGTCGTCATACGCAATACCTTGCGCAATTGACGCATCCGGTGCAGCGAAAGCGCGCACCGCCGCCATCACTTCCTTGATTTCCTTACCCTTCAGGCTGCGGCTGGCTGTCACATTGACCAGTACGCCGCGCGCGCCGGACAGGTCGATGCCGTCCAGTAGCGGCGAGGCCACTGCCTGTTCCGCCGCGATACGGGCGCGATCGACGCCGGAGGCGGTCGCCGTACCCATCATCGCCTTGCCCTGCTCGCCCATGATGGTCTTCACGTCGTTGAAGTCGACATTGATATGGCCGGGCACGTTGATGATCTCGGCAATACCGGCAACGGCGTTGTTCAATACGTCGTCGGCGTGCTGCAGCCATTCGATCATGCTGTCGTCTTCGTAGATCTCTTCCAGTTTTTCATTCAGGATGATGATCAGCGAATCGACGTGCTGGGACAAGGCATCCAGGCCCTCGTCTGCGATGTCCATGCACTTCTTGCCTTCGTAAGAAAATGGCTTGGACACCACAGCGACAGTCAGGGCACCGAGTTCCTTCGCCACTTGCGCGACCACCGGCGCGGCGCCGGTGCCGGTGCCGCCGCCCATGCCGGCAGCGATGAATACCATGTGCGCGCCGCGCAGCGCATCCTCGATGCGTCCGCGCGACTCTTCCGCCAGCTTGCGGCCTACTTCCGGTTTCATACCAGCGCCCAGACCAGTCTCGCCGATCTGGATCACGTTATGCGCCTTGGATTGCGTAAGCGCCTGGGCGTCCGTGTTCGCAGCAATGAATTCAACGCCGCACACACCCTTGTTGATCATGTGCTGTACTGCGTTACCGCCTGCGCCACCGACGCCGACGACCTTGATCACGGTACCTTGTGTAGCGTTATCGACCATATCGAACTCCATCATGACTTCCTCCAAGTTGGCAGTTTTTAGTCGATAGGCATCACGGTAGTGACGACTAGCGACTAAATACTGCATATCACAACATTATAAAATGATTATGCAAAACCCAAGACTAAAAATTACCTAAAAACCACTCTTTCATACGCTGCCAGACTGCTTTGGCAGAGCCCTCCTGCCTCGTGACGATGTGGCCACGGATATACTGCTTCTTCGCTTCCAACAACAACCCCAACACTGTCGCATAACGCGGGCTGCGCACCACGTCGGCCAACTGTCCTGCATACGCCGGTATGCCCAGCCGCGTAGGCTTCAAGAAGATGTCTTCGGCCATCTCCACCATGCCGGGCATGATGGACGAACCGCCGGTCAGCACGATGCCGCTGGACAGCACATCTTCATAGCCTGACTCGCGCACCACCTGGTGCACCAGCGCAAACAATTCCTCCACCCGCGGCTCGATCACCGCAGCCAGGGCCTGGCGCGACAATGAACGCGGTCCGCGGTCCCCCAGGCCAGGCACTTCCAGCGTATCGGAAGGATCGGCCAGCACCTGCTTGGCGACGCCGAAGCGCAATTTGATCTCTTCCGCTTCCGAGGTCGGGGTGCGCAGCGCCATCGCGATATCGTTGGTGATCTGGTCGCCGGCGATAGGGATCACTGCGGTATGCCGGATCGCCCCTTCGGAAAACACTGCCACGTCGGTAGTGCCGCCGCCTATGTCGATCAGCACCACGCCCAGCTCTTTCTCATCCTTGGTCAACACCGCCTCGGCCGACGCCATCGGCTGCAGTATCAGGTCCGACACTTCCAGGCCGCAGCGGCGCACGCACTTGACGATGTTCTGCACTGCGGACACCGCGCCGGTGACGATATGCACCTTCACCTCCAGCCGTATGCCGCTCATGCCTATCGGCTCACGCACATCATCCTGGCTGTCGACGATGAATTCCTGCGGGACGGTATGCAACAGCTGCTGGTCGGTCGGGATATTGACCGCCTTGGCGGTCTCGATCACGCGCGACACGTCAGCCGCCATCACTTCCTTGTCCTTGATCGCCACCATGCCGCTGGAATTGAAGCTGCGGATATGGCTGCCGGCAATCCCGGTATAGACATGCCTGATTTTGCAATCCGCCATCAGCTCGGCCTCTTCCAGAGCGCGCTGTATGGACTCGACGGTGGCCTCGATGTTGACTACCACACCTTTTTTCAAGCCCTTGGATTCGTGCTGGCCAAGGCCTATCACCTCGTGCCTGCCATCCGGCATGACCTCGGCCACCACCGCCACGATCTTGGAGGTGCCGATATCGAGACCAACGATCAGATTTTTTGCATCTTTTGTCATGTCATCCCACTTGCATCAATAATTGACGAAAACCCTGGTCACTTACAGGCTCTTTGCCCGGGCCGTAACATCCGGTTTTCGTTTGCCCTGTTTAGCCTTCAGCCCGACCGTCGCATGGCTGGATTTCAAGGCCAGCCCGTTCGGATAACGCATGTCCACACTTTCTATACTTTCCTGCAAACTCGCCACCAGCTGCGGATACACGGTCAACAAGCGATCCACTCTTTCCTTCAAGGTGGTGCTGGTCTGCTCGCGCCCCAGCTCTACCCGCATGCCGTTATTCAATTTCAGGCTCCAGGCATAACGGTTCGAATACTGCACCGCCTCCGGCGCCAGGCTGATGCCGGCAAACCAGGCCTTTAAATCCCGGTAGCGCGCCAATACTTCCTTTTCACTGCCATCCGGCCCGTCAAACGCGATCAGGTCCGCGTCCTCTTCCGCCTCGGCCAGGTTGGCGGTGAACACATCGCCCTTGACCGACAGCAGGCGGCCCTGCTCGCCCCAGGTCCCCAGCGCGGTATGCTCTTCCAGCGTCACGATCAACTTGTTCGGCCACTCCCTTTGCACAGTAGCCTTGCGCACCCAGGGCACGGCTTCAAATGCCGCGCGCACAGCGTCCAGGTTGGTCGTAAAAAAATTGCCCCTGATGCGCGGCAAGGCCTCGTCGCGCACCGTCAAGGCATTCACATGCCGCAATTCCAGCTGCTCGGCCGCCTCTATCCGTATTACTTTCAGCGTAAACATCGGCCGCTGTATCAGCCACCACACGCCGGACGCCAATAATGCGAGCAACAACACGGCAAACAGCGCATTGGCCGCCGCGTTCAACATCTTGACGTCTTGCCACATACTATTGCTTGCTGCCTTTGCTCATTTTCAGGCGAGCAGTTTTCAGTATCTCCAGGCACAGGTCTTCATAGCTCATGCCGGTCGCGCGCGCCGACATGGGCACCAGCGAGTGCCCTGTCATGCCCGGCGAGGTATTGATCTCGATCAGGAAGGGCTTGCTATCGGCCGCCCTGAGTAATACGTCTACCCGCGCCCAGCCTTCGCAATTCAGCGCGCGATACGCCTCTACCGCCATGTCCTGGATCTCGGCGGTCAGCGCGATGTCGATAGGGGCGGGACACAGGTACTTGGTGTCGTCGGTAAAATACTTGTTCTGGTAGTCGTAGTTGCCTTCCGGCGCGACAATTTCGATGATCGGCAAGGCCCGCGCCTGGGCGCCGGTGCCGAGTATCGTCACCGTCAGCTCCCGTCCCTGGATAAATTCTTCCGCCAATACCTCGTCGTCAAACTGGGCTGCCAGCGCATAGGCCTGCTGCATGTCGGAATAACCGTTGACCTTGGTGATGCCTATCGTCGAGCCTTCATGCGGCGGCTTGACGATCAGCGGCAGGCCGAGCTCGTCCGGCACCAGGCGCAATTCCGTCTCCGGCGTCAGCACCGCATATTTCGGCGTGATCAGGCTGTGCGACAGCCATATCTTCTTGGTGAAAATCTTGTCCATCGCAATCGCCGAGGCCATCACTCCGCTGCCGGTATAGGGTATGCCCAGCTGTTCCAGCGCCCCCTGCAAGCTGCCGTCTTCGCCGAAACGGCCGTGCAGGGCGATGAATACGCGGTCAAATTTTTCGTCGGCGAGTTCGGCAAAACTGCGCTCGGCGGGGTCGAAGGCGTGCGCGTCGACGCCCTTGCTCAGCAAGGCATTCAGCACGCCAGTGCCGGACATGATGGAGATTTCGCGCTCAGCCGAACGGCCGCCGAACAGCACGCCCACCCGGCCTAACTGGCGAATTTCGTTTGGTATGGTCTGGTCGCTCATGATCTATTTCTCTATTGTTTGTGCCAGCTTGCCGGGAACGGCGCTGATGGAGCCCGCCCCCATCACGATCACTACGTCGCCGTCTTTCAGCACGTGTAGCAGACTGCCTGGCATCTCGTTGATATCTTCTACAAACACCGGTTCGATTTTTCCTGTCACTCGCACTGCCCGCGCCAGCGCCCGGCCGTCCGCCGCGACGATAGGCGCTTCGCCGGCGGCATACACTTCGGCCAGCACCACCGCATCGGCGGTGGAAATCACCTTGACGAAATCCTCGAACAAGTCGCGCGTACGGGTAAAGCGATGCGGCTGGAAAGCCAGCACCAGCCTGCGTCCCGGATAGGCGCCACGCGCCGCAGACAAGGTCGCGGCCATTTCCACCGGGTGGTGCCCGTAGTCGTCCACCAGCGCAAAACTGCCGGCAGCGGCGCCGTCCACCGGCGGCAGGGCGATCTCGCCGTAACGGGTAAAACGGCGCCCCACTCCGTTGAATTCGGACAGCGCAATCTGGGTATCCTGGTCGGCGACGCCAACTTCGCGCGCGATCGCAATCGCCGCGCAGGCATTTTGCACATTGTGCATGCCGGGCTGGTTCAGGCTGACCTGCATATCGGCATAGCCGTCCTGCACCACCGTGAATTGCATCTTGCCGCCTACCGCTTCGGCATTCACCGCGCGGATGTCGGCGTCTGCGTGAAAGCCGTAGGTTACGATAGGCTTGGAGACGAAGGGCATGATTTCGCGCACGTGAGCGTCGTCCAGGCACAGCACGGCCACGCCATAGAACGGCAGGCGTTGCGTGAATTCTATGAAAGCCTGTTTCAGCTTGGCAAAATCATGGCCATAGGTTTCCATGTGGTCGGCGTCGATATTGGTGATGACCTCGATCACCGGCAGCAGGTTCAGGAAGGAGGCATCGGATTCATCCGCTTCGGCGACGATGAAGTCGCCGCTGCCGAGCTTGGCATTGGCGCCGGCACTATTCAGGCGGCCGCCGATGACAAAGGTCGGGTCCAGCCCGCCTTGCGCCAGCACGCTGGCGACCAGGCTGGTGGTCGTGGTCTTGCCATGGGTGCCGGCAATCGCGATGCCGCTCTTCAGGCGCATCAATTCGGCCAGCATCATCGCGCGCGGCACGATGGGGATATGCCTGGCGCGCGCCGCGATCACCTCCGGATTATCCGACTTCACCGCGGTCGAGGTCACGATGGCGTCGGCCCCGGCGATGTTTTCCGCCTCGTGGCCCAGCATGACCTTGGCGCCCAGTGCAGCCAGGCGCTGCGAAGCGGCATTGGAGCCCAGGTCGGAACCCGATATCGTGTAGCCCAGGTTCAACAATACCTCGGCGATGCCGCTCATGCCCGAGCCGCCTATGCCGACGAAATGTATATGTTTGACTTTATGTTTCATGTTAATTCTTCCAACACCTGTGCAATTGTTTCATTGGCCTGACGCCGCCCCAGACCATAAGCGGTCTGCGCCATCGTCAAACACTGTTCCCGCGTCATTTGCTGCAATTGCCCGGCCAGACTTGCTGCATTCAATTCATTTTGTGGCAGATGGACCGCCGCCTGTTGCTGCGACATCCACAAGGCATTGTCGCGCTGGTGCGAAGTACTGGACGCGACCAGGGGCACCAGGATGCTGGCCACGCCGGCGGCCGTCAATTCCGATACGGTAATCGCACCGGCGCGGCAGATCACCAGGTCGGCTTCCGCATAGCGGCGCGGCATGTCTTCGATAAAATCCAGCACTTCAGCTTCCACTCCGGCGTCTGCATATGACTGCCGCAAGGCCGTTATATGCTGCTTGCCGGACTGGTGCGTCACTAGCGGCCTGTGCCCGGCCGGGATCAGCGCCAAGGCTGCGGGCAGGCTGTCATTCAATATTTTGGCGCCCAGGCTGCCGCCGACTACCAGTATCTTCAGCGCCCCGCTTCTATTGCCATAACGCTGCACCGGCGGCGCCAGCTGACAGATTTCCTGCCGCACGGGGTTACCGGTCACCTGCACCTTGCTATCCGCGCCCGCGCTGGCGGACGGCAAGCCAAACAGCAATTTGCTGGCGAGCGGCCGCAAGGCCTTGTTGGACAACAGCAGCGCCGCATCGGCGTTCATCAACACTACCGGCTTGCCGCGCAGCGCAGCCATCATGCCGCCCGGCACCGTCACGTAGCCGCCCATGCCCAGCACTACGTCCGGCTGGCGCCTGGACAGGATGCCCCAGCAAGAAACGAAGCCGGCCAGCAACCTGAAAGCACCGGTCAGCGCATGCATCAGACCCTTGCCGCGCATGCCGGAAAATTCTATATTGTCCATTTCCACACCGTGCCGGGGCACGATCTGCCCCTCCATGCCCTTGCTGGTTCCCAGCCAGGACACTTGCCAGCCGCGCGCCTGCATGGTCTCGGCGATGGCCAGGCCAGGAAAGATATGCCCGCCGGTGCCGGCGGCCATGATCAATAATTTTTTACCGGTCCCGGCTGCAATTGCTGGCCTCATACCCGGCCTCCGCGCATCAGCAAACGGTTTTCATAATCTATACGTAACAAAATCGCCAAACCCACACAATTAATCAATACCCCGGAGCCGCCGTAGCTCATCAGCGGCAGGGTCAAACCCTTGGTCGGCAACAAGCCCAGGTTCACCCCCATATTGATGAAGGCCTGCACCCCTATCCAGATGCCTATGCCCTTCGCGGTCAGGCCGGCAAAGGTCAGGTCCAGTGCAATCGCCTGCCGGCCGATTTCAAAGGCGCGCTTCACCAGCCAGTAGAACAGCAGCACCACGGCCAGCACGCCGACAAAGCCCAGTTCCTCGCCGATCACCGCCAGCAGGAAATCGGTGTGCGCCTCCGGCAGGTAATGCAATTTCTCCACGCTCGCGCCCAGGCCGACGCCGAACAATTCACCGCGGCCGAAAGCGATCAGCGAATGCGACAATTGGTAAGCCTTGCCCAGTGCGTTCTCTTCCACCCACGGGTCCATATACGCAAAAATCCTCTCGCGGCGCCACGGCGACACGACAATCAGCACGCTGAAAATGCCGACCAAGGTCGCCGCGATACCCCCGAACCAGATGCCGTTGATGCCGCCCAGGAACAGGATGCCCATCGCGATGCACACGATGACACCGAAGGCGCCCATATCCGGCTCCAGCAACAGCAGCAAGCCGACCACGCCGACCGCAGCCGCCATCGGCAGGAAACCCTTGGTCAGCTTGCGCATGTATTCCTGCTTGCGCACCGTGTAATCGGCCGCATACAAGACCACGAACAGCTTCATCAATTCCGAGGGCTGCAGGTTGAATACCTTGAACGACAGCCAGCGCTTGGCGCCATTGACGCCCTTGCCCAGGCCGGGTACCAGCACTGCCATCAGCAATATCAAGGTGATCACAAACAGGTAAGGCGCGAATTTTTGCCAGGTTGAAATGCGCACCCGGAACACGAACAGGCCGGCCAGCAGCGATACGCCGACAAACATCGCCTGCCTGACCAGGAAGTGGGTATTCTTATAATTCGCATACTTGGGCGAGTCCGGCAAGGAGATGGATGCCGAATACACCATCACCATGCCGAACAGCATCAGGATCAGCGTGACCCAGATCAGGGGCTGGTCGTATTCCATCATCCTGGAGCGCTTGGCCAGATGCGACGCAGCAACCGGCTCTGCCGAAAACGGCAGCCATTTGCTGAATGACATCAAGGCCTGTTTCATCAATACACCTCGCCCCTGGATAAGCCGATTTCCCTGACCGCATCGACAAATACCTGCGCCCTATGCGCATAATTGCGAAACATGTCCAGGCTGGCGCATGCTGGCGACAGCATAACGATATCACCCTCGGTTGCCATCACTGCGCCTGCCTGCACCGCATCTTCCAGCGATGCAAAATCTGCGATCTCTACTGCTGCATCCTGAATCGCTGCCCTTACTTCCGCTGCATCCTTGCCGATCAGCAGGACGGCCTTGGCATAGCGCATCACCGGCTCAGCCAGTGGCGAAAAATCCTGGCCCTTGCCATCGCCGCCCGCAATCAGGATCACGCGCTTGGCGCTGAACTGCAGTCCCGATTCCGCCACAGATTCCTGCCCTATGCCTTTCAAGGCCGCTACCGTCGCGCCCACATTGGTGCCCTTGCTGTCGTCGATATAATCAACCCCCGCTATCGTCGCAATCAATTCCACCCGGTGCGGTTCGCCCTGATACTCACGCAGGCCATGTAGCAAAGGCGCGAAGGACAAACCTATCGTACGGCATAGTGCCAGTGCCGCCAAAGCATTCGCTGCATTGTGCTGGCCGCGGATTTTCAAGGCATCCATTGGCATCAGGCGGCTGATCGTAACCGGCACTTCCTCGCTGCCCTTGTCTTTCTTCCGGCGCCGGTTAACGGGCTCGCCTTCTTCGCCGGCAGCGGCCGACGCCAGCCAGGTCATGCCGTGTTCATTCAGCAATCCCAGATCGCCGGCGTGTTCAGGTGCATTCACGCCGAAACTGATCATGCTTGCCATAGGCTTGGCCATGGCCATCACTATTGCATCATCACGGTTCAGCACCTGCACTGTCTTTTCACCGAAAATACGGGCCTTGTCCGCCGCATAGGCAGCAAGATCGCCATGCCAATCCAGATGGTCTTGCGTGATATTCAATACGGTCGCCACATCAGCCTGCAGGCTGAAACTGGTATGCAGCTGGAAGCTGGACAATTCCAGCACCCAGACTTGCGGCAAGGGATCTGCCATCTTCGGCAGCGGTTCAACAACCTCCACAACCGCTGCAGCTGCTACAGAAGGCGCCGTCTCAACAAGCGACTCAGCAAGCGACTCAGCAAGCGACTCATCAAGCACATCTGCTAGCGGCTCTGCCACGTCTGCCAGTTCGATTTCTTCCACATCAGCTTCGTTTTCAGCAGCTTCGTCAGAAATGGCAAGGGCTTCCGGGGTTTCACTTGTTTCAGCGACGCTTTCTTCTTCACTTGCACCCGGCTCTTGCCCTGGCATAGTCAGTTCCGGCACAACTGGTTCCGATGCTTTTACTGCAACGATCTCTGCCGCCGCTTCTACGGCAATGGCCGCTGCAGCGGCTGAAGCCACTGCTTCTGCCTCCGCTGCTTCGGCAGCAGCGACTTCCGGAAATTGCAGATAAAACTCCTTACGCAGCAGTTCCTCACGATCCAGTTCGTCACACAGCACATCCAATACTGCGGGACTGATATTGCCGGCCACCCTGGTGCGCAATCCTGCCCGCTGGCACAGCAGCCCAACCAGGCTGGTGACCGTGGTCTTGCCGTTGGTGCCGGTAATCGCTATCACTTTCGGCGAATAGGATTTTTCTTTTTTCAGCGCAGCCAATGCCTGCGCAAACAATTCGATCTCGCCCCACAGGGGGATATTTCGCTGCCTGGCTTCCGGTCCCAGCACCGACAATTCACGTAAAGGCGACAACCCGGGGCTGACTGCGACAAAATCGACCTCATCCAGCAAATCGGCATTGAATTCACCACTAATAAATTGCGCCTCTTCAGACATCAACTTCAACGCGCCCAATCTGTCCGGCGCTTCACGCGTATCGGCTACACGCAGGCGCGCGCCACAGCGCAGCAGCCAGCGCGCCATCGCCAGTCCGGATTCACCCAGACCTAGAACCAATACGTGTTTTCCTGCAAAATTCATCAAACTGCTTTCTTTAATTACGATTACTTATTACAAACTCACGCCAGGCTACTAACGCAATTTCAGCGAAGACAGGCCGACCAGCACCAACATCATCGTGATGATCCAAAAGCGCACCACGACCTGGGTTTCTTTCCAGCCCTTCTGCTCAAAGTGATGGTGCAAGGGCGCCATCAGGAACAGGCGGCGGCCGGTGCCGAATTTTTTCTTGGTGTATTTGAAATAGGTCACTTGCAACATCACCGACACGGTTTCGGCGACAAAGACGCCGCCCATGATGAACAACACGATCTCCTGGCGCACGATCACCGCTATCGTGCCCAGCGCGCCGCCCAGCGCCAGCGCGCCGACGTCGCCCATGAACACCTGCGCGGGATGGGCGTTGAACCACAGGAAGGCCAGGCCGGCGCCCGCCATCGCACCGCAGAAGACCAGCAATTCACCGGCGCCGGGTATATGCGTCAGCAGCAGGTATTTCGAATAACCGACGTGCCCGGTCAAATAGGCAAACAAGCCCAACGCCGAGCCGACCATGATGGTGGGCATGATCGCCAGGCCGTCCAGGCCGTCGGTGAAATTGACGGCATTGCTGGTGCCGACGATCACGCAATAAGTCAGGAAAATGAAGCCCCACACCCCGAGCGGATAGCTGACGGTCTTGAAGAAGGGCACGATCAAATCGGCCTTGGGCGGCAGGTCCAGGCTGAAACCCGACTGTATCCAGGCAAAGAACAGGCGCAGCACTTCGGCATTGTTCGAGCCCGATACCGAGAACGCCAGGTACAGGGCGGCGGTCAGGCCCACCAGCGATTGCCAGAAATATTTTTCCTTGGACGACATGCCCTTGGGATCGCGGTATACCACCTTGCGGTAGTCGTCGACCCAGCCGACTGCGCCGAAGCCCAGCGTGACTATCATGACGACCCACACGAAGCGGTTGCTGAGATCCGCCCACAGCAAGGTGGAAACCCCGATAGAGATCAGGATCAGCACGCCGCCCATGGTCGGCGTGCCGGATTTGATCAAATGCGTTTGCGGGCCGTCGGTGCGCACCGCCTGGCCGACCTTCATGCGGGTCAGCATGCGTATCACGGCGGGACCGGCAAAGATGCCTATTGAAATCGCGGTCATCGCCGCGAACACGGCGCGGAAGGTGATAAAGCCGAACACGCGCAGCAGCCCGAGGTCTTGTTTGAAAAATTGTGCTAACCAAAGCAGCATATTAGTGACTTCCTGTAGATTGTTGCGCTGTTTGCGTCAGATGCTGGACCACTCTTTCCATTTTCATGAAACGCGATCCCTTAACCAATACGGTATTGCTGCCGAGCAGACTGCCGTCCAGTGCCGCCAGCAATTGGCTGATATCGTCGAAATGCCGGGCCGAAGGCCCGAAGGCGGCGGCCGTATGCTGCGCCAGCGCCCCCAGCGTCAATACCTGCCGGATACCGCGCTGGCGGGCATAGTGGCCGATTTCTTCATGGAAGGCGGCGCCATCCGCGCCGACCTCGCCCATGTCGCCCAGCACCAGGATGCCGGCAGCACCGGCTTGCGCCAGCACGTCTATCGCCGCGCGTACCGAGTCGGGATTGGCGTTATAGGTATCGTCGATGACGCTGGCGCCGTTGTGCGCCTGTTTTTTCTGCAAGCGGCCGCTGACCGGGACAAAGGCTTCCAGGCCGCGCGCGATCGTGTCGTTAGAGATGCCTACGCTGTGGCAGCAAGCGGCGGCGGCCAGCGCATTGCGCACATTGTGCACGCCGGCGGCGGCCAGCCTGACCAGGAATTCCTGGCCGGCTACTTTCAGCAGCAGGTCATTGCCGAACTGATTCGCCTTATAACTGCAGCTGACGTCGGCGTCGGCGGAAAAACCGAAACCGACGATCTTGCGCTGCCCGCTTTCTTCGGCATAGGCGCGCCACAAGCCGGAATAGGTATCGTCGGCCGGGAACACGGCGACGCCGTCGGCCGGCAATTGCCGAATGACGCTGCCGTTTTCCTCGGCGACCGCCTGCACCGTGTGCATGAATTCCTGGTGCTCGCGCTGTGCATTATTGACCAGTCCGACCGTCGGCTCGGCAATCGACGCCAGCAAGGCGATCTCGCCCGGATGGTTCATGCCCAGTTCTATCACGGCCGCTTGATGGCTTGCTTGCAGCCGCAACACCGTCAGCGGCACGCCGATTTCATTATTCAAGTTGCCGCTGGTGGCCAGGCTGCCGCCTGCTCCGGCATGCGCCTGCAGGATGGAGGCGATCATTTCCTTGACCGTGGTCTTGCCATTGCTGCCGGTAACGCCGATGACAGGCAGGGAAAACTGGCGGCGCCAATACCTGGCGATCTCGGCCAGCGCCATCTTGGTATCCGGCACCACCAGCGCAGGGATATTCAAGCCCGGCGGCAGATGTTCGACCACTATCGCAGCGGCGCCTTGCGCCGCTACCTGGCCCAGGAAATCATGGGCGTCAAAGTGCTCGCCGCGCAAGGCAACGAACAGGTCGCCCTTGGCAACCTTGCGGCTGTCGGTGCTCAGGCCGTTCACCTGCGCATCGGCGGTCGCTACCGCAGAATTCAGGCTGGCTTGCAATTGAAATAAAGAGGCGTGCATCAGCCGGGCCTCTTCATGTTGCCGCTGGTGGCCACCGTGGCCAGCGCCAGCGACGCGTGTTCTTCGTCGGAAAACGGCCATTTCCTGCCGTTGATGTCCTGGTAGGTTTCATGGCCCTTACCGGCCAGCAAGACCACGTCGTGATTGCCGGCATGCTTGATCGCATACAGTATCGCGCTGGCCCGGTCCTCGATCACGTGCGCAGGCTTGCTCATGCCGGCGACGATGCCGGCGATGATGTCGGCCGGTTTTTCGGTGCGCGGATTATCGCTGGTCACCACCACGTGGTCGGCCTGCTCGGCGATCTTGCCCATTTGCGGACGCTTGCCGGGATCGCGGTCGCCGCCGCAGCCGAATACGCACCACAATTGCCCATGTCTTTCCTGCGCCACCTGCTGCAAGGTCTGTACGGTCTTTTCCAGCGCATCCGGGGTATGCGCGTAGTCGATGACCACCATCGCGTGTCCCTGTGAGCCGAGCTGCTGCATGCGGCCCGGCACCGGTTCCAGCATTTCCAGTGCAGACACCGCCTTGTTCCAGGCTATCCCTTCGGCCAGCAATACCGCCATCACCGCCAGCACATTGCTGACATTGAAGCGCCCTATCAGATGCGTCTTGACCTGACCGGAGCCGAACGGCGAATCGACGTGGAAGGACGTTCCGTTATGCTGCGTACGCAGATTGCTGGCGGACAGCATCGCCACGCCTTCATGGCTGCGGCCGTCCAGCGTATAGCCTATCAAGCTGGCGCTGGCCTGCTTTTGTCGCAGGCGCTCAATCAGGCGCGGCCCATAGGCGTCGTCCATATTGATTACCGCGGCACCCAGCGCCGGCCAGTCAAACAGCATGGCCTTGGCGTCGGCATAGGCTTCCATGCTGCCGTGATAATCGAGGTGGTCGCGGGTCAGGTTGGTGAATACCGCAGTGTCGAAATGCATGCCGTTCAGGCGGCCCTGCTGTAGGCCTATCGAAGAGGCTTCGATCGCCAGCGTCGCCGCGCCGGCATCGCGCAAGCCGGCCAGGCGACGTTGCAGTTGCACCGCATCGGGAGTAGTGAAGCCGGTTTCCTCCAGCTCGGCGACAGCGCCGTCTTTATACAGGCCGACGCCGAGGGTGCCAATCACCGCGCCCGGCTTGCCGAACAAGGAAAAAGCCCTGGCTAGCCACTGCGAGCAGGAAGTCTTGCCATTGGTGCCGGTCACGGCCACCGTCCGCATCGCCCGGTCAGGCTGCGCGTAATAGGCATTCGCAATGTAGCCCAGTTGCTGCTGCAACAGCGCCACGCCTTTATGCGGCACTGTCAGCGTATCGTCCCAGCCGAAATCATTGCTCTCATACACCACCGCGGCGGCGCCGTTGCTGATCGCCTGCTGCACATGGCGGCGGCCATCGCCGGCGCCGATAGGGAAGGCAAAGAACACATCCCCGGTTTTAATCGCGCGGGAATCCGAGCTCAGTTGCGCACCCGGTGCGACCTGCCTGAGCCAATCTACTATTTCTGTCATTATTTTCTTGATATTAACCATTACATGCTCTCCTGCACACTAGCTTCAGGAATGATGCTGGTCACTGTTGAATCTGGTGAAACATTCATTGAACGCAATACATTAGCGGTAATCGCCGCAAATACCGGCGCCGCGACCACGCCGCCGTAATAACCGCCGACGGTAGGCTCGTCTATCATTACCGCAACGATCACGCGCGGGTTGGAAACCGGCGCGAAACCGACAAAGTCACTGACGTATTTGCGCACATATTTGCCGCCCTCTACCTTGTGGGCGGTCCCGGTCTTGCCGGCCACCCGGTAACCGGCGATCCTGGCCTGGGTAGCGGTGCCGCCCGGCTGGGTCACGGTTTCCATCATGGCCCTAAGTTCCAGCGCCACTTTTTCGGAAATCACCCTATGCCCCACGGGCGGCGACTCCAGTTTCTGGAAACTCAGCGGTATCAGGTCGCCATTGCGGGCAAAGATCATGTAGGCGCGGGCGATTTGTATCAGTGACACTGAAACGCCGTGGCCGAAGCTCATGGTCGCCTGCTCGATGGGCTTCCAGGTCTTGAAATTGCGCAGACGCCCGGCCACGGCTCCGGGGAAGCCGAATTTAGGTTGCTGACCAAATCCCAGGGTGGTAAACATTTCCCACATCTCTTGCGGTTGCATCTGCAAAGCCATCTTGGCGGTGCCGATATTCGACGATTTCTGTATGACCTGAGCCACGGTCAGCACACCTTCCTTATGCGCATCGTGGATCAATGCGGGCCCGATGGACATGACGCCGGGCGCGGTCTGGAACGGTGTTTCTGGCGTGACACGACCGGTCTCCAGTGCCAGCGCCACCGTAAACGGCTTCATGATGGAACCCGGTTCGAAGGTATCCGTCATCACCCGGTTGCGCAATTGGGCGCCGGTTAACACGGAGCGGTCATTTGGATTATAGGAAGGCAAGTTGACCAGGGCCAGTACTTCTCCGGTCTGCACGTCCAGCACCACGGCGGCGCCGGCCTTGGCCTTGTGTTTTTCTACCGCTTCCTTCAAATGCGTGAAGGCGATGTACTGTATCTTGCTATCTATCGCCAGGGTCAGATCCTTGCCGTCATGCGGCTCCCGGATCGACTCTATGTCTTCGACGATGCGCCCCAGCCTGTCCTTGATGACACGGCGGCTGCCGGTCTTGCCTGCCAGGTTTTTCTCGGACGCCAGTTCTATGCCTTCTTGGCCGACGTCTTCGACATTGGTAAACCCGACCACGTGCGCCATCGCATCGCCCTCGGGATAAAAACGCTTGTATTCCTTGCGGGTTTCTATGCCGTCTATGCCCAGGGCAACAATTTTTGCCGCGACATCCTGCTCTACCTGGCGCTTCAGGTAAACGAACTGGCGGTCGGAATCGAGCTTCTTGCGCAATTCGGCCTCGCTCATCTCCAGCAAGGCGGCCAGCGCGCGCAGTTTTTCTTTCGGCGCTTCCTGCACGTCGTCCGGGATGGCCCAGACCGCCTTGACCGGCACCGAGGAAGCCAGCACCTGGCCGTTCCTGTCGGTGATGCGGCCGCGCGTCGCCGGCAATTCCAGGGTACGGGTATACCGGCTGGCGCCCTGCTTTTGCAGGAAATCGGTAGTCATGCCCTGCAGCCACAATGCGCGCGCGATCAGGGCGACGAAAGCGGCAAACAGCAGGAACAGCACCAGCCTGGAGCGCCAGACCGGCAATTTCACCGCCAGCAGCGGGCTGGACAGGAAGGGCACGCCCTTGCCGGCGGTACTCGAAGTGGCACGGGTGGCGCGACTCATTTCAAGCCTCCCGCGGTCAGGTACTGGGTGCGCTCGGGCGTGACCGGCACCATGCCAAGTTCCTTGCCGGCATTGGCCTCTATCCTGGCATGCTTGCCAAAAGTGGACTGGTCCAGCTTCAGCTGCGTCCACTGCAACTCATATTGCTTGGACAGGCTTTGCGCCCTTTCCAATTCGATGAACAGGCGGCGCGCCTGATATTGCGCATTCACCAGCGACAAGGCGCTCAGCATCAGCGCCGCCGCCAGCGCCAGGTTCAGGCGCGTGCTCATGCCGCGCCCTCGCCATCAGCGCCAAAGGGCAGGCGCTCGGCGACCCTGAGTATGGCGGAACGCGCGCGCGGGTTGGCCGCCACTTCGGCGTCGGACGGCTTGATCCTGGCGATCAGCTTCATCTGCGCCTGCGGCAAATCCTTAGTGCGTATCGGCAAGCGCCGGTCGGGCTGCGAGACATTGACCTTGGATGCAAAGAATTGCTTGACGATGCGGTCTTCCAGCGAATGGAAGCTGATGACCGCCATGCGCCCATGCGGCGCCAGGCGCTCATAAGCTCCCGCCAGACCTATCTCGAGATCTTCCAGCTCTTTATTGATGAAAATCCGTATAGCCTGAAAGGTGCGAGTTGCCGGGTCTTTGCCCTTCTCGCGAGTTTTGACGGCGTGTGCGACGATTTCGGCAAGCTGTCGTGTGCCAGAAATTGGCTCGACCTGCCGGCGAGCAACAATCGCCTTTGCAATCTGAAAAGCAAACCGTTCTTCCCCATAATCTTTTATAACCTCCCTGATTTTTTGTTCCTCTTCCACCGCCAGCCACTGCGCTGCGGACATGCCGCGGGTGGTATCCATGCGCATGTCCAGCGGGCCGTCCGCCCTGAAGCTGAAGCCTCGTCCCGCATCATCCACCTGCGGAGACGAGATGCCGAGATCCATCAAGATGCCGTCAACCTGCAGCAGGCCGCGCTCCTGCAGTTCCTGCGACATCGTCGCAAAACTCTCGTGCACGATGGTGAAGCGCGGATCCTTGATTTCCTGCGCGCTGGCGATGGCCTGCGTATCCTTGTCGAACGCCAGCAAGCGGCCGCCGGGGCCCAGGTTTTCCAGTATTTTTTTGCTATGGCCGCCGCGGCCAAAGGTGCCGTCTACATAGACGCCGTTCGCGCGCTCCCCTGCAAGAGCCAGTCCGTCAACGGCCTCGCCCAGCAGCACCGTCTGGTGCGTGAATTCTGCTGCTTTCTGAGTAATCATTGCGGTCAATCAGAAAGAAAAATCACTCAGCACATCCGGCATGCCGTTGGCGATGGCCTTTGCTTCATCTTCGGCCAGCTTCGCGGAATCCCAGATTTCAAAATGTGAGCCCATGCCGAGCAGCGTCACGTCGCGCTGCAGGCCGATTGCCTGGCGCAGCTCGGGCGCTATCAGGATCCGCCCTGCACCATCCATCTCCACATCCGAGGCATTGCCCAGGAAAATCCTTTGCCAGGTGCGTGCCGACATGGGCCAGGAGGCAATCTGTTCGCGATGGGATTCCCAGGTTGGGCGTGGAAACAACAGCAGGCAGCCATGAGGGTGGCGAGTCAGGGTAATCCGGCTTTCACACTGTACCGCGAGGGCGTCACGATGCTTGGCAGGAATCGACATTCTGCCTTTTGCATCGAGATTGAGTGCTGACGCCCCCTGGAACACGCTATTTACCTCTTACCCTGAACTTGAATTCGACAATTTTTATTGCGGAAGGAGAGTTTTCCCTCCACAAAAATACACTTTTTCACACTATCGCCCACTTTAGAGGATGCATTACACCCGGTCAAGCTAAATCAGGAGGAAAAATGTGAATTTATTGAATGAAGTCAAGGACTTAGCGCATTTACTTAAATCAGAGAAAAAGAAGAATACCTAAATAAATTAGGGACTTACATCAGATTGTAAATGTTACCTCTTAGCTATAACCATGTGTTTTCAAAGGGAATAGCGATGGGGAATTCGCGCTGGGGTCGGGAGATGGCCGGTCGAGCCGGGAAATCTCGCATCAGCGTGGGAAATGCTGAGCCTGGCCGGGAAACAAGTCCGAAAACATTTCAAGCTCTAACTTCGGCGTATCTAACTTCAAAAGTCTTCTATTTCATGCAACATCCAACGAGACAGGGCGCAAGGCGCGTCGCAGCCAAGCATTGAAAAATCCGACAAATCAGCATATAAGCCAAAGGATTGGTCTCCGCAAAATCCCAAACCATCAGCAAGGCTTGACGGTGAACGTCGTCTTGGCCTGATAGCGTAGTACTCCATCCTCGGCCGCGACCCCACCTGCGGTAGTGGAGTTCTGCTTGTCGGCAACCGGGAAGCCGTTGTTAGAGTGGATTTTTCCATGATGCCTTCAATAAGCAGTTGTGGGGGGAATTGAAATTAGGCATATCCAGGCTGAGACACGAGAGAACCAAACCAGGCCCTCTCATTTGGGGAGGAGTTCATGTGGCGCCATGAGGAAGCAAACACGTCGACAAGGCCGCGCGCGGCCGCAATGCTTGCGGCCTCAGTCCGGGAACTGGCATCCAGCTTGGACATGATGGACTTGACGTGCACCTTCACAGTCCCAACCGCGATGTCCAGGTCACGCGCAATTGATTTGTTGCACAGACCCTTGGCCAGAAGCCGAAGAACTTCATCCTCACGACCGGTCAATATGTCCCGCTCTGCAACCTGGGCCAGCTGTTGCATCACAGCGGGGCACAGGTACTTTCTGCCGCAGGCAAGCGTCCTCACCGCAGCTAGAAGCTCGTGCACCGGCGAGCTGCTCAACACCAGACCGTGGACTCCTTGCTTTAAGGTAGTTCGAACGACATGCTCGCGCGGCTGAGCCGCAATGACCAGGATACGGGCAAGCTGAAGGTGCGAACCAAGCTCGGAGCGACGGAAATCTTCTGTAATCAGGGCCGCCGTCGCACTATCCGTGACTACAACGTCGACCTTTTTCCCGACTTGGGTGGAGGCAGCGTCGACGACATCCATGTCGGACTCATCGGCGAGGGCTGCGTATACGCCGGCTTGCAGCAGCGGTTCCGCAATGTGTACGAGTATCGCGACCCGACGTTCAGTTTCGTGCTGATTCATTTCGCTCTCCTTGACAAGGTTGTAGTTGCATCTTCGCCAAGGATGAGGAAAGAGTCGAGTTATCCGTTGTTGGTCGTTGTGAGTGTTGTGAGACTCGCAACGTACCTGCGACGCTCAATCGGCAGACTCGCTCCAGTATCTGCCCGGCGGCGCAGGCCGCCAGTGAGTTGTTAGATAATGTTAGGGCGCGCCTCAGGATTCAAGGACGACCCCTGACGCAATTCTGGATCCGGGCGCGTTTCAGGAAGGAACACCGCCGCTAAGAGCGCGACGGCGCTCGTGGCGACCACGTACCACGCCGGCGCGACAGGGCTGCCTGTGTAATTGATCAGCCAGGTCACCAGGAACTGGGTAGTCCCGCCGAAAAGTGAGACTCCTACCGAGTAAACGACAGCCATCGCGGTCGCACGTCTGTCCCGCGGGAAGAGCTCGCAGATTGTCGTTAGAACGCCGCTGCCATTGGCCGCAGTCAGGAAGGCAAGCACGGCCGAAACGACAAGCAGCGTGGCAATGGTTGGCTGCGCGATCAGCAAATGGAAGGCCGGCACGCTCAGCGCCGCAGCAACCAGGCGAGGCCAGAACATGAGCGGCCATCGCCCTACCTGGTCTGCAATGCGGCCACCTGCAACAGCACCGGCGATGGTCGCCAGGCCGACCGTCACGGCAGCCAGCAGCCCGGTGGTAGCGGGAAGCTTCAGGACTGACGTGGCGTACGTGGTCATGTAGTTGCCAACGTACGTGGAGACGGTGCCTCCGACAATCACCCCTATCCCGAGAACCAGGTAGGTGCCGCGCCACATAGTCTGCGTCGATTCATTGCGTACCGGCAAGCTTGCAGTCGCGCCCCCGGTTTCGGGCATCGTCATTCTTAGATACAGGGCGACCGGCACGAGCAACGCGCCAACTGCGAACGGAATGCGCCAGCCCCACGAGGCCATGTCAACTGGTCCAAGAAGACTGGATATCGCTAATCCAATCGCGCCCGCGAGCATCGTTGCTGCCCCTTGACTCGCAATCTGCAAGGAAACGAAGGAGGCCCGTAGTCCAGCAGGGGAAATCTCAAGGAGGAACGCAGTGGACGGTCCGATCTCGCCCCCGAGCGCAAAACCCTGGATTAGCCGGCAGATCACGACGAGTGCGGGAGCGGCAACACCTATGGATGCATAGGAGGGCGTCACTGCCAACCCCAAGGTTCCAACGGTCATCAGGACTGCCGTCAGAAGCAATGCCGGTTTGCGGCCGACACGATCGGCGTAGTAGCCGATGACTACGCTTCCTACCGGCCGTGCAATGAAGCCTACCGCAAAAACAGCCAGGGATAACAGAAGACTGGTCTGACGTTCGCTTGACGGGAAAAACGCGCGTCCAATCTGCACGGAGTAGAATGCGTACGCGACGAAATCAAAGAATTCCAGCACGTTGCATGCCACAGCGGCGGCGATGGCGCGACGGTTCAGCATCGGTTCCTCGGAAGGCGAGCCGGTGGAAGCCGCCTTGGAATTGCTCATGGCACTACTCCTCAAGACCAGGCTCGCGTCCGAACCGGATTTCTACAGCCTTCCGTGGGCGGGATTCAAGTGAGCAGATTTCGCGCCAGTGACAGATCCAGTGAAGTCTCGTCGCCGGCATCCCTGACATGCGGACGGAGCAAACAGCGGGCTTCCTCGTTCCGGCCGGCGCCAATCAAGAGTTGAGCAAGCGCGACCGCTGCCCGTACTTGATCCGACCTCACTCCCATGGAATGGGCAAGTTCAATTGCTGCCAGATAACTCTCTGCGGCTTCATCCCGCTGTCCGGCAGCCGCTTGGCATTGGCCGCGGGTAGTGAGCAGCTCGGGCATGCGCAGAAAGTCACCGCCGGCCCGTATCATTCGTTCCGCCTCATCGCATACGGCAAGACTGGCGGAGTGCAACGACATGTCGGAAAGTCCCTTGGCCATGAAGGTCAGCGACACGCTCGTCACCATTTCATAACGGCATTTGCGCAAAACCTCGATCGCACCGCGGATGCGCTCGACACCGTCGGCCGGATGTCCTCGCATAATCAGAATCTGTCCGCGCAGTATATTGGCGACATTGAGGTAAGGCTCCAGCGCGTGGCACCTCGCCACGCGTTCCAGCTCGTCCGCCACCCTCTCCAGGCGCTCGACATCCCGGCCGTACGCAAACACCGAGCCGCCCCAGATCAAAGCAATGCAATTGGTAACCGCGTGGCCGTGGCTGCGCGCTTTGGCCAGGGTTTCCTCGGCCACAGTGACCGCTTTGGCATACTGGCCGGTGAGCCAGAGGCTGCGCGCCAATCCACACAGGGCGCGGACGTGGTAGTCGAATCCCAGCCTTTCCCTGATATCGGAAGAAACGTCCGACGTATAGGCGAAGCACCGTTCCCAATGCAGCATCGCCTCACTGACATTTCCTACCAGATGGAGACACACGCCCATCAGTGAGTCGACGATGGCGCGCGACTCGGGGTCGCCCAGCTCCGCCAAGAGAGACTGCGCTTTGCGGGCAATCGCAAGAGCTTCGGTGTAACGCCCCTCACGATGCAGCAGCACCGCGTAACCGTTGAGCAGGTGCAGATTACTCGGAAAGGCCCCCAGCTGCTCGGCTATCTCTATGCTGCGAAGGAAAGCGCTTGCAGCTTCGCCGCTGCCGTCCCCTCTCGTAAACATCAGGGACTGGCCGAGGGCGCCCTGCAGCCGAAGTTCGCATTCCGACCCAACAAATGCGGGCGGCATCTGCGAAAGCGCAGCTTGAGCCCAGCGGGAGCACTCGGCTACCTGCGAGAACCGCATCATCATCGGACAGAGCGCGGCAGCGAATTTCACCGCGTCCGACATTTGCCCGCCGTCCCTGAAATGCCACTCCAGCGCTGCCCGCAGATTTGGCAACTCCAACCTGAAGTCATCAAGCGCATCTTTGGATAGAGCGCTGCGCTCCCGCGCCCATACACTGAAATAGCTGGCAAAGCGTTCGGATATGCGGACGTCCTCGCCAAATTCCGATTGCTTTTTCCGGCAGTACGTCTTGGTCGTGTCCAGCATGCCGTAGCGAAGTGTCGCGCCGCCGGCGTCGACCGTGACCAGAGACTTCGATACCAGACTCGCAATCAGCTCGATAGCCTTGGACCTGTCGAAGTCGATGCAGCAGACCTCGATGGCAGCTTCAAGGGAAAAGCTTGCAGGGAACACCGAAAATCTGTGCAGAAGACGCTTCTCGTCGTCAGTCAATAGCTTGAAGCTCCAGTCCAGCGTCGCCCCTAGCGTCTGGTGGCGCGCAACGGCGGTCCGCCTGCCATGCCACATCAGCGTGACACTGGCGTCGAGGTGGGACGTGATGGCCTTCAGGCCCAGGGCCTCGATACGGCCTGCCGCCAGTTCGATTGCCAGCGCGATGCCTTCCAGCTTGCGGCACAGTTGAGAGGCCAACGAAGCGTCGCAATCCTTGAGCTCAAAGCCTGAGCCACTCGCCGCAGCGCGATCGACGAGCAATCTTACCGCTGGGTAGGCGAGCGCAGCCGCCGCGGTCGTCCCTTCTCCATCCGGTGGGAAAGCCAACGGCTGGAGTCGATAGACAAACTCGCCGACAGCCAGAAGCGGCTCGCGGCTGGTAGCAAAAATGTGGACTTGCGGGCAGCCGCGAACGAGGACCTCGGCCAGCTCCGCAGCCTCGCCGACGACATGCTCGCAACAATCCAGAACGATCAGGGTCTTTCGTTCAGCCAGGTGAGCTTCCAGCGCCGACAAGTCCTCCAAGCGGTTCTGCAACCCGACGGCGCTTGCCACGGTGGCGCGCACTAGCCCGGTCCCGGAGATGGATGAGAGGTCGACGAAGTGCACATCCCCGTCGAAATGGCGGGACGCCGCCTGCGTCGCTGCGATCGCCACCGTCGTCTTGCCGATGCCGCCGGCACCGACAACCGACACAAACCTGCCTTGGAGCATAAACGAGACCAGTGTGTCAATTTCCACTTCGCGCCCCACTACCGCCGTGGCCAGCGCGGGCAGGTTCTTTCCAGGGCGCGGCGCAATCAACTGGGACTGAGACAGCAACTCCTGTCGCTCGACTCGGGCAACGAAGGTATATCCTTTGCTAGCCGTGTTGACGATGTAGCGGTTCCCGCCGTCCCCGTCTCCGAGCGCCTTGCGAATGGCGACGATGTGGAACCGGAGGCTTCCCTCTTCGACCACCATGTCCGGCCAGACGCGCGCCATGAGATCCTTTTTCCCGACTATCGAACCGGCCGACTCCACCAGCGTGACCAAGATATCGAATGCATGTCCGCCCAATCGAAACGGGACCCCATTCCGCTCGAGAAGACGCTCGGAAGGCGACAGTATAAACGGCCCGAAATAGGCGCGCCACTCCGCGTTGGCTCTAGGCTTGCCGTGCATCTCGCTCGGCAGCGGTATCGCCGGTTTCGTCACCAGGGAGCTGGAATTCAATTGATGCACTTGGTTAACGTCCTATCTTTCTCACCTCAGGCTCAGTTTCCCCTGGGCGCGTCATCAAAATAATCAGCCGCACGATCTTTCCGTCGCTGAACGAAAAAATAAAATTAAGAATCAAGGGGTCGGGCAATCCGGTTTTGTCGAACTCACCTGAGACAATGGCGGACAGGATCAGATCCCCGAAATGTCTGCGCGCCTCCAGGACTTCTACATACAGTCGTTCACCGACGATTTCCCGGTGGATCCAGTTGCCGACAGCGGCCTTTCCCCAAAAATCGCGTAGCTGGTCATTGACGTGGGCGTCCGTCGCGAAGAGGTCGATTAAGCGTTCGGCATCGGCCTGGTTGATCGCGTCCACAAACGAAACAACGACATCGCCTGCGATAGCGTGCCACTCCTCTGATCGTTGATTGGCTTGGACCATGCTTTCTCCCCGAGCTAATGCTGTGAACTTCGCCACAACTTTACCAAGATTCGCAGCCAGCCGGTGCTATGTCTTGTCAGCAACCTAAGAAAAAATGGCCTGAATATGCAAGTCATGGCCTAAATCGCCTAGCCGACGGGAAACTTGTACGTGCGTAACGCGTGCGGCACACGGTCGCTCAGGCAGCGAGAGTCAATGCCCAGGGTAGCTGCGCCGTGTCACACTGCCATTGGCCGCCCGCCAGTTGGCCGGCGTCTGACCTGTAAACCGATGGAAACAACGGGTGAAGTGGCTTGGGCTGGCAAAGCCGCACATGATGGCAATCTCGCCGATGGGAAGATAGCCGGCCTTGAGCAAGTTGCGCGCCTGATCCAGGCGGCATTGCAGGCGGAACTGATGGGCCGGCAAGCCGGTCGACTGTTTGAAGGCGCGAGTGAAATGGCGCACCGAGATGCCGCAGGCTTGGGCAAGGTCGAGCAACGACAGGTCGCGCTCCAGGTCGGTCCTGAGCATGTCCTTGACCAGCCGCTCTTGCCACGGGGAAAGTCCCCCACGAATCTGATGCTCCCGGGCGGATGCGCCAACGTAGTGTTGCACTAGATGCAGGCAGGTCGCTGTCGAGACGTGCTCAAGAAAGAGCGAACTCATTTCGCCGGGCCGGGCAAGTGCAGGTCGCATCGCCCTCAGCAGATTTTCGATGACAGCATCCCGATAACAATGGCCCGGTTGGGCCATCAATTCATCAATTCGCGGTATGCCGAGTTCATCGACGATGCCGTCGAGAGTCGCGAGCGGCACGTTGAGGTGCATGACGTGGAACGGATCACTCAGTTCCACGCGCGGATCCCGTCGCAGGTCATGGAACTGGATGGTGCCGGCCGTGTGGTCGCTGATGTCCAAGGCGCGTCCATCGAGAAAATAGGTCGCGCCGGGACAGTCGCGCAAGCGTAACTGAACCAGATAGGCACGGCTATTGGGGATTGGGGCCGTGAACCCGTGCTTGGCCGGGCCCGAGACTTCGGTCAGGCCGAGCGCGGAACCGTAGATGGAACGGGTCAGCAAGCGTGGCGCATCTGGAGTGCGAAATGCGTCCAGCGGTGCGAACAAGGGCGAGCGTTCAGTCATGTGTACCTCAATTCGGGCTGGACTTTCCGTCAGTGACAGTCTGTCCATTTTGGAACCGGTACGACAAGAATAAACTATCCAGCTGCGTTTGTATGTCAGAAAAGCAACTCTACATCTGAATTGCAAACGATGAGCATTTTTTACAACGCCGCAATACGCCGGCGAGTCAAGCTGAAGCCGGGCCTCGCCGCCATCTCCTGCGGCGTACATATACCCGATTTGCCTGGACTCTCATCGCACCAAATCGGCAATCACGATTCAACGCAAAAAAAACAACGCCTTGCGGGCGCAGGCCGGCAAGGCGCGAATCCGCTGTGGAAGTGGATTTACTGTTTCGCCGTCGCCGCTTTCTGGATAATGGCCGCCACGTCCAGGGGACGCGATTCGTACACGGCATGGCTACCGCTTACTTCGACCGCGGTCGCGCCTGAGCGCTTCGACATGGCGCGTTGCGCATCCGGCGGAATCATCTTGTCGTCTTTGGTGACCAGGTACCAGCTCGGCTTGACGTGCCATGCAGCGTTGGTGACCTCACCTGCCAACGCTTCGACGCCCCACGGCACCTGCGCATCGGCCATGAAGGCTGCGCGCTCCGCCTTCACGTCACCTGCGAACGAGGCTGGGAATTTCGCCTTGTCGAGCATGAGAAAACCGTTTACGGGCGGAAGGATAGGAGGTATTGCTGCGCCGGGCGGTGGGTTGGCGATGAGCTTCTGGACGGATTCGCCACTGTCGGCAGCGAAAGCGGCGATGTAGACCAGGCGCGTGACTTTCGGGTCGTTGCCTGCTTCAGAGATCACGACGCCGCCATACGAATGGCCGACCAGAACCACGGGGCCGTTTTGTGCGTCGATCACAGCCTTGGTAGCGGCCACGTCCGCGGCGAGCGAAGTGGTCGGATTTTGCACGATGCTGACGTTGTAGCCCTTGGCCTTCAGCAGCTTGTAGACAGGCTCCCAGCCGCCGCCGTCGACGAAGCCGCCGTGGACCAGCACCACGTTGTTGACGCGATCGACCGATGTGCCGGCGACGCCGTCGTGCATGACACCAAGGGTTAGCGAGGTGATACCGAGTATACCCAGAAGAGTACGCCGAAAGAAGAAAGAATTGGATCGCATGTTGATATCTCCATCTGTGAGTTGGGAAAGAAGTGGATTACCTCGGAATTTGCTTCCCTCCTGGGTCAATCGCACGAGAGTAGTGTGGACGATAGCCGGGCTATTTCCATCTCCCAGAAGGCCTACCTCCTTAAGGGTAATCCCCCAGGCGCATCGAGAAACGGCCGGCGCGGAAAGCGGCTGCTTACTCAACATGCGTGCCGAGGCAGATAAATCTGTGCGCAGCCAGCGAACGTCCATTCAGAAAACCTTGCAGAGCCAGATGCCGGGTTCAACTGCTACTTCTTTGTGCTTGCTTCTTTTTTGTGCAATTTTGTTTTTTCCGCGCCGCATTACTCCTGTATGCACCCGATCCGGGCTAAAAATGGTAAATCCATTGTCCTAGGCCTTCACAGCAAGCTTGTCTTCAGGCACATAGTTTGCTTGAGTCAACACATTCCAACCCACAAGCGCCCGTACCTTACATTGTTACGGCACTCAAATCCATCCTATGCCAGCACAAGCGAATAAGCTGAGTCAATTTGACGAATCGGGCGTACTCAGCACTTTGTTGAATAATCTGGACGGCATGGTATTTCGTTATCGCAATGACAGCCAATCCAGCATGGAACTGGTCAGCGCCGGCTGCCAGAAAATTACCGGCTATCCGTCCGACCATGCCGTCTACCTGAGCCGGCACTCGTATGAGCGCCTGTGCCATGCCGAAGACCTGGCAAGGGTACAGGCCAGCGTCGGCGACGCCCTGCGCCAGCACCAGCCCTATGAAGTCGAATACCGGATCCTGCATGCCAGCGGCGAATCGCGCTGGCTGTGGGAGCGCGGCGTGGGCGTGTACCATGCAGGCGGCGGCCTGGCGGCGATAGAGGGTTTGATCTCGGACATCACGACCCGCAAACAGGCCGACCAGGTCACGCTGGAGGTTGAGCGCAGGTATCGCAGCATCGTTGAAAACGCCATCGAGGGCATATTCCAGTCGACGCCGCAGGGCTATATTTCCGTCAACCCCGCGCTGGTGCGCATCTACGGCTACGACTCGCCGCTGCAACTGATGGCCGAGCTCAGGCAGATTGAGACCCAGCTGTACGTGCAAGCGGAGCGCCGGCAGCAATTCATGCAGTTGATGGAGCAGCAGGGTTCGGTCACCAATTTTGAGTCGCGCGTCTATCGCAAGGACCGCAGCATCATCTGGATCTCGGAAAATGCACGTAGCGTCTGTGACGACGCTGGCGCCATCCTGTTTTATGAGGGCACGGTAGAAGACATTACCGAACGCAAATTGCACGAAGCAGAAATCGAGCACCGCGCCAGCCACGACATGCTGACCGGCTTGCCGAACCGGGCCCTGCTGTATGAGAGGCTGCAGCAAGGCATCATGCAGGCCCGGCGTCATGAGGAGCGGCTGGCGCTGGCCTTCCTGGACATAGACCAGTTCAAGTACATCAACGACAGCCTGGGGCACCAGGCCGGCGACCAATTGCTGCAGCTGATGTCCGAGCGCCTGCTGGCCTGCATGCGCGACAGCGATACCGTGGCCAGGCTGGGCGGCGATGAGTTCGTGCTGATCCTGAACTACCACGCCGACGCCGCTGAACTGGATTCCGTGATGCAGCGCATCCGTAGCAGCGTGTCGCGCCCCTGCCGCATAGAAGGGCGCGAGCTGACCGTCACTTGCAGCATAGGCATCAGCGTGTATCCCGGCGATGGCGAGCAAGCCGACGTCTTGCTGAAAAACGCCGACGCGGCGATGTACAGAGCCAAGGAACTGGGGCGCAACAACTATCAATACTATGCCGGTGTCCTGACGCCGGCCGTGGCCGACCGGCTGGACCTGCTGAATAACCTGCGCATCGCCATAGAGAGCCGGCAACTCAAGCTGCACTATCAACCCAAGATAGACCTGGCCAGTGGCCGCATCCACAGCGCCGAGGCCTTGATACGCTGGAGCCACCCGGTACTGGGCATGATCTCGCCGGCGGAATTCATCCCGCTGGCGGAAGAAACCGGCCTGATCATGCCTATCGGCGAATGGGTGATCAACACCGCCTGCCGCCAGGCCATGCAATGGCTGATGCAGAGCCGCCAGCCGACACGCATCGCCGTGAATATTTCGCCGCGCCAGCTGCATCACGGCGACCTGGTGCAGATAGTGCAAAAAGCCCTGGCCGACAGCGGGCTGCCGCCCAGCCTGCTGGAGCTGGAAATTACCGAATCGATGATGATGCACAATATGGACGCCAGCATCGCTACCCTGCATCAGCTGAAAGCCATGGGGGTATATTTGTCGGTCGATGATTTCGGCACCGGCTATGCCAGCCTCAGCTACCTGAAGAAATTCCCGGTCGACTGCCTGAAAATCGACCAGTCCTTTGTGCGCGACATCGTGCTCGACAGCGACGATGCCGCCATCGTCAAGGCCATCATTTCATTGGGTCATATCCTGAACCTGGCGGTGATCGCCGAAGGCGTGGAAAGCCTGGAGCAAGCGAGTTTTCTGCGGCAGAATGCCTGCGATAGTGCGCAGGGATATTATTTCGGCAGGCCGATGAGCGACCAGGCTTTTTCGCTGCTGCTGGCCAGCGCCGGCCAGCCGGCAGCCACGGACCAAGACGCCGTTACGCCAGCGCAAGCTCCGTCTGTTTCTCCAGCAGCGCCACAAATTCATTCTCAGGAATCGCTTTGCTGAAATAGAAACCCTGGTATTCGTCGCAACTGGAATCGGCCAGGGTGTGCAGCTGGGTTGCAGTCTCCACGCCCTCGGCAATCACCTTCAAGCCCAGCGTATGCGCCATCGCCACGATCGCCAGCACGATCGCGGTATCGTTAGGATCTTCCGGTATATCCTTGATAAAGGAGCGGTCTATCTTGACGCTGTCTACCGGAAAGCGCTTCAGGTAGGCCAGCGAAGAATAGCCGGTGCCGAAGTCGTCGATCGACAAGGTGAAACCGGCCGCCTTCAAGCCGTCCATCAGCACGATGGCCTGCTCGCGGTTATGCATCACCATGCTTTCGGTGATTTCAAACTCGATGGACTCCGGGCTGACGCGCCAGAATTCCACCACGCTTTGCACATCCGCCAGCAGATTGGCGTCATTGAACTGAGCGCCCGACAAGTTGATCGCGACCCGGCCGAAAGACTTGTCTACCGCCCGGAAAGCCAGCACGTCGCGACAAGCGATATCCAGTACCAGCATGCCCAGCCGCCCTATCAGCCCGGCTTCCTCCGCCAGCGTGATGAATTCGCCGGGCAGCAGGATGCCGCGCTCCGGATGGTTCCAGCGCACCAGCGCTTCGGCGCCGACGATGCGGCCGGACGCGATGTCCAGCTTGGGCTGGTAGTACACCACGAACTCGCGGCGCTCCAGCGCACGCCTCAGCCTGGCTTCAAATGCCAGGCGTTCGACGGTATGCACATTCATTTCCGACGCATAGAACTGGTAATTGTCCTTGCCGCGGTTCTTGGCCCGGTACATCGCGATATCGGCGTTCTTCAGCAGAGTCTGCGCATCCTTGCCATCGGCCGGATAGGTGGCTATGCCTATGCTGGCGCTAAGCTGGCACTCCTGGCCGCGGATGTCGAAGGGCAGCGCCGACTCCACCAGCAGCTTGCCGGCAATATCGCTCAGGTCCATGGGATCGTTGTACTGGTCCACCAGCAGGATGAATTCGTCCCCGCCGACGCGCGCCACGGTGTCCGACTCGCGCAGGCAGCTCTTGAAGCGCCTGGCGATATTGCGCAACACGGCGTCACCTTCGTCATGGCCGAAGGTGTCGTTGATATTCTTGAAGCGGTCGAGGTCGACGAAAAATACCGCCAACTGCGAGCGGTTGCGCTCGGCATGGGCCAGCGACTTTGCCAGATGCTGGTGATACAGGAAGCGGTTCGGCAACCCCGTCAGGTCGTCATAATGCGCCAGTTGCAAGATCTTCTCTTCCGAGCGCCGGTCTTCTATCGCAATGCTGGCGATGTCGGTGGTAATCCCCATCAATCCCATGTCCTCATCGCTAAGTCGGGCGCGGATGGTGAAGAATAAGCTAAAGGTGCCCAGCAACTGGCCGTTCTTGCCCATGATGGGCCAGGCGCCGCAACTGGCGAAACCGGACAGGTTTTCCAGGTCATTAATAAACTGCATCTGCGGCGCAGCCTGGATATCCTCGATCCACACCGGCGCGGCATTGATGACCGCTTCGCTCCAGACCCCGTTGCCCTTGCTGACCGCCATCCCCTGCAGCTGCGGTTTCAGGATGTCCGGGAAGTTCTGGCCCAACAAGCGGGAAAAGCTGCGCTGATCGTCGTTCAGCAACTGTATGCCGCAACGCCAGTGCGGATTCAGTTTTTCCACAAACTGGCACACAGCCTCCAGGATGCTGGACAAGTCCTCGCCGCTGCCTATCAATTGCAGCAGGCGATTCTGCCCTTCCAGCAGGCGCTCGGTGTACTTCCTGGAATTGACATTGCGCATTACGCAAAACAGCAGAATCTCGCTTTCGACTTCGACCCGGCTCAAGGTGATTTCATTGAACTGCAATTGCCCCTGCTTGTGGGTAGTCCACTCGAAACGCTGCGGGGCGCCGTCAAAGGCGGCATCCACCAGCACCGTGATCAGCTTGTCGCGTCCCATGTTCGGCAGCACGTTGACGTTTTGCGCAGCGGGCGAAAATTCGCCGGCGCGTTGACCTATGATATCGGCGGCGGACTCAGCGCCGAACAGCGCGACTGCGGCAGGATTGCAATCCACATAGCAATACTCGCGATTGATCAGCAGGATCGCATCCTGCGCCTCGCTGTACAGTAGCCGATAGCGATTCTCGCTGGCCCGGAGGCGGCTATTCGATTTCCTCAGGTGGCCGATATGCCATACCAGCACGGCCGCCAGCAGCAAGATGAAGCCTATGGTCAGTGCCGCAAAGAAAATCCTTTGCTTCAGCCGCTTATTCCAGCTGAGCAGGATGCTGCCGACATCCCGCGCATACACCACGGTGATGGGGAAATCCGCCATCTTCCGGTAGGTATAGATCAACTCGGCCTCGCCGCCGACAAAGGGCCGGTCCTGCAACACCCCTTCTATCGACCCGTTCCGTATGCTGTTGGCAATCGCCGACTGGCTGACATCCAGGTTCAGGTAGCGTTCGTCAAACGGCGAGCGGATGATGATATCGCCGTCGTTGTCGTGCAGCGAGATACTGGCGTCGCCGTCCTTGGCAACCCGTTCATAGAAGGCATTCAGGTAGGCCAGGTCTATCTCTACCTCGAGCAAACCAGCATGCCGCCCTGCCTCGTCGTAGATATTCCTGGCGACCGGCAAGATCCAGCGCGTGCCCTGCTTCAGCTTGACCGGGGCGCCGACCAGCACCGCCTTGTATTCCGGGTGCTGCAGCAGGAATTTCACGTACTGCCTGTCGTTCAGGTCAATTTCGTGGGCCGGAAACTGGAAGGAAGTCGCCCATAAATGACCCTTGGTATTCACCACCGCGATAGATTGCAGGAATGTTGAATCCTGCCTCTGGTTGACCAGGATCTGTCGGATCGCCGACTCATCCTGCAAAATCGTGTCGCCTTCGTTCTTGATGCCTTCGGCGGCGGCGCCTATGGCGCGCGTGGCATCCTGCAGGATGCGGCTGGCGTGCTCTTCCAGCACCCTGACCGCCAGGTAGCTGTTTTCCTGGGCCGAGGACATCGTCAGCACCTGGTCCTGGGCAACCGACCACCAGGTTTGCCCGAGGATGGCAATAATAATCAGACTGACAATTACTAAGAACACAGTCGTGGGCACATCGCGCTGTTCCCGACTGGCAGTGGTTCTTTCCATGCGGATACCTTTAAAAAGGAGAGCCGTCTGACAATAAATTACTGATTATGAATGACCGCAGCTGGCTCAAAGCGGAGAGCAAGCGGGAAAAAGGGGCGCATTAGGAGCGCATTTGCCCCTCCTGGGAGTGTGGACGTGGATAGGATCACGATTTTGTCTCGTTATTAATAGTTATAATAATTATAAAGCAGGCAAGAACTCATAGCGCCAGCCGGTGTCCTTTAGTGTACCACCGCGAATTTCCTGATCACATTGTAATGCAGCTATACAACAAATCCATGCAGGCGCATAAGCCGGCATAGGCGGGAAGCTAAAATTGGTGGGAAAGGAAGAAGAAAAGCCAGGGCAATCCGCGGAAGGGATGGCGAAGCGATAAAAAAATAAAAATGAAGCAAGCCGGTAGGCCGGATTCTGTTACGGCACCCGGCATTGCTGCCTCGTGCTATGACAATCATTCCTCTAGGCGCTGGATTACTCCAGCGCTCAAGCTTTCTACCCGCACGCTCCGCGAGCAGCATCAATGCGTGCCTATTTGAAATTGCTCCGGGTGGAGGTTACCGCGTTTCACCGTAACTAAATACGCTCGTCTCTGTGGCCCTATTCCTCGCCTTATACCTTGCGGCTTTCAGCGTACGGCCGTTAGCCGTCACCCTGCTCTATGGAGTCCGGACCTTCCTCCCGCCTTAACATTACGATAAGGCCAGCGATTGTCTGGCTTGCTTCAGGCCGTATTGTAACAGCAAGCGTGCCGCCAGAGTAGGCACATGCGGCGGGCGCGCCATTTACCGAATTCCATACGGTAAGAGGGACTTATAAAAATAGCACTGGCGGCCGGGTTTCTGATAGCTTATGGTTTTTCCAGTTCTAGGATGAAGCTATGCTCGAATCTCGCTCTGGCGGTCAACTGGTCGTGGGCGCCTTGCAGGTCCACGGTGTGGATATGGTCTTCGGCGTACCCGGCGAAAGCTATTTGCCGGTGCTCGACGCCTTGTACGACAGCCCGATACGCTTCATCATCAACCGCCAGGAAGGCGGCGCCGCTTTCATGGCGGACGCCTACGGCAAGATGACTGGCCGGCCCGGCATCTGCTTCGTCACGCGCGGCCCGGGCGCGACCAATGCAGCGATAGGCGTGCATACGGCTTACCATGATTCGACGCCGATGATATTGTTCATCGGCCAGGTAGGGAATGACTTTGTCGAACGCGAAGCCTTCCAGGAAATCGACTATCGCCGCATGTATGGACAGATGGCCAAATGGGTAGCCCAGATAGACCGCACCGAGCGCATCCCGGAATACATTGCGCGCGCCTTCCAGGTCGCCACCAGCGGCCGCCCCGGCCCGGTCGTGCTGGCGCTGCCGGAAGACATGCTGGCCGGGCTGGCCGCGGTGGCCGATACCCGCTGCTATACGGCGATCCAGGCTTCGCCGTCCGCCGCCCAGCTCAGCCAGTTGCGCGACAGCCTGGCAAGCGCCCAGCGCCCCATCTTGATCCTGGGCGGCGGCGGCTGGAACCAGCAAGCCTGCGAGGATATCGGCGAATTTGCGGCCGCCAATCGGCTGCCGCTCAGCTGTGCCTTCCGCTTCCAGGACCTGGTCGACAATGCCCACCCCAATTATGTCGGCGACGTCGGCATAGGCATCAATCCTAAACTGGCGCAGCGCATCAGGGAAGCCGACCTGGTCATCGCCATCGGCCCCCGGCTGGGAGAAATGACCACCAGCGGTTACAGCATACTGGAGGCGCCCATCCCCAAACAGACCTTGATCCACATCCACGCCGACGCGCTGGAACTGGGCCGCGTGTACCAGGCGAACCTGATGATCAATAGCGGCATGCCGCAGATCGCCGCCGCGCTGAAAGCGATGCCGCCGGTGGCTGCCGGCGCCTGGCAAGCCAGCGTGCAGGCTGCCAAAGCCGAACTGCTGGACTACCAGAAAGAGCCGCCAATCTTCAAGCATGCCGAGGCCCCGCTCAACCTGTGGCAACTGGTGCAAGACTTGATGCTGGCGGTGCCGAAGGACACGATAGTGACCAATGGCGCCGGCAACTATGCGACCTGGGCCCATCGCTTCTACCGCTACGGCGGCTGGCGCACCCAGCTGGCGCCGACCTCGGGCGCCATGGGTTACGGGGTGCCGGCCGGGATTGCCGCCAAGATCATGCAGCCGCAACGCACCGTGGTCACCTTTGCCGGCGACGGCGAATACCTGATGAACGGCCAGGAACTGGCCACTGCCGTCCAATACCGCGCCGGCGTGATCATCATCGTGTTCAATAACGGCATGTTCGGCACCATACGCATGCATCAGGAAAGGGAGTTCCCTACTCGCGTCTCCGGCACCGAATTGCACAATCCGGATTTCGCCGCGCTGGCCAAGGCCTACGGCGCTTCCGGCGAGGTAGTGAGCACTACCGCCGGGTTTGCACCAGCCCTGCAGCGCGCGCTGGCGCATACCCAAAGCACCAGCCTGCCGGCCTTGATAGAACTGCGTTACGACGGCAACCTGATCACCCCGAATGCCAGCCTGGAAGCGATACGCAATACCGCGCTGAAAAACAAAGCCGGAACAGAAACCTGACACGCGCAATAGCCGCCGCACACCTCACACGCCCGTTTTGACTTCGTCCAGCAGCCAGGTGCGGAACAGGGCGACCTCGCTGCGCAGGACTATGTCGGCGGGATATACCAGGTAATAGGCAATCGGCACCTTGATCGCCGCGTTGAAAGGTGTCACCAGACGGCCGTCCGCCAGCTGCGCACCGACCAGGGATTTCCTCGCCAGCGCGATTCCGTGGCCGGCGACGGCCGCTTCTATGGTGGTGTTGGAGTCATCAAAAATGGGGCCTCGCGTGCTGTCCACGTTATCGGCGGAAACGGCCTGCAGCCATAATTTCCAGTCTTCCTTGCGCACGTCATGCAGCAGGGTATACGCCGCTAATTCGCTTGCTGCCTTCAGGCGCTTGCGGACCGGCAGCAGGCGCGGGCTGCATACCGGATACAGCGGGTCATCGATCAGCAGCTCCGATGTCAGGCCGGGATAGTGGCCCAGGCCGTGGCGCACCGCGACATCCATACCATCATGCGCAAAATCCACCAGGCGATGCGAGGTGCTGATGCGCACATCGATGCCCGGATGCCTGGCCTGGAAACGCGGCAGGCGGGGCAGCAGGTACTGCATGGCAAATACGGCGGTGCAGCTTAGCGTAATGACCGGCTCGGCTCTGGTATTGGCAAGCCGCTCGGTTGCCTCTTCAATTTGCCGGAATGCCGTGCGTATGCCGAGGAAGTAGGACAATCCGGCTTCGCTCAGGGCCAGCTTGCGCGCGCTGCGCACAAACAGGACCACCCCCAGCAGTTGCTCCAGCTTGCTGATCTGCTGGCTGACTGCGGCCGGCGTGACATGCATTTCTTCCGCAGCGTGCCTTACGCTCAAATGGCGGCTGACGCATTCAAAGCAATGCAAGGCATGCAACGGTGGCAATTTCATGTTCATAATTAAGTTTTTCTATACCATCTTCAGAAAAAATGATTTGCCGCAGTAGTTATCTGATGTTTCAATAGCCGCTCAAGCATTAGCGAAATTTAACACTGGAATTATAGAAGCGGGTCAGTGATGCGCAAATTATTCTGTAGGTGTAAGGCAAGTCGCAGCGACGTTCAGGCAGATGTCCGAATCCAGCCAGACAAATGGGCTTGTACTCTCTATGATGCGGGCATTATTGTATTAAAAGCGGCAACAATTCCTAGGGCGCCATACAGGCGCAAGCTCAACGGAGAATTATTTTGAAATTATCGGACCTGATTCGCCTGCTCAGCCTGTCTGCCATCTGGGGCGCGAGCTTCCTGTTCCTGCGCATCGTCGCCCCGGTGCTCGGCGCGCTGCCGACCGCATTTTTCAGGGTATTGTTCGCAACCGCAGGATTACTGGTCTTGCTGCTGGCGATGCGCATCAAATGGAATATGCAGGGCAAGCTGGGAGCGGCGATGCTGCTGGGCGTGGTCAATTCCGGTATTCCTTTTGTCATGTACAGCATCGCCGCCAAGGTGCTGCCGGCCGGATATTCTGCGATCCTGAATGCCACCACGCCGCTGATGGGCGTCTTGATAGGCGCGCTATTCTTCAAGGACAAGCTGACCGGGGCCAAGATCGCAGGCGTCTTGTTTGGACTGGCCGGCGTTGCCGTGCTGACCCGCACCGGGCCGGTGGAACTGAGCGGCGACGTCTTGCTGGGCGCGGCCGCCTGCCTGGTCGCCACCGCCTGCTATGGCCTGGCCAGCTTCCTGACCAAAAGATGGATTTCCGACAAGGGCGGGCTGGACAGCAAGCTGGTGGCCTTTGCCAGCCAGCTGGGCGCGACCGCCCTGTTGCTGCCCTTCTTTGCCTACACCGCCACCAGCCAGCCGCCGGCCAGTTGGGGCAATACCGGCGTATGGCTGGCGGTGGCCGGCCTCGGCTTCATCTGCACCTCGCTAGCCTACATCCTGTACTTCAAGCTGATCGCCAACCTGGGGCCGGTGAAGTCGCTGACCGTGACTTTCCTGATCCCGCCTTTCGGTGTCTTGTGGGGTGCGCTGTTTCTCGGCGAGCAGTTGTCCTGGGCGCATGCGATAGGCGGCGCGCTGATAGGTGTCGCGGTGTGGATGGTATTAAAGCCGGTCAAGGCGCCGCTGGCGGCGGCCCAGTTCGCAAGCAAATAATATTGGCGGCGGGCGCGCCCATCCTGGAAAGGCACGCCCGTTCCATTACATCTACTCCTGCCTGCCGCGTATTTTTTACGCTCAAAAAATCCACATACTTCAAAGATTTGATTTGCAAATCAGGAATATTGAGGGTTACACTTCAACACCACTAATCGGATACCTATTTCGTTTGGCGGTAATAAAAAAGCTGCGGGAGCCACAAGCTCCATAGACAGCACATCGAGGTTCCACCAGGGGAATAACATGATGTTACGCACAAGCTGCACAAGCTGTACGAGCCGCTACCTTCTATCCTTCTGCCCCACCGTCTTACGACCTCCTGCGTAATCCGCACATATCTAGTATTCGAAGCACTTACCGCATTTCAATCCTGACTGTCGTTTAGCAAGGCGGGATTGTCTTAGGCATTTTTGACCCCGCTATTTTAGGTTTGCGGGTAAGTAAAATGTGCCTTTTGCTTGGCAAGAGCATTTCTTCCCAAGCCTGCTGTAAAGAGCCGATCCCGGTGGACCAGCTTCAACGGGATCATTTTATCTGTATGCAATCGGAGATAAGTAATGAAATTCAGCCGCAATCTAATGCTGTTAGCTATTTCGTGCGCCTATGCGAGCGCCGCCCTGGCCGGTTCTGTGCGTGAGACCGACGACTCCATCTATAAACCGACCGGCAAAGGCTGGAGCGAGCTTGACATCGACTCCCTGAGCCATCCCCAGAAAGCCGCCACGCTCAAGGCTCAGAGACGAACCGGCAACCTGACTCTGCAAGGCGGCCCGGTGATGACAGGCCCCAAGAATATTTACTACATCTGGTACGGCGCCAATTGGGACGCGACCTCGAAGAGCGTGCTGACCAACCTCGGACAAAATATCGGCGGCTCGCCCTATTTCAACATCAACTCAACCTATTACGACACTGCCGGCACGCACGTCCAGAATGTCGTCAACTACATCAGCAGCACGACTGACAGCGGTTCTCTAGGCACCCAGTTGTCCGACGCGAATATCCAGACCATCGTCGCGAATGCGATCGGTTCCGGCGCCCTGCCATCGGATACCAACGGCGTCTATTTCGTTCTGACCGACAAAAACACCAATGCGACTTCTGGTTTCTGCACCCAATACTGCGGTTGGCATACCCATGCGACTATCGGCGGCAAAGACATCAAATACGCGTTTGTCGGCAATCCTGAAACCCAGTGTGCCGCCTCCTGCGGCGCCAACAGCCCTAGCCCCAACAACGCTCCCGGCGCCGATGCCATGGCGAGCGTCCTGGCGCATGAACTGGAAGAAGCCGTCACCGATCCGGATCTCAATGCCTGGTATGCACTCAGCAACGGCATGGAAAACGGCGACAAATGCGCATGGAACTTTGGCACCACGTCGACTGCCGCCAATGGCGCAACATACAATCAGACTTTCGGCTCTATGAAATACCTGATACAGCAAAACTGGGTAATCGCCACCACCCAGCAATGCGCCCAGCATTACCCCTGATGGTCGTGACGGTATAATATAAGCAAGCCGTCGCAGAAGATTCTGCGACGGTGCGTTTCACTCATAGATAAGCAGCCATGAAAAAATTTGTCCCGCTTTTTTCGCTACTGTTAATACCGCTGTTAATGCCGTTGTCGAGCTTCGCGACGGAGCCGGCGGCTCGCGTGCAGCGCGTGGTACCGACTGTCACGCGCACGGTCCAACTGTTCAGCACGCTAGAAAACGAATGGATCGATGCCGTGCAGAGCCGCGACGTAGCCGCCATCAAAAAGATCCTGGCTGAAGATTTTGAATTGCGCTCCGCGTCTGCGCCGGGCCGGCCGACGCCGCGCGAGGAATCGATTAGTCGCTCGCTGCAAGACGCTCCATTCACGTCCGATATCGAGCAAATGGCGGCGCACGACTACGGCAATACGGTAGTGGTGAGTTTTTTATGGAAGCTGGATGTCGCAAAATCCAGTTCGCTGCCTCACAAAATTTTTGTAGTCGATACCTGGAAGCAGGTCGACGGCAACTGGCGGGTCAGCACGCGTTATGCGGCACCGGTTGAGGGGCCAGCAAAGAACGTCCCCGGCATGGACCCGGTAGAACCGACGATCAAGAAGAAAATCTGAGATTGCGAACCGAATTTGATGTCCTGACCGCCTTCCTGAACACGCATGTCGAGCAGCTCTGAAAAAAATCTCTCGCCGCCGCGCTGGCGTGTTGCGCTTGCCGGTGCAGTGGGCGGTTCTATCTTGGCGGCGGTGGCGGCAGTTTATCTGTGGCCGCCCGCGCCAGAACCGCCCTCCCCGCTCGCGATGCAAGCCCCGCCTGCCGCGCGCTTCGGCCCCGGAGCCTGGGTCGAGCGCGGCACTGATGCGCCATTGGCGTTGCTGAATGGCGCTCCAGACGGCCTCGCCGTTACCGAGGATCAGCATTTACTGATCAACCAGGCGCTGCACGATGTCATCGATTTTTTCCTGCTAAGCGGGCAGCCTGGGGGCAGAAGCGCACAAAAGAACGCGCTGTTCAGCTATTTGAACGGCAAACTGCCCCCCGTCGCTGGCGAAGAAGCCGCACAAATCGTGCTGCAGTACCTGGCATATATGGATCAGCATGACAGCCTGCTGGCGCGTCAAGCCCTGCCGGCAAGCTCGCCTGACGGCGCTATCGCCTCCCAATATCTTGAACGCATCGCCATCTGGCAAGAGCAACGCTCGTGGCTACGGCAAAGCGTACTCGGTCTCCAGGTAGCGCAGTCGTGGTACGGGGATGAAGACGCTCAGCTCCGACAAGCCATGGCCGTGCTGAGCAACGCGGCCGCACCAGGCTCAGATGCCGGCGCCTCGCGCCCCACACGCATGCGCGGCGCCATGCGGGACGCACTGAGCGAGCGCGACGCCCGGACTGTTCTCGCCACATCGACCAAGAGTTTTACTGCTCTGGCAAGTGAAGTCCAAGGCCGGCGCCAGTAGTTTTTTTAAAAATACCAATAGGAAGAAAATGAATTGGCTCAACAACATACTCTTGATCTCGTGCAGTTTCATCGCGGCATCGGCTCTAGCTGAAACGGCGCAAGAAGCGCAGATCAAAAAATTGATAGAGCCGCGCATGGGCGTCAATATCAAGGTCGATTCGGTGACCAAGACCCCGTACGGCGGCTTGTTTGAGGTGCGCACCAACGGCGATATTTTCTACACCGATGAAAAGGCCGAGTACCTGATAGTCGGCAAGGTGATCGACACCAAGACCTATAAGGATCTGACCAGGGAAAGAGTGGATGAGATCGCCGCCATCAATTTTTCCGAACTACCGCTGGATGCCGCGATCAAGTCGGTCAAAGGCAATGGCAAACGCGTGATCGCGGTATTCGAAGACCCGAATTGCCCTTACTGCAAAAATCTCCATCGCACGCTGCAAGGAATAGACAATGTGACTGTGTATTCTTTCCTGCTCAACATCCTGTCCGAAGACTCTGCCGTCAAGTCCAAAAATATCTGGTGTTCCGCGGATCGCAGCAGGGCCTGGGAAGACTGGATATTGAATGGCAAAATTGCGCCGGCCGCGGCGGCCAATTGCGCAACCCCGAACGATAGGGTATTGGCATTGGGGAAGAAATTAAGAATTGTAGGGACTCCAACCGTCTATTTTTCTGACGGCACGCGTACCGGCACCGCGCTTGATGTCAAAGCACTGGAAGCCAAGCTTGCCACCATCAACTAATCCGGGCCCAGTGTTTTCCGTCGGACTGCTATACGCCAAGTTCCGGCCGGGCGCAGCACGCTTTCCTATTGATTATCCTGCGACACGGTCAGAGTCACGCCTGCCTGTATCAGGGCTTCGGCGCCGGCCGCCTCGCATTTGCTGCAATAGCGTTCCTTCATCTGCGTTTTGACACCCCAGCGTGTCAGTGGCAAATTGGCATTCATTGTCAATTTATCACATAGCGACACTGACCTGGAGAGTGCAGTAGAGAGGTGGTAGAACTTGGTTCCCGACACGCCTTCGGTGATATAGAGTGAATTCAGTGCGGATTTCAGTGGGTTCACGTTTTGCATTCTGGTTTTTTGTAGCTAGTTCGAGTCGCGCATAAAAATTGCTGTACGGAATAAGTATACTCCTGTCTTGCCATAGTGGCAGCATCAGCCTTGCATACGGTAGTTTTACTCTAATCGTGCGCGCGTTCGCCCTAAGCAAGCTGTCGTCCAGCCCGGCTTTCTCTTTATCCCGGTTCTCGTCCTCGCTGCCCAGCCCAAGCCAGCCGAGCACGGCAATGATGGCCAGCAAACTAACGGCGACCAGCAATTCGACCCGCGTATACCCTGGCTCCCGCCTGCCGCAAGTTCCGTGGAGCGATACCGGCAGCACGGGTGCTTTCTGCTACTTATCCATGCAATGCAGACTATACCCGGTCCTCGCGGGAGGCCGGTTCAGTTCCGCGCAAGGCCAGGCAGGTGCTTAGTAGCAGGACCATGGGCAGCAGGTTGAACCACTGCGACAGCGACCTGGAAACGGTAATGACACTATAGGGCAGCAAGGGCGAGTGCAGATCGAGATCGAATAATTGCATGATCCCCTGCGCAGCGAAATCTGCCAGCATCAGCAACAGTACATTGACATAGCCATTCAAGAAAATATAGAGCAGCGGGATGGTCAGCACCACCATTACCAGGCTAAGCCAGCCGCCCCAGCCCAGTTGACGCAAGCGCCGGCCATAGGCCGGCGCATCGCGGTCCTGGTCGCCCAGTAACAGCAGTACGCTGCAGCCTAACAGCGCCATGCCACACATCTTGAGGCGGCCGTCGGGAGAATTGATCAGGCTGAACACCAGCACCTGGGCGCAGGCGAACAGCCAGAATCCGCTGTTGCGCAACAGGCGCGGCAACTGCTGGCGCGCATGCCGGATAAAGCCGGCTTCGACGTGACCGGTCAGGTACTTCAATACCAGGAAAACGACCATGCTGAGCGCAATGGAAGCGAGGCTGTCACTGCCGACCATGCTGGCCCACAGTAGCCGCATTTGCTCCTCGGGAACTTCCATCCCCATCATGGAGGCGCCGCCCAGCGTCATCATCTGGCGTGCATTTGCCACCGCGTTCAACATAAAGAAAGGCAGCGCGACCCATGCAGTGGCGGCCGTCAGCAAGCGCGCTTGCTGACGGAACAGGCTGAAGGTAGTACGCCAGATGCTGAAATAATTCGGCTTGATATCGATGTTCATATTGGGTCCCTGGCTTGGTTCAACAGCCGCACCGCGCCCGGCAAGCGCGAACCCGGTGCAGACGTCGCTGATGGAAACACCGGCCCGCCTCCGGGCGGGCCGGCAAATGCCGCTGGCGCGGCCCTGAATTAATGCGCGTCGAACCAGGCTTTGACGCCGGTGCCGCCAAGATTATCGTCAGACAGTTCATGCCCGCCGACATGCAGGCTTTTGCTGGTCTCCTTGCCGGCGTCGATCAGCTTGTTATAGTAGTACTCCATCGTAAAAAGCGGAACGATAGGGTCCAGCGTGCCGTGGTAAAACTTGGTCGGAGGATGGTTGGACGGCAAGTTCGGCACCACGCACAGCGGTCCTGAACAGGTTGCGTAAGATGCTGAAATGACCGCCAGCGCCTTCCATACCGAGCTGCCGTTGAAGGTCACCGCCATGCGGCTGGTGTTGTAGCCGCCGCTGGAAATGCCATAGGCATAGCGCTGCCCCATGTTGTACTGGCTGGCCGGACCGTAGCTGCCGCTCTTGATCGCGTTGAAAAAATCATTGAGAAAACTATAGTCGCAGCTGGCCGCATAGGGGGTCACCACATTGGTGTGCCAAAACTGGGTCAATACCGCCGAGGCGGGCGGATCCGGGGCGAAGGCAGCGTATTTATGGCCGATCCCGGCCGGGTTATCGAGCAGCTCCTGAAAAATCTTGGGCGAGACGTCCATGCCGAAAGCATTCAGCAGCAACGGATGCTTGGTGAACGGGTCCAGGTCGGTCGGCGTGGTGCCATTGTAAAAAAAGGCCGTGCGCCAGCCGCCTACCGGCGCTATCCCTTCCGGCACTTGCCAGCGCACGTGGCGCGGCACATAGGCCAGGCCGCACCAGTACCAGTTGTCGCGCTCCTGGTAGGTGCAACTGCTGCCGTCGGCGCTGCAGCGCGCGGCTTCTGCTTCCGGGATATGGATGACAGATGCGGCAATCACGATCATGGAAAAAACCAGCCACTTGCCGAGTGCATCGATGGCTCGCTGGGCGGGCCCGTACCCTGTTCTGTTCGATTTCATTTTGTCTCCGCTATTGATTGAAAGGCTCAATATTTTTTTGGATTCCTTTATATTTTTGAAACTGCGTTGGCGATCATCCGTCCCTCCCTCTGTATTTTTGTGATTGGAAATTCTGCGTTACCGTCGTCGTACCGATTTGATGCCGGAAAAATCACCGCTACGATGCACCAGCCCGCGCCAGGCTGCGCATCGCATACATGGCTTCCGCCCCGCTACCGCCTATTGCACCGAGATGCTTTTATTGGTCAGACTGGCGTCGAAGATCAGTTTCTTCGGCCAGGCCGGCCAGCTGACGCCCAGCGCAGCATTGTTGGGATCGCCGTTGGTCACGAAGGCGGCGACGGTGCTCATCATCGCGCCCGACAATTCCAGGCGGCCGGGCTTATTGGCCGTGCTGTTGACGGCATTGGAAAATACCGACGGCCCGAAATTGCCGAAGATGAAAGGCAGGTCGAATGCATGCGCGGCGCCGTATACGTCGTTCCACGGCGCCGGTTCCCTGGCCCAGTTGAACTGGTAGTACCAGACATTCGCTTGCTGCGACTTCAAGGCGTTCATTGCATTATTCGCGTTGGGCAGCAGGAAGATACTGGTCAGCACCGCCGTCCTGGCATTGAAGCCCGTGCCCGGCGCCGAGACCGGCAGATAGACCGGATTGATCAGGTCATTGACCGTCAGGCTCGGGGAGTCCGGGTTATAGTTGGCCATCTGGGCGAAGCGTGTGGCATCGCTGACGATCAAGCCGGACACGCCGCCAAGCGCGGGAGACAGCGCCAGAAAGGGGGCAAACAGCTTGCCCTCCTCGGCGGTGCTGCCGGCCAGCACCGGCACCTTCAGGTAATTGCCGGCGCTGATGGCCGCCATAGGCGAAGGCGGCACTACTACCCCTTCAGGGATATGGCTGTTGCCACTGAGCCCGGCCGCGGCCACGCTGGTGAGCAGCTTGCCGAACAGCTCGGCCGGCGTCTTGGAGCGCATATAGTCGGCGATTTGGACATTGCTCTGGGTGGCGGCGTAGGCCGCCGCACTGGCATTGTCGGTGGCTTTGCCGTCGGCAATCAGCAGGCTGTTGAGCAAGGCGTTGCCTTGCGCTACCGCATAGGCGACCGGCTGCAGCAAGGGGATGCTGCCGGCCGGCAGTTCGCTGGCCAGCGACAGGCCGCCGCTGATCGGTATCGCCTTGTGAAACAGTTTGGGGTTGCCGTTGACGATCAAAGGCGAGACCAGCAGCGCATAGATATTCATGGCGCCTGCGGACTGCCCCATCACGGTGACATTGCCGGGGTTGCCGCCAAAGTTGGCGATATTCTTGTTGATGAATTTGAGCGTCTGGATCTGGTCCAGGGTGCCGAAATTGCCGGAGTCGCTAATGGCGTCGGCGCCGGTCTTGAGCTGCGGCAAGCCGAACCAGCCGAACAGACCGACCCGGTAATTCGCGGTGACGACCACCGCGTTTGCCGCTTTGGCCAGCGCCGCGCCGTCGTATACCGGGTCCGCGGTGTAGCCTGAGACATTGCTGCCGCCGTAGATGAAATAGATCACCGGCAGATTGCCGGCGCTGCTACTGGGCCGCCAGACATTGAGGGTCAGGCAATCCTCGCTGCCCACCGCCGTGTTCAAGGTCGTCGCTATGCTGGCGTCGTACTTGTTGTTGGCGCCGGGACCGTAAATCCGGCCATACTGCGCGCAGGCATTGCCGAAGCTTTTAGCGGGCAATGTGGCGCTCCACGCATCCGGCTCTACTGGCGCTTTCCAGCGCAGCGCGCCCACCGGCGCCTTGGCAAAGGGTACCCCTTTCCAGAAATAGGTGCCGGAAGCGGCACTATCGTCCACCCCCTCGATCTGGCCGTAGGCCGTGCTGCGCAAGACCGGTGAAGCTGGCGGCTCCTGGCGGCTGCTTCCGCCGCAGGCGCTTAGTATGGACAGTGCGAAGGACAGTGTAAGGGGCAGCACGAGGCTGAGCACTGCAGGGCGCTGCATTAACTTGGTATTCATCTTTTGTCTCTTCCTTGGAATGAGCAAATGCTCGTATAAAACCGGCCATGTTGATTTTTTGTGAGCCGTCGCACCGCATCTTCCATCCTGGGAAAGATACGGCTTGCTAACCTGGGCACGGTTCCATCCTGACGCCAGGTAGACGCTGCGGTCGTACAGGGGGAGCAGGCAGAGGTGCTTGTCACCAAGCATATAGATGAAAGCCCATAGTTTCCCCGCCCCATGGGGTAATTCTCAGGGTAGTTCCGGCATGCCGGGGCACCAAATGCCGGCTTCCCCGGCCCCGCACCGCCGAGTGCAATCCTGGGCCGGCCAAGCATCGAAAAATACGCCGGGACAGGCGCCAATTTGACAAGGGCAAGGGGAAGGCCGAATATGTGACGCTCCAGTCAGCGATAGCAAAAGGATATTTACCTTGGCAAACAGAGACATACTGGTGACTAAGCTTACGGCGGGCCGGATGCGTTCCGGTCTGGTTGCACGCCCGCGCCTCGCGCCCCGCGCCGAGGATGATCAATTCAAGGGGCTGACCCTGGTATGCGCACAGGCCGGCTACGGCAAGACCACGCTGGTTGCTTCCTGGCTACAGGCCGGTGCCGAGCAGGCGGCCTGGCTATCGCTGGACCGGGATGACAATGATGCGCTACGCTTTCTGGCCCACCTGCTCGCCGCAATTCGCACCCAGGTGGCGCATTTCGAAACCGAACTGGCCGGCATACTGCAATCACCCAACCCGCCGCCTATCGCTGTGCTGATGACCGGCTTCATCAATGCGCTGGCCGGCCTGGGCCAGCGCATCGTGCTGGTACTGGACGATTACCACCTGATTACCAATCAAGCGGTGCATGACGCGCTGCTGTTTTTGCTCGACCACCAGCCCGACAATGTGCACCTCATCATGATCAGCCGCGAAGAACCGCCGTTCTCGCTGGCGCGTCTGCAAAGCCACGGCCGTCTGTTGAGATTCATGGAAACGGACCTGTGCTTCACACCGCAAGAGGCTGAAGATTTCTTCAACCGCGTGATGAGCCTGGGATTGTCGCAACAGCAAAGCGACACCCTGCGCGCCCATACCGAGGGTTGGGCGGCCGGCTTGCAAATGGCGGCCCTGTCGCTCAGCAAAGTCCACAGCAAAGCCGATTTCATCGCCGGCTTTTCCGGCAAGGAAAGGCATGTCATCGACTTCCTGGCAGACGAGGTATTGCTGAACCAGTCCGAAGCGATCCAGTCTTTCCTGATGCGCACCTCTATCCTGGATAGTTTTAATGCCGGCCTGTGCCAGTTCCTTACCGGTACCGCCGACAGCCAGGCGATGCTATTGCACCTGGAGCGCAACCACATGTTCCTGGTTCCACTCGATACAACCCGGGAATGGTACCGATACCACCATCTGTTTGCCGAATTGCTGCAGAGCCGCCTGGCGAAAACCCAGCCCGGGCAAGTGTTCGAACTGCATAGCCTGGCCGCGCAGTGGTATGCCGCGCACGATTTACCGGCAGATGCCCTGCGCCATGCGCGCCTTGCGCAAGATATGGACCTGGTCGCGCGGATACTGGATAGGCACGCGATCAATATGTTCGCCCTCGGTGAAGTGCGTACCGTAGCCGGCTGGTTAAGCATTTTGCCGGAAGCGGTCGCATTGCAGTATCCGGACGTCGCGCTGCTGACGGCCTTCAATATGTATTTCCAGCCACTGCCCGATGTGGCGCTGGCAGAACGCTGCCTGGCGGCGATCGACGGCATGCTGGCAGACCAGCATACCGTGCTGCAAGACAGGCAGGGCCTGGCCGGCAAGGTCGCCGTCGTACGCGGCTACCAGGCACGCTTTGCCGGCCAGGCCGACCTCTCCCTGGAATTTTTTAACAAGGCCAGCGAATTGCTGCCGAACAGCGATGTGTTCTACGACATTGCAATGATCAACCTGGCGATCCTGCACGCTGCGCTGGGACGGCTGGACGATGCCACAGCCATCCTGTCCAGGTACGCCGGGATCAGCGATGCCCAGCCGCACCTGTGGATCACCATGACCGGTATTTTCGGTTTGTCGCGCACACAGCTGATGCGTGGCCGGCTGGAGCTGGCCGCGAGCATTTGCGTGGAGGGGTTACGCCAGTTCCACGCCAGGGGATTGAATGACATGCCAGTATGCAGCATGCTGCACCTGCAGCTGGGGGAGATCGCCTATCTGCAAAACCGGCTCAAGGAAGCCAGTGCACAGGCCGGCCGCGCGCTGGAATTGGCCAGGGCCGGTGGCATGGAATTGAACCAGGGTTGCAGCCAGGTATTGCTGGCGCGGGTGGCGCTGGCGCGCGGCGAGGTGGACGAGGTGGGCGCGCTGGAGCCCCAGTATGAGCAAAGGCTGCTGGGATACTGGGCCACGGTCAGCCTGATCATTCCGCCGCTGTCGGGTTACCTGGCGCAATTGTGGCTGGCGCAGGGCCGGGTCCGGGAGTTGAACGCATGGTTCGCGCAACGCGGCATCGCCGCGCAATCGCTCAAGCCGGAGTGGGAAATGGAAGGCCTGGTGCTGGCCCGCTTGCTGCTGCAGCAGCGCCGCACCGAAGAAGCCTTTGCCTTGCTCAGCCGCTTATTGTCCAATGCAGAAACCGACCAGCGGCATGGAGCGGCGATCGGCATCATGATCCTGCAAGCCCTGGCAAGGCATGCGGAAGACAAGCCGGCATCAGCCGCAGAATTCCTGTGCCGGGCGCTGGCACTGGCCCAGGCAGAGCAGCAGCTGCGTCCCTTCCTCGACGCCGGCAGCGGCGTGCAATTCCTACTGCAAAGGATGGCAGTACCGGCGGCCCTGGCCGATTTCGCCGCACGGGTACTTGCCAGTTTCGACACGATTCCCCCTGCTCCACAATCCAACGAAAACCTGGCACCGGTGTTGAGTGGAAAAGAAGAGAAAGTCGCGCGGCTGCTGGCCGCAGGCTTATCCAACCATGAGATCGCCGCCAGGCTATTCGTATCGCCGAATACCATCAAGTTCCATGTCAAGAGCCTGTACCGCAAGCTGGGCGTGAGCAAGCGCTACGACGCGATTCAAAAAATCCGCGGCTGATTAAGCTGATTAGGCTCATTATTCGTATTGCCTGCGGCCCGCAAATTGGGACTTCATCCTGCGGTTGGATGCTGTTTTAATTTACTGACGAACCAGCGGCCCGCCGGCCCCGGAGGCGCATCCTTGCGGTGCAGGGCGTGCATGGAAAAGGCCGCCCCCAGCGATGGACTCCCCTCCAGTTCTATCTGCACCAGGCTGCCACGCTGCAGGTCTTCTTCCACCATATGGCGCGGCATGTAACCCCATCCCAGTCCGGCGCGCAGGAAAGCGTGTTTGGCGCCCAGGTCAGCCAGGCGCCAGACCTGCGAAGACAGCACACCAAAGTCGCGGCCTTCCGTCAGCGCGGAACGGTCAGTCAGCACCAGTTGCACGTGCTCCAGGGTCGCCGAGCGCAGGACAGTGCTGCCAAGTGCCGCCAACGGGTGCGCTGGCGCGACGACGGCGACCGCGGCGACGCTCAGCAGGTATTCCGCCGAGCAGTCATCCGGCACGTCGGGCAAGGACCCTATGATTCCTATGCGGCAGCGGCCGTCCAGCACCGGCTGGATTACCGCACCCAGCGCTTCTACATACAGGCGCAAAGGCGTGCTGGGGAAGGCGGCGTGGAAAGCACGCACCGCTTCGGTCAGGCGGGCGATCGGAAACATCACGTCCACCGCCACCGCCAGCTCCGGCTCCAGCCCTTCGGCCAGGGTGCGCGCCTTGGCCTTGAAGGCATCCATGCTATGTGCGGCAGCCCTGGCATCCGCCAGCAAGGCGCGCCCGGCTTCGGTCAGCTGAGGATAGCGCCCGGTCCTGTCAAACAGGGCAAAGCCGACTTGCTGCTCCAGGTTGGCCAGCGTATGGCTGACTACCGATTGCGCGCGCCGCAGCTTGCGGCCGGCAGCGGAGAAACTCCCTTCATCTGCCGCAGCGATAAAGGTGCGCAACTGGTCCATGGACATCGCGTCGAGCATATATCTACCCCTTGAATATATTCCATCTAAATATATAGGCTTTTACGATACATGTATAGCCACTATGATTTGTACATCGATTCCGCCAACGATGAACACTGGAACCGAAAGATGAATACTTTTCCATACAGCATCTTTTATAGCAGGAGCAAATGATGGACGCAATTTCCAAAAAACCAAGCTTTACCGATCCCAAGCTCATCGCCGAGCGCAAGATCCTGTACCGCACCAAGGGCAAGACACACGGCGGCATTACCCGCCTGGTCAGCCCTTCTGATATCGGAGAACTGATCAAGCCTTTTGTATTCCTTGACCTGTTCAAGCTCCATGCAAAAGGCCCCGGCATGAACATGCACCCGCACTCGGGCATCGCGACGATCACCGTGGCCCTGTCCGGCAACCTCGAGTATCGCGAAACCACGGGCAAGCAAGGTAGCCTGCCGGCGGGTGGCGTGGAGTGGATGAGTGCCGGCGGCGGCGTATGGCACGGCGGCAACGTCGGCGACGCCGGCCACGCCGAGGGTTTCCAGCTATGGCTGGCGCTGCCGCAGGAAGATGAAAACGGCCCGGCGCACAGCCAGTACATGGCGCCCGATGAAATTGAATCCGAAGGCCCTGCACGCGTCATCCTCGGCAATTACGGCAAAGCGCAGAGCAAAATCAAGACCAGGGCATCGATCAACTATCTGCATGTGCGCTTGCAGGATGGCCAACGCTGGCGCTACCAGCCGCCCGCCGAGCATAGCGTGGCCTGGGCCTCTAACAGTAGCGGCAAGCTGCATGTCAGCGGCAGCGTGCTGGACAAGGACGTCGCCATATTTGAAGAATCCCATGCAGCGCTGGAGTTTGTGGCAGAGGGCGACACCGAGTTTGTAGTGGGCTCTGCCGTCAAGCATCCGCACGAACTGGTGATGGGCTACTACTCGGTGCATACCAGCCGCCAGGCCCTGGAACGCGGCGAGGCTGAAATCCAGCGCATAGGCGCTGAACTCAGGGCAGCAGGACGATTGTAATGGATGAGGGCATCGCCAGCCCGGGCGGTGCCGCCGCTGACCTAGACAGGGCTTTTTTTTATACTTTCTTTCAAATTTAAAACTGAGGAACTATCATGACAAACACATTTAAAGCAGCTTCTTCCCTACCGGTGATCGGCCGTCAACTGATGGCGGCAATCTTCTTGTTGAGCGGCGTAGGCAAACTCGCCGCACCAGCCATGACGATAGGCTATATCGCGTCAATCGGCCTGCCGTTTGCGACCCTGGGCTTCATCCTGGCGGTGGTCGTAGAAGTGGGCGGCGGCTTGCTGCTTGCACTGGGCTACCAAACCCGTTTGACTGCACTGGCACTGGCGATATTTTCCGTGGTGACCGGCGTGATCTTCCATCATGCGTTCGGCGACCAGAACCAGATGATCCATTTCCTGAAAAACCTGGCGATCGCCGGCGGCTTGTTACAGGTGGCGGCATTCGGCGCCGGCGCTTTCAGCCTGGATAACCGCGCCGCCAAACTGCTGCGGCAAGCCGCCTGATTCACGATGATACGGAACTCTCCGCACAAGTAAGCGCCGCTCGCCCCCCTGCTGACGCGGCGCGTGCCCAGGAAAATCTGGCCGCGCCGCATCGCTGAATCTGCAATTGTTGTTTCCCTGATTTATCCCATTATTTTTCTTCGAGACCCAAGCCCACCAGGCATCTTAGGCAAAGAAAGGCATCACCATGAACAATCAATCAACATCCAATCAAAACGACACGCTGCATGTCGGCATCATCGGCGCCGGCGCCATAGGCCAGGCTTTCGCCAGGCAACTGGTCCACGCTGGCATCAATGTCACGCTGAGCAATAGCCGTGGCCCGGCATCGCTGGCCGGCGTCACCGGCCAACTAGGGCCCAGGGCGCGCGCAGGAACCGTGCAGGAGGCCGCGGCCGCCGACATAGTCTTCCTTAGCGTGAATTGGGAGCATGTGCAATCGGCATTGGTGGATGTGCCGTCCTGGGATGGCCGCATCGTCATTGATGCCACCAATCCTGTGTTACAGCCGGGCTTCCGACTGGCCGAACTAGGCGGACGCAATTCCAGCCAGGTCCTGAGCGGGCTGCTGCCCGGCGCCCGCCTGGTGAAAGCATTCAACACTTTGCTCGCAGCGGTATTGGCCAGCGACCCGCAGCAAGCCAATGGCAAACGCGTGGTCTTCATGTCCGGCGACGACGCAGCGGCCAAAGACATAGTCGGAAACTTGATCGACCGCCTGGGCTTCGCCCGCATCGATCTGGGCAGCCTGGCCATCGGCGGGCAGTTGCAGCAATTCCCCGGCGGCCCGCTGCCGGCGCTCAACCTGCTCAAATTAGCCTGATAAGTAACAATGGATGCCTTGCTGGAAGCAGCCGCCAAGTTCGGTGCGCTGCGCCCGGCACGTGTCAACCTCGCCGGGCTGTCCGTTCTGCCTACGACTTACCCCCGCCATCACCCTTCGCTGATGTCTTGCGCATGCCTATGATGGCCGGCACCATCGAGAAGTCCAACTATTACAACTGGTACCTACGGCTAGCGTTTTGCGGGATCAGATATGCAGATGCGCGCTCATGTAGTCAATGAAAACTCGCAACTTGGGCGAAGCATAGCGGCTGGCTGGCCACAGTATCCAGAATACGACTTCGCGGTCCTGATAGTCATCCAGCACCGTTATCAGCTGACCGCTTTGCAGCGCGTCACGCACCAGGAAGGCTGGCACGAACGCAATGCCCCGGCCCAGAATGGCGGCGTGAGCAAGCGGCTCAATGGTGTTCGATGTCATGGTTGCAGGTAGAACCAGTTCGGGCTCGGAGGCATCAAGCCGCAACTGCCAGCGCTCCAGCTTCCCCGTGGCGGTCCACCTATGCTGCAGGCAAAGGTGCCCTTCAAGCTCGCGCGGCTGGGTAGGCACGCCGCGCCGCTTGAAATAAGTGGGAGATGCAACCAGCACATACGGACAGGAGCCCAGACGGCGCGCCGTCAGGCGCGAGTCGCTTGGTTCGCCGGTCCGGATAACGGCATCGAAGCCTTCCTCGATGACATCGACCATGCGGTCGGACATATCGATGTCCAGTTCGATTTCCGGATAACGGTCCATAAAGCCGTCGAAGGCTGGCATGATCAGGCCGCCCAACTGGGGCGTGCCCACGCGCAAGCGCCCGCGCGGATTGCCGGCCAACCCCGACAATTCAGACTCCGCAGCATGGACTTCGCTCAAGATGCGGCGGCAGTAGTCCAAGAACAAAGCGCCCTCTGAAGTCAGCGTGATACTGCGCGTGCTGCGGTGGAACAGCCGTACACGGAGCTGCGCTTCCATCCTGGCGATGGTTTTACCCACGGCCGATGACGAAACGCCTAACTTCCGGCCTGCCTCGGTAAAGCTGCGTGTTTCGGCAACTTGCACAAACATCGGGATTCCGCTAAGGCTGTCCATACGCACGTCCTGTCCTAAATGGCGCTGACTCTATGCCGCCAGTGTACCGCGTGCCATGCGCGATTGCGGATATTTTTTCCGAAATGTTCGGCCTTGCGGGGGATTTATCCGTAACGGCCCACCCCTTATATTGATCACACTGATTAACCACTGACGAGAACCCCATGTCTAAACTGCATAGCAACATCCAAGTAGGGCCGCACACGATCTCCCACCGCGTTGTCCTGGCACCGCTTACCCGTATGCGCGCCGAAGCAGGCGCAATTCCCGGCAAACTGATGGCCGAATATTATTCCCAGCGCACCTCCGAAGGTGGCTTCTTGATCGGCGAAGCTACCATCGCCGCACCGAACGGCAACGGCTACCTTGGCGCGCCGGGCCTGTACGACGACAGCCAGATCGCGGGCTGGAAGCTCGTGACCGACGCCGTCCACGCCAAAGGCGGCACAATCTTCCTGCAGCTCTACCACGCAGGCCGCCAGTCTAATAGCAAGCTGCAGCCCGGCGGCGCCACGCCCGTCGCGCCATCCGCCCTCGAACATGGCGGCGTCGCTTACACGGAAGAAGGCTGGACGCCCAACACGCCGCCCCGTGAGCTCACCATCGAAGAGATCAAGGCCCTGGTCGAGAGCTTCCGCGCTGCCGCAAAACGCGGTATTGCAGCAGGCTTCGACGGTGTGGAGATCCATTCCGCCAACGGCTACCTGTTCGACCAGTTCCTGCAGGACGGCAGCAACAAGCGCACCGACATCTATGGCGGCTCATTCGAAAACCGCAGCCGCTTCCTGCTGGAGGCTGTCAATGCCGTGATTTCGGTCTGGGGCAGCGACCGGGTCGCCGTCCGCATCGGCCCGAGCGGCCGCTTTGGCGATATGTCGGACAGCAATCCGGACGGACTGTTCACCTACGTGGCGGGTGAACTGGATAAGCTCAACCTCGCCTACCTGCACCTGATCGAGCCTCGCATCGTTGGCGAGAGTGAAGATGCGACGCGCGACCAGAATCCGGTGGCCGCGCGCCTGATTCGCCAGCACTACAAGGGCACAATCATTGTGGCAGGCGGTTTTGACGGCGAATCCGCCAACGCCATCATCGAAGCAGGTGACGCGGACCTGGTTGCTTTCGGTCGCCACTTCATCGCCAACCCAGACCTGCCGACACGCCTGCGAAATGGCTGGCCGCTGAATGAGTACGATAGGGATTCCTTCTTTGGCGGCACCGAGATTGGATATACGGATTATCCGTTCTACGCTAAAGCCGCTTAATCGCCTTGGCCCCCTGGCGGCCGCGAGGAAATCGCTGTTTCCCCGGCCGCCTTACGCAACAATCTTGGCTTTGATTCTTGCGTGACACTTTCCGACATACTGTTTCGCTCGCGAACATTCGTCGGGAAGTTGACCGAGATACCCACTCACCGCGCCCGAACTTTCGTGGCGCCGTTCATTGCTATATTTCTGCTGGAAGTGAACGGTGTTTGCGCGCACATATGCATTCATAATCTCTGGCCTTTTGTCTATACGGAAGGAGATTCGCTGAAGGGGGTAGCGGTTGAGATCGTCAATCTCCTTTCCAAGCGACGGGGCTCTTATGCGTTGGCCTTCAACGATTGGATAAACTCGACGATGGCGGCCGCCACCTCCACCGGCGATTCTAGGGGCGACAAGTGTCCAGTCCCGGGCAACACATGCAGCTTAGCCTGGCTGACGCGAGACAGCAGTTCCGCCTTTAAAACAGGCACTGTATCCACTCGGTCCAACTCACCAGCGACGACGGCAACCGGTACTTCGATCGCCCCCACCAGATTGGAAATATCTTCGAGGCTGGTCGATGTGGGCCAGGCATCGCGGGCCTGCGGCGCGCCGCGCAGACTGTCGGCAATGACTTGCTCACGCTGAGCAGCAGCCAGCGGCTTGGCGGTCAGCATGTGGTCGAGTGCCATACCGACCGATTCGCGCGACAGGTAGGCAGATTGCATTGAAGCGCGGGCCTCAGGCGGCAACGCCAGCGGCGTCGGTGTCGCAGGTGCAACCAGCACTAGGCCGACCAGACCCGCAGGGCGGCGCGAGGCGAGCACCTGGGCGATCTTGCCGCCCATAGAGTGCCCCACCAGCACGTATTCACGCAGGCCCAGGTGGGCGATCATTTGCTGTGCATCGTCGGCGAAGTCAGCCAATGCATAGCCGATAACGGGTGCGTCAGAATCGCCCCAGCCTCGCAGATCCGGCGCCACGGTGCGATAACTCGGAGGCAGCGCTGCGATGACCGCGTCCCACGTGCGCGACGAACCGCCCCAGTAGTGCAGAAATACCAGCGCTGGAGCGCCGTCGCCCTGGTCTTTGACGTTAATTTCGATACCATTGACTGCAATTTTCATGATGATTCTTCCTTATTTGATAAAAGTGTAGGGACATCAGTGGACCGCTTAACTGAAATAGAGGTGTTTGTTGCGGCGATAGACGAAGGAAATCTGGTAGCAGCAGGCAAGCGCTTCGGCTTGTCCGCGTCAATGGCAGGAAAATATCCAAGCAGTCCAGAGGCGAATCTGAATGTACGACTGATTCAGCGCAGCACTCGTAAATTAAGCGCTACCGATGCCGGGCGTGCATACTTAGCTTAAGCAACGCGGGTGAGCAGGCCTTCGGTGGCGGAAAAACATGCCACTGACGTTCCTACTGGGTTCTTTTAAAATGATCGCGTTTTTGAGCACGCAAGGCGCTCAGATGACAAACAATTCGACAAATGTATCCGTGCTACGGTTCGACCTTGTTTGACAATCAGCGCCTTGCGCGTCATGGGCGAAGCCACCTACTAGTGACTCGCTTAGACCATGCCTCTCCCCTCCGACTATTCACTACCATTTTCCTGTTGATCCAACGGCAACGAAAAGTACTCAACCGGATTTGATTTACGCCTATTGATCAGCAGACGAGTGACGTCTGGTCGCGAATAGTGGCCGGCAGGATCGGCCACCGACTTAGCCACAGTAATGGCACTGAGGTCGATGTCTGCGATCAGAAGCCCTTCTTGCCCTTCCGGCAGCTTCTCGCACAGGGATGCCCCATCTGGCCCATAGATCACAGCGTGCCCGCCACCAGCGTGCAGAAGTGGATGCTTTTCCGGCGTATCGCACAACAAGTCAACTATCTCTGGAGAAACAACAGAACAGGGCGCAAGCACGAAACATGAGCCTTCAACAGCATAAATGCGGCTAGCGGCATTATTCACCTCTGCCCCTAAAGAGAAAGCGAACGGCTCGTACAGAGAAAAACTAGGCCAGGCAGCTACGTGAATCTGTTCGTTCTGGGCGTACATCGCATATTTGGACAGAGGCTGCAGATGTTCCCAGCAGCACAGAGCACCGACGCGACCAATGGGAAGGTCGTGTACCGCCAAGTCGCTGCCATCTCCTTCGCCAAACAGCGTACGCTCAACGTGCGTCGGCTTCAATTTGCGGCGGCGGGCAACGTCTTTGCCGTCCGGACCGATAATCCACTGTGCGATGTAAAGACTACTGCCTCCGCGTTCAGAGTGCCCCATCACCACATAGATACGATTGCGCTTGGCAGCCGCACGCAGCTGATCTGCTTCTGGGCTGTCGTAGTGTAGAGAATTCTCGGCATAACGGCTTACAAAGCCGCGTCCCATACCCCACGCCGGGGTACCCAGCCACAGCCAGTATGGATAGCCAGGTAGCCAGGTCTCAGGGAAGGCAATCAGTTCGACGCCGGCGGCGCCGGCTTCGTCAATCAGTGTGATCGACTTGGCGACGCCGGCTTGTAAGTCGAGGAACGCTGGAGCAGCCTGGACTGCAGCTACTTTGAGCGTGGTTTTGGTTTGTACAGACATTCGTTGCTCCAAGAACAGTTATTGTAATTTCGCAGGCAGAACTACTGGCCTGGGTCGTTACGAGGTATCGGATGGCATTCTTATCTGGTTCCCTAATTCAGTATCCCAACGCGGGGCTAAACGCGCGGCCGTTCCAACGCGCCACCCGCCGCCTGAGGCAGACCGAATCAGGACCGGCGCTTAAGGTACTTCAGTACAAACGATGACGTAGACTTTGCCCCCGCAGGGTGCCGTCAATTGCGCTCCCTATGCGGTTGGTGTCCCGAGCCGGTCGAGGACAGGCAACAGTTCGGCTGGCTCCGGTCGACGGGTGTAGTCGGGGGTCACCTCGGCATAGACGATCATGCCGTTCTGCTCAATGACATAGCGGGCCGGCATCGGCAGGGTCCATGCCGGATCGTCGTTGATGACAGCCAGATCGTTCTTGAAGACGGTCTTGTAGACATCGATCAGATAGTCTGGCAACGCGAAGCGCAGGCCATACGCGTCGGCTACTGTACCGTGTGGATCGACCAGAATTGGGAAACCGAGCTTATTATCTCTGATCGACTTACGGCTGTTCGCTGCGGTCTGCATCGAAATGGCGACTAGCTGTGCGCCTCGAGCGGCGATGTCGCTGCGAGCCTCTTCCAGCGCCTGAAGTTCCAAATTGCAGTAGGGACACCAGACCCCGCGATAGAAGCTCAAAACCACCGGCCCATTGGCTAGAAGATCTGCAAGATTGATCGCTCGGCCATCGGTATTCTCGAGCGCGAACGCTGGCGCTCTGTCGCCTGCCTTTTTTGCTCGCTCCGCTTGGCCTGAGGCGACGAGTTCCTCGGTTGACCTGTGAAGTTTCTCCACCACGGAACTTGGGACTCTCGTACCAGATTCAACGTCTGCCCTGAAGGCGTCGAGTTTTTCTTTCAAAGACATAGTGATTTCCTTTTTGCTGTTACTTAACCTGGCTCAGCGGTTCGTGATCGACAGGATGCGGCTGCGAGGAAGCCCGTTCTCATCTGTAGCAAAAGCTCCGTTAACAGGCTCAGTCCGGACGAAGCATCTTGACGTTGCCTAGGAGCACATCCGAAAAATCTTCTACAGACCCTCTGACATTCACCTGCTCAAAATAGTCATACCAGCCGGACGCAGCAATCCGGCGCTCGAATTCGCGCTGAAACTCAACGCTCGGCACGCGATAGACGCAAAAGAAATCGTACGGCGCACGATGATCCGTTTCGCGGGCGTTCTTGCCATAGGCGATGACATCGACGCCGGCAGCTTTCATTCCATCCACCGCCTCGATGATTTTTTTAATGAAATCGGCTCGCTCATTTTCAGAGCATTTGGCCCAGGCAGGGCCGTAGTTGTAGAGTTCGATAAATATCTGTTGCACGGATGTTTCCTCCTAGTGTGCTGAATGAAACCATTCCTCGGTGGCAAGGATGGTTGCAGCAAAGTTAAAGTGCCTTCTTTCGCGACAATCCCATGCCGCCCCTTGACATATGAGGTATTGGCGACTCAGTGGGGGGGCGAGTTGTGCAGAAGATCAACTGCATACATGCGCTTAAATTCCGACGCGCACTTCAACCCATAGTCCCCCACTGATTGTGGGATTTTCGAGATCACAAAATTTGTCCGCTAAGCCCCATGGTGCAATGCGTCTTGCACCATCGAGCCGCGGCGAAGCGGACAACCGCCCACGCCACCGTTACGCATAGCCATGGCCAACGGCCAGCGAAGAAACCCGCAAGCCGTTCTAACCCGCCGCCTTGACGCGACAGAATCTCTCAGCTGTCGAATGGAGCGTTGTTGATGAGGTCGCATAGGTTCGTGCAATTGAAGCCATGAACATGACGATGTCCAATATCGACCAATCCAGTGTTAATAGCTGTATAGGGCTTTTTCCTGACGACTTCAGCTAACGCTTCTGTAAACGCAGCCTTCAATCCAATCCTGGGGTAAAGAGCGATCACATCATCAATGAGGGATGGCGTAATTTCATCCAGTCGAAGCCCAAAAAGGTCGGCATAGGCCCCGACGTTAATAAGCGCAATTTCGGGTTGCTTGCGATCGACGATGCCTGAGGAAGTGTGGAGAGCAATGGCATCCCAGACAAGCTCGGCCTTGGATTTTGGATAGTCGTTCTCGATCAGGAACCGGCTGGCAGCATCAGCGCTATCAACTTCGAAGCGCTGGTCTGCCGCGAACTCGTCGGAGAGGCTAAGGTCGTGCAGAATTGCGGCGAGATAGACAAGCTCGCGGTCGTACGCTAACCCCCGCCGCTTGGCTATGAATTCGGCAAACCACCATGTCCGGTGCAAGTGGTTAAGCAGTACTTTTGAATGGACCCGTTCGACGAGCGATACCGCTTTCCGGGTGAGCGCAGAATCCGGGGGGGTAACGCCTCCGATAGTGACTAGTGTGTTCATGTGTTCTCCGCGAACGTGAAGTTGACGAGGTCTTCAGCTTAGGCGTTCTCGGAGTGGCGCAAATGACTGTTTTCAGTCGATTTGTGCCAAAATACGATCTAGTGCATGGATGAGGCGAAAATGGATAAGCGGACGGAGCTAGGTAAGCAGCCTAAGGCTGGACGGCATAAGCGAATCGTGATTTTGGGTTTGCCGCCGGTGGAGGCGATTGATGTGATCGGGCCGGCCGAGGTGTTCTCCTTTGCGAACCGGCTACTCGATGAGCCCGCTCACTATACGATTGAATTGGTATGTTGTAGTGCGGATGTGTGCCTGGAAAGCGAAGTCGGCATCGGACTACGGGGGCACAAGACGCTTGAACAGGAGAGGCGTGCCGACGAGCCAATCGACACCTTGATCGTCGCTTCTGGTTTTAGGTCGATTGAACGACTTGATCCAGAAGCGATTGAGTGGATACGAACCAAGTCACCATCGGTGCGCCGAGTATGCTCAATATGTGTCGGCGCGTTCGCATTGGCGGATGCGGGACTATTGGACGGTCGTAGAGCAACAACTCATTGGCAGATGGCAACACAATTAGCTGAACGTTACCCAAAAGTCGCGGTCGATCCGACGCCTATATGGGTGAAAGATGGCAATGTGTATACGTCGGCTGGCACCTCCGCAGGGATAGATCTAGCGCTCGCTCTTGTAGCCGAAGACCTAGGAGATAGTGTCGCGCTGGAAATTGCGAAGACTTTAGTCCTGTTCCTTCGACGGCCAGGCGGGCAGGCGCAGTTTAGCGTTGCTCTTCGGTCGCAGCGGTCATCGAGCT
>JAZJYH010000099.1:0-34124 GCA_040390485.1 Pseudomonadota bacterium
TTCGGGGTGCCCGATTATGCGGTACAAAAAATGGGAAACGGGCGAAACTCGCTGCGCTCAGACACACCCGTTTCTGATCCATTTTCTGTACCGCACAATCGGCGAGGCTCCAAGCGGTTTGCAAGTCAAAGACAACAGCAAATTCAAAAACAGCTGCAACCAGATTCTCCGTTCTCGAACGAAACCTGTTCTGCAAAAATTGAGACGGCTTGGTTGGGTGTTGGGGTTGTCGTTGACGTTGTTTTTGACTTACCCCCGCTTGGGACGCTGCATTTTGCGCTTCGCAGAAAATGGATCAGAAATGAACGTTGTTTGAGCGTAGCGAGTTTCGTTCATTTCCCATTTTTTGTGATGCGCAAAATGTAATGGGGCGTAGCCCCATTACCCGTAGGGCAAGTCTGCGGTCGCCTTCTTTCTGCTCACTCTTTCTTGGCGAAGCAAGAAAGAGTGAGTAGCTGTCGGGCTACCCCCGACGTGTCTCCACGATAGCGTATCCTAATTATCAAGCGTAAACCTAGCGATCAGGCCACATCCGCCGCGATCCGCCGCGCCGGCAATCTAACTAGCCCAGTAGTCAACGCCGTCCCCAGCACTATCAAGCCACTCCCGATCGCCATCTGCAAGCTGAAGGCCTCGCCCAGGAACAGCACTCCCCACAACACCCCAAAGGCCGGCACCAGGAAGGGCACGGTCATCGTGCGGGATGCGCCGACCTTGGCGATCAGCCTGAAGAACAGCACGTAGGCCAGCGCGGTGCAGGCCACGGTCAGGGCCAGCAGGGATAGCCATGCGCGTGGCGAGGGGTTGGCGGCCGGCCAGTAGAGGAAGGCGGGTACCGCCAGCACGATAGCCGAGACCAGCTGGCTGCCGCTGGCGATGGCCAGTGGCGGCACTTCGGCCAGGCGCTGCTTGCTGTAGTGGGCGGAAAAGGCATACAGCAAGGTCGCCGCCAGGCAGGCCAGCACGGCCCATCCGCTCGCTACCGTGTCGGCGCCGGCCTTGAAGCTGGCGCTGTCCCATACCAGCCACAGCACGCCGGCAAAGCCCACTGCCAGGCCCAGGCCGCGCTGGGCGCTGATGCTTTCCCGCAGCCACAGCAAGCCCAGCAGTGCTGCATATAGCGGCGTGGCTGCGTTGAAGATCGCCGACAGGCTGGCATTGATGCTGAGTGCGGCGAAACCGAACAGCACAAAGGGCAGGGCCGAATTGGTAATGCCGACCAGCGCGATGGGCTTCCAGTGCTGGCGCAAGGCAGCCAGGCCGCCATCGCGGCGCGCCGCCAGCAGCGGCAGCAAGAGCAAGGCGGCGCCCGCGGCTCTGGCGCCGGCCATAGCTAGCGCGCCGAATTCGCCGGCGCCGATGCGCATGAACAAGTAGGAAGCTCCCCACAGTCCAGCCAGAAAGAACAAGGTGGCGACATCGACTATTTTCATATCAGAATTTCTCATCATATTCTCCTGTTTTTTTTCCTGCCTGTTTGCGGCTTCAAGGCAATAAGGCGGCCAGCTTTACGGACGGGCGCAGCTCAGGGCCGTCTATCCTGTGCAGCAGCTTGCCGTTGGCATCGAGCACCAGTAAAGTCGGCACGGTCGTGACGCCAAAGGCCCTGAACAGGTCGCCCGATTCATCCAGCGTGAGCGGGACGGCGACCTGGAATTCCTTGCGATAGCTGGCCAGTTCTTCCTTGCTGGCCCACAGGCCGGAAGCGATGCCCAGCCAGCGCATGCGGCCGTCGCCAGCCAGCGCGGCTACCTGTTCGCGCACCGCGCGGCAATTGGCCGAAGCTTGCGGACGGCTGCTGGCCAGATAGGATTCGCACCATGGCGACAGGAACACCAGCACGGTGTTGCGCTTATCGGCCGGCTGGCGCAAAGGGAAGGTTTTACCGTCCAGCGTCGCCAGGCTGAGCGCGGGCAGGCGGTCGCCGATGCGGTAGGCTTGCTGGAAAGCAGGCTGGGCGACAGCCGATTTGTTACTGGCAGCGGCTGGCAAGCGCGCCGCCTGCAGTGCGGCGTCCAGCCTGGCATCTGCCAGATGGCCGACATACTGGATGCGGCCGTCGCGGCCTATCACGATGTGCTGCGGGGTGACCCGCAAATGCAGGGCCTTGGCCAGCCGGCCATCGTCGATGACGAGCGGCATGCCCAGGCCCAGCTGGCGGCGGTAGTCGCGCACGTCGGCGAGGGTGTCGTTGAAACCGGCGTTCACGCCTATCACGGCCAGGTCGGTTCCGGCTTGCTGATAGGTGTGCTGGAAATGTGGCATCTGTTCGCGGCAGGGCTGGCACCAGGTAGCCCAGAACTTCAGGTACACGGCCTTCTTGCCGTATAGGCTGCCGAGGTCGATGTCGGTCCCGTCTATGCTCTTTAGCACCAGCCGCGGGGCGGGGCTGCCGATCAGGCCGTGGCCGGCAATTTCCGCCCTTTCCTGGCCGCTGGCGGCAAAGCAGGACGCGGACAGGGCCAACAGGGAAATCGTCAGGAAATGACGCATGCCGTGCAGCATGTCATGCATATAGCACCTCAATTTAGCACCTCAATTTAGTATCAATCGCATAAGGAAGCTCAGGCGGCGTTCTGCCCGAACAGAATTTTCCGGCTTTCCGCCGACAGTGCTCCAGCGCTGCGTGCATACACGTCGCTGGAACCGGCGTAGGCGCGGATGGTGGCCGGCCTGGCGGCCATGGCGTGGAACCAGCGCTGCAGGTTAGGGAATTGCGCCAGGTCCTGGCCGTGCGCCGCATGCGGCACTATCCATGGATAGCAGGCGATGTCGGCGATAGAGAAGTCGCCGGCGATGAAATCGCGCCCGGCCAGTTGCCGGTCCAGCACGCCGTACAGGCGCCTGACCTCGCTGGTGTAGCGCTGTATCGCATACGGTACTTTTTCCGGCGCATACACATTGAAGTGGCCGATCTGCCCGGCCATGGGGCCCAGGCCGCCGACCTGCCAGAACAGCCATTTCAGCACTTCCATGCGGTCTTGAATGCCGGCCGGCAGCAGGCGACCGGTTTTTTCCGCCAAATACAGCAGCATCGCGCCGGACTCAAACAGCGTGATAGGCGCAGCGCCCGTCGCCGGGGCATGGTCGATCATGGCCGGGATCTTGTTGTTTGGCGAAATGGCCAGGAACTCGGGCCGGAATTGCTCGCCCTGGCCCAGGTTCACCGGGATGATGCGGTAGTCCAGCCCTGTTTCTTCCAGGAACATGGTCATCTTGTGGCCGTTAGGCGTTGCGCTGTAATAAAGGTCTATCACTTCATTTCTCCCCGAATAGCTATCGATGCAGCACAGGATAAGCGGTTATCTGGTATGCTAAAAGATCCACATTAAGCTAATTTTATGGAACCAATTTTTGAGTTGGCGCTGGATCTGCCGGGCAAGGATAGCCGCCAGCTATTGCGCGCCATGCACAGCCAGTTCAGGGCCGCGATCCTGGACGGCCGCCTGCAGCCCGGCCTGCGGCTGCCGCCGACCCGGGTATTGGCGGCAACCTACGGGGTATCGCGCAATACCGCGGTGGCGACCTATGACTTATTGCTGGCGGAAGGCTATCTGGAGGCCAGGCCGGGGGCAGGGACTTATATTGCGCGAGCCCTATCCCCGCACCGGCACCGGCAGCAGGCGGCCGGCAAGCCTGGTGCCGCCGTGCCGCCCGGCCAGCATGGGCAGCGGCTGAACCACTACTGGCGCAATCCGCCTGCCACGATAACAACCCAGGCTGAAGTACCTCCTTTATATGATTTCCAGCTGGGCAGCCCGGACCAGCAGTATTTTGCGTTCGACGTCTGGCGCCGGCTGTCGGCGCGCAGCCTGCACAGCCTGTCCAAGGCCCGCTCCAGCTACGAGGGCCCGCAAGGCCGGCCGGCCTTGCGGGCCGCGATCGCCATCCATGTGTCGCAAACGCGCGCGGTAGCCTGCAGCCCGCAAGACATCCTGGTCACATCCGGCGCGCAGCAAGCCTTCGACCTGCTGGCACGCATCCTGGTCACGCCCGGCAAGACCGTGGTCGCGGTGGAAGACCCCGGTTATCCGCCGCTGCGCGCCGTGCTGGCCGCCGCCGGCGCAAAAATAATCCCGGTGGCGGTGGATGAAGAAGGTTTGATGGTCGAGCAATTGCCGAAGCAAGCGAAGATCATCTGCGTCACCCCTTCGCACCAGTTCCCGCTCGGCGTCGCGATGTCGGCCAGGCGCAGGGCGGCTCTGCTGGAGCACGCGCAACGGCACGGTGCGGTGATCATCGAAGACGATTACGACAGCGAGTTCCGCTATGGCGGCCGGCCGCTGGACGCCTTGCAGACGCTGGATCGGGCCGACTCCGTGTTCTATGTAGGCACCTTTTCCAAGAGCTTGTTCCCGGCGCTGCGGCTGGGTTTTGTGGTGGCGCCGGCCTGGGCGCAGGCGGCCCTGGCCGCGGCCCGCCAGTGCAGCGACTGGCACGGCAATCTGCTGGCGCAGGACACGCTGGCCGCCTTCATCAGTGAAGGCCACCTGGCGCGCCACGTGCGCAAGATGCGGCTGGTCTACGACCGCCGCCGCCGGCTCTTGCTGGAGGCCCTGCAAACCGGCTTCGGCCCGCAATTGCGGGTGCTGCCTTCGGCCGCCGGCCTGCACCTGGCAGCGCTGGCCTTGCCGCAGACGGCAGGCGGGCTGCAGGACATCGTGCACAGGGTGCAGCGGCAAGGCCTCAGCGTCAATCCGCTGAGCCGGTATTGCCTGCTCAAGCGGCCCGCGCAAGCAGGGCTGGTGTTTGGTTACGGCGCGATCGGCGAGACCGCGATACCGCCGGCGATGGCCATCCTGCGCGCCGCCTGCGGCAGTAGCGGGAGCTAATTTTCCTAGTAGATTGCGTCATGCAGCACCAGCTTCCTGAGCCCCATTCCCAGCCGCCACAGCAGCGGCAGTTTGAGCAGGCGCTCGCTGATTTGCAGCAGGGGAAAGCTCAGCCTGGAGCGCAGCATCGCCTGCCTGAGCCCGTTTTCGATATCGCTGCGGCCAGCCTGGTGCGCGGCCGCTATATTGGAGCGGTGGAATTCCAGCTTGTGCGCGCTGCCGACCTTCATCTTCCTGATTTCCGCGATATCGTACCTGGACCAGTCGAAGGACCCGGTCATCGCCTCTTTATGCCCCAGTATGTCCAGCGTAATCATGGTGCGATAGCATTTTTCGCAATGTGAACAATTTTTTTCCGCCAGGACCAGGCACACGTGCAGCGCAGGCTGGGCCGGCGGGAAACGGGCCACCAGGTCGGTCTTTTCGACCCGGGTGGCGCCGGCGCCGTCGTGCACTATCTGGGTGGTACAGGTAGAAAATAGAGGGTCCACCATGGGATGCGAACCCCAGGGCAACAGCCTGGGGTAAGTGTAGCTGGAGGCTATCAGCACCTGGCGGTAGCGTTTTTCCAGCAACAGTGAGATAAAGCCCATGCCGGCGCCATGGGTCAGTTGCGCCCAGCGTTCGGTCCAGGCCTTGTCTTTCAGGTTGGTGTGGATGATGAAATTATTCCGCCCTATCTCGCCGGCAGCCCGCGCCAGCATGTTGCGCAGGGGCGTGAAGCTGGATTCATCGTTCAGGCGGACGTCGAATCCCCACACCGTCAGCAAATCGTCGATAGCGCCGATGGCCGGCAGGCCATAGCCATTCCCGGGCAGATGCCTTGCCAGGGTGAAATACGAGTCTACCCCGCCAGAGAAAAATGCGGCCGTCTTGCCGTTGTCATGTTGTCCGGTGGAGCAATAGCTCGGGCAATCAAAGTCGACTTCGGCCAGGTCCGGATACCAGCCGGTCCAGATCTTCAGCACCGCCCCCAGGTTTTCCTTCAACAGCCCATCCACCGGCAGCGACAGCTGGATATCCTCATGCCGGGAGGCCGCCATCGGCAGCATGACCAGCAGCCAGGGATTGCCGCTGTCGGAGAGCCCGTCGGCGATGGCGTCCGGCACGTCGGCCCAGATCTGCAGTTGCTCGCCGTTATCGTAGGCGATGTTGCCGGCCGCCCTGGTATAGCCAGGAGTGCGCGGAGACGGGGTGATACTGACATCCAGCAAACGCATCATTCTTCTCCTGGAAAATGGGTCTTGCCACGAGCTGCCTTCAATGCTCGGACGGCGCGTTCGGATGCTCGATATAGTCTTGCCTGATCGTGCCGTGCTGCATGATTTTTTTCAGTGCCGATCCGGCGCGCCACAGGAACGGCATTTTCATCAGCCAATCGCTGATTTGCAGGGCCGGGTATAGCAGCCGCGAGCGGGCTCTGGCGCGCAGCAGCCCCCGCAGTACGTCATGGCGGCCGGCCGCGCGCGCGGCGGCGATGATTTCGTCGTAAAAAATCCCGTCGCGCACGCCGCCTATGCTGAGATTCTTGATCGCCGCGACATCATAGCGTGACCAGTCGAACACCTGGGCCATCGCCTGCCGGTGGCCCAGGATGTCGATCGTGATCATGGTGCGGTAGCATTTTTCGCATTCCGAGCAATTGCTTTCCGCCATGGCCTGGCATACGTGCAGGGCGGACTGCGCCGGCAGGAACCTGGCCACCAGGTCGGTCTTGGCCACCCGGGTGCTGCTGGCGCCGTCGTGCACGATCTGCATCGCCGAGGTGGAAAACAGCGGGTCCACCAGCGGGTGCGAGCCCCAGGGCACGCCGGTATAGTTGGGATAAGACGAGCCAAGGAACACTTGCCGATAGCGTTTCTCCAGCATCAGCGCGACGAAGCTGAGGCCGGCGCCGTTGGTCAGCGGCCCCCACCGGCGCTGCCAGACGGTACGGTTGTCGCGCAAATTGGTATGGATGATGGCGTGGCTGCGCTGGATCTGTTCGGCCGCCGATTCCAGCAATTGCGCCATCGGGGCGAAGCCAGCCTGGTCGTTGACCGACACATCGAAGCCCCATACGCTGAGCAATTCATCCACGCGCCCCACCACCGGCAGGCCGGCGTCATTGCCGGGCAGGCGCCGCGCTATCGTGTAATAAGAGTCTATGCCGCCGGAAAAAAACGCAGCCGTCCTGTCTGGCGGGGGAGGTGCGGCAGCGGCACAACTGGCACAATCCAGGCCCACTGCGTCCAGGCCTACCACGTCCAGTTCGGGATACCAGCCCGCCCAGATGCGCGATACCCCGCGCAGGTTTTCCAGCAGCAGTGCATCGACCGGCAGTGACAGCTGGATATCTTCATGCGCCGCTGCCGCCATCGGCAGCATGGCGGCCAGCCAGGGATTGCCGTTGTCCGACAGGTCGGCGGCCATTTCTTCCGGCACATCTACCCAGATCCGCATTTCCTGTCCTTGGTCCGGTGCAATCACTCCGGTGGCCCGGGCATAGCCGGGAGTACGTGGGGAAGCGCCAATGATCAAGTCCAGCAAACGCATCGTCATTCTCCTGGGAAAATGCTGCCTGGTCGTGCTAACGGGTTGAGTCAGTGTTCTACGGCGGGCGTGACGGGGGATGAATCATTTGATAAGACCGCCTAGGTTGATTTTGCACTGGAAAGCCGATTTGGTACAGCAAATCATCGCCAAAATAAGACAGCCTGAAGACAGGTGGTCATTGTAAGCCTAGCGCGGCCGTATGCTGCCGTTCAGCACGCCGGCCGGGTAATAGCGCTGGAAAGCGCTCCAGATCGCCCCCGACTTGACCGAGCGCTCCAGCAGGTCGCGCAGCGCGGCGCGGTCGGCCTCGTTCAGTGTAGTCTTGGAAATATAGGCGCCGCTGTCGTTCCAGGGCAACTCTTCTATGGCCTCGTAACGCAATCTTTCCAGCAGTCCTGGCGTGCGCGGCTCGTCCCGGATGGCGCCGGCCAGGATGGAAGGCGCCATGATGGTGATATCCGCGGCGCCGGAGTGCATCAGCCTGGCCACCGACACCACATCCGCATCCAGGTATACCCGGCCCTGCTGGCTCAATTCCCTGACCAGGTTCTGGTAGCCGTCGCCGAAGTCGAAGCCGCGCACCAGCGCCACCTTGAGTTCGCGCCGGTCCAGCAAGTCTTGCGCGCTGCGTATAGCAGGCTTGCCGGGGGCGGCAGAGATCACCATGGCGCGGCCGAAAATCAGCGGTACGAACAGCCCGTGCTCGTCGCGGCGCGTGTTTTTCGATGCCGGTATCAGCAGGTCGACCTTGCCGGCTTCAAACATCGCATCCAGGCGCGCCCGCGGCACGGCCGAAAACTCAAAATTGCAGCCGTCCTTGGCGCCGGCGCTGCGCAATACATCGGGATAGACGCCGCTGAAGACGTCGCCGTTCACGATCACGCTCAGGCCTATAGGGGAAATCGGTACATTGATGGTGCGCGTACATGCCGCATGCGCACCCAGCGATACGCACAGCAGCCAGCCCAGGGCGATATTGCGCAGGGCCCCGGAGAGGGTACCAGCGGCAGCGGCGCCAGCCAGAAGGAGGTTCGAATTGGGTGGGATAGGCATGGGTCGAGTATGCCACAGGCGGCTAGAACCTATGCTCGTCCACCAGGTGTTTATTGAAGCTGTACTTGGTTCCACCCTGCAGAGTATCCACCAGCCGCTTGGGATTGGCGGAAGAGATGAACACGTCGGCCACGCCGTCCTTGACGCGGAACTTGGTCGCCGGGCTCAGGATATTATTGGCTTTGATCACCAGATGGCGGATGATCTTGGCTTTTTCGCTGCAGATCAAGAAATGATTTTCCTTGCGGAAATTGGTCAGCGGGATATTCAGCCACCAGCCTTCGTCGCCGGCGTAGCGGACCACGTTGGAAAATTGGGTATTGCTGTCGTTCAGCACATTCGCGCGCAATGATTCATTGGCGATCTGTATGGCTTCGGATTTGTTCATTATTGCCTTTTGATAAATGCAGGCCGGCCGTTTGCTCCTTCGGCGGCAGGTAAACGCTATTGTAATCCGTTTAAACCCCGCCGGCGGTGGCTGGCCGGCATATCGTCAGGCAAAGCCTGACAGCATCAACGCACTCTGCGCATCGACGACAGCTGGTTGGTCAAGCCACCCAGGCCGGGATAACGGCCGGGGCCGAATACCGTACAGCGGCCGCGGAAATCGCCGTCGGTGCAAAACTCCCACTGGCCGCTATGGATCACCATCGAGCCTATCCTGTCATTGAAGCCGCCGCTACGGAAGCTGGACAAGTCTTGCGCCACCGCAAAACGGTCGCCGCCAAAACCGGCCGAGGTGAACAGTTCCACCTCGCCGCGCTGGGGGCCGGGGACAGGCACAGGGCTGGCTTCCGGCGCGGCTGCGCGCACCGAGGATAGCCTGCGATAGAAAGCCGGCTCCAGGCGCGGATACTGGCCCGGCCCCAGCACGCGGCACTGGCCGCGGAAATAGGCGTCGGAACAGAATTCCCAGTAACCGTTCTCTATCACCATCGACGCCGCCCTGTCATTGAAGTCGGCGTTGCTCAAGTCCACCATATTGCCGGACACCGCCATGCTGCGTCCGCGCAAGCCGTCTTCGGAAAACAGCACCAGGCGCGGATAGTTGCTGCGGTCTTCGTCACGGGGCGGCCGGCTCCAGCCGCCGCCGTGTATCGGCCGATTGTCATTACCGTCATTGCGCTCCGGCAGCGCGCGGGCGGAAGAGACCTTGTTGGCCATGCCATAGCCGAGGTCGGGATACTGCCCCGGGCCATAGGTACGGCACTCGCCGCCGAAGCCGACGTCGCTGCACAGCAGCCAGGTGCCCTCGATGACGACGATGCTGGCCGCTTCGTCGTTAAAGCCGTTGGCCCTCAGGTCGCTGGCGTCCTCGCTAAAGCTGATCGACTGCCCGCCAAAACTTTGCCGCGAAAACATCTGTATCGCCGGGCGCTTGGCTGGCCTGCCCGGGTTGCCGGCATAGCCACCACCATAGCCACCAACCTCGCGCACCGAGGAAATGCGGTTATTCAGGCGCGGGTCCAGGCTGCGGTATTCGCCGCGTTCCAGCACTGCACAACTGCCCTGGAAATTGTTGTCGCTGCAGACTTCCCAGCGGCCTGAGCGCACTACCACGCTGGAGGCGCGGTCATTGAAACCTATATCGCCCAGGCTGGGCGTGATAGCGCGCAGTTCAACCTGGCGTCCGTTAAAGCCGCTGTGTTCGTATAGCGTGATCTCCCCGGCCTGCGCCACCACGGTAAACATGGCCGCCAGCGCCAGCAGGCCGGCCCTGGCCGATGTCTTGATCCCTTGTGTGTTTGCCCAGCGTCTCATGGTGTTTTCCTTGTCTTGGTCAAGCGGCCAGCCGTGCATCAGTGACAGGCCGGAAATGTTGCAACAGTTACACAACGTCGGCCTTGCTTGCAGCGTTGACGCTGAGGCTCGCAAGATATTACAAGACGTAACAGGATTTTTTGAGTGCGCCAGCACACCGAGCGTTGGCAAGGGCTTTGTTACAGTCGCTCAGCCAGCCTTGGACAAATTTGCTTACAAAATAAACCCGGGTTTATTGCCCGTCCGGCAGCCAGCCGTGTAGGCTAGCCTCCCCATCCCAGACAGGACGATTTGCGTCACCACCGGAGACCATGTTAGCCACCCTCTCTTTCCGTCAACTGTTGCTGGCCGGTTTCATGCTGATTGCCGTGCTGCTCAGCGGCACCTCGGTGCACGCCTTGCTGACGCTGGAGCGCCTGACCAAGCAGAGCCGCGCGGTCGCGCACCAGGCGGTGCAGCTGACCGAAGACACGCAAAGGATGGCGGAGCGGACCATCGCCATGGAACGCAGCGCGCGCCAGTACCTGGTGCTGGACGACAGCGCGTTTCGCGATATCTTCTTTGACGCCTGGCAGGAAGCGCGCGCTTCCTTGCAGGCGCTGACCCAGGCCATCCCGGCCTTGCCGCCGCAACAAGTGCAAGAATGGAACAGCCAAAGCGAGCTGGCCTGGAAGGTCTTGCAGGAAGGCCGGCAGCCGAACAAGAACAGGATGCACCAGAACCAGCAGGCGCTATACCAGGCCTTCGTGCGGCTGCCGGAGATCAATGACCAGCTGGCGCTGGCCAGCAAGCGCGAGATCGAGCATCGCAACGACCTGTCGCTGACCGAGCTGGAGCGCCAGCGCCGCCTGCTGATGGGCCTGGTGATAGGCGCGATGATACTGGCGATACTGCTGGCGCTGAGCTTCGGCCTGTGGCTGTCGCGCCCCTTGGCGCAGGTAGAGCTGGCGATAGAAAGGCTGGGCGAAAACATGTTCGACCAGGCGATCCAGGTCAGCGGCCCGGCCGACATCCGCCGCTTGGGCCGACAGCTCGATTGGCTGCGGCAGCGCCTGGCGGAACTGGAGGCCGACAAGGCCCGCTTCCTGCGGCATATCTCGCATGAGCTGAAAACCCCGCTGGCGGCGCTGCGCGAGGGCGTGGCCCTGCTGGAAGACGAAGTCGCCGGCAGCTTGTCCGACAAGCAGCGCGAAATCGCCCGCATCCTGCGCCAGAACACCGCGTCGCTGCAGACGCAAATAGAAGACTTGCTGCGCTATAACGCCGCCGCCTTTGATGCGCAGCACCTGCAAAAAACCACGGTCAACCCGGCGCAATTGCTGCACACGGTGATAGACGGCCAGCGCCTGCAATGGCAGTCGCGCGGGCTGCAAGTGCTGCTGCAAGATACCCCCGGCACGCTGCCGAATATCGTCGTCGACGCCGAAAAACTCGGCGTGGCCTTGGCCAACCTGTTGTCGAATGCGGTACGCTTCAGCCCCGCCGGCGGCACGATCCGCTTTGTGCTGGCCGCCGCCGGCGGGCGCCTCAGCATAGACTGCATGGACCAGGGGCCGGGCGTGGCCGCCGCCGATGCAGCGCGCATCTTTGAACCCTTTTACCAGGGCGCGCGCCAACCCTCGGGGGCGCGCAGCGGCAACGGCATAGGCCTGTCGATAGTCTACGAATACATCGCCGCCCACGGCGGCAAGGTACAACTCCTGCCCGCCGTCGCGGGCGCCCATTTCCGGATTGAGCTACCCCTATGAATCTTAAACCTAACGCCGCCCTCTGCTGCTGCCTGTATGGCCTGCTGCTGACGGCCTGCAAGACCCCGCCGGTGGCCACGGCAGCGCCCGTCGTCAGCGCCGCACCGGCGCCGATCGCTGCAGCTGTAGCGGCCAACGAGACCGAAGACCTGCTGGCCTACTACCAGAGGACCCGCCTGTTGCCGCCGGCTGAGCTGCCGAAGATGCTGGCCGACCTGAATGCGCTGGCCAAGAACCCGCACCGCGATGTCCAGCGCGCCATCGTGCTGGGCTTCATGCGCAACAACGGCGACCTGGCGCGCGCGCAGGCATTGCTGGACGGCGTCATCAAATCCGCTGATGCCGAGGCCGAGCATATCAAGCCGCTGGCCTACTTCCTGAGCACCAATTACGCCGAATGGCGGCGCCTGGACGAGGCCACCGACAAGCAGGGCCAGCAATTGAAAGAGGCGCAGCGCAAGGCCGAGCAGCTGGGCCAGAAGCTGGAAGACTTGAAGGCGATAGAGCGGCAGCTGCCGACGCGGCCGCGCAACTCGGGCAGCAGCGCGCCGGCGACTACGCCGCCCGCCAATGACAATAAGCAGTGAGTATCAAGAGTGAGAGCACCATGAAAACAAAAACTGAAACCGCCCCGCAAGCGTTGCAGTCCCAGCAGCAGCTGCTTCTGGTCGATGACGATCCCGACCTGCTGACCCTGATCTCGATGCGGCTGAGCGCCGCCGGTTATCGCGTGACAGCGGTGGCCAGCGCCGAAGCGGCGCTGGCCAGGCTGGCGATAGAATTGCCGGCGCTGGTGGTGACCGACGTGCGCCTGCCCGGGTGCGACGGGCTGGCCCTGTTTGACCAGATACGCAGCCAGTATGCGGCGCTGCCGGTGATACTGCTGACCGCGCATGGCACCATCCCGGATGCGGTGGAAGCTACCGCGCGCGGCGCCTACGCCTACCTGACCAAGCCCTTCGACGGCAACATCCTGCTGGACAAGATCGCGCATGCGCTGAGTCTGAGCGGCCCCGGCTTCGGCTATGGCGGGGCCTCCGGCCCGGCCGGCAAGGACGAGGCCTGGCGCTCGGAATTGATCAGCCGCAGCCAGCGTATGGCGGAATTGCTGGCCGAAGCCAGGCTGGTGGCCGGCACCGACGCCAGCGTATTAATCCAGGGCGAGAGCGGCAGCGGCAAGGAATTGCTGGCGCGCGCCATCCACCGCGCCAGCCCCAGGGCCAAGGCGCCCTTCATCGCCGTCAATTGCGGCGCGATCCCTGAGCAATTGCTGGAGTCGGAGCTGTTCGGCCACGTCAAGGGTTCCTTCACCGGCGCGGTGGCGCACCGCAACGGCCTGTTCCAGGCGGCTAACGGCGGCACCCTGTTCTTGGATGAGATAGGCGACATGCCCTTGCCGCTGCAGGTGAAGCTGCTGCGCGTGCTGCAGGAGCGCACGGTGCGCCAGGTGGGCTCGGACCAGGCGACGGCGATCGACGTGCGGGTGCTGTCCGCCACCCACCGCGACCTGGATGTCGCGATGAAAGAAGGTCAGTTCCGCGAAGACCTGTACTACCGGCTGAACGTGGTCACGCTGGCCTTGCCGCCGCTGGCGGAAAGGCGCGAAGACATCGCGCTGCTGGCCAATCACTTCCGCCAGGCGCTGGCGGAAAAATACGACAAGCGCATCAACGGCTTTGCGCCGGACGCGCTGGCGGCGCTGGTGGCCGCGCCCTGGCCCGGCAACGTGCGGCAGTTGCATAATGTGGTCGAGCAAGTGTGCGCGCTGGCCACCGCACCGCTGCTACCGCTGTCGCTGGTGCAGCGGGCATTGCGGGTGCCGTCGCTGGAAGTGCTCAGCTATACCGAAGCGCGGCAAAGGTTTGAGCGCGACTACCTGATACAGCTGTTAAAGCTGACCGACGGCAATGTATCCGATGCGGCGAGATTGGCCGACCGCAACCGAACCGAGTTCTATCGGCTGCTGCAAAAACATGCGCTGACACCGAGCCTGTTCAGGGCGGAAGGCGAGGCTGTCGCCGATGAGCGACAAGAATAAGGCCTTTAAAATCAGCTACTTGAATATTTGCATTTTTTATATGTCGCCGTTACCCGACACTAAATCGCCGAAAACCGTGCCCTGGCCGCTGCCGTGGCCGGCGCATGCAAGTTAAGTCATTGAATACACAGGATATTTGCAAGGCTGGCACGGCCTGTGCTGTAAGGCTGGGGAGTAGCGCTGCAATGACGGCTTAATTTGTTACTGATTTGTTGCTGTTGCAGTGCTGCCTTCAACCCGAAACTGAAAGGATTTACCATGCAAAACCGTAAGCTGATCGCTCCTGCCGTTATCTCTGCTGTTGCTGCCGCACTGTTGTCCGTGACTGCAGCGTCTGCTTTCGCCGCTGACCCTATCGTGACAGCACAAGCCGACAAGCCTGGCGTGACTCAAAAAGCCGCCGTTGCAGTGGACGATTCCGTGATCACCGCTAAAGTGAAGAGCGCTCTGGTGTCGGACAAAGAAGTGTCCGCATTGAAAATCAATGTCACTACCAAGCAAGGTATCGTCATCCTGACCGGTGCAGTACCTAGCGCCGAAGCCGGCGACCGCGTGATCAAGATGGTCGCAAGCATCGAAGGTGTGAAAGACATTCAGAACCTGCTGCAAGTGAAGTCTAGCTAATCCTAAAGTTGCACAAAAGGTTTGCCGCCTCTGAGGCCGTCATCCAGCTCCCCGCTGATGCATGGCTTCGAACCGGTGCTATTGCAAGATAGCGCCGGTTTTTTTTTGCCGGCGTGTCAATCTTCTTCGGCCTCATCTTCGACCTCATCTTCAACCTTGGGCAGGATGGCCTTGGCCTGCTTGCCATCCGGTTGCGGATGCTTGCCCAGCAGGTAGTAGTCCAGCGCCTTCCTGACGATGGGCGCGGCTGCCTCGGCGCCCTTACCGGCGTTTTCCACGATGACCGCAATCGCGATGCGCGGGTGGTCGGCCGGTGCGAACGCGGTATACCAGGCGTGGTCGTGCAATTTCTCTGTCAACCGGCCGGCATTGTATTTCTCGTTGCGCTTCAGCGTGAATACCTGGGCCGTGCCGGTCTTGCCGCCTGATACATACTCGGCATTGGCAAATACCGCCCGTGAAGTGCCCTCGCGCGTCACGCCCACCATCGCCTGCTTGACGGCGTCTAGGTTTGCCTGCTTCAGCGGTATGCGCTCGCTCTCCTGGTTCACGGTCAAGGTCCTGGCATGGGTCTGCGGGTCTTCCAGCTGCTGCACCAGGTGCGGCTTCATGACCACGCCGTTATTGGCCAAGGTGGCGACCGCATGCGCCATCTGCAAGGGCGTGAAGGTGTTATAGCCCTGGCCGTTGCCCAGCGAGATGGTGTCGCCGGCATTCCATTTCTGTTGCGCCGCCAGCTTGTACGCGCTGCGCTTCCATGCGGTAGACGGCAACAGGCCGGCCCTTTCATTATCCAGGTCGATCCCGGTCTTTTGGCCGAAGCCGAACGGCCGCATGAAGTCGTGGATCGCGTCCACCCCCAGCTCATTGGCCAGCAGGTAGTAATAGGTATTGCAAGACACCACGATGGATTTGTATAAATCCACCATCCCGTGCCCGCCCACCTTGTCGTCGTTGAAGCGGTGATTGCCCAGGTTGAAAAAGCCGGCGTCCGAGATCGCCATGGCCGGCGTGCGCTTGCCCAGTTCCAGCCCGGCCAGCGCCATGAAGGGCTTGTAGGTGGAGCCGGGCGGATAGGCGCCGCTCAGCGGCCGGTTCAGCAGCGGCTTGTCGGCCGAGGTGTTCAGTTCATTCCAGCTCTGCTGTTCTATGCCCTCGACAAACAGGTTGGGATCGTAGGTGGGCTTGGAGACGAAGGCCAGTACCTCGCCGGTGTCGGGCTCTATCGCCACCAGTGCGCCGCGCCGGTCGCCAAAAGCCTCTTCGACTATTTTTTGCAGCTCTATATCCAGCGACAGCACCAGGTTGGCGCCCGAGGCCGGCGCGCTGCGCGACAGGCTGCGCACCGCCCGACCGGACGCGGTGGTCTCTATCTTCTCGAAGCCGGTCTTGCCGTGCAAGAGTTTTTCATAGCTCTTTTCCAGCCCCTCCTTGCCGATATAGCTGGTGCCCTTGTAGTTGCCGCCGTCCTCCGTGTCGGCGATATTTTCGGCGTCCTTCTGGCTGATGCGGCCTATGTAGCCGAGCACGTGCGAGGCGGTCTCGCCCAAGGGATAGCGGCGGAAGATGCGCGCCTGTATCTCCACCCCGGGAAAACGGAAACGCTGCGCTGTGAAACGGGCGATCTCTTCATCGCTGAGGCGGGTGCGGATAGGCAGGCTCTCAAAGTTCTTGGACTCTTCCAGCAGCTTGACGAAGTGGCGGCGATGCCTGGCTTGGATATCGACCAGCAGCGACAGCTTGTCGAGCAAGACATCCATATCCTCGGCTATCCTGGACGGCGTGATCTCCAGCGTATAGGCGGAATAATTCTGCGCCAGCACCACCCCGTTGCGGTCGCTGATCAGGCCGCGGTTGGGCACCAGCGGCACGGTCAGGATGCGGTTCTCGTCGGACTGCAGCACATATTGCTCGTGCTTGACGATCTGCAGCCAGGCGAAGCGCGATATCAGCAAGAGAAAGCAGATGAGGATCAGCACGCCCGCAAAGAACAGGCGTGTCCTGAACAAATGGAGCTCGCGCTCGGTATTCTTGAGTTCGGTCATAAGCAGTGGGTAGGCTGGATCAGGAGACGGCGCGCCGCAGGCGTACAGTCGATAGCGTAAGTGTCAGCGCCGCTGCGGGCGCATCAATGGATCGCGAATCCTTAGTGCAGTGAGCGGACTATGCCGGGAGGGAAAGCGGAAGTTGCTCACTATATTTTGCCTATGCGATTTTGATTTTTCGCAAGTATAGCGAGAGCCGCGCTGCTTGTGGCCGTGTTTGCGATGCAGCGCAGATATTTATTTGATGACGGTGGACTATTCGAGCCCCCTCTCCCGCATGCGGGAGAGGGTTGGGGTGAGGGCGCTTAAATTTCTGCAGAAAGCTTAGCCTCCACCGGCCAGTAAATTTCGAGTTAAAAATAGACGGCGACTGGCTTTGCGCAAGCGCTTGCGGCCACAAATTTTCTACATCTCTTTAACGACCCTCACCCTAGCCCTCTTCCGCACGCGGGAGAGTGGACAAGGCTACCAGCTGCCGGTCTGCAGCGTGGTCGGCGCATATTCGAGCAGGCTCCAGCGCAGCGGGATCGCGCCTGGCCGGCGCCAGCCGCGTTTGACATGCAGCCGCCACAAGCGCTGCGCGCCCTGGAAAGCTCCAGTGTCGGGCGAGTCCCACAGCACCTCCACCTCGCCCTGCACATGCAGCAGGTCGCCGTTGGCAAAGTCGACAAACAATACAGCCGCGCGCGGGTCGGCCAGCATATTGCCCAGGGTATTGAAGTAACGGTTGCCGACAAAATCCGGTATCGTCAGGCTGTCGCCGTCTATCCGCACAAAGCCGGGCCTGCCGCCGCGATGCGAGATGTCGACGCCGGAGTTGGGGCCGCTATTGCCTGAAGTAGTCGCCACAAACAAGGTATCGGAACGGACTATCAAGTCCCGCGCCGGCTGGTCCAGCCGTGTGAAATACTCGGCATCTGGCTGACCGGCTTGATCCGGCCCGGCCGGTACCGCATGGACTTCGCGCAGCTGTATGTATTTGGGGCAGTTGCCGAAGGATTGACTTACCGCGACCAGCAAGCCGTCGCCGTTCGCCGCCGTGATCACGCCATTGGCGCGGTTGCGGCGGCGCGTAGCCAGGTCTATGCCCAGCAAGCCTATCGACTTGCCCGCGGCGAATTGCGCAGTGTACGGGGCCAGATCTGGCGGGCTCACGGCGATCTGCAGGCTGCGGATATCCGGGCTGCCGACAAAGCCGGCCGGCCCGCTCAGCATGGTGGCGCTGGGCCAGCCCGCTTCGTCGGTGGTGGCCGCCAGCAGATAGGGCAGCAGGCCGAAAAAGTCGCGGTGCTGCTCCGGCATATAGTCGCGTATGGCCGAACCGCCGGCGCCGCCGGCCAGGGCCTGCGCCAGCAGCTCGCCGGCATGGAAGGGCGAGGGGCCGCCGGGCTCGGCGCTCATGCGGCCGCCGGTACCGGCAATTTGGGCATGGCCTTAAAGTTGGGCAAGGCTTCCACCCGCGCCAGCCAGGCGCATACCTGCGGGTAGGGCTCCAGCGGGATGCAGCCCTCGGGCGCGTGCGCAATATACGAGTAGCAAGCGAGGTCGGCCAGGGTGGCGTGTGCGGTGGCCAGGTATTGCCTGCCCTCCAGGTAGTTATCCATAAAGCGCAGCAGCCGCTGGGCAATCCCCGATGCGGCCACCGGGTCGCCGGGCATGCCCCATTGCAAGGCCATGCGCGCCGTACCCGGGCCGTATTTCACCTCGCCGGCGGCGATCGACAGCCAGCGCTGTATCTGCGCCGCTTCCACCGCATCGTCCGACAGCCACTGGCTGTGCGGCGCGTAGCGCTTGACCAGGTAGACCATGATGGCATTGCTGTCGCACAGCACCAGCTCGCCGTCCTGCAGCACCGGGATCTGGCCGAAGGGATTCAGGCGCAGGAAGTCCTGTTTCTCGCGCACGCTGGCCGGCGCCTCGGCAAAGCGGAAAGGCAGGTCCAGCATGCGCAGTAATAATTCCACCCTGTGGCTATGGCCCGAGTAGGCGGTGCCGTGCAATGTGATGTCAGTGGTATTGCTCATGGTATTTCCCCTGGTTAGCATGTGCAGACGATGGTAATCATTCCTGCCGATGATGTAAATAATGCTATAGTGGAAATCACCTTTCCACTTATAGGAAGAATCAGGCCATGGATAGGCTCGACGAACTGACCGTTTTCCTCGCCATACTCGATACCGCCAGCCTCAGCGGGGCCGGGCGCAAACTCCGGCGTTCGCCGCCGGCAGTGACGCGCACCCTGGCCGCGCTGGAAGAGCGGGTAGGCACCCGCCTGGTGGAGCGCACCACGCGCCGCCTCGCGCCTACCGAGGCCGGCATGCGGCTGGCGGAACTGGCGCGGCGGGTGCTGGCCGATTATGAAGAGGCGGTGCGCGAAGACGCCGACGCGCCCTTGCGCGGCAAACTGAAACTGACCGCGCCGCAGGTATTCGGCCGGCGCCATGTAGCACCGGTCGTGATCAGCTTCATGGACCGCTATCCGGCGGTGCAGCTAGAGCTGGTGCTCAACGACCGCAACCTGGACTTGATAGAAGAAAGCCTGGACCTGGCCGTGCGCATAGGGCCGCTGGCCGACGCCGGCATCGTCGCGCGCAAGGTGGGCGAAGTGCGGCGCCTGCTGGTCGCCAGCCCGGGCTACCTGCAACAGCACGGCGTGCCGCAGATGCCGGCCGAACTGGCCGCGTACGACACTATTCACACCACCGGCTGGCCGTCGCCGCCCGAGTGGCGCTTCCGCCAGGCCGGCCGCGACCAGCTGGTGCGCCTGGCGCCGCGCCTGATGGTGAACGACGTCGATGCGATGCTGTTTGCAGTAAAAGCCGGCCGCGGACTGGGCCGTCCGCTGTCTTACCAGGTCGCCGACGACCTGGCCAACGGCAGCCTGGTCAGGCTGCTGCCGGACTGGGAACCGGAGCCGCTGCCGGTGCACCTGGTGGTATCCAGCGCACGCTACATGGCGCCCAAGCTGCGCGCCTTCCTGGAGCACGCGGCGGCGGCGCTGGGCAAGCTGGAAGTGATACAGCGTTTGCCGCGTTGAGTTGCTTAACAAATACAAGAGTCAGGAGATGGGTCGGCAGTATCCAACCCCCTCTCCCGCGTGCGGGAGAGGGCTGGGGTGAGGGTGTTTAAACTGAGGTAGAGGGTTTGCTTAGGCTGGCGCTTAGGTTCAGAAAATTTCCAAGATCAACATCGGGCTTGCAAGTGTTTACGAACTTGCGGCATCAATTTTTCTACATGCATTTAGGCACCCTCACCCTAACCCTCTCCCGCATGCGGGAGAGGGGATGGCAGCGCGTGGAGCCGGCGTTCGAGGTAGAAAGTGCAAAGCCCCGGTTTTGGAGGCCGGGGCTTTGCGTTGCTAGCAATCGCAGGGTGGGCAGTGCCCGCCCTGCAAGCTAAACTCCTTAAAAACGGTAACCGATAGTCGCTCCTACCGCTGCCGTAGTACGGCGGCTGACCAATGGGCTATCCCCGGCTTCGCTGCCCAGGCGTGCCACTTCCACGCCGACCGTCGAGACCCAGTGTTCATTGATCGCATGGCGCCAGCTCACGCCTACGCTGCTGCCGGCCACGCCGGCCTTAGGCGTGTAGATCGCATTGCTGCTGGTCACGGACTGGGCCGGCGTCACGCCGAAATAGGTTTGCATCAGCGTCTTGTTGCCATACGCGAAACCGCCTGACAATTGCACCAGGTCTTGCTTGGTGGCATACACGTCGTAAAGACCGATCACGTCGACTTCGGTGCCGCGCCGGTCGCCCAGGGTCTGGCGCAAGGCGGTGTTCACGTGGAAGGGGCCGTTATCGTAGTTGACGAACAGGTTGGCCTGGGCCCGCAGGTTGACGTCGCCCATGCCGCGCAGGCGGTTGCGGGTATTGTCCTCATTGTCGCCGACCGATTCCTTGCGAAATCCGCTAGGGCCGACACTGGCGGCAACCGAAAAGCCGTTGTAGTTATTCACCAGGCGGTAACCGAGGCCGTCGGTGGTGCTGAGGAATACGCCATTGGCAAAATTGGCTTCGCCGAACAGGCCGGCACGCCATTTCGACTTATCGCCGAAAAAGCTCTTGCCGTAGCCTATGCCGGCGCCTATGGTTTGTTCCGCCTGCTCGTTGGAGCGCTGGCTGGCCATGGGCGATGCCAGCGTGGAGCTATCCGCTGCCAGTGCAGGCAAGGCCGGCAAAGTAGCGGCGAGGGTTAACAGGGCGATTAGCTTGCGCTTCATGGTAATTATTCCTTTTTGATATCGAGTGCAGCAATGAATGAGTGAGCCTGCACGCCGCGCTGCGCATACTCTGCATGCGCCCAGCCACAAGTTCGGAACGAAGATTAGCAAGCCTTGGTGGAAAGTACTACCGGGATATGCGAAGGCCAGATAGGGAGGCTATTTGGTACCGTTATGCGGTACTTTTTATGGGAATTGAACTTTTAGCAGGGTAGCGGGGCCAGGGCGAGCCGCCGGTCAAGCCCCCTCTCCCGCGTGCGGGAGAGGGTTGGGGTGAGGGGGATTAAACTGGAGTAGAGGATTTGGCGGCCTTAGCGCTTAATTTGTAGGCAGTAAAACCAAAAGCTCGGCGTTTAAGTATTGCGGCATTAAATTTTCTACAGCTGTTTTACCACCCTCACCCTAGCCCTCTCCCGCATGCGGGAGAGGGGATCGGCAGTCGTTAGCGGTGCAGTTCACATAATCGCCTTGATGCGCTCATAGCCGGCGCGGCTGATCGGGATCTGCTTGCCGTCGCGCATCAGCGCCACGTGGCTATCCTTGGTGTAGCGCTCCATGCTCTCCAATTTTTCTATATTGATCAGGTAGGAGCGGTGCACCCTGACGAATTGTTTAGCATCCAGCTGCGCTTCCAGTTCGGCCAGGCGCTGGGTCTTCAGGTAAGACTTTCCTTCGGAGTGGATGTTGATGTAGTCGTCCTGCGCCTCGACGTAGTCGATCTTTTCGACCGCGATCACGTGCACCTGGTTGCGGTCGCGGATCAGGATGCGCTCCAGTTTTTCGGCCGGCTGCGCCAGCAAGTTTTCCAGCGCCGGAGAGGCTTGGCCCAGGGCCTTGCGCGCCTGCGCCAGCGCCTGGTCGAAGCGGGCCTGCGAAAACGGCTTCAGCAAATAGTCGACCGCATGGAAATCAAAGGCCTTCAGCGCGTACTGGTCGTAGGCGGTGGTAAAGATCACGCCGCTGCTCCTGCCTGTCAGCTCCAGCACCTCCAGCCCGCTCAGCTTGGGCATTTGTATGTCCAGGAACACCAGGTCGGGGTTCAGGCTGGCAATGTCTTGCACCGCCTGCAAGCCGTGCTCGCACTCGCCTATGATCTGGATATCGGCGTGCCGGCCCAGGTATTCGCGCACCAGGCGGCGCGCCAGTTCTTCGTCGTCGACGATCAATGCTTGCAGCGGCGTATTCATTGCGTGTCCTGCTCCTGGTAAGTCAGCGGAATGACCATCTCTACCGAAAAGCGGCCGTCGGCCAGCGTCCAGCTGACCCGCGCCCGTTCGCCGTACAGGCTGGCAAAGCGCTGTCGGATATTCTTCAGGCCCAGGCCATTGCCGGCAGTGGCCGAGGGCTGGCTGTCCACCGGGTTGCCGATCGCGATATGCAGCCACTGCTCGCGCACCAGCGCGGTCATCGTCACCGTGCCGCCGTCCACCAGGTCGCGGATGCCGTGCTTGATGGCGTTTTCCACCAGCGGCTGCAAGATCATGGGCGGGATCAGCGCGCGCTGTGCATTGCCTGCGATAGCGATATCCGAGCCCAGCTTTTTACCGAAGCGTATCTTCTCTATCGCCAAGAAATTCTGGCACAGCGCGATCTCGTCGGCCAAGGGAATGTACTGTTTTTCCGACAGCGCCAGGGTTTGCCGGAAAAACTGTGCCAGCTCTATCGTCATGCTGCGCGCCGCCAGCCCGTCTATGGCAGTGAGCGCGCTGATCGAGTTCAGGCTGTTGAACAGGAAGTGCGGATTGATCTGGGTGCGCAGCACCTGCAGCTCGGCATCGCGCGCCAATAGCCTGGATTCCGCCGCCCTGCGCTCGGCCAGGCGCACATTGTCAAACGCGATCAGCACGTCGTGCGCCAGGATAGACAGCAGGTAAAAGCCGCAGCCGGCGGCAAACAGCACCACCGCCAGGTGCTGGGTGATGGGAATCGCAGCCTGCTCGCCGGCCAGCGTCTGCGCCAGCTGGTTCCAGGCTTGGCAAATCGCCAGCCAGGCAAAGCCGGCGATCAGCGAGGCGCCGCCGAACACCATCACCGCCACGAAAAAATGCCGCTTCGCCATCGGCAGGGAGCGGCAGACATAATAGGCGGAAGAGGCGACGAAGCTGTACAAGGCCACCGCCGGCAGCGCAAACCATAGCGCTCTGCCCCAGGTTGCTACTTCGGCCGTCACCAACAGCAGCGCGATGAAGAGGCCGGTCAGCATCCATGCGGCCAGGTACCACAGCAGTTTGCGCGGATTGCTCAGGATGGGGTGCATGGATGGCTGCCGTTCTGGGGTTGGGCTTCGGTTCCTGGCTTGGTTCTTGATTTAGTTCTTGACTTAGTTCTTAATTTCCACGCCACCCATGATGGCTTCGCCGACGATCACCAGGCGCTTGCCCGGGTTCATCGGCGGCACGGTCTTGTCATCCATGCCGCCCAGTATCGGCGTGCCGTTCATGGCCACCGACCAGTCGGCTGGCACCTTGATCACGATGCCGCCCCACATTGCAAACACGCTGATGGTGGCCTCGCCGACGATGGAGGCCTGGCGCAAGTCCAGCTCCACGCCGCCCATCAGCGCCAGGATATTGCCGCCGCGGAAGTCTTGCGAATCGCTCTTCAGGTTGTGCCCGCTCATGATCGCCACCACGTCGATGGCGGAGTCGCCGCCGGCCAGGCTCTGCACGGCATCACCGGGTTGAGCGCGGCGGCCACGACCAGCCCGGCCGAACATGCCGCGGGTCAGCACCATGACGCCGGCCAGTATCAGCAAGGCCGGCCACCAGTCGCGCCAGCGGAAGTAGATGATGCCCATGCGCTGCAGGGTCATCATGATACCCACCAAGATCAGCGCTGCACCGATGACGTACGCGCTGGGATGGCGCGCCTGGTACAGCCTGATCGCGCCGAAGCCGACAAACACCAGCGGCCAGAACGACAGGATGGCGCGGGTATCGAAAATGTCCAGGTTGCCCAGCAAGGCTAGCGCGCCCACCAGGATGATGAAAGCGCCGACGAAGATACGGCTCTGGTTGCGGTCACGGTTCATTTCAGGGGCTCCTGGTGGTTATCTTGAGACAGGTTGAAGCTGCCGCGCAGCAGCATGCTGGCGCCATAAGCGATGAGAATGATCGGCCATGTGCCGCGAAATGTCCATCCCCACAGGTGTTCCAGGCAGGCATACAGCCAGATCGCCAGCAGGATATAAAAACCGCCCTTGATCACTTGCGAAGCCCGCCTGGCGAATACGATGTCGGACAGGCCGGACAAGGCGATCAGCGCCGGCCACCAATGCCACAACACCGCGATATCGATTTCGAGCAGGCCCAGCCTGTCGCTGAGGAAGATGGCGCCGGCCGCGATCAGCGCCAGGCCCCAAAACAAGTGCTTGTGTGCGTAGTATTCACGCTGATCGCGCTGCCGGTATGCATCGCGCTCCTGAACTTGGTCCGACATTATTGATCCTTTCTGAAGAAACCCCCCGGTCTGCCGCTTGCCTGCTTTTCTTTTTCGGCTGCGGGCTGAAGGCGGGGCAATGTGGTGTTGTCTTCAGCAGGGTCAAGATAAGCGATGGCGGCGCGGATGTCGCGTTGTTTTCGGCCAATGGCGGAGAGGCCTCGGTGAATGGCGAAAAACGGCAGCGGGGCGTATCTTGCGCGCAAAAAAAAGGGGCCGTGGCCGGCCCCTGCCCTGTGCCGGCGAGCAGTGCTAATAATCGAGGTCCAGCACCGCCTGCGGCAAGTCCTTGGTCGACTTCAAGCCCAGAATCCTGGCCAGGGTGGCCGCCACCGTGTCTATGTCATTGTCGAAAGAGCCGTGCGCGGTTGGGATCTGGCGCCTGCCGCAATTGACGGTCTTGGCGTTGACGATGTGCAGGGTCTTGGCCAGGTCCGCCGCCAGGCCCTCGCCGCTGGCGGCAAAGCCGCTCGGGATGTCGCCGCCCCAGTAGAAGTTGTTCCAGCTGGACAGGACGGGCCGGGTAGCGCTATTCCATTGGTCGTCTGCGGTGTCCTTGCGCACGAAATAGCTGCCGTCCAGGCTGGTGGCCATGCCCAGCAGCGGGGTCTTGTGCAGGGTTTCAAACGCGCGCGCGACCAGGTACAGCAGCGACTTGTGGTAGATGCTGGCCACATTGTCGTCCAGCTCGCGCGCGTCCGACATCAGGTGGATATGAAAGTCTTTGCGCTGCAGGAAGTTTTGTTCTATCGCCGCCCGGTAGCTCTGGTTGGCAAACTCCACCGTGCAGGCCGGCGCAAACAGGCTGCAGCTGCTGACCTTCAGCTGGCGCTGGGCCAGCAGCTGCAGCAAATGGCCGTGCACGATGGAGCCTGCCGAATGGCCCACCAGGTGGATCTCCAGCTGCTGGCCCAGCTTGGCGGCCAGCTGTTGCAGCCGCTCTGCCATCACGAACAGGCCGCGCGGCGGGGCGCCGTCCAGCGCGGCCTGGCCGGCATTCTGCTTCATCTGCACCCACTGCGATTTGCCGCCTATGCTTTCCGACACCGCTTCCACGGTGCGGTCGGCCGCCTCGATCGCCGCGTTCTTGATATTTTCAAAGATATTGAAAGACAGGCTGGCCCCCGGCAAAAAGTCCTTGATCTTGTCGGCCAGGATGTCGGTAAACGTTTCCAGCAAGCCGGTCTTCCAGGTGATGAACACCGGGTAGATGCCGTTGGCCAGGAAATACGGCGCCATCACGCCGATGCGCTTCAGCGAATCCTCTTCCGAGTTCAGGCCGCCGTGCGCATACAGCGCCAGCTTCAGGGTTTGCTTGTCCTTTTGCTTCTTCAGCCACTCCAGCGGCGAAGCCAGCAGCACCTGGTCCACCGTGGCCTCTGCGTTTTCGGCTTGCACAATGCGCTGTATCAGGCCGCCGTCATTGCCCATTACCACCGTCAGGCCATAGGCCTGGTCCTGGCTGAGTATCGGCAAGCCGTCGGCCCTGGCGGCGGCTGGTGGATCGGCCGCCAGCAGCGAGCTACCTGGGCGGAAGGCCGGCGCGGTGGAGATATGCGCTAGCCCGGCGCCGTGCTGCAGGTTGGTCGCTTGGTTGGGCCGGTTGCCGGCGCTGATCGCGCCGTGCCGCACCGGCACCCCCAGCGATACGGTCCAGGCGTCGGTGCCGTTGGCCACCCAGTCTTCATAAGTGAGTATCGCAAAGCCGAGGTGGCCCCATTCCGTGCCCCAGGAGTTTTGCACCACGAAGCCCTGGTCGGTATAGCCTATCAGCGCAAAGGCGTGCCCGCCTATGGAGGTGGGCGACCATTCTATGACCGGCAATTCCTTGTAGCTGCTGAAGCTGAGCTTTTTGGCCTTGGGCTTGGCCGTAGAAAAGCGCCAGCCCTGGTGCACATTGGCCGACACATAGATGGCGCCTATCTCCAGTATGGCCGCCTGCATTTCGGTGACTGAACTCTTGTCGACCCGGTAGTACACCCCCAACGGCCGGCTGACCGCATCTTGCGCCCAGTTCTTTTTCGGTGCCTCAAAGGCCGGCACCGATTTGTCCTTGGCCACCGTATACGGCCACAGCTCGCGGCTGCACACGCCGTGCTTGTGCCAGCCCTTGAGTGCGCCGCGGCAGCTGGAGCCGGTATAGTCCTGGCCCGCCCACTCGTCATAGAACTTGGCCAGGTGGTACAGCATGCGAGGGCTGGTCTGCTTGGCGCGCGGATCGCGCAGCCATAGCAGGTAATTGATCACCGCCGCCAGGCCAAAGCCGGTGCAGGCCCCTTCTGAACCCTGGTCCAGCACCATGCCGGCCTTTATGTACTTGGGCAGGTATTTCTTGACGGTGGCGGTATCCGGATAAAACGGCGGCAGGCTGCACACGCGCGGCGCATACATGCGGTCGCGCAGGTCCAGCCTGTCCGGGCGCGCATCCAGCGCCAGTTTATTTCCTTGAAATTGGAAGCTGGTGGTAGGCATGATTTCCCCTTTTGAGCTTATTGTTGGGCATTTTTAGGTGACAGGCGTGCAATTTTAATATTGTTTTATTTGCATCTTGCGATATTGTCAGGCTTCGTTGCGCTTGGCAACGGTTTGCTTGAAATAGTTGTGGGCAGGTGGAGGTTGCCGGCTAATAATTCTCCGATATCAAGAAAACGGCGGGGCCGCGCAGCAAATGCCGTGCGGCTGGTGGCAGAGGGAATAAGGCTAGGGGGGAGGTAGGCCGCCAGCAACAGCAGGCAGCCCGTTAAACATTCTATTAACTATTGATTTTTCTTGACGAAGGACGCCAGCAAATCCATGGGCAGCGGGAACACCACGGTAGTGTTCTTGTCTGCGCCTATCACCGTCAGTGTCTCCAGATAGCGCAGCAGGATAGCCTGCGGCTCTTGCGCCAATATCTGGGCCGCCTGGAACAGCTTCTCTGAGGCCTGCAGTTCGCCTTCGGCATGGATCACCTTGGCGCGCCGCTCGCGCTCTGCCTCGGCCTGGCGGGCGATGGCGCGTATCATCGATTCGGTCAGGTCCACCTGCTTGATCTCTACATTGGCGACCTTGATGCCCCAGGAGTCGGTCTGCGCATCCAGCGCCTGCTGGATATCCACGTTCAGCTTTTCACGCTCGGCCAGCAAATCATCCAGCTGGTGCTTGCCCAGTACCGAACGCAGCATGGTCTGCGCCAGCTGGCTAGTGGCGTTCATGTAATTGGCGACCTCGATGATGGCGCGCTTGGGGTCCATCACGCGCAGATACACCACCGCGTTGACCCGTACCGACACATTGTCGCGCGAGATCACGTCCTGGGTAGGCACCTCCAGCACCACGGTGCGCAAGTCCACCCGCACCAGCTGCTGGATGGCCGGAATGATCAGCACCAGCCCCGGCCCCTTGACCCCGGTAAACCGCCCCAGGGTAAACACCACGCAACGCTCATATTCGCGGAAGATATAGATCGCCGACGCCAGCAAGATCAGCAGCAGCAGGAGCAAGCCTAACGTGCCTATGCCTATGACCATTTCTTGTGCCTCCTTCGTTTGTGACGAGCACATCCAAGGCTACCCAGATCAGCGGATAAGCCGGATCGGGCATGGCCCCTCCCGGAGGACCCGCATTGCTGTCATGTAATATCAAAATGTCTTTGACACAGACATGGTGCGAAGAACTGCAATCCCAAACCATTGGAGGCCATGGTTTCAGTATAGATGCGCGTGGGGAATTTGTTAGGGGCTGTTAGATAGAAGAAACATCAAAGGGATGGGGTGATGGCTTTGAAAAAAAAGCCCGGAAGTATCCGGGCTTTTCTCAGACTGACCAGAGGCGAATCAAAATTATTTCTTCGCAGGATCACCCAAAGCAGGTGCAGCACCCGCAGCAGCCGATGAGGCAGGAGCAGCCACTGCAGCCGGCGCAGTAATCTCTATCTTTGCCTTCGCCTTCAGCTCATCCAGCAGCTTCTTCAGGCTTTGCTGTTGCAGTTGCTGGGCGATCTTTGGTTTCACTTCTTCCATTGCCGGCACCGGCGATGGGCGCGAATCGTCCAGCATGATCACGTGGTAGCCGAATTGTGACTTGACCGGCTCTTCGGTGAACTTGCCTTTTTCCAGCTTGGCGACTGCGGCGCCGAATTCCGGCACCATGCCGCGCGGGTCAAACCAGCCCAGCTCGCCGCCTTTGTCCTTGGAGCCTGGGTCTTTGGATTTGGCCTTGGCCAGTGTCGCGAATGTCTTTGGATCTTTCTTCAGTTTGGCGATGATGTCCTTGGCTTCGTCTTCAGTGCCCACCAGGATATGGCGTGCTGAATACTGCTTGCCGGATTGCGCGGCGACCTTGTCGTATTCGGCCTTGATGGCTTCATCGGTCGGCTTGCTGTTCTTGATGTAGTCTTGCACGAAGGCTTGGGCCAGGATGGATTGCCTGGTCATTTCTATCTGCTCGGCCACTTCCGGGGTCTTGTCCAGGCCCTTGGTGGAGGCTTCTTGCGCCACCAGCATTTGCATTGCCAGGTTGTCTATCACCAGCTTGCGGGTTTCAGCGTTGTCGGGCATGCCTTGCTGCACCGCCTGCTGTTGCATGATCTGGTCCAGGCGTTTTTGGCTGATGGCGGTGCCGTTGACGGTAGCGGCGACAGCGCCCTTGTCTGCGCTGGCGGCGGCAGCGGGTGCAGCTGCTTTGTCAGCTTCTTTAGGGGAGCAGGCGCTCAGGGCCAACAAGGCGACGGCGGCGCTTACGGCGATGGCTACACGGGATTTGATCAACACAGGTGTTCCTTTAAGGCAATTAAGTATGAGATATCCAGCCGGCCCAGGCATGTAGACAGAGCAATTGCCCGGCATGGCGGCATGTGGTTTTTTGTGAAACGACGAAGCATTCTACTTGGGAATTGTGACGGCTTGCTAGCAAATTACTTTTGCTTGCATAGGCTACGTCGGCCAGGGGTTGCCAGGCACGATTAGGCACCACTAAGCCTTACTAAGCGCGCTTCATCTACACTGCCCCGTCCTGCGGTATTTTCCCCGGCACCGGTCTCGGGCCGGAGGTTGTCTGGATGGAAACATTGGCGTCTCTATCGCATTCCCCAGGCCGGCCCTTGATTTCAGCCTTTCTAATTCACAAAGGTAACATCGTCCTTGGCCTGCGGCGGAATCTTGATGGCAATCGCCTTGACCGGGCCGCTGGTCACTACGGTGCCTGCGTGCGGCGTGCCCTTGGGGATGATGATCAGTGTGCCGGGCTTGAATTCCCTGCGCTCGCCGCCCAGCCACATGGCGCCGCTGCCTTCTATGATGTACTGGATTTCATCCGATTTCTGGTGGATGTGCTTTGCCACATTGCCGGACTGGACCGCGAGCGTGGCATTGTCGGTGATGACCAGGGCCTTGCTGTTCAATTCAGGGTTGGGGGTGCTGGGCAGGTCGCCGTGCTTGAGTGCGGCCAGGTCTATCATGGCCGGCGCCAGCGGCGCTGCCTCGGCGTGGGCGTCGGCGATGGCCTGTCCTGCCAGCGGGGCGACCGCCAGCCCGGCGGCAAACGCGGTGGCGGTGGCTAGCATGAGAACGGTGGTGGTGTGGCGCATGGAGGTCTCCTCTTTGTCATGGAATGGATGCATCAAATAGGGCTCGGCCCGGTTTTGCCCGGGCCGGGTAAAACGCAAACACTTGCCGCTTGGCAGCCTGGCGCAACTCCTGGCCCCTCGCATCCGCCTCCTATGGCAGATGGAGCATGCTGCCATGGAAAACCTGGCAAGGCAATCCTGTCCGGCTTACTAGCCTGCATACCCAAGAAGCCGGCCCGCGCTACAACGAAGCGCGCATGGCGATGGTCGTCCGCGATCTGGGCAACCACATCGCCCGCTCTGCGAGAAACGCTGCCAGCGGCATAAGTTCGCTGGGGATGGCGGCAAGCTTTCTGTTCATCGACTTGTGGCTTGTTACTTGTGACTTGTGCAACAAAGCCAATTTGGCGTAATATTATCTTGAATGCAATATTTTCTTATTCATAACGAAGCAAGATGATGCAAAGAAACCTCTCTTAGGCTTAGCTTTTGAATAATAAACGTAACCGTAGGTGTGATGCCTACGGTTTTTTTACAATGAGCCCATGCAATCTTACGTAAAGCACTTCAGTTTTTTATTGTTGGTAAATTCTCTGTGTTACGCGCAAGAAGCGCAAAAAAGCCCGCCATCCGCGCAGCAGGTGATGATCGACGGAGCGCAGACAGATCTAGAAAAAAACCGTGAATTTATTGCTGGCAAGCTCGTCATAGGCGCAAAAACCATTGCCGAAAGCGGCTTGCAAAATGTCGGCGAAATCTTGCGCCGGGAACCGGCGATCACGATAGGCAAGGATGGCCGTCTAGGATTGATGGGATTGCCGGGCTATACCCAGGTGCTGGTCGACGGGACGCCGCCTTCAGGAAAAGATCCTTTTGAGCTGGATCTCGTCCACGTCGAGAAAATTGAAATCATCAAATCCGCCACGGCGGTGACGGGCCCATTTGGAATTGCGGGCACCATCAATATTATCCGGCGCAAAGTAGCACCAACTCGCTTTTCCCAACTCAATGCTGGCGGTTCCAGCATAGCAGGCCAATATGGCGCCAATTTGTCCTGGTTAAATAATCAGGCGGTTGGCGAGACGTCACTGAGTTTTAATCTATCTCTGTCCGCAAGCCATAGTTCAAAGCCCGGTTCCGACAGCTATCAGCAAACGCAAATTCAGGCTGGACTGCCGCCGCAATCTGTTCTGCAGGGGGAGCGAACTTCGGCTTCAACGACCGAGTATGTTCTTGGCGCAAGCGAATTCGCCTGGAAACTGAATGCTGATCAGAAATTCATTTTTTCGCCCGATCTTGGTCAGGTGACCGTTTCGCAACAGGGGCATGAGCAACGTCTATGGGCTGACGGAAGGACATTCACTACGCAAGAAAATGGTAAAGAGACTTTGTCGAGTTATTCTTTACCTCTGCGATGGACTGTGCGGACAGAAAACGATAGTCAAATCGAATTAAAACTCAGCATGAATCACGCCATGAGTTCACATTCGAATGCGCAACTCACAGAAAACGGACCTCAAATGGCGAGCAATCTGCGTTTGAATAAGCAGCAAACGGGGACAAGTAGCCAATTTTTGAATCTGAACTATAAGACCGACTTTAAAGGAGGGCACGATTTCGAAGCCGGTGTTAATTTTACGCATAATACGAACGATACCACCTACGAAGATTTCATCGATGGCATGAGAGATACCACGCTCTCTGCGCTGGGTTCTCGTAGTGCGGTTGAGAAGCAAACCTATCGTTTGTTCATGCAAGATGACTGGCGCCTGAATAAAAGCCTGGCGTTTAATGTCGGCGTTTCGACAGAACAGCAAGATCTTCAACTGGAAGAAGGGGCGGCTCGCAACCAGGCAAACTTCCGCATGTGGGCGCCTTCCTTCCACGTGGTAAAAAAAATCGCCGGCAATACCAAGCGCCAGTTTCGTGCTTCGCTGGCGCGAACTTTTCAGGCGCCTTCCACTAGTCAGTTAGTGCTGCATCCGAGAGTCAATTCACTGGCGCCTTGCGACGCAAATCAACTATGCAACGCCAATAGCCCTGACACTGCCGACAGCGCCGGCAATCCGAATTTGCAGCCGGAAAGGGCATTGGGATTGAATGTATCTTACACCCATGGCTTAAGTGAAAATAGCGAACTGTCCGTCGAATATTACAGGCGCGACATCGCCCACAAAATTGGCAGCGAGTTGGTGCTTGAAGACGTTGCCTGGGCGAGCGTGCCGCGCTACGTGCAACGCCCGGCTAATTTGGGTAAGGCCAACATACAGGGGGTAGATTTGACCATGCGTATGACTGCCCGCGATCTTTGGAAAGAAGCGCCTAAGCTGGATTTGACTGGGAAATTAGGATTTACCCGTTCAGAATTAAGCGATCTTCCCGGGCCGGACAACCGGCTGGCCGGCCAAACGCCCTGGAACGCCAAGTTTAGCCTGGCTTATAGCGCAAAAGATTGGCCGTTGAAATTGAACCTTAATGCAAACTGGCTTCCGGGCGACTGGGTGCGCAATAACCTGACTCAGCGGACTTATCAGTCGCGGCTATTCACACTTAATACCAATGCAAGCTGGCAAATCAATCCGGATCTTCGCTTGTCGCTGAATCTGGACAACTTGTTGCCCACGAATCGAGAACGTATCGATGAATATGTGACGACCAGCGGAACATTGCGACAAGCGACGCAAAGTGCGGATTACAGGCGTGTCGGCTTGCGACTGGAAATAAAAATCTAAAACCTGTCCTCGCTTCCGAGAAAAAAATGGTCGTGGGATTCGATCAGAACGCGTACGCGAATTTGAGCCATCTCGCTTATTTGAAATAAAAATTTCGAACTGCAAATGAACTAGCCCGGAGGCTGTAAATGAAAAATAAAAATTGGATTCTCTTTTTTGCGTGCATTTCCTTTGCGCTGGGTGCTACTGCGCAGACCCCAACAACGCCCCCGGTATGCTATAGCCGCTGCAATTTAGTGCCGGTGACACATCCCGATGGCATGGATCCAAGGTTCTTCGAATCAGTGAGGAAAATTCAGGCAAAGAAAAAGGAAGAAATCGACCCCGTAAAAATCAAGGAGCTGGAAGAGGCCGAAAAAGACGAAATGGAAAGGATCATGGAGAAACACAGGAAATTTTGCAGCAAACTTTGCAAATATGATGATTAAGTTGAGTTGCCTGCATTCAATTGTCTGGCAGATTGGATTGATGCGTTAAAACGGAATTCAGAGTATCTGAGTTTTGTGTCTAAGGTGTAAGGCCCTGGTCGACCTTTCCGTGGCGTCGCTCACCGCCCCTTTCTGTGCGGCGAGAGCATGTAGCGAGGTGCTAAAGACGGTTTCTCGAGAAAATCATCGATAAATTTAAGTAACCATATGGTTGCATTTACTTGGAACCTGTTCTATAGTGAATACGCAGCTATATGGTTGCCTATTGGAGATGCGACATGAAACACTATCAGCACAGTCTCACTATTGCAGCGAATCCTGCCGCCGTCTACGCGGCGCTCACCACCACAGCAGGGCTGCGCGGCTGGTGGACCCAGGATTGCGAGGGGGCGGCCGCCGAAGCCGGCGGTACCATCCATTTCCGCTTCGGCGCATGCTACAAGGATATGCGCGTCGAGCGGCTGGAAGCTGGCCGCGAAGTGCGCTGGCAATGCACCCGCGCCCATATCGTAGCCGATTCCGTCACCCGCACGGACGAATGGGTAGGCACCCAGCCGGTGTTCCGCATCAGCGACGCCGGGCAAGGGCGCACGCGACTTGACTTCGAGCACATCGGCCTCGTCCCATCCCTGGAGTGCTATGATTTGTGCTACAAGGGCTGGCAGCATTTCCTACCCAGCTTGCAACAATACCTGGAAACGGGCGCAGGCACTCCGTATGCCCGCGATAGCCAGCAGGCGCATAACACATCATTGGAGAGGAGTCAGGCAGCATGACGACCGTAACAGACACCGACCGCATCGAACGCAGCATACTCATCCAGGCCTCCCGCGAACGCGTGTGGCGCGCACTGTCCAACGCGGAAGAGTTCGGCGCCTGGTTCGGCGCCAACCTCTCCGGCCAGGTGTTCAAGCCGGGCGAGCGCGCGCGCGGACAAGTTACCCAATGCGGCCACGAACACGTCTACTTCGACGCAGTCATCCAGCGCATCCAGCCGCAGGATCTCCTGTCGTTTCACTGGCATCCGTACGCGGTGGATCCGGCGGTCGATTACTCTGACGAGCAGCCGACGCTGGTGATCTTCACGCTCAAGGATGCCCCCGGCAACGCTATCTTGCTGAC
>JAZJYH010000100.1:0-16032 GCA_040390485.1 Pseudomonadota bacterium
TGGTTCCCGAGCTGGTCCTGCCCTTCGTCATCGGCATCGCCCACCATGCCAGCCGATAAAGAAAACGATGCAGCCATGCGGCTAATTCCGGTGCCGGGTTCCGTCACCGCACTATGACTTCCCTGGCCTCATTACTGACGGAGGTTCGCGCCTGCACGCTGTGCGCCGGCCACCTGCCGCTCGGGCCGCGCCCGATAGTCCAAATGCACCGCTCGGCCAGCATACTGATCGTGGGCCAGGCCCCGGGCAGGAAGGTTCATGAAACCGGGCTGCCGTTCAATGACGCCAGCGGCGACAGGCTGCGCGCATGGCTGGGCATGTCGCGCGAAGTGTTCTACGATGCCAGGCAAGTGGCCATCTTGCCTATGGGCTTCTGCTTTCCGGGAACCGGTAAGTCCGGCGACCTGCCACCACGCCCCGAGTGCGCTCCGGCATGGAGACCGGCGCTGCTTTCACATTTGAACAATATTCAGCTGACCTTGGTCATTGGCCAGTACGCGCTGGCCTATCACCTGCCCGACCATGGGGCATCGGTCACCGAGGCGGTCCAGGGCTGGCAAGCGAGCTGGCCGCATACGGTTCCATTACCGCATCCCAGCCCGCGCAATAATCTTTGGCTGAAGCGCAACCCCTGGTTCGAGGTAGAACTGTTGCCGGTCCTGCGGCATCGCATAGCGGAAATACTCGCACATACCGGCTAGCGAACAGTTTCAAGCATCCAGCCACTCCCACAACATATCCCAGTCATTGGGCTGGAACGTGCCCTCGCGCCGCAGCAGGATATGTCTTTTCTTGTCCAGCACGAAATGGGTGGGCTGTTTGGCGATGGCGCCGAAGCTATCCTTGTGGCCCGGGGCATTGCGCCACAGGATGGGGAAGCGCTGCTGCTTCGGCACCGTGACCGAGACGATCTGGTTGTAGGCGTCGAAGTCGGCCTTGTTCTGGTCCAGGCTGACGGCCAGCAAGACGAACTTGCGCTTGGCATTGCGCACATAAAATTCGCGCATCAGCTTAAGGTCGTGGTTGCACAGGTTGCAGCCGGCGGTAAAGAAGCTGACCAGCACGGTCTGCTCGGGGAAATCCGTCAGCGCCAGTTTCCTGCCGTTGGAATCGACGCCGCTCAGGCTGTGCTCCTGCAGCTCCAGCTCCGGCGGGGACGGGGTCTGGCCCTGCGCTTGCGAGGACGACAAGGCGCTGAGGCCGCCCAGACATAAACTGCCGGCGGCAAATTGCAGGAACTGTCGTTTCTTCATGGTTCTCCCTTAAGATTTTCGATCAGCCGGTGCCCAAGCTGGCGGCCTGCGCCCGACGGCGATGCAGGGGTATTTTTCAGGTCTGCATCTACTTGGTCGGGAGCAAGCAGCTTTAGCTTACATTGATCGCTCAATGCCATTGTAAACGAGCTTGCTGCGATAAATGACAGCTTCCATGAAGATTACAGGACCTGGCTGCCGCCCCAGCCGCCACCCAGGGCCCTGAAGGTGGCCACCGCCGCGCGCGCATTGTCGGCGTGCACGCGGGCCAACTGGTCACGCGCCGCCAGCAACTGGCGCTCTTCCTGCAAGACCTCGAACAGGCCGATGGCGCCGCCCTTGTAGGCATCCTCGGAGGCTTCCTTGGCGCGCGCATGGGCATCCACCTCGCGCACCAGTTCCTGGGCTTGCGCTTCCAGTTCGGTCAGTTCGACCACGGCATTTTCCACATCCTCGGTGGCGCGCAGCATGGACTTCCGGTATTCGACCAGGGCTTCGGCATTGGCGCCCTTGGCGCGCGCCACTTCAGCGTCGACCCGGCCGAAATCGAACAGGCGCCAGCGCAAGCCGGCGGCTGCCTGCGGCTGGAAGCTGGCGGCCGAGAACAGGCCGCCGCTACCCAGGCTGGCAAAGCCTATCAAGGCCGACAGCGAGAGCTTGGGATAATACTCCGCCGTGGCCACGCCTATGCGGGCGCTGGACGCAGCCAGGCGGCGTTCAGCGGCGATGACGTCGGGGCGGCGGCGCAGCAAGTCGGCCGGCCCTTGCGCCAATGAAATCGCCGGTACGGCAGTGTCTGTCTTCATTGGCGCCAGCTCTGTCGCATAGCTGCCCGGCTGGGCGCCCATCAGCACGTCCAGGCGGTTCAGCTGTATCGCCAGCTCGGCCCGCAAGGGCGGCATGGTGACCTTGGCCTGCGACACCAGCGCTTCCGCCTGCGCCACTTCGCGCGAGCTCGCCACGCCGTTGGCCAGGCGCAGGCGCACCAGTTCCAGCAAGCTCTCATTGGCCGCTACCTGCGCTTGCGCCAGCGCCAGGCGCTGCTGCGCGCCGCGCACCCGGAAATAGGCATCGGCCGCTTCAGTCGCCACCGAGACCCTTACCCCCAGGCTGCCGGCCTCGGCTGCCTGCTCTTCTGCCCTGGCGGCTTCGGTGCCGCGCTTCAATCCGCCGAACAGGTCCAGCTCCCAGCTGGCGCCGGCGCTGACGTCATACAGGGACTGGTTCCTGTCGTAGCCGGGAAAGGCGCTGGCAAGCTTACCCGCCGGGCTCTGCAGGGATTGATGCTGCCTTGCCACTTGGGCCCCCAAGGAACCGCTAGGCATTTGCCGCGCACCGGCTTCGCGGGTCGCCGCCCGCGCCTGCTCCACCCTGGCCATGGCCGCGGCCAGGTCCAGGTTTTGGTCGAGCACGCGCTGGATGATGCGGTTCAGGTCGGGGTCGTTAAAGCCGGTCCACCAGGTTTCCAGCGCCGGCGCCGGCAGCGCCGCCTGCCTGGCATTGACCGCATCCAGCTTGAGGTAGGACTTGTTGTGCGGCAATTGCGGCGTTTCGTAGTTAGACCCGACCACCGCGCAGGCTGAGAGGCTGACGGCTACAGCAGCCATCAGGGCCGCGTTGGTCAGCGTGGCAGCGACGGAAAAGATTGCCTTCTGGCCAGGCGCCTGGGGGTAAGTTACTGATTTCATAGCCATTTCAACCACTCCTTCAAAAAAACCTCAAAAGTCACTTGCATCACAATAGTTACTAGTATAGAGTTACTTTCATGTTGATAGCAAGTGGAGAAATGATCATGCAGAGAAAAAGTTTTGAAGGCTCCCAATGCCCGGTAGCCCGCAGCCTGGAACGGGTCGGCGAGTGGTGGAACATCCTGATATTGCGCGATGCCTTCTACGGCATGACGCGCTTTGACGAATTCCAGAAGAGCCTGGATATCGCCCCCAATATGCTGACCAAGCGCCTGAACGGCCTGGTGGCCGGCGGCTTGCTGGAGCGGCGCCAATATATGGACAAGCCGCCGCGCTATGAGTATGTGCTGACCGATATCGGCCGCGACTTCAGGCCGGTGCTGCTGGCCTTCCTGAGTTGGGGCAACAGGCATTTCGCGCCGGAAGGCATCAGCGTGATGCTGGCCGACGTGCATACCGGGCAAGGCGTGGACGCCGTGCTGGTCGATGCCTCCAGCGGCAAGCCGGTCAACTCCCGGGATTACCAACTGGCTGCCGGGCCCGCCGCCAACGAAGGCATACGCAAACGGATTGCCTATGCCGCGGAAAAACGCGCGACGCCGGACAAGAAGCCCGATTTTCCGCCCGAAGCCGGCAACGCTTAAGCCTTTTTGAATTGAACAGGAACCAGATAGATCATGACTACCCAGACCGCCACCGTCCAGACTGATGCCACTTTAATCTCACTCCCCACCGCTAGGGCCAGGCCGGGCAAAAAACGCCTGGCGCTGACCGTTGCCGCCGCGCTGGCCGCGATTGCCGCCGCCGGCTACGGCTATCACTGGTGGACCGAGGCCCGCTTCCTGCAAAAAACCGACGACGCCTATGTGGGCGGTAATGTGACCGTGATGGGCCCCAAGGTGGCCGGCTATATTACCCAGGTGGCGGTCACCGACAATCAGCTGGTGCATGCCGGCGACTTGCTGATCAAGATAGACGACCGGGACTATCAGGCCGCACTGGCCAAGGCCGAAGGCGCGGTGGCCGCACAGCAGGCATTGCTGGCCAACCTGGATGCCACCCGCAGCCTGCAAAATGCGGTGATCCAGCAAGCGCAGGCTGGCATCCATGCCAGCGATGCCGACACCTTGCGCACCCATGACGACCAGGCCCGCTATCAAAACCTGGCATCGCGCGCCGCCGTATCGCTGCAAAGCTCGCAAAAGGCCGACGCCGACTACAAGCAGGCACTGGCCAACGGTCAGCGCTCGCAGGCCGCGCTGGTCGCTGCGCAAAGGCAGGTCGACGTGATAGGCGCACAAAAAATGCAGGCGCAGGCGGCGCTGGCGCAAGCGGTCGCCGAAAGGGACATCGCCAAACTGAACCTGGCCTATACCGAAATACGCGCGCCGATAGACGGCGTGATCGGCAACCGGCGCGCACGCAATGGCGCCTACGCAACGCCGGGTTCGCAATTGCTGTCCGTGGTGCCGGCTTCCGGCCTGTGGGTGGATGCCAACTTCAAGGAAGGCCAGCTGGCGCGCATGCAACCCGGGCAGCGCGCGACGATAGAGGCCGACGTCTTGCCCGGCAAGGTATTGCACGGCACGGTGGCCAGCCTGGCCCCTGCCACCGGCGCCCAATTCAGCGTGCTGCCGCCTGAGAACGCGACCGGCAACTTTACCAAGATCGTGCAAAGGGTGCCGGTGCGGATACTGCTGGACGCGGAAGACTCCAGGCTGGGCACGCTGCGCCCGGGCCTGTCGGTCGTCGCCGAGGTCGACCTACGCGCAGGACAGTACCCAGACCAGCACGCCAGGCAGCACACCGACCCACAAGCTCTGGCTAACTAGCAGGCGGCATCATGAGTACAGCAACCCTCCCCATCCCGGCCGCCAGCCCGGCGGCCGCAGCACCGCCGCCAGCAATCACCATGCCGGCGCCCGGCGAACTCTCCACCCAGGCCAAGCTGATCGCCTTCGCCACCATGTGCGTCGGCATGTTCATCGCGCTGCTGGATATCCAGATCGTTTCCGCATCATTAAAGGACATAGGCGGCGGCCTGTCCGCCGGTGCCGATGAAACCGTCTGGGTGCAAACCAGCTACCTGATCGCCGAAATCATCGTGATCCCGCTCTCCGGCTGGCTGTCACGCGTAATGTCCACCCGCTGGCTGTTCGCCGCCTCCGCCGCCGGATTCACCGTCGCCAGCCTGCTGTGCGGCATCGCCTGGAATATCCAGAGCATGATCGCATTCCGCGCCTTGCAGGGTTTTTTGGGCGGCTCGATGATACCGCTGGTATTTACCACCGCGTTTGTCTTCTTTTCCGGCAAGCAAAGGGTAATCGCCGCGGCCACCATAGGCGCACTCAGTTCTCTCGCGCCTACCCTGGGGCCGACCGTGGGTGGCTGGATTACCGATAACTATTCCTGGCACTGGCTGTTTTTCATCAACCTGCTGCCGGGCATCTTTATTACCATCGCCGTGCCTATCCTGGTGCGGATAGACAAGCCGAATATTTCGCTGCTGCGCGGCGCCGACTATTTCGGCATGGCGATGATGGCGACCTTCCTCGGCTGCCTGGAATACACGCTGGAAGAAGGACCGCGGCTGGACTGGTTCGGCGACGACACCATACTGCTGACGGCCTGGCTGTCCGGGCTGGCCGGCATAGGCTTCATCTGGCGCAGCCTGGTCATAGACAACCCCATCGTCGATTTGCGGGCCCTGAAGGATAGGAATTTTGCCTTGGGCAGCGCCTTTTCCTTCATGAGCGGGGTCGGCATCTTCGCCACCATCTACCTGACGCCGCTGTTCCTGGGCAGGGTACGCGGTTTCAGCGCGCTGGATATCGGGCTGGCGGTATTTTCCACCGGTATCTTCCAGGTGCTGTCGATACCGGTATATGCCTTCTTCGCCAACCGGGTCGACCTGCGCTGGCTGGCCATGTTCGGCTTCGCCTGCTTTGCATTCTCCATGTGGAATTTCACGCCTATCACGCACGACTGGGGCGCCCAGCAATTGCTGCTGCCGCAGGCCCTGCGCGGATTGGGCCAGCAATTTGCCGTTGCGCCCATCGTCACCTTGACGCTGGGCGGGCTGGCGCCGCAGAAGCTGAAACTGGCTTCCGGCCTGTTCAACCTGATGCGCAACCTGGGCGGCGCGATCGGCATCGCGGCCTGTGCAACCCTGTTGAACGACAGAACCAACCTGCACTTTGAGCGCATGGCCGAGCGCCTGAACAGCAGCAATGAAAACATGGGCCAGGTTTTGCAGAGCGTCGGCAGCAATCTGGCGGCCGCAGGCATGGATGCCGCGGACGCGCAGGCCGGGGCATTAAAGCAATTGTGGTCGTTGACACTCAGGGAGGCGCAAACCCAGACCTTCTCGGACGTGTTCCTGATCATCATGGCCTGTTTCATCCTGGTGACGATATCGGTGCCGCTGATGCGCAAGATCGCGCCACCGAAAGCGCCGTCGGCCGATGCACATTGATCGCATTTGATGCTATGATGATGAAACCTACCTTTGGGTAGGCTGAAAACCAGGCAAAAACATGAGAACCACTACCCATCCCATCGTCGGCAGCACACGTGAGCAGATCGTCCAGGTCGCGCAACATCTTATCCAGACGCGCTCCTACCTGGGCTTCAGTTTCCAGGACATCGCCGACCAGGTAGGCATACGCAAGGCCAGCCTGTACCACCACTTCCCTTCCAAGGAAGCGCTGGGGGAAGAGGTGATCCGCGAAGCCACGCAGAAATTCAGGGATTGGACTGACGCCATGCAGCTCACGCCTGAAAAAAAGCTGAAGGCGTATTTCCTGATGTACAGGAATGCGCTGAACGCCGGCCAGGGCGTTTGCCCGGCAGGCGCGCTGGCGCCGGGCTGGGATTGCATCAACGAGGATCTGCGCGGCGCGGTACGCGAATTGCGCAGTACGCAAGTGCAGTGGCTGACGGGCGTACTGAGTGCTTTAGAGCTGAAGCCAAAACAGGCTCCCGCCAGGCTCGCTTCTTATATTTTTACCGTATGCCAGGGGGCTCTGATAGCGGCGCGCATGACAGAGGATGTCGCCGATTTCGATGAGGCGATCACCCAATTGAAGGATTCCCTGCATTATCAATAAGTAACGGGCACGTTAAGAATGGTCTATTTTTTTCGTGCCATTTTTTTATACGCAAACACTACCTATTGGTAGGTAGCCAATCAGCCGAGTAACGCCCGCTGCACGCATCGTTTCACCACCGCCTATCGGCGCTTTTTTTAGAGAAGGAACACATCATGAAAGCAGTTATCTCCGCCTACGCCCGCTCGCCTTTTCATTTCGCCAAGAAAGGTGCGCTGGCCAACGTCCGTCCGGACACCATGGCGGCGCAAGTCGTCAAAGCCCTGCTCGAGCGCACCGGCCTCGATCCGGCCTTGCTGGAAGACGTGATCCTCGGTTGTGCCTATCCTGAATCCTCGCAGGGCAATAACCTGGCGCGCATCGTCGGCTTGCTGGCGGGCTTGCCGCATGAAGTCGGCGGCATGACCGTCAACCGTTTCTGCGGCTCGTCCATGCAGGCAATCCATATTGCGGCAGCCCAGATAGAGGCCGGCATAGGCGAGGCGTATCTGTGCATAGGGGTGGAATCGATGACCATGGTGCCGCAGGGAGGCTTTAATTTTTCGCCCAGCCCTGAACTGTTGGAAAACAGCGATGCCTATATCTCCATGGGCGACACTGCAGAAAATGTCGCCCAACGTTGGAGCGTCAGCCGTGCCGACCAGGAAGTGCTGGCCATGCAGTCGCACCAGAAGGCCGCCGCCGCCCGCGAGCAAGGCCGGCTGAAGGATGAAATCATCCCCATCCGCAATGCCGACGGCGAGCTGATCGCTGCCGACGGCTGCATACGCCCCGCCACTTCGCTGGAAGCGCTGGCCGGCTTGCGTCCGGTCTTCAGGGAAGACGGCGTAGTGACCGCCGGCACCTCGTCGCCGCTGACCGACGGTGCCGCCGTGGTGCTGGTCACTACCGATGAATTCGCCCTGCGCCATAACTTGCAGCGCCTGGCGCGCATCAAGTCTTACGCTACCGTGGGCGTCGATCCCGCAGTCATGGGCATAGGCCCGATTCCGGCCACCCGCAAGGCACTGGCACGCGCCGGCCTGACTGTGGCCGACCTGGACGTGGTGGAAATCAACGAAGCCTTTTCCTCGCAGGCGCTGGCCTGCATCCGCGAACTGGGCCTGGACCCGGCCACGGTCAACCTGGACGGCGGCGGCCTGGCGATAGGCCATCCGCTGGGCGCAACCGGCGCCCGCATCACCGGCAAGGCAGCCGCCTTGCTGACGCGTGAAAAAGGCCGCTATGCGCTGGCGACCCAGTGCATAGGCGGCGGGCAAGGGATAGCAACCATCCTGGAAGCGATCTAACGCCCCGTTTCGAATGAACATTCATAGCAAACATTGATAGCGAGGCCATCATGATTACCGCAACTGCAAGCTACCTGGACGCCCAAGACGCTGAAAATGCCCAGGTAGAAGCGCTGTTCCACGGCTTTACCCATCCCAGGACCAAGCCGGCCAGCGAAGCCGAACAGCAATTATTGAACCAGGGCGAGCGGCACAGCATCGCGCATGAAGGCGGGCAATTGTCAGCCTGGCTATGGGGCGCAGAGCAATCACCGCAAAGGCGGGTGCTGCTGGTGCACGGCTGGGAAAGCCGGGCCAGCCACTGGGGCGCTTTCATCGCCGCACTGGTCGCGGCGGGCTTCCAGGTATGCGCCTTCGATGCGCCTGCCCATGGGGAATCGGCCGGCCGGCAAGCCGATGTGCTCGCCTTTGGCCGCGCAGCCGTCAGCGCCGCCGCGCACTTTGCGCCGCTGCACGCAGTGATCGGCCATTCGGCCGGCTCGGCGGCCGCGCTGTATGGCTTTTCCAGAGGCGTGCAAGTAAACGCCAGCGTGCACATCAGCGGGCCCTCGTCGCTGGTGAGGATGCTGGGCATGCTGGAGCGCAGCGTGCTGCCGGCCGAACTGCGGCCACGCTTTCGCGCCCGCTTCGAAGCCTACCTGGGGCAGCCGGCCAGCTGCATGGACCTGGACCAGTTGCAGCATGGGATGCGCCACCCTGCGCTGCTCTTGCATGACGGCGAAGACGCCGAAGTGCCTTACAGCGAGGCGCTTGCTCTGCAGCAGGCCTGGCCGCAAGCCAGGCTGGAAGCGGTGCAAGGACTGGGGCACAGGCGCATCCTGAAGGACCCGCAAGTCATGCAAAAGACTATCGCCTTCTTGCAAGCCTAGCGCGGCGCCGTGGCAGACCACTTACGCCAAGGTACAGGAGTAAACCGCCGTTTGCCTCGGCGGACTTGCAGGGCGGCATGGCGCCCATAACTTTTTTGCATACCAGTCCCGCAAAAAGTCAGTCGTGCCAGGACGGCTTTTATGAAAAGATGCAATGGCGTCAGAGAGGCGCAAGCTGTCCTGAACCAGCGGCTTGTGCATCGCTGAGGCTTGCCTTACGGACTACGTCCCGGCAATCGCTTTTGTGTCTGTAACATCTGTATTTTCCAAAGTGTAGTACCTCATCTCTCCCCCTACGATGGATGAACCTTTGCAGGGCGCAATCGCGCCCTGTTTTTTCGTCGGCAGAATAAAACCAGTCCAAGCAAGGATACGTGCACGGAGCGAGACCCATGGCAGCAACTGACAAACCTAGGCGCTTGGTATCGCAGGACGCCTTTCGCGGTTTTACCATCGCCAGCATGCTGCTGGTGAACAATCCCGGCGACTGGAGCCAGGTCTACCCGCAACTGGATCATGCGGAATGGGCGGGCTGGACCTTTACCGACTGCATCTTCCCCTCTTTTAATTCATAAGCGGGATATCGATGCGCCTGTCGCTGGGACAGCGGGCCGCCGCCGGGGCCGACCGGCCAGCGCTGCTGCGGCAGCTAGCCAAGCGGGCGGTGCTGATCTTCCTGGTCGGCCTGGCGCTGAACCTGATCCCGCATTTCGACTTTTCCATCGTCCGCATCCCCGGCGTATTGCAGCGCATCGCGCTATGCACCCTGCTGGCTGCGCCTATCGTCCTGCATTTCAACTGGCGGCAACAATGCGGCTGGATACTCGCCCTGCTAACGCTGTACTCGCTGCTGATGCTGAAACTGCCGGTGCCCGACCTGCACGGGGCCTGGGGCGCCGGCGTGCTGGAACCGGGCCGCGACGCCGGCGCCTATCTCGACCGGTCGCTGCTGGATGGCCATCTATGGCGCAAGGTAAAAACCTGGGACCCGGAGGGCCTGCTCAGCACCATTCCCGCCTTGTGCAGCCTGTTGTTTGGCGTGCTGACCGGGCATCTGCTGGGCAGCCGCGCCGGCCAGCGCCAAAAAACCCTATGGATGGTGCTGGCCGGGCTGGCTTGCCTGACGCTGGGTTCGCTGCTGGACGTCATGCTAATGCCCATCATCAAGAGCTTGTGGACGATTTCGTACTGCGTGCTCATGACGGGCTGGGCCTTGCTGGCCTTTTCCGGCTTCTATTATTTACTGGATGAGAGCAATTTCCCGAGGCTGCGTGCACTGGCGCAAAGACTGTGCCGGCCCTTGGTAATCTACGGCATGAATGCCTTGTTCCTGTTCGCCCTGTCGGGAGTGTTCGCCAGGATGCTGGGCGTCATAAAAATTGCGCAGCCTGACGCTACACTGTTATCCTTGCAAGCCGTCTTGTATGCACCGATCAAAAACCTGCCTCTTGCTCCAGTCAATGCATCGCTGCTGTTTGCCGTGTTGTTTAACCTGGCCATGTTTTGCATTGCCTGGCTGATGTGGCGCAAGCGCTGGTTTGTAAAAGTATGAATGACAATTTAGCCATTAATTCACCTTCAAGAAAATCCCGCATCCCCCGCACTCCGCTATGGCTGGGATTGATCCCGGTAGTGCTGGCGCTGCTCAGCGGCTGCGGCACTAACAAGCCACCCGAGCCGCCCAAGCCGGCCCCAGCGGCCAGCCCGGGCACGCCTGCCACTGCACCTGCCAAGCTGCCTGCGCCCGCCATCGTCGACCTCCACGTACCGCCGCCGGCGCCGCGCGAGTTCCGCGCCGCCTGGGTGGCCAGCGTCGGCAATATAGACTGGCCCAGCCGCAAGAACTTGACGGCGGCCCAGCAGCAGGCTGAAATCATCGCCATCCTGGATACGGCCAAGGCCATGCGGCTCAATGCCGTCGTGCTGCAAGTGCGCCCGGCCGCCGATGCGCTCTACCCTTCTGCGCTGGAACCCTGGTCCGAATACCTGAGTGGTGAACAAGGCCGGCCGCCCAAACCCTATTACGATCCGCTGCAAATGTGGATAGAGCAAGCCCACCTGCGCGGGCTGGAATTGCACGCCTGGTTCAACCCTTATCGGGCCAGGACGCAGGCAACGGCAAAATTGCCGCTGGCCGCCAATCATGTCAGCAAGCAGCATCCGTCCATAGTCAAACATTATGGCGACATGTTGTGGATGGACCCGGGCGAGGCCGTCGCTGCCGGGCAAACCCTGGCCGTGATCACCGACGTGGTGCGCCGCTACGATGTGGACGGCGTCCATCTGGACGACTACTTCTATCCCTACCCGGTGACCGATGGCAAGGGACTGGAGCAGGATTTCCCGGACGAGGCTTCGTGGCGGCGCTACCAGAAGGAAGGCGGCAAGCTGGCGCGCGCCGACTGGCGCCGGCAAAACGTGAACCAGCTGATAGAACAGCTGTATGCCGCGGTCCATAAGGAAAAGAGCTGGGTCAAGTTCGGCATCAGCCCCTTCGGCATAGGCCGCCCGGACCGGCTGCCGGCCGGCATCAGCGGCTTCAGCCAGTACGACAAGCTGTATGCCGATGTGGAACTGTGGCAGCAAAACGGCTGGCTGGACTACCTGGCGCCGCAACTGTACTGGCAGATAGACCAGGCCCCGCAAGCGTACAAGGTCTTGCTCGACTACTGGATCGCGCAAAACACCCGGGGCCGCCACGTATGGCCCGGGCTGTATACCGGCCGTATCAACGACACCGAGCAATCCTGGTCGGCGCAGGAAATCCTGAACCAGGTCGGCGCCACGCGCGACAAGCCGGGCGCCGGCGGCCACCTGCATTTCAGCATGGCCACCCTGATGAAAAACAAGAAGGGCATACGGGAACAATTGCAGCAAGGCCCCTACCAGTATGCCGCATTGATACCGGCCACGCCCTGGTTGGGCGGCACGCCGCCGGCGCAGCCCGTGCTGATGCTGGAGCAGGAAACCAGCCCGACGGCGGTGAAACTGAGCGCCAAGACCGCTGCCGGAACCTCCCTGCTGGCGATCTGGAGGCGTTATGGAAAGCAGTGGCAGTTTTCGGTGCAGCCGGCGGCCAATAGCTTGATCAATGTCGCTGCCGATCCCGTTTACGGTGCGCTGCAGGAAATCCAGGTATCGGCCGTCGACCGGCTCGGCAACGAGAGTGCGCGCACGGCGCACGAATTCCACTAAAAATCCGGCCCGGCCGGCGCGCAAACCTGCTGGCAAAGTGTCGTTTTTCGGCACGCCAGCCCCGGGTTTTCGGCTGTCGGCAGCAGCGTGCGCAAGACGAAAATGGCGGCGACAGCGGCCTGCAGCAATGCTCAACACCGAATCGGGCACAGCCCTATATCTTTTAGTTATCGAATGGGACATTTTTTTCATTTGTCACATGCCGACTACAGACCCTAGTCTGCATTTCGGTGTAAACCATTTACAGCAAAGCATCAGCCCTAGTGTCCCGAGTCAGAAATTCGTCGAAGAAAATCAATGAAATCAGCGCCATGCTTCGTTGCAAATACTCGCAAGGGTCCACCCTTGCTCCGTTTTGCGCCTCGCCTAGCACTGATTGCATCACTTTTCTTATTCAACGAACCTCTAACTCAGCACACTAGCGTCAATTATTCATAAAAAAAGGCCGAAGCAAATCCGGCCCGGAGGCATGCAGCAATGCACCAAGACCGGGACAGGCTTGCCAGCGCCGCCAGACTTAAGCAGTAAAACAATGGAGAGTAGCCGTGAGATTAAAGAAAATTGCCCAATGTATTGCCCTGATCGGTGTGTCCGGCACCGTCTTCGCACAAGAGCAACAAGCGGAACCGCAAAGAGTCGAAATCACTGGAAGTAGCATCAAGCGTATCGCCAAGGAAGGCGCCTTGCCGGTACAGATTATCAGTCGCGGCGATATAGAGCGCCAGGGCATCACCAGCGCCGAGCAATTGATGCGTGTCATTTCCGCCAACGGCACCGGCACCAATAATATGACGTCCGGGAACAACGTGTTCGGCGCCGACGCCGACCGCCTGGTGGGCGGCGCGGCTTTTGCGTCGCTGCGTGGCCTTGGCCCTTCCAGCACCCTGGTGCTGTTGAACGGCCGCCGCATCTCTGCGCACGGCACCAGCGGCAAGTCGGTGGACTTGAACGCCATTCCCATGGCGGCGGTAGAGCGCATAGAAATCCTGAAAGACGGCGCTTCTGCGATCTACGGTACCGATGCGATCGGCGGCGTGATCAATTTCATCTTGAAGACCAATTACACCGGCGCGGAAATCTCGGCCGACACCAATGTCACGCAGCAAGGCGGCGGCATGACCCGCCGCGCCTCCATCCTGGCCGGCGCCGGCACGCTGGACAAGGACCGCTACAATGTGATGGCCAGCCTGACGGTAGACAAGGCCGACATCCTGCGCTCCAGGGATAGGGATTTTGCACGCGGCTTCCAGCCGGCGCGCGGCCTGTCGCCGGACACCACCGGCACCCCGTACGCCAACCAGCTGGCCGGCGCCGGCACTGCGCTCGGCACCTCGTTCAAGCTGCCGGGCGATCCCAACGCCTACCTGCAAGCCAGCCTGTTGAGCCTGACGGGCAAGTGCGACAGCATACCCGGCATGTCGCAATACCAGGCGGCCTTGTGGAAAGATTCCACCTCCATCCTCAGGTCCACCAATTCCTGCGCCTACGATTACGGCGCGGACTATGTCATGCAGCAGCCGGTGGAACACGCCAACCTGGTGTCGCGCGGCACTTTCCAGCTGAACGCGGATACCAAGGTGTTTGCCGAACTGACCGCTTCGCGCGCCAAATCCCGGGCGGAATTGACGCCGCTGCAAATCTCCACCAGCATCGCCAACAAAAACGTGTATCCGGTAGGCGGCCCTTACTACCAGGACCTGTCGGCGTTTATCCCTACGTTTGACAAGACCAAGCCTATCGCCTACAAGTGGCGCGCTTCCGACCTCGGCAACCGCACCCAGGAAACCACCTCGGACAACGGCCGGCTGCTGGTGGGCCTGGAAGGGGTCGTGTTTGACAAATGGGACTACAAGCTCGGCCTGTCGACCGCCCGCAGCAAGGCCAATACCCTGCTGGTGGATGGCTATGCGTATACCGACAAGCTCTATGCAGCGCTGGCCAGCGGCAAGATCAATCCGTGGGTAGCGCCGGGCCAAAGCCAGACGCCGGAAGCGATCGCCTTGCTGAATTCGACCAAGGCCTACGTCAACCTGCAAGGCGGCGAAACCAAGCTGACCCAGATGGACGGCAATATCTCCGGCGAACTGATGCAGTTGCCGGCCGGCCCATTGGGCATCGCCGCCGGCTTCGACTTGCGCCGCGAATCCTACAACTTCAGCCAGGGCATAGACGCAGCCACCATCCTGCTGGCGCCGGGCAATGCCAACCTGGCCAGCGTCAGCCGCGACATCAAGGCGGTATATTCCGAACTGGCGATCCCGGTCACCAAAAACCTGGAGCTGCAGCTGGCGGTGCGCCACGACGACTATAGCGTGATCGGCGGCACCACCAACCCCAAACTGGCGTTCCGCTACCAGCCACATGAAGCGATCGTGTTCCGCGGCTCGGTCAATACCGGTTTTTTGGCGCCCAGCTTCCAGCAATTGTATTCGGGCCAGCTGACCCAGGAATTGCCGAACGGCGCGGATGACCCTATCGGTTGCCCGCAGCACCCTGGCGACCCTAACTATTGCTCGGTCAAACTGGATTACCGTACCGGCGGCAATTCCGCGCTGAAGCCTGAAACATCCAGACAAGGCAGCATAGGCTTCGTAGTCTCGCCGATGAAGGGCCTGACCGGCACGCTGGATATCTGGGAAATCAAGTCCAAGGACCGTATCCTGAACCGCACGGTCACTCAGGTATTGGCCAACTACCAGTCCCTGCTGAACAATATCGTGCGCAAGGCCGACGGCACCATCGACTACATCCAGGCCGGCTGGATCAATGCCGCCGGCAGCCAGACCCGCGGCATGGACCTCAGCCTGCGCTATGACTTGCCGTCCAGCATAGGCAAATGGAGCGCGGCGATTGATGGAACCTATATCGACAGCTTCAAGTTCCATGAATTCGAGAACCAGCCTTACCAGGAGCTGGTAGGAAAATTCGGCACCAGCGACCTCTACCTGCGCTGGAAGCACAACGCCTCCCTCACCTGGTCACGCGGCCCGTGGAGCATCATGGGTACACAAAACTATGCGGCCGGCTACAAGGACCAGGTGCCTAAGGGTGTCGTGCCTCCAGGCTTCAATCCGGATGTCAGCAAGTATATTACCTACGGTTTGTCGGCAACTTACACGGGCGTCAAGAACCTGACGGTCACCGGCGGCATCCAGAACCTGTTCAACACCGACCCGCCGTTCACCGCCCACAACGTCGACGACGTGGTCGGCGCCGGCTGGGACCCACGTGTGGCAGACCCGCGCGGCCGTTCGTTCACCTTGAATGTGAACTACAAGTTCAATTAACCCTGTTAGTAGCTTGGTCACTAAAGATCACCCCCTGCGGTTGCAAAACCGCAGGGGGTGTTTTTTTGACGGCAAGGGATATCCGCGAGAATCTCTGGTAGCATTGCTTTTACCCCGGCAGCAAGCCAGATCGCACAGAAAACACTCCATGCCTATCCGAACATCGTCACCATTCCATTCCGGCGAACCCGCTTCGGCCATCCTTATCCCGGCCATGGACCAGCGCCGTCGTCTGCTGCTGCGCTCGCTGGGTTCGGGCGCGCTGGCGCTGGGTGCCGCGCCCTTGTTGTCGGGCTGCAGCCCAGGGGAGATCAGCCCGGCCGCCTTTAATTCCATAGACCA
>JAZJYH010000101.1:0-18231 GCA_040390485.1 Pseudomonadota bacterium
CGTTTCTGATCCATTTTCTGTACCGCACAATCGGCGAAGCTCCAAGCGGTTGAAGATCAACGGCAACGTCAAAAACAACGGCGACCAGATTCTCCAATACGGAAAAAGAACTTGTTACGCAAAATTTGGTTGGCTTGATTTGGATGCTGGGGTTGTCATTGAAGTTGTTTTTGACCTACCCCCGCTCGGGACGCTGCATTTTGTGCGTTACAGAAAATGGATCAGAAATGGGTGTGTTTGAGCGCAGCGAGTTTCGCCCATTTCCCATTTTTTTGTAATGCACAAAATGTGATGGCGCTTGGCGCCATCACCCGTAGGGCAAGTCTGCGGTCGCCTTTTTTTGCTTACTTTTTTTGGCGAAGCAAAAAAAGTGAGTAGCATGCCGGGCTACCCCAGGCCAGCAATCATAAAATTACTATCGTCGGTTGAATAAGCGCGCTACTTGAATAAGCGCGCTACCTGAGCTTGCGCGGCAAAACACGCTCACACAGCCTGCGGCTCCACATACCCCAGCGTCGCTGAAATCTGCGCCGCGGTGCGTCTCAGGTCTTCCAGCCATTCTTCCTGTAGCCGGTCGGCCGGCGCCGAGATCGACAAGCCGGCGATCAGCTTGCCGCTGTCGTCGCGGATGCCGGCGGCCATGCAGCGTACGCCCAGTTCCAGTTCTTCATTATCCCTGGCATAGCCGTATTCGCGCACGGCCCGCAACTCGCCTTCCAGCTTGTTTAGGTCGGTGATGGAATTCTTGTTGTGGCCGGCCAGACCGGTGCGGGTGGCGTAGGCGCGTATCGCTTTCGGTTCGTCCAGCGACAGGAATAGTTTGCCGGTCGAGGTCAGGTGCAAGGGGGCGCGGCCGCCTATGGCGCGTACCACCTGCATGCCCGAGCGCTCGGAGAAAGCCCGGTCTATGTAGACGATTTCATCGCCCTGGCGCACCGACAGGTTCACCGTCTGGTGGGTTTGGCGGTGCAGCGAGCGCATGAATTCCAGCGCCGCTTCGCGCACGTTCAGGCGGCTCTTGACGATATTGCCCAGTTCCAGCAAGCGCATGCCCAGCCGGTAGGTGCCCGGCTCGGCGCGGTCGACGAAGCGGGTGGTGACCAGGTCGTTCAAGATCCTGTGCGCGGTCGATGGGTGCAAGCCGGTTTCGATCGCCAGCTCTTTCAGGCTGACCGGATCCTGGTAATTGGACAAGGCGTCGAGCAGCGACACCAGGCGTTCTATCACCTGGATCGAGGTCTTGTCATTCGTGGATTCGTTTTTCATAATATGGTTGGTGCAATGCAATAACAGTGTTATACCACAATGTGAAACGATCGTCAGCCTGCTGTAACAAAAAATCACCCTTTCGTTCGCGAGTCGAAATTTCTCCGCCTCACAGCCGGAGGGGCGAGGACAGGCTTATAAATAGTGCCAGGCAAGCCAGTCCTGTTAAAATTTGCTTATAGGTTATAGGCTTGCTGACCAGACACAATGCCGGCCAGCAAACAATTTTTAAGCAAACAGGGTAGTGCATGTCTAATCAAGAACAGCCAGTCAGTGAATTCAAGAGCAAGAGCGGCGTAAAAAGAATATTTTCGGCATTCTTCTATTCGATAGACGGATTTAAAAATGCCTGGAAGAATGAGCATGCATTCCGGCAAGAGCTGGTGCTGGTGATTATCGGGGCTGTCATTGCGCTGGTATTGCCGGTCTCTGCATTTGAAAAGCTGATGATGATCGCGGTGCTGGTGCTGATACTGGTGGTGGAGCTGATCAACTCGGCGATCGAGGCGGTGGTGGACAGGGTGTCGCTGGAGCGCCACTCCTTGTCCAAGAATGCCAAGGACTTTGGCAGCGCCGCAGTCTTGCTGACCTTCCTGATTGCGGTAGCGACCTGGTCCGTGGTGCTGTTCAACCGCTTTTATTATTGAATATTATTGAATAAGCGCGATATTGCGTGGATGTTGCTCCGCCAGGCGCAACATCCACGCAAGTGGCATAGCCTAAATGCTGGACACCAGTTCCAGCATGGCCTGGACCAGGGCGCTGTCGGGGTCGGCCAGCGCATCGCAGATCGTCAGGTGATTGGCTGCCGGCAGCGCGATGTCGGCGCGGTGCTGGTCTTGCCACGCCCTGCCTATCAAGCCGTTCTGGCGCTTGAACTCGTCGGATTCCAGGCCGCCCACGGCGGTAATAAAAGGCGTAGCGTGCGATTGCGGCATAAAGCCGGGCGATAGGCCCAGCGCGCGTTCCGGTGTCAGCTGCAGGTCGACATTAACGAATTCCGCGCGCGGCACCGGGCTCAGGTCGTACAGGCCGGAAGTCAGCACGCCGGCCTTGATCATATTGGCCGGCAGGTCGCCGGCATAGGTGGTCCATTGCGCCGCCATCATCATCGCCGCCAGGTGGGCGCCGGCAGAATGCCCGGCGACCACGATGTGCTGCGGGTCTATATCGTATTTTTCCACATTCCGGTACAGCCAGGCCAGGGCGCGTAATTGCTGCTGCACGATTTCTTCTATGCTGGCGCCGGGCGCCAGGGTGTAATTGGTCAGTGCGACATTGACGCCGGCATTGGTAAATACCGGGGCGATCATGGAAAAATCTGACTTGTCCAGCGAACGCCACCAGCCGCCATGGATAAACACCAGCAGCGGCCCGCCTGTCTTGCGGGTAGGGAAGATATCCAGCCTTTCGCCGATGCTGTCGCCGTACATCAGGTCATACAAGCCGGCATTGGTGCGACGCACCAGCGCAGACTGCTTGATCCAGCGCGTGAAAATATACGGGTGATCCGGGATGGCGGCGCGCGCATTGTATTGCTCGCTGTAGTAGGCGGAAGGATTGTGCATAAGCCTATCGCAGAAGGTGAAAAAAGCTTATGGTAACCGAAAGCTGCTGCGCCCAAGCAAGATACAGCTAGCCGATAATCGAGGTTTGTCGCAGGAATATTTGTTTTAGGCTCGCTTAGGCCCTACACTAAGCGCTTTTCGGGACACTAGTCCAACACCACCAATAGAATACCCATGATCCCAGTCATCACATCCACTCAAAACGCCACGCTGTCGCAGGCGCTGGACGCCTGTATCAATAATAAGACCAAGCCGCTCGGCAGCTTGGGCCGCCTGGAAGGCCTGGCCCGGCAGATAGGCTTGATACAGCAAAGCACGCAACCGGCCCTGAGCCAGCCCGCCATCATCGTGTTTGCCGCCGACCACGGCGTCTGCGCCGAAAACATTTCGGCCTATCCGCAAAGCGTGACCTGGCAGATGGTGGAAAACTTCCTGGCGCAGGGCGCCGCGATCAATGTCTTCGCCCGCCAGAACGGCATTGCCCTGCATATTGTGGATGCGGGCGTGAATCATGATTTTGGCCGGCGCGACAAATTACTGGACCGCAAAGTCGCCATGGGTTCCCACAATTTTGCGCAGCAGGCGGCGATGTCGGCAGAACAGTGCAGCCTGGCGATACAGCATGGCAAGGCGCTGGTCGCGGATTTGCCCGGCAATGTACTGGGCTTTGGCGAAATGGGCATAGGCAATACCACGATAGCGGCGGCCCTGATGCACAAGCTGACTGGGGTCGCCGTTGCGGATTGCGTCGGCGCCGGCACCGGTTTGTCAGCCGAGGGCGTATTGCACAAGCAGCAGGTGATACAGCGGGCCGTGGCCTTGCATGCCGGTGTCACGCAGCCGCTGGACATTCTCGCCACTTTCGGCGGCTTTGAGGTGGCGATGATGGTCGGCGCCATGCTGGAGGCGGCAGCGCGCCGCATGGTCTTGCTGATAGACGGTTTTATCGTGACATCGGCGCTGCTGGTGGCAGCGAAATTGCAGCCGGCTATCCTGGACTATTGTGTGTTCGCGCATCGCTCCGACGAAAGCGGCCACGCCAAAATGCTGGAAGCGCTGCAGGCCCAGCCCTTATTGCAACTGGACCTGCGCCTGGGCGAGGGTACCGGCGGCGCACTGGCCTATCCGCTGTTGCAGGCAGCGGTGAATTTCATGTGGCAGATGGCCACCTTCGAGTCGGCCCAGGTCAGCGCTAAAAGCTAGGGCCCGGCCATGCACCAGCTACGCCTGTTTTTTATCGCGCTGCAGTTTTTTACCCGCATCCCCATCCCGCAGTGGGTAGGCTTTGAGGCCGCCTGGCTGCAGCAGGCTTCGCGTTATTTTCCGGCGGTCGGCTGGGTGGTGGCAGCGTGGACGGCGCTGGTGTACAGCCTGGCGCTGATTATCTGGCCGCAACCGGTCGCCGTTGTCTTGTCGACTGCCGCCGGCATCTGGCTGACCGGCGCATTTCATGAAGACGGCTTTGCCGATGTGTGCGACGGCTTTGGCGGCGGCCTTGCCCCGGACCGGGTGCTGGAGATCATGAAGGATTCGCGGGTCGGGGCCTATGGCGCGATAGGGATAGCCATGCTGCTGCTCGTGAAGTGTACCGTGCTGGCCAGCCTGCCCGCCGGCTGGGTGGTATTCGCGCTGGCGATCGCGCACCCGCTGTCGCGCCTGATGGCGGTAAGCCTGATCTGGCGCCTGGAATATGCGCGGCAGGAGGGCAAGGCCAAGCCGCTGGCACAGCATATGTCGCATGCGGAATTTATCCTCGCCTGCCTGAGCGTGTTGCTGCCTATCGGCGTTTTACTGGTCTGGAAAAATTTCCTGCTGCTGCATTTTGCGGTTGGCCTGCTGTTGCTGGTGCTGGCGGGCCTGTGGCTGGCGCGCCTGTTCGTGCGGCGCATAGCCGGCTATACCGGCGATTGCCTGGGTGCGGTCCAGCAAGTCTCCGAACTGGCTTTCTACCTGGGATTTTCGGCGGCCATCGCCAGGACGGTTTAGCACCGTGCACCTCTACCTGATCCGCCATCCGCAACCTGAAGTAGCCCACGACAGTTGCTACGGGCAGTCCGATGTGGCGGCCAACCAGGCCCACTGCGAGCAGGTCTTGCCTGCCTTGTCCGCCAGGCTGCCGGCCGGCATCCCCATCATATCCAGTCCCTTGCAGCGTTGTAGCGTACTGGCGCAACGCCTGGCCGCGGCCACGCATAGCGCTACGCCGGTGCTGGACGCGCGCTTGATGGAAATGAATTTTGGCGCCTGGGAATTGCGCCGCTGGGACGATATCCCGCGCGCCGAGGTGGATGCCTGGGCGCAAGATACCCTGCACTACCGGCCCGGCGGCGGCGAAAACGTGTTAGCGATGGCGGCCCGTGTCCTGGCTTTTTTGCACGACATGGCAGGCAGCCGGCAGGGAGAGGCGGCGCTGGTCTGTCACGCTGGACCGATACGTTTGATCCAGGCTTACCGGCCAGGCATGGCGGCGGCCGCATTGGCGGCGCAAGCCGCGCTAAGCCGGCATGATATCCCGTTTGGGGGCTGCATCAGCTGGGATTTTCCGGCAACAATATGATCTTGCTGATTTGATATTTTTGATGCTGGTTACCTGCTGGCATGGCCAAATCCATTTGTCGAAATCAATTTTGCCCAGCCCTGTTGCCGCACACAAAGGGAGGCTTGCCTTGATACTCAGGCCAAGAGTCTATAAAATGGCGGGGTTTTGGTGCTCGCGGACATGCTCATGTCTGCGGTTAAACGGGAAACACAATGCCACCATCTGCCGCAAACGGCGGTAGGCATAATGTGTGCTGCCCCCGCAACGGTGTACAAGTGCCTGCCTGGCCCTGGTTTTTTCCTGGAGTCTGGCTGGCAAGCCCTCTTTCAATACCACTGTGTTTTGCACGGGAAGGTCGGACGGCCATGCTTGTTAGCCCGGATACCGGCCAGAATAGGTGAAAGTGCTGCGGACGGGAATCATCGAAGCCCCTTCCACACATTGTGCATAACCGAGATGAATCGGCACCCACATGCAGCAGCACTTTTGTTCAATCCAGCCTGCGGGGACGCCGGCTGGTTGCCCTTTATTGTAGCTATCATGACCTCTATTAATTCCCGCCGCGCTGTTACAGCGTTGCAGCCGCTCGCCATTAGTCTGGCCATTGCCACCTTATTCCCTGCCGTCTCCGCATTTGCTCTGGAAGCGGCATCCGCAGACGCAGTCGTGCTGACTGCCGGCCGCCAGGTCCAGGCCGCCAAGGATGTGCTGGCAGACAACGTCGTCATTACCGCCGATGAAATCGCCAAATCCGGCGCGTCTTCCCTGGTGGACCTGCTGCAAAAGCAGCGCGGCGTTGAAATCACGCGTACCGGCGGCGGCGGCTCTAATTCTTCCGTGTTTATCCGCGGATCAAGCAATGCGCAAAACGTGGTGCTGGTGGATGGCGTACGCATCGGTTCTTCCACGCTCGGCGGCGCCACCTGGTCTACCATTCCGCTGTCGCAGATAGAGCGCATAGAAATTGTTTACGGCCCGCTCAGCAGCCTGTACGGAGCAGATGCGATGGGCGGCGTGATCCAGGTGTTTACCAAAAAAGGCAGTTCGGCGATCACGCCGACTTTTTCCGTCGGCGCTGGCAGCTATGGCTTGCGTAAGGCAGAAGCCGGTATTTCCGGCGCTACCGACAGCCGTTTCAGCTTTGCGTTGAACGTAGGGCATGAAGAAGCCGAAGGCTTCTCGGCCAGCACGCCGGCCGCCGGTCCGTTTACCTACAATCCCGACAAAGACGGCTACAAGCTGGACAGCGTCAGCGGCCGCCTGGCCTATGAATGGGCCAAGGGACAGGAACTGGGCTTGAACCTGTTGCAAAGCCGCCTGAAAGCGCAGTTCGACGCCGGTCCCAATTATGACGACCGTTCCGAGCAAAACCTGGAAACCCTGGCGGTCTACAGCCAGAATAAGCTGACGGACAATTGGAGCCTGAAGGCGCAATATGCACAGGCCAAAGACAAGTCTTTTACCGATGCTTCCTACGGCAAGAGCCAGATCGATACCGTGCAAGATACCTTCAACCTGCAAACTGACATCCGATTCGGCAAGGACGTGTTGCAACTGATGCTGGAAAATCGTGAAGAAAAAGTCAGCACGACGGTCGCGGCGGTGAACGGCAAGCGCACGACAAAATCCTTGGCCGCCTCGTATATATTGAAACGCGATGCCAGCCTGGCGAGCGCCAGCGTGCGTTACGACGACAGTTCCGTCTTTGGTTCCAACACCACGGGCAGTATTGCCTACGGTTACCGCATCAACGATGCATTCCGTGTCAATGCCAGCTACGGCACCAGCTTCCGCGCGCCTACCTTCAACGAGTTGTACTACCCGGGTTTTGGTGTATCTTCCAATAAACCGGAAGAAGGCAAAAACGCAGAAATCGGCGCCTACTACGAGATGGGCGATACCGAGTTGAGTGTGGTGTACTACCAGAATAAACTGACTAATTTGCTGGTGAATACCAGTGTGTGCCCGGTACAGCAGGCGACCCATCAATTTGGCTGTGCCTACAATGTCAACAAGGCGACCCTGTCCGGCCTGACCATGGGCGGTTCGACCAAGTTCGGCAACCTGAGCTTGCGTGGTTCGCTAGATATCCAGGATCCCAAGGACGATACCACAGGCCTGCAACTGGTACGCCGTTCCAAGCAGCATGGCAATGTGGCGGCAGAGTACACTATCGCCAAGGCTAAATTGGGCGTGGAAGCGACTTTCTCGGACAAGCGCTTTGACGACGGTGCCAACAAGAAAGTCCTGGGCGGCTACAGCTTGCTGAACCTGTATGCGACCTACGATGTGGCGCCGAACTGGTCCGTCATCGGCCGTTGGAACAATGTGTTGAACAAGGATTACCAGTTGGCAAGGAACTATAATTCCATCGGTTCCAATGTGTTTGTCGGCTTGAATTACGGTTTCAAATAAGCTGTCCCAGCCGGCCTTGGCATTTTTTTTGACCGGGGCCGGCAGTTGCAGTGAATAGATGTAATTCGTTTCGAGCCTTGATTGCTCAGGGCCGGAACTCGATGTTCAGATACCCACTTCTCTAAGGCTAGCCGTGCCACTTGTTTCTGCAACCGGTGTACGCATTTCTTCGCGAGCCTATGGTTCCGCGCGCGCCGTCTCCATCTTGTCCGTTTTAGCGATACTGTCGGTCGCCAGCATCCTGCTGGCCTGCCTGGTGGGCTCCATTTCGTTGTCGGCCGGCGAACTATTCCAGGCACTGCTGGAAGTCTTGCGCGGTGAACCGTCGACCCTGGCGGCGACCTTGCTGGAGCTGCGGCTGGGGCGGGCGCTGTCCGGCTTCGTGGTTGGCGCCACCCTAGCACTGGCCGGGGTATTGATGCAGGCGCTGTTGCGCAATCCCTTGGCCGAACCCTATGTGCTGGGTATTTCCGGCGGCGCCTCGGTAGGCGCGCTGGCAACCATACTTTTTCTCGGTGCGGCCTGGATGGTAGACCTGGCGGCGTTTGCCGGCGCCATCGCCGTAGCGATGCTGCTGTTCGGCCTGGCTTACCGCGATCTGCGCGGCAGCGGCAGTTCCGAAGGCAATGCCCCCCTGCTGTTATTGACCGGCGTGATCATCGCCTCCGGCTGCGGTGCGCTGGTCAGCCTGATGCTGTCGATAGCGCCGGACAGCCGCATGCGCGGCATGGTGTTCTGGATGATAGGCGATTTGTCGACCACGCAGCCGCGCTACCTGTCCTGGATCATCTTGTTGGGAGTATTGGCATTTTCGATCCGCATGGCGCGCGCAATCAATATCGCCGCGATGCACGCAGACAATGCGAGCACGCTGGGGATCAAGGTCGGTAGCCTGCGCCAGGCCTTGTTTTTCTGTTCCGCCTTGCTGACGGCGAGTGCAGTCAGCAGCGCCGGCAGCATAGGTTTTGTGGGCCTGATCATGCCGCATGCCTGCCGCTTTGCCTGGGGGCCGGACCACCGCCTGCTGATTCCTGCGGCCAGCCTGGCCGGCGGCAGCTTCCTGGTGCTGGCCGATACGTTGGCGCGCAGCGTGCTGGCACCGCAGCAATTGCCGGTGGGCGTGATTACCGCGATGATAGGCGTGCCGGTATTCCTGCTGCAATTGCATCGCTTGCGGAGACATTGATGCAAACCAGGAACCTGGACCTGAACATAGGCAGCCGCTGCCTGCTGAAAAACCTGGACTGGCAGGTGCAGGCCGGCGAGTGCTGGTGCGTCATCGGCCGCAACGGCGCCGGCAAGAGCACGCTGCTGCGTACCCTGGCCGGTTTGCGTCCTATCGACGCCGGCCAGGTGCACATGCACGGCAAGGATGTCGCGGCCTGGTCGCTGACCGAGCTGGCGCGCGAACGCTCCTTCTTGGCGCAGGGCAGGGTGGACGCCTTCGCCTATACGGCGATAGAAACCGTGCTCAGCGCGCGCCATCCCTACCACGACGCCCGCTACTGGGAATCGAATGAAGACATCGCGCTGGCCCAGGCCGCCCTGCAGGAACTCGACGTGGCCGACCTGGCCGAGCGCGATGTGCGCAGCCTGTCCGGCGGCGAACGCCAGCGGGTGGCGATCGCCGCCTTGCTGGCCCAGGATGCCGGCCTGATGCTGCTGGACGAACCGGCCAATGCGCTGGACCTGGCGCACCAGGTCAGCGTGATGCAATTATTTGCACGCCTGTGCCGGCAGCAGCAAAAGGCGGTCGTGATGGTCAGCCACGACCTGAACCTGGCCCACAGGATAGCTACGCACGCCTTGTTGATCATGGGCGACGGCGTCTGGCTGGCGGGCTCGGCAGCGGAAATAATGACGGCAGACAGGCTGAGCCTGTGCCTGGGACATCCGATAGAGATATTCCAGCATGGCCAGCAGACGGTTTTTCTCCCCAGGAATTAAGGAAGCAAGCATGGACCAGGATAATACAGGCAGCGCGGACGATATCAACAGCCGCCACCAGCAGCGCATGCAGCGCAAGAAGGAAGTCGTCGACCAAAAGATACAGGCGGCGCAGCGCCAGACCGGCGTCTTGCTGGTCAACACCGGCAACGGCAAGGGCAAAAGCTCCAGCGGCTTCGGCATGGTGATGCGCGCCTTGGGGCACGGCATGCAGGTCGGCGTGGTGCAGTTCATCAAGGGCGCGATGTCTACCGGCGAGGAAATGTTCCTGCGCCGCTTCCCGGATGAAGTCAGCTTCCACGCGATGGGTGAAGGCTTTACCTGGGAAACCCAGGATCGGGAGCGCGACATCGCCAAAGCGCAACTGGCGTGGGAACAGGCCAAACGCTTCTTGAACGACCCGGCGATAGGCCTGGTATTGCTGGATGAATTGAATATCGCCCTGAAATATCACTACTTGGACGTCCAGCAAGTGATCGCCGACCTGGACGGCCGGCCGGAAATGCAGCATGCAATAGTCACCGGACGCGGTGCGCCGCAAGAATTGATAGACATTGCCGATACGGTGACCGAGATGCAGGTGGTCAAGCATGCCTTCAAGGATGGCATAGCCGCGCAGGCCGGTGTGGAGTGGTGAAATGAAACCAGGCCTTGAAGTGAACGTGACCGTAGTCTTGATATCGGCGATAGCCTCGGGCCAGGGCAAGACCACGACTACGGCGGCGCTGGCACGCAAGCTGGCCAGGCTGGGCAAGAGAGTCAGGGTATTCAAGACCGGCCCCGATTTTATCGATCCCATGCTGCTGCAGCGCGCCTGCGGCCACGCCGTGCTCTCGCTGGACCTGTGGATGGTGGGCCTGCCGCAATCGCAAGCATTGCTGGCGCAGGCCGCGCAACAGGCCGACGTGATCCTGATCGAGGGTGTGATGGGCCTGTACGACGGCAATCCCTCCTCGGCCGACCTGGCGCGCGCCTTTGGCGTGCCGGTGCTGGCCGTGGTGGATGCATCAGCGATGGCGCAAACGGTAGGCGCGGTGGTGCTGGGCTTGCGCGATTTCGGGCCGGTGCAACTGGCCGGCGTGGTCGCCAACCGGGTCGCTTCCAGTGGCCACGCAGCCATGATCGCCGAGGCCATGCGCGACATCCCTTTAATCGCGACCCTGCCCCGGCAGCAGCAGGCCTTGCCCGAGAGGCAGCTGGGCCTGGTGCTGCCAGACGAAGTTGCGCAACTGGATGACATACTGGACCAGTTGGCAGAGCAGTTGCAACTGGACATGGCAGCCTGGGATGGTCTGCCCAAACTCAGTCTGCCGGCTGTCGCAAGCACGGAGGTCCCGCCCCTGTTGCAAGGCAAGACCATCGCAATTGCGCGCGACGCCGCCTTCGCGTTTATCTATCCGGCCAACCTGCAGTGCCTGCAAGACCTGGGCGCGCAACTGGTGTTTTTTTCGCCGATCAACGATGAGGCCGCACCGGCCGATGCCGATGCGATCTACCTGCCCGGCGGCTACCCGGAATTGCATGCGCCAGCGCTGGCGCAAGCCGGCCACTGGCAGCAATCGATGCGCGCCGCGCATGCCGCCGGCACCCCGATCTTGGCCGAGTGCGGCGGCATGATGGTGCTGACCGAGCAGTTGATCGACAAGCAAGAGGCCAACTGGCCCATGCTGGGTCTGCTGCAGGGAACGGTGGTGATGCAAAACCGCCTGGCGGCGCTGGGCCCGCAGGCATGGAATACGCCGCAAGGCATACTGCGCGGACACGCATTCCACTACTCGCGTTTCGAGACCGCCTTGCAGGCGGAGACGCATACGCAAAAACATGCCAACACCGCGCCGGGCGAAGCGATCTACCGAGCCGGCAATCTGACCGCCTCGTATTTTCATAGCTACTTCCCCTCCAGCCCTGAAGCAACGGCGGCGCTTTTCCTGCGGAGGCTCGCATGACAACTGCACTGGTGTTCGGCGGCGCCCGCTCCGGCAAGAGTGCCTATGCTGAAAAACTGGCCAGTGAGCTGGCTAATGCGTGCGGCAAGCGTGTGGTGTATATCGCCACCGCCCAGGCGGGCGACGTGGAGATGCAGGCCAGGATACGCATGCACCGGCAACAACGCCCGGGCCATTGGCTGACGGTTGAGCAGCCGATAGAGCTGGGTGCGGTGATACGGCAGCATGCCGCGCCGGACGTCGTGATCCTGGTCGATTGCCTGACCGTCTGGTTGTCCAACCTACTATTTTCCGAAGCGCGCGACTATCCTGAGATAGGAAAAATTACGCCGCCGGACAGCTTTGTCTTGCAGCGCAAGCTATTCCTGCAAGCCTTGCAGGGTGTGCAAGGTAACCTGGTGCTGGTATCCAACGAGGTCGGCATGGGCATCGTGCCGCAAGGCGCAATCTCTCGCTGGTTCGTCGACGAGGCCGGGCGTTTGAACCAGGCCGTGGCCGCAGCTTGCGACAGGGTAGTCTGGATCGCCGCCGGCTTGCCGTTGGCGCTGAAGGGCTGACATGCTGCAGCTCAGCTATGCGATGGTCGTTATCTGCGTTGTAGTGGGTATCGCGCTCGACCTGGCGCTGGGCGAGGCCAGGCGCTGGCATCCGCTGGTGGGCTTTGGCAAGCTGGCGTATCGCGTAGAACAAGCTATCAACAAACCGGCGGTGAGCCGCAGCCAGGGTTTGCTGGCATGGGCAGTTGCTGTTCTACCTATAGTGATTCTGCTGCAATGCGCGCTGCTGTGGGCGGCGGCATGTAATATCTGGCTGGCAGCGGCCTTGCACGCCTTGCTGCTGTATGTGTGCCTGGGCTTGCGCAGCCTGCATGAGCATACCGCACCGATACAGGCCGCCTTGCAAGAGTCTGACCTGGAGCAAGCCAGGCGCCTGACTTCGTATATCGTCAGCCGCGACACCGCGCAGGAGGGCGAACGGGATTTGTCCAGGGCCGCAGTGGAATCCTTGCTGGAAAACGGCTGCGACGCCGTGTTCGGCGCCCTGTTCTGGTTTCTTGTCGCCGGTGGGGCAGGGGCCGTGCTGTATCGTTTGTCGAACACGCTGGATGCGATGTGGGGTTATCGTACGCCGCGTTTCCTGGCCTTCGGTTGCGCCGCTGCGCGCATAGATGATGGCCTGAACTGGATACCGGCCAGGCTGACCGCTGTCTCGTATGCCTTGCTGGGGAATACCCGGCTGGCCTGGCAATGCTGGCGCCTGCAGGCGCCGCAATGGAGCAGCCCGAATGCCGGTCCGGTGATGGCGGCCGGCGCCGGCGCCTTGGGCCTGGCGCTCGGTGGTGCTGCCGCCTATGACGGCGTCGTGGAAGCAAGGCCGCCGCTAGGCACAGGTGCGCCGGCTGCTGCGGCGGACATCGATAGGGCGTGGCGCCTGGTGTTTCATAGCTGTTTGCTGTGGGTGGGCGTCCTGCTCGTGGCCTGGCTGGTAGCTACGCTTAAGGGAGCCTGGCATGCTTGAACACGGCGGCAATCTGCGCGATGCGGTCAGCCGTTATGGGCGGCCCCTGGCGGACTGGGTGGACCTGTCCACCGGCATCAACCCGCGTTTTTATCCTGTGCCTCAGGTCACGGCAAACGCCTGGCACAGGCTGCCGGAAACTTCGGATGAACTGCTCCTCGCCGCCCAGGCTTACTACGGCGCGCCTCGCATGCTGGCGGTGGCCGGCACGCAGGCGGCGATCCAGGCCCTGCCGCGCTTGCGCCCCATGTCCAGGGTGGTGGTATCGGCCCCGTCCTATGCCGAGCATGCCTATCAATGGCGCCGGCACGGACACCAGGTCAGCGAGCTGCCGTATGAACAACTGGCTAATGTGCTGGATGAGGCCGAGGTGCTGGTGATCTGCAACCCGAATAATCCTACCGGCGCCGGCATAGAGCGGCAAACCCTGATGCAATGGGCCGCGCAACTGCAGGGCAAAGGCGGCTGGCTGGTGGTGGACGAGGCCTTTGCCGATACCTTGCCCGGGGCCAGCGTGGCGGCCTGGGCCGATAGGCCGGGCTTGATCGTGCTGAAGTCGGTAGGGAAATTTTTTGGACTGGCCGGTTTGCGGCTGGGATTCGTGGCCGCAGAAGCAAGCCTCTTGCAGCAATTGGAAAACCATCTGGGACCGTGGGCCGTCAGCGGGCCGGCGCAACAAATAGCCTGCGCCGCGCTGAACGACAGGTCCTGGCAAGCCGATACCCGGATCTGCTTGCAGCAGCAGGGCGAGCGCCTGCGTTCCTTGTTGCGGCAGCACGGCTACCGTTCGGCGGGTACCGATCTGTTCCAGTGGTGCGCCGACGCCGACCTGCAGTTGCAGACAGAAAAGCTGTGGCAGCACATGGCCGCGCAAGGTATCTGGCTGAGATTGTTTACCCATGCGGCGCGCGGCCTGCGCTTCGGCCTGCCTGCGGACGAGCCGGCCTGGCAGCGACTAGAGCAGGCCATGGAATTATGGACGAGGAAATAATGAAGAAAATTTTATCCTGCTTTTTGCTATGGTCTCTATTCCTGGCGGCGGAATCGCTGGCTGCGATCACGGTGACCGACGACGCCGGCAATACCATCGTCTTGCAAAAGCCGGCGCACAGGATCATCAGCCTGTCGCCGCACGTGACCGAGATGATCTACGCCGCCGGGGCCGGCGAGCGCATCGTCGCCACCGTCAAGTACAGCGACTACCCGGCCGCAGCCAGGAATATCCCGCGGGTAGGCGACAACCGGCAGGTCGACATAGAGCGCGTGATCGCGTTGAAGCCGGACCTGCTGATCGTTTGGATGCACGGTGCTTTTGAGCGCCAGCTGGAGCCCTTGAAAAAATCCGGCATCCCCTACTTCTTTAGCGAACCGCACAAGCTGGAACAGATACCGGAGACCCTGCTCAAGATGGGGGCGATGTTCGGCACGGAAAAGCAGGCGCAGGCGGCGGCCACTGATTTTGGCCGGCAACTGGCGCAATTGAATGCCCGCTACCAGACCAGGAATAATGTGAAGGTGTTTTACCAGGTCTGGGGCAGTCCCCTCTATACCCTGAACGACCAGCACATCGTCAGCGACGTGATCCGTACCTGCGGCGGCGAGAATATTTTCGGCCGGCTGGCGGTGGCAGCACCGATGCTCAACCTGGAATCGGTGTTGGCGGAAAATCCGGAAGTGATACTGAGCGGCGACAGCCAGACCCAGAAAGTCAGCGGTATAGAGCAATGGAAGCCCTATACCAGCCTGCTGGCCGTGAAAAACCATAACCTGGTGGCGATAGACGGCGACCAATTGAACCGGCCCGGCCCGCGCATCATCGAAGGCGCCAGGGCGGTATGCGAAGCGCTGGAAGCGGCGCGCAACAGGCGTCACCAAAAATGAGCCATTATCAACGTATAGCCTGCCTATGCACCGAGGCAGTGGAAACCCTGTATGCGCTGGGCGCGGACCAGTATATTGCCGGCATCTCCGGCTTCACCACGCGGCCGGCGCGGGCGCGCCTGGAAAAGACCAAGATATCGGGCTTCTCTTCGTCCAAGCTGGAGCGCATCCTGGCCGTGCAGCCTGACCTGGTAATAGGCTTTTCTGACATGCAGGCAGAGATTTGCCGCGACCTGGTGAAGGCTGGCATCGAGGTGCACCTGTTCAACCAGCGCAGCGTGGCGGGCATCCTACGCATGATAGCTGTGCTGGCTGCCATGGTGGACAGGCAGCCGCAAGGCCAGCGGCTGATCACGGAACTGGAAGCGGATATCGCGCGCGCCAGGCAAACAGCTGCAGCCTGGACCGCAAGACCCAAAGTCTATTTCGAGGAATGGGATACGCCGATGATGAGTGGCATAGGCTGGGTGTCGGAGCTGATCGCGATCGCCGGCGGCGAGGATATCTTTGCCGACCTGGCGCAGCACCATAGCGCCAGGGACAGGATCGTGGCCGACGGTGACGAAGTGATACGGCGCGCGCCGGACATCATCATAGGCTCCTGGTGCGGCAAAAAATTCCGGCCGGAGTTATTATGCGCCCGGCCCGGCTGGCAGCAAATCCCGGCGGTGCGCAACGGCCACGTGGCCGAGATCAAGTCGCCGGACATCCTGTCGCCCGGCCCTTGCGCGATCGCCGAGGGTTTACCGCAGATACAGGCATTGATACAGGAATGGCAAATCAAGACAGGAAAAGTAACAACATGAAGCTAAGTACCTTGATGGTGCAGGGCACGACCTCCGACGCCGGCAAGAGCACGGTAGTGGCGGCGCTATGCCGCCTGCTGGCCCGGCAGGGGGTGGCGGTAGTGCCGATGAAGCCGCAGAACATGGCGCTCAATAGCGCAGTGACCATAGACGGCGGCGAGATAGGGCGGGCGCAGGCCTTGCAGGCGATGGCAGCCAGGCTGCCTGCGCATACCGACATGAACCCGGTCTTGCTGAAACCCTCATCCGACACCGGCGCCCAGGTCATCATCCACGGCAAGGTGCGGGCCGACATGGATGCCAGGGACTACCACCAATACAAGAGCATAGCGATGCAGGCCGTGCTGGAATCCTACCGGCGCCTGCAACAGCAGTATCAGACCATCATCGTCGAAGGTGCCGGCAGCCCGGCCGAGATCAACCTGCGCGAGCGTGACATCGCCAACATGGGTTTTGCCGAGGCCGTAGACTGCCCGGTGATCCTGGTGGCCGACATCGACCGCGGCGGCGTATTCGCCCATTTCGTCGGCACCCTGGAATGTCTTTCAGAGTCCGAGCAACAGCGCATCGTCGGCTTCGTCATCAACCGCTTCCGCGGCGACATCAGCCTGCTGCAGCCGGGCCTGGAATGGCTGGAACAAAAGACCGGCAAGCCTGTATTGGCGGTGCTGCCCTATCTGCATGGCTTGCAGTTGGACGCCGAAGATGCGATCCAGTCCAGCCAGGGCAACGCCGGCAAGTTCCGCATCATCGTGCCGGCCATCCCGCGCATCTCCAACCATACCGATTTTGACGCCCTGCGCGCGCACCCGGAGGTCGACCTGCAATTCATCGGCCCCGGCCATGCGATACCGGCCGCCGACCTGATTGTGCTGCCCGGCAGCAAGAACACGCGCGCCGACCTGGCCTTCCTGATAGAGCAGGGCTGGCTGGACGCCCTGGAAAAGCACCTGCGCTACGGCGGCAAGGTGATAGGCATCTGCGGTGGTTACCAGATGCTGGGCCAGGTCGTCAGTGACCCGCACGGGGTGGAGGGTGCGCCCGGCGACTCCATGGGCCTGGGTTTGCTGGACATCACTACCGAGCTGACCCAGGAAAAACGCCTGCAGCAAGTCAGCGGTTATTGTGCGTTTGGCGCCTTTGGTGATGACGGTACTGGAGGCAGGGCCAGGGTGGCCGGCTATGAAATCCACATGGGCCTTACCTATGCCAGCAACGACACCCTGCCGGCCTTTATCATCAACGGCGAAGAGGAGGGCACCCGTTCGCCGGACGACCAGATCCTTGGTTCCTACCTGCACGGCATGTTCGACGAGCCCGAAGCCAGTGCGGCCCTGCTGGCGTGGGCCGGCCTGAAAACCGATGTCAGGGTCGACCTGGCAGACCTGCGCGAGCAAAGCCTGGACAGGGTGGCGGACGCCTGCATACCCTTGCTGGACGCGCTGCAAAAGCTGTAGCTCGCTGAGAACGACTGCACGCACGCAAAACATGGTCCACGAAAAACACGAAGGGCACGAAAAAAATGCGTGACGACATATGCTTTCGAAGGACTTCCAGGTAAGAAATTTTTACATTCCTATTTGTTCGTTTGTTCCGTTTCGTGCCTTTCGTGTTTTTCGTGGACAAGATGCTTTGCTGTTCAAGCACTCTTTCCCCCATAAACGATCAAACCGCTAAGCCATCCAATTGCACTCGCTCTGCTACAATGCTGGGCTAAGTGCTGGCCTCATTGCGCTTAATGCAATACTCTATTGACCGATGGTGTCTTTGATTTGTGCCTTTCCAAATCGCTCCTGTCGGAATCGACAAATTCTTACCTATATACCAGACATCATGAAAATTACTGAAAACACCGCGGTCTCATTGAATTACACCATGTTCGACGCCGCCGGCAAGATCATCGACAAAAACGAAGAACCTATCGTCTACCTGCACGGCGGCTACGACAATATCCTGCCGGCGGTAGAAGAAGCGCTGGAAGGCAAGGAGGTAGGCGACACCATCTCGGTCACCATGGCGCCGGAAGATGCTTTCGGCGAGCACGAAGAAGAATTGGTGCGCGAAGAAGAAATTGGCCTGTTCCCGCCCGATATCGAAGTCGGCATGATGTTTGAAACCCGCAACCCGGACACCGACGAATCGATGCAGTTCCGCGTGACCGCGATCGACGCCGGCAAAGTCACCGTGGACGGCAACCATCCACTGGCCGGTATGACCATCCGCTTCGACGCCAGCGTACTGGAAGTGCGCGCCGCCAGCGATGAAGAAATCGCGCATGGCCACGTACATGGCGAGCACGGCCACCACCATTAATCGGAGTTAGCAATATCTGTTTGGGTATTGCT
>JAZJYH010000102.1:0-15920 GCA_040390485.1 Pseudomonadota bacterium
AAAAAGGCTTTTTCGAATGGATGGACAAGGAATCCGCCGATTTCATCTGCGTGCAGGAATTAAAAGCGCAGGCCAGCGATATGACACCGGAATTCCTGGCACCTGCCGGCTACCGCGGCAATTTCCACTATGCCGAGAAGAAGGGGTATTCCGGTGCCGGTGTGTACAGCAAGAGCAAGCCGGACGCCGTGTATATAGGCTTCGGTAGCCCGGAATTCGATGCCGAAGGCCGCTACGTGCGCTGCGATTTCGGCAATTTGAGTATTATTTCCGTGTATTGCCCTTCCGGCTCCTCGTCTCCTGAGCGGCAAGAGGCCAAGTTCCGCTTCATGGAATTATTCTTACCGCATCTGGCCGCCTTGCAGGCGGAAGGGCGCGAACTGGTCATCTGCGGCGACTGGAATATTGCCCATAAAGAAATCGACCTGAAAAACTGGAAGAGCAACCAGAAGAATTCCGGCTTCCTGCCGGAAGAGCGCGCCTGGATGACGCGCATCTTTGATGAACTGGGCTGGGTCGACGTGTATCGCCGGCTGTATCCCGATACGACCGGGGACGCCTATACCTGGTGGAGCAACCGGGGCCAAGCCTGGGCCAATAATGTGGGGTGGCGCATAGACTACCATGTCGCCACCGCCGGCATCGCGGCCAAGGCGAGTAAAACCTCGATCTACAAGGAGCAGCGCTTTTCCGACCATGCGCCATTGATCATCGAATACAAGCACAAGCTGTAAGACCGCAAGGCAGCCCGCCCGCTAGCCGGTACGCTGGCGGGCTGCGACCTCGCGTATCGCATGTATCATCGCCTCCGTCACCGGCGAAGGCAGCACGGCATTCGACAAGGCCAGCCCCACCATTTGTTCCGACCCCGCCATGGAAAATGGCAGGCTGCACAAGATGCCATTTTCCAGGTCCAGCCTGACTGCGCTGGTAGGCACGAACCATACCGCATCATTGCGCAGCACCAGCTCGCGCCCCAGCGATACCGACAGCACTTCAATATAGGAATTGGGATTGCCGACACCGTGCGCATTCAGGAAACTGTCGGCGGCGTTGCGAATCACGGTACTGAGCGGCGGCAATAGCAGGCTGTAGGCCATGATATGCTCCACCGACAGCGTGGGCAGCGCCAGCAGCGGGTGCCCGGAACGGACCACGACCGACAACTGGTCGGCAAACAAATGCTCAAAGGTCAGGCCCATCATACTGTCCGGCTCCGACAGCCGCCCTATCACCAGGTCCAGTTCTTGCGCCTTCAATTGCTGCATCAGTTGCACATTCAAGCCGGACGTGATCCTTACCACCACGTTCTTCCAGTGTTGCTGGAACAATTGCAAGGCCTGAGGGATCAGCGACGGCGCCACTGTCGGCAGCACGCCCAGCCTTATCGTGCCGCCGCTGACGCCACCATCCGCGCGCTCGCCACCAGACAGTATGTCCAACCCCTGGCGCAGCGTACTGACGGTCGCCCCCGCATAGCGCCAGAACAGCTCTGCCTTGTCGGTCGGCCTGGCACCGTTACGGCCCCTTTCGAACAGGCGGGTGCCCATGATTTCTTCCATCTCGGCGATAGTCTTGGACACTGCCGGCTGGGTAATCGACATCGCATCCGCTGCTTTCTGCAGACTGCGATGCTGCATCACTGCCAGGAAGCACTGCAAGTGCCGAAGTTTGATCCGCCCATCCATCGCCTAAGACCCAATCCATTCCAATTAGTTATGGAAAACCTGAAATTTGATCAATTGTACCTATATTTTCTCAGGTATATAGTGATTAGAGAAATCTATAACAATCGGCAGAAAAATCAGGAGATGACCTTGTCCGAGCCCACTCTTTTAAATCCGCGCGACTGGGGATCCCATCCCGCCCACCTGTCCCGCGACTACAAATCCACCACCCTGCGCGGCCCCACCCGCCCCTTGCTACCGGCCAGGGCCAGCATGCAAAACTTGCGCGCGCCGGTCTATGGTCACGACGCGATCACGGCGCTGGACCATGACCTGACCCGCAACGCAGTGCGCAACGGCGAGCCGATAGGCGAACGCATCATCGTCACCGGCCGCGTGCTGGATGAAAACGGCCAACCGGTGCCGCATACGCTGGTGGAAATCTGGCAGGCCAATGCTGCCGGACGCTATGTACACAAGGTAGACCAGCACCAGGCGCCGCTGGACCCCAACTTCCTGGGAGCAGGCCGCTGCATCACGGATCAGGATGGCCGCTACCGTTTCATGACCATCAAGCCCGGCGCCTATCCGTGGGGCAACCACCCCAATGCCTGGCGCCCCAACCACATCCATTTTTCGCTGTTCGGCAATTACTTCGCGACCCGCCTGGTGACGCAGATGTACTTCCCAGGCGATCCGCTGCTGGCGTTCGACCCTATCTACCAGGGCACACCGGAAAACGCGCGCGAACTGCTGGTATCCCGCTTCACGCTGGATGTGACCGAACCGGACTTTGCGCTCGGCTATGAATTCGACATCGTACTGCGCGGCGAGCGCCAGACCCCGATGGAGACGCGCTAGGAGCCGATGATGAAACTCAAACAAACCCCTTCGCAGACAGTAGGCCCCTACTTTGCCTATGGCCTGACGCCGCAACAATACAACTACGACATGGCCAGCATGTTCGACGCCGTCATCGCCGACAATAACGCCAAAGGCGAGCACATACAAATCATCGGCCAGGTGCTGGACCGCGCCGGCAAGCCAATAGCAGACGCAATGCTCGAATTCCTGCAAGCCGACGCCGACGGCAATTACGTCGCCAGTACCGATGACATCGTCAATACCGGCTTTACGGGCTACGCCCGCATAGGCACAGGCACCGATGCCCAGCAGCGCTATATTTTGCAAACCGTCAAACCCGGCACCATCGCCCCCGGCCAGGCGCCGCACATCGACATCATCGTCTTCATGCGCGGCCTGCTGGTGCATGCGTTCACCCGGCTGTACTTCGACGACGAGGCGCACGCCAACAGCGAAGATGAAATATTGAATTCGGTACCGCTAGAACGCCGCCACACCCTGATCGCCAAACGCGAATGGCAAGCTGGCGGCGCCGTGTACCGCTTTGACATACAAATGCAGGGACCAGACGAGACCGTATTTTTTGATGTGTAGCGCCACTTATGATGAATCGAGCAACTCGCAACAATGCAGGAGCTGCTTTTGATGTGGTCGTTGCTTTTGACTTCCAAACCGCTCGGGACGCTGCATTTTGTGCGTTGCAGAAAATGGATCAGAAATAGACGTTGTTTGAGCCGCAGGCGAGTTTCGTCTATTTCCCATTTTTTGTAATGCACAAAATTTGATGGAGCTACGCTCCATCACCCGTAGGGCAAGTCTGCGGTCGCCTTTCTTTTGCTAACTTTTCTTTGGCGAAGCAAAGAAAAGTTAGTGGCTGCCGGGCCACCCCCGGCCTGCATCCACGATAGCGAACCAGATTTATCAAGCCACACAATAAACATATAAACGAGACCACCCACCATGCGTACCCAAGTAGCCATCATAGGCGCCGGCCCGGCCGGCCTCCTGCTGGGCCAGTTGCTGCACAAAGCCGGCATAGACAATGTGATCCTGGAACAGCGCAGCCGCGACTATGTGCTGGGCCGTATCCGCGCCGGCGTGCTGGAGCAGGGCACGGTCGACCTGCTGGATGAGGCCGGCGTCAGCCGCCGCCTGCACCAAGAAGGCCTGATCCACGACGGCGCCGCGTTATCTTTCGGCGGCGCCAGGCACAGGATCAATTTCAAGGAATTGATAGGCAAGTCCGTGACCGTCTACGGTCAGACCGAAGTCACCCGCGATCTGATGGATGCGCGCGACGAGTCGGGCGCAGGTATCGTGTACGAAGCCGAAGCGGTAAGCCTGTACGATTTCGACGGCAAGTCACCTAAGGTACGTTATCGCAAAGACGGCGCATGGCAAGAACTGGACTGCGAATTCATTGCCGGTTGCGACGGCTTTCACGGCGTCAGCCGGCAAAGCGTGCCGCAAACTGCGATGCGCACTTTTGAGCGGGTCTATCCATTCGGCTGGCTGGGCATCTTGTCGGACACGCCACCGGTATCGCATGAACTGATCTACGCCAATCACGAGCGCGGCTTCGCCCTGTGCAGCATGCGCTCGGCGACGCGCAGCCGCTACTACCTGCAATGCCCATTGACGGAGAAGGCCGAAGAATGGTCGGATGCACGCTTCTGGGAAGAGTTGAAACGCAGGCTGGATGAAGAAGCCGTTGCCGCCCTAGTCACCGGCCCGTCGATAGAAATGAGCATTGCCCCCTTGCGCAGTTTCGTCGCCGAACCTTTGCGCTTCGGCCGCCTGTTCCTGGCCGGCGATGCCGCCCACATCGTACCGCCTACCGGCGCCAAGGGCCTGAACCTGGCGGCCAGCGACGTACATTATCTATCGCGCGCGCTGATTGAATATTATGCGGAAAAAACCAGCGCCGGCATCGACGCCTATTCGGAAAAATGCCTGCGCCGGATCTGGAAGGCGGAGCGCTTTTCGTGGTGGATGACATCGCTGATGCACCGCTTCCCGAACACCGACGCATTCGGCCACAAGATACAGGAAGCCGAGCTGGATTACCTGGCCAACTCGCGCGCAGCGCAAATCGCATTGGCCGAAAATTATGTAGGTTTGCCCTTCGGCGATTGACCGAAAAAAAGCCAGTCTGTGCAGACTGGCTTTTGCTTTCGCTCTGCATCAAGCGAGCCGGTTTACTCCAGGCGTTTGACCCTCTGCATGTCGACATCCGACAGCTTGGCGCCATTGGCAAGCATGTACGCTTCCATCGCATCGATATCGCCGCCCAACAGCTGGCACCGGGTACCGGCTTTCAGCACCGTATAACCGTCGCCGCCGTCCGCCATGAAGCTGTTAACCGCGACTGCATATTGCTTGCCGGCGTCTATCGGCTGGCCGTTCAGGCGCACATCGGTCAAGCGGTCCGCTATCGGTGCTTCGGCGCGCCAGCGATAGCTAAAACCTTGCGATACCGACATCATCTTGGGGCTATCCGCCGGGCGTCCTTCCCACTGCTGCTTCAGCAGTTCGACGAGCTGGGCACCGCTCAAATTCATGCGCACCACGCCATTCCCGAACGGCTGCGTGGCGTAGATATCGCCGAAAGTGACATTTAAATTCTGCAGGTCGCTGCGGATGCCGCCGGAGTTCATGAAAGAAATGTCCGCCGCACCCGAACTGCGCGCAAAACTCAATTGCGCATCCGCAATCACATTGCCCAGGCTGCTGTCGGAGTATGGATAGCTATGTTTCCTGCTGAGCAGGGTGGTCAGCGTAGCGATAGGGCGCAGGCGTATCTTGTCGGTCAGCGCGGCGACCTGGTCTACCAATTTTTGGGCGTCTGGATCCGGCGCCAATACGCGCTGATCTATCGCATAATTATGCGCCGTTGCAGCTATCACCTGGTTACTGGTCCGGTCTATCTTCAGCTTCACCTCGGTCAACAGCGAACCGTAATTGCGGCCGGACACCACCAGCTTGCCGCCGATTTTGCAGGTATACGCCTGGTGCGTGTGCGCCGACACGATCAGGCTGATTGCAGGATCGAGTTTGTTGGCAATATCGATGATCGATCCCTGCAGGCCTTCGCAACGATAGGATGGATCGTTCGCCGCACCCTTGTAGCTGGCGCCCTCGTGGATAAGCACGACTATCGCAGCGACGTTCTGGCGCTTGATTTCAGGCACATAGCGGTTGATCGCCTGCGCCTCGTCGATGAATTGCAGGTTCTGGATACCGACGGCGGAAACGATGGACGGGGTTTCCTTGGTCACGGCGCCGATGAAGGCGACATTGACGTCGCCTACCTTCTTGATCACATACGGCTTCAGCCACGGTTGCGAGGTCGATTTATCCAGCACATTGGCCGCGATATAGCTGAATCTGGCGCCGGAAAACCCTGGAAACTTGCAGCCTGTGCCCGGACACTCCCCCTTGATCTTGCGCTCCAATTCCTGTTGCCCGGCGTCGAATTCGTGGTTGCCGACCGAACTGACCTCCATCCCCAGCTGGTTCAATGCCTCTATCACCGGCTCGTCTTTCAGCATCGAAGAGCCTGCCGGGGACGCGCCGATCAAGTCGCCGGCACCGACCAGGATATTGGCGGACGCCTGCTTGCGCCGCTCTTTCAGCATGGTCGCCAGATAGGCGAAACCGCCGGACGGCACAGAGATTTTCTGATCCGGATGGGCGGGATCATCCTCCTGCTCCATATACGGCACCGGATGATCCGATTGCACATGGCCATGGAAGTCGTTGATGCTGAAAATCGTGATTTCCGTGGTGCCGCCGACCTGCGTGGGCGGCATTGAACAGGAGGCCAGCAATGAAAATGCGAGCAAGGGCAGCAAGGCGAGAGGTTTAATCGGCGGCATAATTACTTTGAAACACAAAGAGGAAAAAGGGAAACATCAATGCAAATGGGCCTGCAACATCGCGACGCGTTGTTGCAGGCCCATAATTCCATCAGATCGGGCGGCCTCCGCTGGCAGAGGCCGCCATGTCAATTAAAAGTCCGCTTGCAAAGTGACTGTCACCAGACGCGGCGCGCCCAGGTAGTAGAACACAGATTTTGCAGTCACCGATCCAAACGGCTGTGCATTGAGCACAGATTGCGAGGACGGGTTGCGATACTGTTCATTGAAGATGTTGCTGACGTTCAGGCGGATAGTCGGTTTCTTCAACCAGCCGCTGTTCGGGAACTGATAGCCGGCATCCAGATCCGTCAGGATATAGGATGGGACGAACTCATCATTCATCAAAGTGGCTTGCTGGCCGCTGGTGTATTTGGTTTTCAAACGAGTGTACCAAACGCCGGTTTCGTACTGCGCGCTCAAACCGAATTTCCATTGCGGTGTCAGCGCCATTTCCTTGCCGGCCAATGGCAATACTTGCGGAGCACCGGTTTTAGGATCTTTGCCTACAATCAGGTTGTCCTTGATCTCGCTCTTGCTGAAACCCAGAGAGCTATAGAATGACCAGCCGTTGACAGGCGTGTTACCGGCTTCCAATTCAAAACCGTGGGTGTTGACTTTACCGACGTTAGCCAGCGAACTTGTCTGCGTTGTTGGATCAAACGCGGTCGCCTGGCGGTTTTTGAAATCCACAGCGTAGATGGTCGCCTGGGCAGTCAGCTTGTCGCTTTGATGGCGATAACCCAGATCCAGGTTGTAGGAAGTTTCAGCCTTGACATCGTTGTTCAGGTAAACATTGCCCTGGGCATCCAGTTTAGGTTTGCCGGTCGCATCCACGGCCAGGTTGTTGGTGCCGGAATAGACAAAGTTTGGCGGCGCCTTCATGTTTTTTGCCAGGCTGGCAAAAACTTGATTATACGTATCGATCTGGTAGCGTCCGCCCAGTTGCGGCAGCACTTCAGAATATTCACGCTTGATGTTGTACGTATACGCAGAGTTGGAGCCTTCGTTGGCGTAGTTGGTGAAGTCGCGCTTCATGGTCGGTGCGCGCACGCCGACGTTCACGCTCAGCTTGTCGTTCAACAAGCTGACGGTGTCTTGCAGGAAGTATTGATAAGCAGTGCTGATCGTCTTCCAGTCGCGTGATTGAAATGGCGTGCCGTCAGGGCGAGTGATCCTGCCATTACGCAACCAGATGTCTTCCGCATTGCCGGCAGCATCGACTGGCACCATAGGGCCGAATTGCTCATGGGTTGCGCGCTCAAACCAGAAACCGCCGAGGATTTCGTGATTTTCGTAGCGGCGTATCAAAGAAGCGGTCAGGCCGGGACGGTTGGTACGGGTAACGCTGCTGTTTGCAACGATTACCTTGTCCAGGGTGTCGCCGTCGCCGTTCAGGTCGACGCTGGCAGTATTCTTGTGGCTGATTGGATCCAGGAATGCGTTTTCAGCTTGCAGTCTTTGCTGATTGCTGCCTGTACCGTAGCCATACCAGAAATAAGGCAAGATCTTGATGTCGGTATCTTCGTTCAGGCGGAATTTTCCGGTTGCAGAGGCAATCACGTTTTGGAACGGATTTTTGGTCAACTGATAATAGGCATCTGCAAACGCAGGGTTAGGATCGTTGTCGGCCTTACCTTTGGTCGGTGTTACGTGACCCTGGAAAGTCGGCGAGTAATCGTAGTAGTAACCGTGCTTGGCCAAATCTGCCAGATTGAAAGTGCTGATGTTCTGGTTGATCGCACGGTTATACAAGATGGTGCCGTTGATCGAGTTAAAACGGTCGAAATCGATGCGGAAACCGAGATCCATATGATCGCGCTTGGCGCCGCCTTCGCCTTTCCATTTGTCTGCCTGGGCATGGGACGCGGAAATAAAGAAGCGGCTCATGTTATCCGACAGCAGGCCGGTGTCGAAACGGCCGTAGGTTTTGGACAGGTGCAAGCCACCCACCGTCTGCATGATGCGGAAATTGCGTTCCTTCAAAGGGTCGCAGGTGGTGATGCCGAAGTTACCGCCGGTCGCGCCGATTTGCGGCGAATCGACGTCGGTCGAGCCCTGGGTCACAAATTGGCTGCAAGTGTTTTCAGGATCTACGAATTCTTGAGGAAAAACGGAAAAGCTACCGGAATCATTGACAGGTACGCCATTGATGGTCGCGCCGATCTGGTCGCTGTTGAAGCCGCGCAAAGTCAGGCCGCCGCCGAACAGGCCGGTTGCGTCGTAGTTATAACTGTTCACAGCAGGCAACAACTCCAGCGCCTGGTAGGCGTTACCTGTAGGGCGTTGCTTGCTCAGTTCTTCCGCGGTGATCGTGCTGCGAGCTTTAGGCGCGCTTTCTTGCACCATCAAACCCATACCGACTTTTTTGCCGGTAATCGTTACACGTTTTACGTCGTCTTTTTCGGTTGACTCAGCATTTTGCTTTGCTTCGGCCGCCGGCTCCGTTTGTGCATACGCGCTGGCCGACATGCCCAGGCATAGCAGTTGGCATGCCACAGCCAGCATCGACAGGCGAGATGGGAGTGGTGAGAATTGTCTGGATTTCTTCATTACTGCTCCTAGATCGAGGTGGATTTATTTTGAATGCTTCAAATTTAAGATTTCTGCTGCTCATGAACCAGATTGCCAGCGCATCGCTCACTGCTTAGCTTCAACCAATTGTGAAAATGCGACAAATATTACAAATACTTACCAGATGTATCTTCCCGAGATCTTGTGACGTCTTGATGACCGCTATCTACTTCTAGTTGGCAAACGATTGCTTTTTGTAATAAATGTTTCAAAAAGATACGCAATCGATTGCTTTGTATCTATTGAACATACGAACAAAAGATTTTTTATGACAAAGTCCTTGCCGGGTGATTGCGAAATTAGACATGAAAAACAAAACCCGCTGAGTGTGGCAGTGATTTATGAAATCTTAATGACAAGATAAAACGCTCGCTGCGCAAGCTTTAACGTCATTAAAAGATGCACTTTGACATGATTTATATCAATATTTTGGAAATATGCCTCGAATAATGGCAAAGAGCAAGAGACTGGACCCGCGCTGTATTTTTCGGGACACAGGATAAAAATGGGGGGATGGACAACCAGGAATCTGGATGCATGCGCAAAATTTGTGCGTTACATTTACTTACATCCACTGGTAGATATAGCTTGCGCACAGAACAAGTGCAGTAGCTTATGTATCAAAATGTGGCGAAAATTGTAAAGACACTGATCGCTCCCGTTTGCTTTCAAAGGTAAAAATTAGAGTGTTTACTCTAATTTTTACCGGCACCACCGACCCTGCGCCGCATCGCTAACATGATTTTATTGCAAGGAAGCTTCCCGCCACATCTGTGCCGTGTGCGCCTGAGGCGATATTGCCCCGGCTGGGTCAATCAATCTGCGCACCGCGTTCCGCAAGCAATTCACGCAATATGGACCGATGGCAGTGGGCTTCGTTTTCGCAATAGCAGCCGACCGAAAAGCTGGTCTGGCGCGACAAGGCCACCAACAGGTCCAGCACGCGGCCATTCTCGGTCGTCGTCATTTCTGCCCGGTAGCGCCTGGCGAAGGACTTCCAGTCCGCCTCGCTTTGGGCATCCTTGGCCGCCTGCATGACTTCCACACTGGGGGCAAGATTGGGGAACCAGACATCGTAATAATTCCGGCTGGAGAATTCGGCCTTGGGCACCCCGCGCGGCGGGCGTCTTACCGTGCCTATGCGCAGACCCTCGCCTTCCATGCGCGGACTACCTAAACGGACGATATGTATGGCCATCTCGGTTCTCTCGCTTTAACTAGGATTAGTTGATCGCGGCAATCCCTTTGACATTGCTCTGGTAAGGCGGCAATGCGTTCAGGCTGAGCCCTTTGGCCCTGGCATACAAGGGCATCACTTCCGGGAAATGGCGCTGGATCTCGGCGATGCGGGTAGGGCCGGCCGGATGGGTGGACAGCCATTGCGGCGGCGCGCTCTTGTTGACCATGCCCATTTTTTGCCACAGCGCCACGCCGGCGCGCGGATCAAAGCCGGCGCGGGCGGCGATATCCAGTCCGACCACATCGGCCTCGGTCTCATCATCGCGCGAAAATTTCAGCATGGCCCCCTTGGCAACCATGCTGCCGGCAGCGCCGGCCAGGTTAGGGTCGTAACCCTTGGCGCCGGCAAACAATTCCAGCGCCTTGATCCCGAGATTTGCTGCGGCAGCCTTGCCGGCGCGCTCGGCGCCATGCTCGCGCAGCGCGTGGGCGATCTCATGTCCCATCACGATCGCAACTTCGTCGTCGGTCAGCTTCAGCGTGGTAAGTATGCCGGTGTAAAAAGCGATCTTCCCGCCCGGCATGCAATAGGCATTGATCTGGTTGGAACCTAGCAGGTTGACTTCCCATTTCCAATCCTTGGCGCGCTCATTCCAGCGCAAGGCATACGGAATCAGTTTTTTTGCGATGGCGCGCAGGCGTATCACTTGCGGATGATTGTCCGGCCCCAGCGCCTTTTGCTGCTCGGCCTGCTGCATGGTTTGCGTATATTGGAGCGCCGCCTGTTTTTCCAGCGCGCCGGTTGGCGCGAACTTGCGCATGAAGGACATCTCGCCCACCTTCACGCCATCCTGCACCGGCGCAGCATTGCCTTGTGCAAACGCGGGCGCCACCAGGGATAGCGCAACGGCGGCGATCAACGGGCCGACAGCTTGCTTCATGATTCTGGACCTAGTCTGAAAGTAATAGGGAAAATGGTAGCACCATCGCCCACTTATCGCAGTTTTTTTTCAGACGCAATAACCGGCCCTGGCTCATTCCACGGAGCGACCTTGAATAGCAGCAGCATGCCCGGAATCGCCAGCAGGAAACAAATCAGGAAAAATTGGAACCAGCCGGTTTCTGCGACGATGAACCCCACGCTGGACGTCGCGAAGGTGCGCGGTATCGCGGCCAGGCTGGAAAACAGCGCATACTGGGTCGCGGTGTAGCGGGGATCGGAGGTTTTCGCAATAAATGCGACAAAGGCCGCGGTACCCAGGCCTACTCCGAATGCCTCAAAGCCGACTGCAAACCCTAAAAACCAGGGATTGGGACCGGCATGCGCCAACAAGGCGAAGCCAAGGGAGGTGGATGCCTGGATCGCACCGAATATCCATAAGCCCCGGTTGATATCCAGCCGTATCATGAGCACGCCGCCCACAATCCCGCCGACGATACTGCCCCAGAACAAAGTCAGCTTGGCGATCGCACCGATCTGCGTCAAAGGAAAGCCGAGGTCGATGAAGAATTTGGTGGCCAGCGTCGCCGCCATGCTGTCGCCCAGACGGTACAGGAAAATGAAGCACAATATCCATAGCGCGCGCGACCAGCCGTCACGGGAAATGAACTCGCGAAAAGGCAACACGATAGCCTCTTCCAGTGTTCTCGGCGGCGCTCCGTAAACAGCAGGTTCCTTAATTAGCAAAGTGCAAATCAATCCGGGCAGCATGAAGGCGGCGGTAATCCAGAATACCGACTGCCAGGGCATCAGATCGGCCAGGATCAGCGACAGGGCGCCCGGTACCATGCCCGCCACCTTGTAGGCGTTGACTTTCACCGCCGCGCCAAGGCCCTGCTCGTTATCGGTCAATATCTCACGGCTATAGGCGTCGATCACGATATCCTGGCTGGCAGACAGGAAGGCAATGCCGACCGCCGCCAGGATGACCAGCGACACCTGCTTCAGCGGGTCCAGCATCCCCATGCCGCCTATCGCCAGAAATAATCCGCACTGCGTGAGCGCCATCCAGCCGCGCCTACGCCCCAGGGGGCCCAGGCTGAACCTGTCCATCAGCGGCGACCACAGGAACTTCCAGGTATACGGAAACATCACCAGCGCAAACAGGCCCAGCGCCTTGACATCCAGGCCGGCCTTGGCCAGCCATGCCTGCATCAGGTTCAGCAGGATAAACAAAGGGAGGCCCGAACTGAAGCCGAGGAACACCAGCGTCAGCATGCGCCGGTTCAGATAGCTATGCCAGCTGGCGGAAGGAGTTGTCACGAAGGCGTTTACTTTTTCTTTAAGCGGAAGACCGCAAGACTACCACGCAAATTCGGCAAGAAGGTGATCGGCTTGCCTTCATGCAGGGCCACGCATTCCAGCACATCCAGCCCGACGTCGTCGGCCAGGTCGGCAAAATCGTAGATCGTCGCGCAGCGGACATTCGGCGTGTCATACCATTCATACGGCAAGGCTTTGGACACCGGCATCTTGCCGCGCAGCAGCGCGGTGCGATGCGGCCAGTAGCCGAAGTTGGGAAAGGAGACGATAGCCTCGTTGCCGACGCGCGCGATATCGCGCAGCAAGCCTTCCACGTGCTTCATCATCTGCAGCGACGACAGGCACAGCACCGTGTCGAAGGCATTGTCGGCAAAAATACCCAGGCCGTTTTCCATATCCTGCTGGATCACGCTGATGCCGCGCTGCGCGCATACCAGCACCTGTTCGTCCGCGATCTCGATGCCGTAGCCGCTGCACTGCTTGTCGCTCTGCAGGTAGTCCAGCATCACGCCGTCTCCGCAGCCGACGTCCAGCACATGCGCGCCCGGTTCGATCCAGTGGGCGATGAAGGCCAGGTCGGGCCGCAGCACTTTCAATTCCGGGAAATTCATGCCAGCTCCGCTGCGATACGATTGTAATAGGCCGCCACCAGGTTCAGGTAGCGGGAGTCCTCCAGCAGGAAAGCGTCGTGTCCGTGCGGAGCGTCGATCTCCGCATAGGTCACCTTGCGCTTGTTGTCGACCAGCGCCTGCACGATCTCACGGCTGCGCTCGGGCGAGAAACGCCAGTCGGTCGTGAACGAAGCCAGCAGGAATTCCGCCTTGGTATTGGCCAGCGCCCTGGTCAGGCTACCGCCGTACGCCTGCGCCGGATCGAAGTAATCCAGCGCCTTGGTGATCAGCAGATAGGTATTGGCGTCGAAATAATCGGAGAACTTGTCGCCCTGGTAGCGCAGATAGGACTCAATCTCGAAGTCGACGCCGAAGCCGAACTGGTATTCGCCGGTCTTCAATTCGCGGCCGAATTTTTCCGCCATGTCGTCGTTCGACAAATAGGTGATATGCCCTATCATACGTGCCACCCGCAGGCCGCGGCGCGGCACTATATTGTGCGCATAGAAATCGCCGCCATGGAAATCCGGGTCGGTCAGGATAGCCTGGCGGGCGACGTCGTTGAACGCGATATTCTGCGCCGACAATTTCGGTGTAGAGGCGATCACCACGCAATGCCGCAGGCGGTCCGGATACAGCATGCTCCAGGCCAGCGCCTGCATGCCGCCCAGAGAACCGCCCATCACTGCGGCAAACTGCCTTATCCCCATCACGTCGGCCAGCAGCGCCTGCGCCCTGACCCAGTCTTCTACGGTAACCACCGGGAAATCGGCGCCATACGGCTTGCCGGTTGCCGGGTTGGCGTGCATGGGGCCGGTGGAACCAAAGCAGGAGCCCAGGTTATTCACGCCGATCACGAAAAATTTATTGGTATCCAGCGGCTTGCCGGGACCCACCATATTGTCCCACCAGCCTATGTTCTTGGGCTGGTCGGCATAGTAGCCGGCCACGTGATGCGAAGCATTCAGCGCGTGGCATACCAGCACCGCATTGGATTTATCCGCATTCAAGGTGCCGTAGGTTTCCACCATCAGCGTGTAATCCGAGATGGTGGCGCCGCTCTGCAAAGTCAACGCCTCTTCAAACCGGTAAGCCTGCGGCGTAACGATTCCTATTGATGACATACACTCTTCCATTGAGACTATAGGTCTCTAATTCTTCTGAATTGTAACGGGGAGCTAAAGGTGGGGCTGAATGAAGGGACGGGAGAGCATTCAGACTCGCTTTAGCCGTATTTATTATCCAGCGGACAAGTCCACTGGAAGGCGCCCGCAAGCTGATCTCAAATCGGCGCAATGATGCAAGGATAGCGAAGTATGCGCCCCTCGTCAAACCGTGATAAGCGTGATATTGACCCGCACCTACGCGACACTGCCCAGGAAATGCAAGGTTTCCTGCACCACCTGCGGATCATAGGAGCGCAATATCTTCTTGATGTAGGGCTGCAGCGCTTCCAGATTGGTGTTCAGTATCTCTTGCTTGATCTCCGGCAGCTGTGCTGCCGGCATCGACAATTCGCGGAAGCCCATGCCTATCAGCAGCCGCGTCAGGCGCCGGTCGCCCGCCATGCCGCCGCAGATCGCCACCGGGATGCCGGCCTTTTCACCGGCCGTGACCGTCATATGCAATAACTGCAAGATGGCCGGGTGGATATCGTTGTACAAGTGGGCCACTTCATGGTCGGCCCGGTCTATCGCCAGCGTGTACTGGATCAGGTCATTGGTGCCTACCGACAGGAAATCCAGTTTTTTGACAAACAGCTGCACCGTCAATGCGGCGGCCGGAACTTCTATCATGGCTCCGACCAGGATATTGGAGTCGAATTTCTTGTTCTCCGCCGCCAGTTCGGACTTGGCCTGCTCTATCATCGCCAGCGACTGGTCGATTTCAAACGAATGCGCCATCATCGGTATCAGGATCTGCACCGGGCCGAACGCCGAAGCCCTCAGCATGGCTCGCAACTGCGTCATGAAAATCTGCGGCTCGGCCAGGCAATAGCGTATCGCACGCAAACCCAGCGCGGGGTTCAGGATATTGTGCTCGGTCGTATCCAGCGGCTTGTCGGCGCCGACATCCAGCGTGCGTATCGTGACCGGCCTGCCCTTCATCGCCTGCACCGCATTGCGATAGGCGATAAATTGCTCTTCCTCGGTCGGCAGCCTGTGGGTGTGGCCGGTGCGCCCCATGAACAGGAATTCGGAGCGGAACAAGCCGACGCCGCTGGCGCCGGCCTCCATTGCCGCCATTGCGTGGTCGGGCAATTCGATATTAGCCAGCAGCGTAATTTCCACGCCGTCCAGCGTTACCGCCGGGGTTTTTTTCAGCTTCAGGAGTTTCTTGCGGGCCTTCAGCAGCAGTGCCTGGCGCTCGCGGTATTGCTCCAGCACCAGCGGCGATGGGGCAACAATCACCACCCCGGCGTCGCTGTCGACGATCAGCCAGTCGTCCTGTTCTATCAGCCTGGACGCGTTGCCGGTGCCGACCACTGCCGGAATACCCAGGCTGCGCGACACCAGTGCGGTGTGCGAGTTCTGGCCGCCTTCATCGGTGATGAAACCGCTAAAGGCCGCATCGCGGAATTGCATCATGTCGGCCGGCGAGATATCGCGCGCCACCACGACCATGTTGGCACTGCGTTCGTCTATGCCCTCGGCGCGCGGCAGCGCGTGGGCCGAGCCGGTCAGCACCTTCAGCACGCGCTCCGCGACTTGCTGGATATCGGCCTTGCGTTCGCGCAGGTAGTCGTCTTCTATTTCGTCAAACTGTGCGGACAACACGTCGATCTGGGTTACCAGCGCCCATTCGGCATTGTAGTGGCGGGTGCGGATGATATCCAGCGGCGCTT
>JAZJYH010000103.1:0-3262 GCA_040390485.1 Pseudomonadota bacterium
CTGGGCGTGACCAAGATAGGGATGGTTGGCAACGAGCAATTCATCAACGATTAATTCCTTAATCTTGCGATTTGTAAGTGCTAAAATCTGAGGTATGATTAAAAAATGGCAGGGTTATCCCTGCCATTTTCATATTCACGAGATTCGCATTTTGTGAGCCGGGTAGGGAAGCGCCATAGAGCCGTCTAGTTTTTGTCAACTCCAGACGGAACATGGTATACACTCCGCATCACTGTGTTGAATCCACAATTCATTAAATTTGTTGATTGAGAGATCAAAATATGAAGCAATTTCGTCTGTCGCGCCTGGCTGTACTACTCGCCGTTGTAGGCTTGAGTTCTGTACCTGAATTGACCGGTTTTGCCGGTAATGCCGCCTACGCCCAGGAAGCCTTGCGTCCTGAAATCGGCAAGCATGTACAAGCAGCCGGTGAATTGTTCAAGGCTAAAAAATACAAGGAAGCGCTGGCCAAGCTGCGCGAGACCGATAGCATCGGCGGCAAAAATGCCAATGAAAATTTCATGATCGAACGCATGCGTGCCGCAGTTGCGGCCGCCGCCGGCGACAATGACGCGGCAATCCACGCCTATGAAGCGGTACTGGCTACCAACAAACTGGCGGCGGCGGATCACCTGACCTACCTGAAGGCCCTGGCTGGAGCCTATTACAAGGCCGGCAATTACGCCAAGACCGTGCAATCGATTACCAAGTTTTATGCAGACGGCGGCAACGACCCGGCGATGCGTCCTTTCCTGATCCAGTCCTTGTACATGAGCGGCGACTATGGCCGCACCTTGAAAGAGGTGCAGGCAGACCTGGCATCGGATGAAAAATCCGGCCGCACGCCAAGCGAAACCAGCTTGCAACTGTATGCCAATGCCGCCCTGAAGCAAAACGACAAGGCTGGTTATATCGGCGCGCTGGAAAAGCTGCTGGCTTACTATCCCAAGAAGGAATTGTGGGCGGACATGTTGAACCGCCTGCCGGGCAAGCCAGGTTTTTCCGAACGTCTGTCGCTCGACCTGTATCGCCTGAAATTGGCGGTGGGCCAACTGACCAAGACCAACGATTTCATGGAAATGTCCCAGTTGTCGCTGCAAGCCGGTTTCCCGTCTGAAGCCATCAAGTTGATCGACCAGGGCTATAAATCCGGCGCCCTGGGAACAGGCCAGGAAGCCGAACGCCACAAGCGTCTGCGCGATCTGGCCAACAAGAACCTGGCTGAGAGCAATAAGGGTCTGGCTGCTGCTGAAACGGATGCAGAGCAAGGCAAGGACGGCACCGGCCTGGTCAATCTCGGTTATTTGTACCTGACTAACGGTCAGGCTGACAAGGGCCTGGGCTTGATGGAAAAGGGTATCGCCAAGGACAATCTCAAGCATCCGGAAGATGCCAAACTGCACCTGGGCATCGCCTATCTGCAGGCCGGCAAGAAAGCTAATGCCATCAAGACCCTGAAATCAGTGCAGGGCAAGGACGGCACGGCAGACCTGGCCCGTTACTGGATCATCTACGCGAACCAGGCCAAGTAAGCTGTTTGGCGGGGAACGCAAGATGGCCTGGTGCTGCTGACACATGCAGTCCCAGGCCGGATTGGCAGGGATAAATAAAAATGGCGCAGATTACTCTGCGCCATTTTGCTTTTTTGCTGCGATTGTCTAGGTCAACACGCCCTAGCCGTGCCGTTTTTTCACAGGCTTGGCGCTAGCCACCAGGATCTTGCCAGGTGCAGCTTTGCGCCCATTGGCAGCATGGGTGCTACGTTGCGCCATCTTGGCCGCTGGAACGTTGTGAGCAGCCGCTACATGGGTCGATTTGCCCCTGGCCGCGGTCACATGCGGCAGGTGGATTTGCAGGGTCTGGCCGGCTGCAATATTGTCACGCTTCAGGTCATTCCAGTCTTTCAACTGGGCTACGCTGACTTTATAGCGTTTGGCGACCGAGTTCAGGCTATCGTGCTTGCCGACTTTGAAACTGACTTGCCGGCCGGGAGGCGGATTCTTTTCTATCATCAATTGCGCTTTTTCCGCAATTTCCATAGAAATATCCTGGTCCGGCGTTTTGGCAGATTTCGGTATCAACAGAGTCGAACCCGCCTTGACCAGCATTTTCGCAGGGATCAGGTTCACTTCGCGTATCAGTTCCGGCTTCAGCCCCAGCCTGCTGGCCAGTGATTCTACCCGCTCGGTCTTGCCCACCGTATGGGTAGACCAGGTAGACAAGGGGCCTTGCCATTTACCCAGGTTTTCCTTGAACAGGACCGCATTGTCCATAGGCAGCAAGATCTTGGTATTGCTGTTGCCGGTGATGACGGGGCGATTGAATTGCGGGTTCAAGGCATTGAATTCGCTGACCGACAGTTCAGCCAGTTTGGCGGCAACCCTGACGTCTATGTCGCGGGTCTTTTCCACCGTGACGAAGTAGGGCTGGTTGTCCAGCTTGGGTAAGCTGATATTGTATTGTTCAGGATGGCCGATGATGTTTTTGACCGCCTGCAATTTCGGCAGGTAGTTTTTGGTTTCGTTCGGCATCAGCGCCGACAGGCTTTCAAAGTCTATCGGCAAGCCTAGCGCCTGCTGTTTCTTGATGGCGCGCTGCACCGAGCCTTCGCCCCAGTTGTAAGCGGCCAGCGCCAATTGCCAGTCGCCGAACAGCCCATATAGCCGTTCCAGATACGTCAGTGCGGCGTCGGTGGAATCCAGCACGCCGCGCCTGTCGTCCTTGAACATATTCTGTTTCAGGTTGAAGTCGCGGCCGGTGGCGGCCATGAATTGCCACATGCCTGAAGCCTTGGCGGTCGACAGCGCCTGCGGATTGAAGGCAGACTCGATAAACGGCAGCAGCGCGAGCTCGGTCGGCATGCCGCGCTTTTCCAGCTCCTCGACCACGTGGAACAGGTAGCGTGAGCCGCGCTCCACCGTTCTCTGTATGTAGTCGGCACGCGCGCTGTACCAGTTCAACTGGTTCGTGACCAACTGGTTATCCAGGTCGGGGATGGCGTAGCCATTGCGTATCCTGCCCCAGAGGTCGACTTCGGGTGCGGCGGTATCGGAAACTTCGAGAGGAGGGAGCGGAGCTTCGGTAGAGGTGTCGACCGGGATCAGGGCTGGCTTCAGGTTTGCTGCGCTGGCTGGTGTTTCCAGTGCGTACAAGTCGCTTTCTGCTGCATGGCTCAATTGCGGGCTGGCCCACACCAATAGTGCTGAAGCAATAGCAAGAGATAGTCGATGTCGGAATTGTTTCATAGGCGATAACTTGACTA
>JAZJYH010000104.1:0-45205 GCA_040390485.1 Pseudomonadota bacterium
GCCATGCGCCGGACAAAATCGGTGAACAGTATTTTGCAGCGATAGAAAACTTTTTTGATACCGAACCTGCCAGCAAACTGCACAGGAACCTGCGCAAAATGGCAGAGATCGATGCCGGTGTCGCGCCGACAGCAGCAGACCTGGCAGCGACGGCGCAGTACTTGTCCGCCAACGCCAGTCCTCGTTTCCCTGGGCAACAGTTATTGCTGGATATTGGTTTTCTGGTGCCAGCGGCGGGTAAGGGTGGCAAACAAGCCGCCACCGCCGGTATCGGCGACACGCGTCAGCGCATTGCAGCGCTGATCTCGACCTTGGCCTTATCGCCGTCTGACTCTTGTCGGCTGGAGCCGGTGATGATGACGAAATCCGGATTGCGCTACGCGCGATCGCTGAGTTGTGAGTTGCTGGGTTTGCCTCCATTGACGCTTGGAGATGAACTAGTGGAAACAAAGAATACTGATATCTATGTCAGCATAGCCGGCACTAACGAAGCTTCGGCGTTGCATCAGGATCTTTGGAAAAAGCTGGCGGCCCAGGGCGTTGTGCGGCGCAGCCTGGATTTGGGGACTGGCGCGGCGGTGGACCATGACGAGGTGGCGCAATGGGCTACTTCCATCAGTGGATCCCTGGGACTTATTGCCCAATAGGAAAATTGTTGGGAGTGGAGCTTCAGGAGAATTCCAGGCCTCCCCATCTTTTGTCTTACAATCCGCGGCGTGTTATCCTATATAAAATAATCGCAGTTTGAGCGATGATCAAATATATAAGTATGAAGATGAGGGTATTTTGGATAATTTAAGGCAACAATTCATCAAATTTTCTGTACAGTCCGGCGTGATACGTTTTGGCGATTTTGTCACCAAAGCCGGGCGCAATTCCCCTTATTTCTTTAATGCAGGCTTGTTCAATGATGGAGCAAACCTGGGCAAGCTGGCCTCCTTTTATGCGCAGACCCTGCTGGATGCCGGGATACAGTACGACATGCTGTTTGGGCCTGCATACAAGGGCATTACGCTGGCATCCGCGACCGCAGTTGCGCTGGCCGCCAAAGGCCATAACGTGCCGTTTGCGTTTAACCGCAAGGAAGCCAAGGACCACGGTGAGGGTGGCACGATAGTCGGCGCCAAATTGCAGGGTAGGGTCGTCATCATAGACGACGTCATTTCTGCCGGCACTTCGGTGCGTGAGTCGGTTGAAATGATACGCGCCGCAGGCGCAACCCCATGTGCAGTATTGATCGCGCTGGACAGGATGGAGCGCTCCGGCAAGGATGGCGCGCTATCCGCCCAGTCTGCGGTGCAGGAAGTGAGCGCAAGCTATGATATGCCGGTGATTTCGATCGGCAATTTGAACGACTTGTTTGATTACCTGTCGGCGGCCGGCGCAGATGCACAATTGACGCAGCACAAAGACGCGGTGGCCGCCTATCGCCAGCGATATGGAGCCGTTTGACGCTTGACTCAGGCGCCTGTTATGTAGCCGCCCGGCAAATTAGTTGAGGGGTTACATCCTGTTGCATTAATTTGCCAGTCCGAGTAGTCGACATTGTATACTGTGCAAGCGGCCATTATGTGATGCATGTCACAGCCGTGCCGCCTCTATAGCGTCACTATTTGCTTGCACAATAAGCAATTTGCGCTTCCGGCTTCGCATTTGGATGTATGGGGAGATCAGCGCGCCCGTAATGACAGGAACTGGCACGTTTTCAATGGTTCTTCGTTAGCGCCAAGAATTTAAAAATATTTCGCCGCGGCGAAGAGGTTAGTAGATGAGTAAAAAAGCATTAATCACCGGGATCACCGGGCAGGACGGCGCCTATCTGGCAGAATTGTTGTTAAGCAAGGGCTACACCGTGTACGGCACCTACCGCCGCACCAGCTCCGTCAACTTCTGGCGCATCGACGAACTCGGCATCGCCAGCCACCCCAATCTGCACCTGGTCGAATACGACCTCACCGACCTCAGCGCCAGCATCCGCCTGCTGCACAGCACCGGGGTCACCGAAGTGTACAACCTGGCCGCCCAAAGCTTCGTCGGCGTCTCCTTCGAGCAACCGCTGACCACCACCGAAATCACCGGCATCGGCGCCCTCAACCTGCTCGAAGCGATCCGCACCGTCAACAGCAAGATCCGCTTCTACCAGGCCTCCACCTCCGAAATGTTCGGCAAGGTCCAGGCCGTGCCGCAGATCGAATCCACCCCGTTCTACCCGCGCAGCCCGTACGGCGTGGCCAAACTGTACGCCCACTGGATGACCATCAACTACCGCGAATCCTACGGCATCTTCGGCTGCAGCGGCATCCTGTTCAACCACGAATCCCCGTTGCGCGGCCGCGAATTCGTCACCCGCAAGATCACCGACTCGGTAGCCAAGATCCAGCTCGGCAAGCTCGACTGCCTGGAACTCGGCAATATGGACGCCAAACGTGACTGGGGCTACGCCAAGGAATACGTCGAAGGCATGTGGCGCATGCTGCAGGCCGACCAGCCCGACACCTTCGTCTTGGCCACCAACCGCACCGAAACCGTGCGCGATTTCGTCACGATGGCCTTCAAGGCCGCCGACATCCAGCTCAAATGGCAAGGCCAGGGCGAAGACGAAACCGCGCGCTGCATGAAGAGCGGCAAAGTGCTGGTCAAGGTCAACCCCAAGTTCTACCGTCCGGCCGAGGTGGAATTGCTGATCGGCAATCCGCAAAAAGCCAGGGACGTGCTCGGCTGGGAACCGACCACCACGCTGGAACAGCTGTGCCAGATGATGGTGGAGGCCGACCTGCGCAGGAATGCCAGCGGCGCTTCTTTCTAGGGCCGGCATGCAAGCTGAATCAAGCCGCCCGCGCGCCCTGATCACCGGGCTGCGCGGCTTTACCGGCCATTACCTTGCCAGGGAGCTGGAGGCTGCCGGTTATCAGGTCTATGGCACCGCTCACGGGCAGGAAAGTAGCGGACAACGTGTCTACACGGTGGATCTTGGTGACCGCCAGCGTTTACAGCAAGTGGTGGCGGAGGTCCAGCCCGAGGTAGTGGCCCATCTGGCCGCGATTTCCTTCGTTGCCCATGGCGATGCGGCCGCCATCTACCGCACCAATGTCGTCGGCACTCGCAACTTGCTGGAGGCACTGGCATCGCTGGCGACACGCCCCAAAGCCGTGCTGGTCGCCAGTAGCGCCAACATCTACGGCAATACCCGCAGCGAAGTCATTGCAGAATCGGAACCGGCGCAACCGGCCAATGATTATGGTGTCAGCAAGCTGGCAATGGAACATGTGGCCCGTTTGTGGATGGAGCAATTACCTATCATCGTGACCCGGCCATTCAATTACACCGGCGTCGGCCAGGCAGAGAACTTCCTGTTACCCAAGATAGTCAGCCATTACCGGCGCCGTGCCAGCCTGATTGAACTCGGTAATCTCGATGTGGCGCGTGACTTCTCCGATGTCAGGACTGTCGCGCAAGCCTATGCCCGCCTGCTGCAAAAAGCGCCGGCTGGGCAGACTTTTAATATTTGCTCCGGCCGGGCCTACACCCTGCAGCAAATCCTTGAGATGGTGGCGGAGCTGGCCGGTTACCGTCTGGAGGTGAAGGTCAACCCGGCGTTTGTCAGGGGTAATGAAGTCAAGACACTGACCGGCAATCCGGACAAGCTGAGGGAATGCATCGGCGAACTGCCGTCTGCCCCGTTACGGGATACGCTGGCCTGGATGCTGAAGGCGGATGCGCCAGGGAGCTCGTCGTGAATGTCGTGCTTTCGATAGAGGCGGTGCGCCCGCCGCTGGCCGGCATAGGTCGCTATGCGTGGGAGCTGGCAACGCGCCTGCCCCGGCACGCGGACATACAATCAGTGCGCTACATGTCCGATGGTTTATGGAAACGTTTGCCTAAGCTGGATGTCAACAATGTCAATTCGCCGCAGGCGGCGCTGCCGGCAGCCGGCGACCAGGGTGTCAGCCTGAAAGCCCGGCTGCGTCAACAACTCGGACAATCTCCCCTGATTGCCGGCTTGTATGGCAAACTAGTGCCTTATATCGCAAAATCTTCGTTGAGCAATATCAAGGATGGCATTTTTCATGGCCCCAATTACGTGGTGCCTGAAAGCAAGATGACTTCGGTTGTGACCTTGCACGATTTATCGATCTTGCGTTATCCGCAATGGCATCCGCAGGCGCGGGTGCAGCGCATGCGTGAGGCGATACCTGTTGCCGTGCAGCGCGCGGACCTTGTGATTACCGATTCGCTGGCGACCAGGCTGGAAGTGCTGGAAGAGTTCAATTTGCAAGCCGAGCAGGTGGTGGCTGTGCCGCTCGGAGTGGATGCCCAGTTTCATCCGATGACTGAAGAGCAGACCGCAGCGGTAATGGCGCATTTTGGTCTTCACTATCAGCAATATAGTTTCTTTGTTTCTACGATAGAGCCGCGCAAGAACTTGCTTAAGCTGCTGGCGGCTTATCGCGATTTGCCGGCCGATTTGCGGACACAATGCCCGCTGGTACTGGTCGGCAGCCGTGGTTGGCAAAGTGACGATATCCATGCGCAGATAGAGCGAGGGAAAAACGAAGGATGGCTGAAGTATCTGGGATATGTGGAAGACTGGTATCTGCCGGTTTTATATGCGGCTTGCCGCTTGTTCACCTATCCATCCTGTTATGAGGGGTTTGGCTTGCCGATTGCCGAGGCGATGGCCAGCGGCGTGCCGGTATTGACCTCTAACTGCTCTTCCATGCCTGAAGTGGCCGGTGGCGCTGCGCTGCTGGTAGAGCCCGATGATGTGGTTTCTATACGGGATGGATTAGTTGTGGCTCTGCAAGATGATGCATGGCGCCGCCAGGCGATTGAAAAAGGTTTGAACAGGGCCGCACAACTGACCTGGGACGCGTGCGTACAAAATACCGTGGCAGCCTATCAAATGGTAAGAGGTGGAAAATGAAGGTTCTGCACTTTTATCGCACCTACCATCCCGACACCTTCGGCGGGGTGGAGCAGGTGATACGGCAAATGGCCGTCAGCACTACGCGGCTGGGCGTCAGCAATGAAGTGCTGACCCTGACCCGCAGCAAGGATAACCCTGAGCTCGAATTCGAAGGCCACAAGGTGCACCGCGCCCGCCTCAATTTTGAAATCGCCTCCACCGGTTTTTCGTGGTCGGCGCTGTCGCGCTTTGTCGAACTGGCGCGCGAAGCCGACGTCGTGCACTACCACTTCCCTTGGCCCTTCATGGACCTGGCCCATCTACTGGGCCGGATCAAGAAGCCGACCGTAGTCACCTACCACTCCGACATCGTCCGGCAGAAATTGCTGCTCAAGTTTTATCAGCCGCTCAAATACTGGTTCCTGAACGACGTCGACCGCATCGTCGCCACTTCGCCCAACTACCTCGCCACCAGCCCCATCCTGGAGCGCTACAAGGACAAGACCGAGATCATCACCTACGGCCTGGACAAAAGCATCTACCCGGTGCCCCAGTTGGATACGCTGAACAAATGGCGCCAGCGCCTGGGCCAGCGCTTCTTCCTGTTTGTCGGCATGCTGCGCTACTACAAGGGCCTGCACATCTTGCTGGAAGCGGCCGCCAATACCTCGATGCCGGTGGTGATCGTCGGCGACGGCCCGGTCGAAGCGGAACTGAAGCAACAGGCCAGGGCGCTGGGGCTGAACAATGTGCACTTCCTCGGCGCACTGCCGGAGGAAGACAAGGTCGCCTTATTGACGCTATGCTATGCGATGGTGTTCCCGTCGCACCTGCGTTCGGAAGCCTTCGGCATCTCGCTGCTGGAAGGTGCGATGTTCGGCAAGCCGATGATCTCCAGCGAGATCGGCACCGGCACCACCTATATCAACCTGGCCGACCAGACCGGGCTGGTAGTGCCGCCGAACGATCCGGCAGCGTTGAGGAATGCGATGCAATTCCTGTGGAACCATCCGCAAAGGGCAGAGGAGATGGGCCGACGCGCGTATGAGCGCTACCAGGCGCTGTTCACGTCGGAGCAGATGGCGCGCGGCTATGTGGGATTGTATCAGCGGGTGCTGGAGAATTATTCTGCGGGCAGGAGCGCGCAGGTACGTTCCGTGTAAACGGCAACGGGCGCCCCAGGCGCCCGTATAAGTTTTTAGTCCGGACGACGGACTGTCAGCCAGGCACACTCGCGTTTTGCTTGTGTTCTATAGAAAATGCTCCCTGCAACCAGCTGCTGCCGATAAAGATGGTCTGATCGACGTTGACGACATCAAACACCAGCAGATTATCCGACCATTCAAAATTCTCATCCAGATGGGTTTCACCCTTGGTCAGCGCTGTGGTCACCGAATACGATCCGGGCCCCAATGTGCAATCGAAAGGCAGCTTGAATTCCAGCACGTCGCCGGCACGCAAATCGCGCTGCACCTGGCCGGCATGCCAGGTATTGCTGCCCCAGATGATGCTGCCTTGCTTGTCTCTCAGCATGAATCCCAGCACCAGTTCCGGGACGTCGGCACTCAGCTGGACTTCACATACGAGTGCTATCTTTTGGCCGACATGGGCGGCGGCCAATGCCTGCCCGCTGGCCTGGTCTTGCAATTGCAGCTTGCTTACGCTCGCAGCGCCACTGCCGGATCGGGTTTGCAGCCAGCCTTGCTCGTTCCGGTTTTGTTCTACCTTGAGTTTGGAATTTTCCTTTTCCGCCAGCAGCGCATTGTAGTAATCGACGATCTCGTCTGGCGCACCCTGTTTCAAGACCTTGCCTTTATCCAGCAGTATCACATGGTCGCACAGGCTGCGCACATCCCCCATGCCATGCGTGACCAGGATGATGGAGGTGCCCTGCTGTTTGAACTGGCGTATGCGGTCAAAGCTCTTGTGCTGGAAATAGCTGTCGCCGACCGACAGGATCTCGTCGACGATCAGGACGTCGGGCCGCACCGCGGTAGCGACTGCAAACGCCAGCCTGGCCTGCATGCCGCTGGAGTACACGCGCAAGGGCTGGTCGAAAAATTCCCCGATCTCGGCAAATTCTTCGACGCCGGGCATCAGGCCATCCAGTTGCGCATTGCTGAAACCCATCAAGCCGCCCGCCATATAGGCATTCTGGCGACCGGTGAACTCGGGGTTGAAACCCAGTCCGAGTTCTAGCATAGCGCTGATGCGGCCGGTTACGCCTATGTTGCCGGAGGTCGGGCGCACGGTGCCGGTGATCATCTTCAGCAGGGTGCTTTTACCGGCGCCGTTCTGGCCTATGATCGCCACTGCCTGTCCGGCCAGGATGCTGAAGCTGATGTCGCGATTGGCCCAATATTCGTGGCGGGGCCGCGTCGGCAAGCCCGTCCAGTGCGCCAGGCGCGACAGGATGCCGCTAAATTTGGTGTAGCACTTGCTCACCTGGTCGACGTGCAATACTACTTGTGTCATAGGCGCCTGTATTGTAGGTGACTGGGCTGGTTGTTGATTCATAGCGCATCCACCAGATCGGCGCTGGCGCGCCGGAAAATCCAGAAAGCAAACAGGAACAAGCCGCTGGCCAGCAAGAAAGGAAAAACCAGGCTGTGCCAATTCGGCAGAGTCCCATACAGCATCGCATTCTGGTAAATCTTGACGATAGGGGCCATGGGATTGAGGTCCAGTACACGGCTAAAGCGTTTGGGCAAGGTATCTGCGGTATATACGATGGGTGTGAACCAGAACCACAATTGCAGCACAATCGCCAGAACCTGGCCGATATCCCGCGAAAACACATTCATCAGACCCAACAGGATACCCAAGCCAAACGCGAACATCACGATCATCATTATGCCCAGCGGCAATACCAGCCAGGTGCTGTTGGGATAGTGGCCGAAGAACAGGAAAACGACTGCGATGGCCACCAGCAGCAAAAGATGATTCAGCAGTGCGCTGCCGCCCACGATCAGCGGCAGGCACAAGCGTGGAAAGGCAATCTTTTTCAGAGTATTGGAATAATCGATGAATACCGTCGTGCAGCGGTTCATTATTTCAGCAAACAAACCCCAGGCCGCGGTACCCGCCATCAGGTAGATGGCATAGGCAGCCTTGTTGTCGATATTGGGGAGCCTGGCGCCCATGACTTCGGATAGCACCAGTGCGAAAATGGTCGCTTGCGCCAGTGGGTTGAGGATCATCCATAGCGCGCCTAATTTGCTGCGCGCAAAGCGCCCGCGAAATTCCGCTCTGATCGACGAGACAATAAAATGGCGATAACGCCAGATGGAGAGGAGTAAGGCTTTCAAAAGGTATGGATACTTTCGTATTGTTGATGGCCCGATCGTCCAGACAAGCTGATGCAACAAGATCGGAGGCCTGTCTCCGGCGCAAGACGGATTTCACACTGTGGCACGCCGGACAACATAGATTAACCCACGATTATAGGCGTAATACTAGCCTAAGGTACGATCGCAAATGTCATGAAATTGTATGCACGCCGCCATGGCGGAGCAGGGCAGCATGGCGTGGACTGCGAGACCCATCCTGATTTGCTTGCGGGCCTTTAACCGGCAATCCGCCCATAGATGTCGTCAAAGCGAACGATATCGTCTTCACCCAGATAAGAACCCGATTGCACTTCGATCAGTTCCAGGTCGACCTCACCGTGATTCTCCAGCCTGTGTTTGACGCCCAGCGGAATATAGGTGGACTGATTGGCAACCAGGGTCATGGTTTCCTCGCCCCGGGTGACCAGCGCCGTGCCGCTGACCACGACCCAGTGCTCGGCGCGATGATGATGCATTTGCATCGACAAGCGGCCGCCGGGCTTGACCACAATACGCTTGACCTGGAAATGCTCGCCGCTGTCGACCGAATCATAATGGCCCCAGGGGCGGTACACCTTGCGGTGATTATCCGCCTGCGCATAATTACCGTCGCGCAGACGGCCGACGATACGCTTGATATGCTGGGTATTGCTCTTGGTGGTCACCAGCACCGCATCCGGCGTCTCCACCACGATCACGTCCTCCAGCCCCAGGCAAGCCACCAGGCGGCTGTCCGACACCACCAGGCAATCCCGGCAATCCTCCATCATCACATCGCCCTGCAGCGCATTGCCGTCCCCATCCTTGGCCGACACCTGCCACACCGCATCCCAGGCCCCCACATCCGACCAGCCCGCATCAAACGGCACCACGCAGCCGCTAATGCCCAGCTCCAGCGCCTTGGGCAGCTTCTCCATCACCGCATAATCGATAGAATCCGCAGGGCAGGCCAGGAAAGCGCTCTTATCCACTCGCACAAAGTCGCAATCCACCTTGGCCTGCTGCATGGCTTGCCGGCAAGCCTCCAGCATGGCCGGATTGAAATGCCCAATCGCCCTCAGCCAGACGCTGGCGCGCATCATGAAGATACCGCTATTCCACACATGGGCGCCGCCGGCCAGGTACTGCTGCGCGGTCTCCAGCGCCGGCTTCTCGACAAAGGCCTGCAAGCTGCGCACCGGCGAGCCCGGCAAGGTCTCGCCCACATGGATATAGCCGTAACCGGTCTCCGGCCGGTCCGGCACGATGCCGAAGGTCACCATTGCCCCGTCCACCGCCTGCGGCAAGCCCTGCTGGATAGCCCGGTGGAAGCCCTCGGTATCGGCGATCACATGGTCGGCCGGCATCACCAGCAACACCGCATCCTGCTGCTGGGCGGTGGCCGCCAGGGCCGCCAGGGTCAGCGCCGGCGCGGTATTCCTGCCGGCCGGTTCCAGCAGCAGGGTAGAGGCCTTGAAGCCGACCGCGCGCAATTGCTCGGCGGTAATGAAGCGGTATTCTTCATTGCAGACCACGATCATGTCCGGGGCCACCGGCAAGTCGCCGGCAAACTGCTGCAGGCGGGTGGCGGTGGCTTGCAGCATGGTTTCTTCGCCGACCAGGGCGAGCAATTGCTTCGGATGCTTTTCCCGGGACAGCGGCCACAGGCGCGTGCCGGAGCCGCCCGATAAAATCACTGGTTGAAGTAACATGTGGTCTTTCTATGAGTCTGTGTGAGTCGTATTTATTGCATATGTCTGCAGGATGCGGCCGTTGCAGGGCTATGTGCGCAAACTTTGGCGCCGCATTTCTGTCCGTAGATGGCTAGAACTCATTTCATCAGTACCAGTAAGATGCGTTTGCCACCTACGCTCACAGTGTCAGGACCATTTCTGGTATCCGGCGCAGGAGACAAACCCTTTGGGAACGGCCTATTTGGGCGCATCGCGTTGTTGCGACGCTAGCAAAGGGAACCACCCTTTGCTTCGCGACGCGCCTAGCGCTGCATCCCAACTAGGCTCGTTCGCACTCACCGCCACTGATGAAATGAGTTCTAGTTGACCCAGACCAACAATCAAAGCAGTACTTTGCTGAAAATTTGTTCAAAATAGTACCGGTTTGGTCGTAGTGAGGCAAGTTGGGTTACAGAAAGATATGTATTTTACAATGACATCGCAGTTGCCGGTGCAGCATAAAATGTCCCTGGAGCGCAAGATACGGTTTCCGCAGGCGCTGCTAAAAGACTAAGCAGCTCCTGTCATTCTGCTCACCTTCCTTTATACTGCGTCCTTCCCGAGCTTATTTCATCCTGATTTATCCGGGCGTCCGGCCTGCATCAGTAATGCGGCCTCTCGTTTCATCTGTATCGAAGATGAGGCGCTGCAGCAAAGACGCTAATGCATAAATCAAAAAAACAATATGGCAATAAAAAATAATTCCGAGTTTGATGCGCAGCAGCTTTCGAGCAAAGCCGAGCACATCAATTCCCACCGCCGCCGGGCCGAATTCCCGCAGCCCGAAAAGACAGGCTTCCATAGTGAACAAGAAACCACTGCCAGTGATGGTGGAGATGGCTCAAGCCTGAACGCCGGGGACAGCGCGCCGCAGGTACGGCAAGATACTCAGTCGCCGGAACGGGAGCCTACGGCAGAACATCCTACCGGTCACGGATTGAGAGGATATTTGTCCACCCGTTACGCTCTTGTGACCAAACCCGGCTTGACGCTGAAGCAGCGCATCCGATTTGTGCCAGGCTTGGGATATTTCATGGCCTGGTGCAATGCCTTGCTGCGCTTGCCTAGAATAAGCTCCCTTCAGCAGCAGGTTCACCAACTGACCGCGCGTTTGGATCAATTACAGCAAACACATCATACGTTGCTGCATAGCCATGAAAAACTTAAGGAGCGCGTGACTGAACTGGATGAGCAGAAAATCGTGGCCCGGCTGCAACGCTATGACGCGCTGGATATCGGCACCCGCTTGATGAAGCTGGACCGGCTGCAAATAGCCAGGCAAATGAAAACCGTCAATCAATTGATGCGTGAAAACCAGAACGAGGACATCAGGAAGCAAGCCAGGGAGCAAGCGTTGCTGGCAAGGATTGACGCATTTGAGCGTGCACTGAGGGAGCATGATGCGCCGCTGCCGGATGCCGTCGCACTTTCCCCGCGCCATCTTCCGGCAGCGCCGGCCGCGGCCGGCCCGGGATTCGACCAGGATAAATTCTACGTGGAATTTGAGGCCCTGTTCCGCGGCACACGCGAAGACATCAAGGAGCGCCTGAAGGCCTACCTGCCCTATCTGGAGCACATCACAGCGCTGCCTGCACCCCAGCGGCTGAAAGTCATCGACGTCGGCTGCGGCCGCGGCGAATGGCTGGAGCTGATGGACGAAAACGATATCCCGGCGATCGGCATCGATATGAATGCGGCGATGGTGGATGCCTGCCTGGAGCAAGGCTTTGCTGCGCGCTGTGATGACGCAATTGCCTATCTGCGCGAGCAGGCAGAAGGCAGTGTCGCTGCGGTGACAGGTTTCCATATCATAGAACATTTACCGTTCGAGACACTGATCGCCTTATTCGACGCGGCGCTGCATGCGCTATGCCCGGGCGGCGTGATTATTTTCGAAACCCCGAATCCAGAAAACCTGATGGTAGGGGCCTGCAATTTCTATTACGACCCAACCCATCTGCATCCTATCGTGCCGCAAGTGGCTGAATTCATGGCAAGACAACGCGGTTTCTCGCACGCAGAAATCCTGCGCCTGCATCCCTATCCGGACAATCATCTATTGCATGGTGGGACGGAAGTTGAGGCTGCCGTCAACAAGGTCTTGTTCGGCCCCCAGGATTATGCTGTGATCGGGCGCAAATGATGCGGGTCAAGGCGATACATCAATTCAGCCCTTCCTGCGGCAACGGCGACGGCGTCAGTAACGGCATGTTCTTTACTCGCAGCCTGTTGCGCGAACTGGGATTTGCATCGGAGATCTATTGCGAGTTGATTCCGGATGACCTGCGTGCTGAAGTGAAGCACCTCAGCGAACTGCAGCTGGATGAAAGCGACTTGCTACTGGCGCACCACAGCCTCGGCTATGAAAATTGCGCGTGGCTGCAGCAACTGCGCGCGCGCAAAATCATGGTGTATCACAACATCACACCGCCGCAGTTTTTGCCGAACAATGAATTGCCGGGCCTGAGTGTGCTGGGGCGAGAGCAGTTGCGCGCCTGGGCGCCTGGCTATTTAGGGGCGATTGGCGATTCAGATGTGAATAGCGATGAACTTCGACAGGCTGGCTACGGCAATATCGCGACCATTCCACTCCTGGTGGATGTCGACCGCATGCGTAGCGCCACCGCGGAAACGGATTTTATCCCTACTTTGGACGGGGCTTTCAATATCCTGTTTGTCGGCCGTATTTGCGAGCATAAGCATCAGCTTGGGTTGATAGAAATGCTGCTGGAACTCAGGCAGTTTTCTCCGCATCCGGTACGCCTGATCCTGGCCGGCGGCGTCACCAGCGTGCCATATCTGGAGCTGGTGCGCCAGCGCATCCGTGACTGGCGGATGGATGCACAGGTGGTGCTGGCCGGCAAAGTGTCGGACGAACGCCTGGCGGCTCTGTACCGGAGTGCCGACGCTTACGTCAGTCTGAGCGAGCACGAAGGCTTTGGCATGCCGCTGATAGAGGCGATGTTGTACGACGTTCCTGTCATTGCGCGTGCCGGTTCCGGCATTGCCGCCACAATGGGCGAGGGCGGCCTGCTGATTGACGAAAACGACAGCCCGGCGCAGTGTGCGGCAGCGGTCCACATGGTGCTCAGCGAACCTGCCCTGCGCCGCCACGTCATCGAAGGCCAGCGCCGCAACGTACGCCGGTTTTCGCGTGAACAATTGCGGCGGCAATTGTGTGACTATCTGCGGCACATCGACGTCGAAATTCCTTTTCCTCCGAGAGCGGAAGAGCCGGCGGAAAACGATCTGCGGTGGCAGATAGAAGGTCCTTTCGATTCCAGTTATAGCCTGGCTATCGTCAACCGCGAACTGGCCCGCGCGCTGAACCGTCAGGGGTATCAGGTCGCCTTGCGTAGCCGGGAAGGCCATGGGGATTTTCCCGCTGCGCAGGAATTCCTGGCACTTGATACTGAAATCGCAGCGATACATGCGAAGGCGCCGGCCCCCGGATCGATAACGTCCGGTCAGCTGGAAGTGACGCTGCGCAACTGCTATCCGCCTTACTTGCATGACATGGTCGGGAAAATCAGGGTGGTGCACTCGTATGGATGGGAAGAAAGCGGCTTCCCGGCTGAATATGTGGGGGCATTCAACCGCAAGCTGGATTTGATCACCGTGGTGTCGCGCTTTGTCGGCAAAGTTCTGCGGGACAACGGCGTGCGTGTACCGATTGCCGTGGTTGGCAACGGGGTCGACCACTTGCTGGATGTCGCCGCGGAAGCGCCCTCCGCGCGGCTGACGGCGGACTGGCGCAATTTCCGTTTTCTGCACGTGTCTTCATGTTTCCCACGCAAGGGTGTGGATGCGCTGCTGGCCGCGTACGGGCGGGCTTTCCGCGATAGCGACGATGTATCGCTGATTATCAAGACCTTCCCTAATCCGCATAATGACGTGGAACAGCAGTTGCAGGCTTTGCGCGCGCAAGATCCGTCCCATCCGCATGTGGAGGTCATCACCGATGACTATACGCAGGCGCAATTGACAGGACTCTACCAAGCCTGCCAGGCGCTGGTTGCGCCTAGCCGCGGCGAAGGCTTTGGCCTGCCGATGGCAGAGGCGATGTTGCTGGGCCTGCCTGTCATCACTACCGCGTGGAGCGGCCAGAACGATTTTTGCGACGAAGCCACCGCCTGGATGTGCGACTATGCATTTGCCAAATCGGACTCCCATTTCGGCAACACCCATTCGGTCTGGGCCGATCCCGATGCCGGGCATCTGGCATCCTTGCTGGTAGAAGTGCGCAACAGTACCGCCGAGCAAAGGCTGGCGCGCACCGCACCGGCCAAGCGGCGCATACTGGACAACTTCAAATGGGAACATGTGGCGCGCAGGACTGCAGCAGCGGTTGAGGCGCTTTCCAGGGAGCCCTTGCTGCGCAAGGAGCCGCGCATAGGCTGGGTCAGCACCTGGAACGCGCGTTGCGGCGTGGCGTCTTATTCCGCTTTCCTGGCCAATGGGATACCTGCGGACCGCCTGGTCGTACTGGCTGCGCATAAATCGGAGCGCACGGCCATCGACGAGGGCAATGTATTTCGCTGCTGGGATGAAGGCTTTGAAGATACGCTGGACCACGCATACGACACGATATTGGAGCAGGGCGTAGGTGCGGTTGTTATCCAGTACAATTTCGGCTTCTTTACCTTGGCAGTGTTGGCGCGCTTTATCCGCAGGCTAAAGCAGGCGGGTATCGCAACACACATCTTTTTCCATTCGACGGCCGATGTCGTGCGGCCGGAACAGATCATTTCCCTGTCGGCGATTGCCGCCGATCTGGCGATTGCAGACCGCCTGTATGTACATGGCGTTGACGACCTGAATCGCCTGAAGAAAATCGGCCTGGTAGACAATGTCGTGTTCTTTCCACAAGGCCTGATGCCGACCTTGCACCGCCCCGGCATACATCGCGATACCGAGCAACGACTGCGCGGCAAGACGGTGATCGCTGCTTATGGATTCTTGCTGCCGCATAAGGGCATGCAGCCGCTGATTCGCGCTTTCGCCAAGCTGGCACAAGATGATGGGAGTCTGCACCTGTTGCTGGTGACGTCGCTATATCCGGCGCCGCAATCGGAACAGGAGTTGAGGGTCTGCACGAGCATGGTTGCAGAGCTGGGACTGGGCGATAGCGTGACGATCAATGCGGAATATCTTGCCGACGAACAGAGCCAGGCCCTGTTGCAAAGGGCGGATTTGATCGTTTATCCCTACCAGCAGACGCAGGAGTCATCCAGCGCTGCCGTCAGGATGGGCCTGGCTGCGGGGCGGCCGGTCGCGGTGACGCCGCTCAACATTTTCCATGACGTGGCCGATGCGGTGCACTTCCTGCCCGGCACCGATGCGGATGCGCTGGCGCAGGGCATTGCTGCTTTGCTGAAGAATGCGACGGCATTGGCAGACAAGGCGAAGCAGGCAAAAGTATGGACCAATACCCGGCAATGGCCGGCCCTGTCCGTGCGTCTGCTGAATCTGATTGATGGCCTGGCCAATGCGCTGGATGACGATACAGGCAGGCTGTAGGGGTTAGCGGCTACTGCGTTATTTTGTGTTGCAGTAGCTGTGTGGATCCTGATTCAGCAGTTTGATCAGGTGGGCTGTGTGGATTTTCCTGGCCCAGTCTTGTAAGTGGTGGTCGGTATCAAAGAACCAGGACGGCGGATACATGAAATCTTTCGGCTTGCCTGCATACGCTATGCCCGCAGCGCGCACCCTGTCCGGCAAGGTCTCATAGAAAACCTGGTCGACAGGGTCGGTATCGTACTTGCTGTAGTGCAGCAGCACAGTGGGGGTGGCGAGCAGGCAGACGTGGTTTTCCCTGGCCCAGCGGCTGTAGGCAGCGATCAAAGCCCAGCCACCGGTCTCTTTGGCTGCCCTGGCGCCGTAGTCCCAGGCTTTGGTCGCCTTGACTGCAGCAATGTCGGCCGGGCTGCGCTCTGCCGCCGAGGTATGGGTCTGGTCTCCGCGGGCGTCCAGATGATGGGCGCCGTAAGTGCCGGCGGTCACGGGATGGTCGGGCATATGCCTCAAGCCATGCACCCAGCGTTCCGGCGCCATGCCGGTGGCAAAACGCAGGCGCTCAAAATAGGGCAGGCTGCGCCAGTAGTCCATATCGCGGCTGATCACGTAATCGATGACTTGTGAGTTCGGCTCGCCGCTGTCGAGATAAAGTGCGTATTCCAGCGGCAGCAATATCACATCGCCGGGCCGGGCAATACGCCGCGACACGCCGAGAATATACGGCAGCCCCAGGCCTGCATTGACACTCAAATTAACTACTGGCATTTTCCAATAGGATTCCAGCTGCCCTGAGTCTATGCCAAACATCGCATTTGAGCCGGCTACCACCAGCACACGCGGTCCCTGGATGGCGCCGGCTGCGGCGATCTTGTGCTGATAGGCATCGAATACCCAGCGCGAGCTTTGCGTCGGCACATCCAGTTGCTGTTTTACTCCCAGTACCCATGCGCTACTGAGGACGAAAACCGCCAGTGCCATTCCATACCAAAATCGTTTCATCATTTATCCTCTCCTTAATCAGAAATTAAAGTAAAGGAATTCTGTTGCCGGGCGCACTGCCATCCACTTCAGGCCGAACCAGAGGCAGGCGCCGACCAATATTCCCAGGCTGAAGCGTAGCTTGATGGCGTAAGGCATGTTCGGAGTCGGATCATACGACAGCAGGCGCGCGGAGTTTGGCGTGAACATCACTATCAGCAAGCCTATGACTACCCATAACCAGCCCGCCTCGGGCATGGTACCTGTCAGCACTTCCAGCAGGTCGCCCGCTGAACGCCAGGGAATAGGCGCCAGCCTGTCGCCCGCCAGCGGATGTATCAATGCCTGGTACAGATGGGATGCCGTTGCCAGGTCGGCGGATCGAAATAATACCCAGGCCAGCGCGACCAGAAAAAAAGTCAGGCCGATTGAAAATGCGGCAGGGATGCGCTGCCAGATTGCTGCCACCATGCGCAGGCGGGCGAGCGCGCCTCTCCACGCATGGTTCAGCAGCAGCATGCTGCCGTGCAGCGCGCCCCATAACAAGAAATTCCAACCGGCGCCATGCCATAGGCCTGCCAGCAACATCGTCAGCCAAAGATTGCGGTAGCGGGCTATGACACCATGCCGGTTGCCGCCCAAGGGGATGTACAGGTAATCGCGCAAGAAGGAAGACAGCGTGATATGCCAGCGCCGCCAGAAATCGATGATCGACGCCGCCTGATACGGCGAAGAGAAATTGATCGGCAAGCGGAAACCGAACATCAGCGCCAGGCCGATGGCCATGTCTGAATACCCGGAGAAATCGAAATACAACTGCAGCGTATACGCCAGCATGGCCTGCCAGGCCGCTTCGCCGCCAGGCACACCTTGCCTTGCAAGTTCGAATACCGGCGATGCGTAGCGCGCCATGCTGTCGGCGAGTACCACTTTCTTGAACAGGCCTATGGCAAAAAAAGCCAGGCCTGCCACAATGGCGTCCGGCTGTCTGAAAAGCGGATTCTCGCCCGGCACCGTCTGCGCAATCAGGGGCCGGTGATGCACGATAGGGCCGGCGATCAATTGGGGAAAGAAGGAGACGAAAAACAGGTAATCGAGCGGATCGTGCCGCGCCACTATGCCGCGCCGGCAATCCACCAGGTAGGCGATCTTCTGGAACGTCACGAAGGATATTGCCAGCGGTAACAACACAGGCTCAAAAGGCGGCGGCAGCGAGAACACGGCGAACAGATTGCTTGCCAGGAAATACGCATATTTGAAACCGCCCAGCACCAGCAGGTTGAAGCCGACGCCGGCAGTCATCCAATGCCCCGCCTGGCGTTCGGCTTGCCGAGCTTTGGCCGCCAGTATGCGGCCGCCCAGCCAGAAGTTGATGAACACCGAACTCAGCAGTACGGCCAAGTATCTTGGATCCCATGCAGCGTAAAAAACCAGCGAGGCCAGCACCAGCCATCCCAGCGCAATCCTGGTCCCGCTCCAGATTTTCAGCATCCACCAGCCTGCCAGCGTGATCGGCAAAAACACGCCTATGAATATGAATGAATTAAAGAGCATGAAGGGTAGGAGAGTAGGGATCGGCGTCAGGGGGCATGGCTTGGCCGCATGCAGGAAAAGCCCTGTGATTTATTTGTTTGTTTTTTTAAGGGGCGCCAAGTGCCAGTTTTTGCAACTCTTCCGGCTTGCGGATGATCAGGCGGTGCAGATCTTTTTCCACAATGCCTTGCTGCGCCAGGCTCAACAGGGCGCGGGTGACGGTTTCGCGGCTGGTGTTGATCATCATCGCGATGTCCTGGTGGGTGGGCAGGTTTTCCACAACTTCCAGATTGCCGGGAGCCATTTTCTTGAAAAGCTCTATAAAGGCGTAGATCCTGCGCGACGTATTATTGATGCTGAGCAGTGCGCGGAACTCGGAATCGCGCTGTATTTTCTCTGCCAGATGGCGCAGCATCATGTTTGCCACGTTGGGGGAGTGCGAGAACAGATGCAATGCCGTGGCGCTAGGCAAGAAGCCTACCAGTACATTGCTCAGTGCAACTACCGAAGCGGAACGCGTTGAGCCGTTGATAATCGCGATTTCACCAAAGAAGTCGCCTTCGTTCAACATGCGCAAGCCTATCGCGCGACCGTCTTCGGTCACATCCACAACTTGCAGTTGCCCGGATAATAAAAACAGCAGGCTGTCTCCGAGTCCGCCTTTTTGCAGCACGATATCGCGCTTGTTGAATTGCCTGACGCGCAACTCCGCCTTGACCTTCGCCATCTCTTCTGCGCTCAGGTTGGCCAGCAGGGGTATTTTTCTCAGGTTGACAGTGATCTGATTGATCTTGAGCTGAACCTTGCCCTGGATCTGGATTTTGATCTGAAGTTGCTCAGGCGCCGCCGGCACTTGCTCTATAGGTGCGGCGGTGTCTGTGACTAGTGCGACTTCTGTGTTGGTTGCTGTCATTAAATTACAATAAATTCGGTGAGCTGATGTGCTAGTGAAAAATTAGAGGCAGGAGGCCACCGCAATCAGGGAGATTCCTGCCATATTGGCAGCCATGTCCCTCCAGCAAAACTTGCGGCCCGGCACCCAGTTTTGCAAGATCTCTATTGCCAGGCCAGCTAATAATAAACCAAAAAGCCATAACATCAGCTCTTTTGGGGTGTCGGCCACCAGTTTTGCGAGGATGGATAATCCGGCAAACGCGAGGAAGTGCATCCATTTATCATGCCGTAATGGTGGCAACCAGCGGGCAGGCACCAGGCACCCGACGCAGATTGCCATTGATGCAAAAATAAATAGTAATAGTTCCAGATGCATTATTTTGTCTTGCCTAATTCAAGTACTTCGCAGTATACCTTCTGAGTTTAGAGACTCTGCCAGTGCCAGCTTACCTGCAAGGACTTGCTATTGTATTGGAATAGCGAAATGTTTTCCTTGTTGCTGACGTTGCGCAGCTCCACCTGCACCGATTGCCGGTCCTTGATCGGAAAGATGGCCGTGGCCCTGAAGATTTGTGTGTCCTGGTGTCTTTCCTGATCGATCAGGCCGGGTGAGTAGACTGCCTCATTTTGCCAGATCTGGCGTGTCCAGCCCAGTTCGCCAACCACCTCCCCATATATCCGGGTGCGGCCCTGGGCGCTGGCGAACCAGCCTTCGCGATGGCCGCCCTGCCTCGGCCCTGTTGCCCGGTCCGCCAGATAGGCCAGGCTGGTTTGCAGATTGTATTTTGCAGTTTGATACGAGAGCAAACTCCTTAGCTCCCAGATATTGGAGTCGTAGTTGGCCTGCGTCGGATATTGCAAATGCGTCAGTCCGCCCACAACGCTGAACTGCATGGCATCCGGCAAATGCAGAGGCGGCGTCACACGTGCCTGTAGCAACTCCTGCTTCTGGTACAGGCGCCCGTCCAGTGTCAGCAGGCTTAGCATGCCGGTAGCGCGCACGCCCCAGTTGCCCAGCCGCCAGGGGCGCTCAAATCCCGCCGCAGCCGCTACTGTGTCGTATTGCGACAGGTTATCGTACTTACGCACGCGCAATTGAGCAAAACCGATACTGCCATTGGAAAAAACCTCGCGCATATAGTCCGCGGAGATCGTGCTGTACCTGTCCTGCTTGGGCAAAAAATCGGGCAACAGCTGCAGGTCTATCGGGGTAGGCGTGCCGGCTCCCAGCGTGAAGTTCGGATTGCTGGCGCCCTGGTTGACGTTGCTGTCTATACCCCTGTCCAGCGTCACAGAATAGCGGCTGCTGGCCGGCGCAGTATTGCAGCCGCTGGCCCGGTGTTGACTGATAATTTCCAGGATGGCTGGCGGCGGCGAGTAGCGGTCGATGAGGCCCTGGAATAAGCGTTCTGCTTCTGCCTTGTTGCCAAGATCGCATTGCATGACAGCCAGTTCCATCCAGGCGCCTGCGTGTTGCGGCACCTTCTCAATCAGCAGGGACAGCGCCGCCTTGGCATCATCCAGGCGTCTTTCGCTGATTGCCTGCAAGGCGTCCAGATAAAGATTTTCGAAATCTACATTGCCCACCGCGTCACCTTGCGCGCTAGCCGGCAAATTCACCCCGGTAACAAGGGATGTCAGCAATAAGCATGAGCACAATGCCTGACGAACTGTCCGCCTCATCCGGGTAACTCCACCGTAAACAGCGTGGTTGGATTTTCCTTGCCCCTCAAAATTCTGTCCCCTAACAATTGGAATGTATGTCGGCGTGCATGATCAACCGTGCCCTGGCCGATGATGATGTCGTGCGGTAAATGGCGTGCGATGTCTTCCAGGCGGGATGCAACGTTGACGCTGTCGCCCACAGCGGTGTAGATGCTGCGGAACGAGGTGCCGAAGTCGCCCGCCATGGCGATACCGCTCTCTATACCTATCCTTACCCGCAAGCGTGCCGGCCCCTGGCGCTGCTGGTCTGCATTCAATCGACGCACATTGTTGACGATGGCGATGGCGGCATCCACTGCCAGATCGGCATGATCAGCGATCGGGAGGGGCGCGCCCCAAAATGCGACCAGGCCGTCGCCGGTGTATTTGTCGAGTGTTCCGCCTTTTTCCAGTACCGGGCCTGTCAGGCACTCCAGAAAATCGCGCGTCAGTTTGGCCGCGTCTGCCACTGGCAGGCTCTCCACGTGCGTGGTATATGCTTCCATGTCGGCGATCAAGGTCGTGACATGGGATTGGCGCGGCGCCAGCGGATCCTTCAAATCGCTGCGCAGCAATTCATCCACGACTGCCTTGGCCACATATTGCTGCAGAGTGCCGAGCAAGCGCCGCGATTTGCCTTGCGAGACTTGCCAGCCGAATGGAACTGCGAACGCCAGCAGGAACAGGTTTGACAAGAGCGGGCCGCTCGGAGAAAAGAAGGGATCATGCGGGTCGAGCAGATAGGCAATGCTCAGCCATAATGCCGATGCGCCGCCCAGCATGGATGCATTTGACAAGGCCGACAGCCGGGGGAAAGTGTATACGGCCAGGCAGGCTACCAGGGCGGAGAACAGCAAAGCCAGCCAGCGGCCAGGCCAAGGCCTGGGCAGCAGCCCTACCTGTTCGTCCAGCAGGGTAGACAAGGCTTGCGCGTGCACCAGGAAGCCGCTGGTATTCGGACCAAAAGGCGTGGTTACGCGATCCGACAGGCTGAGTGAAGAAGAGCCTATCAGCACTAGCGTGCCTTGCAGGTATTCTGCAGGGGCGGTCTGGTCCAGCACCTTGGACGCATTGATGACGGTATATGCAGCCATGCTGCGGCTATATGGAATGCGCATGTAGCCGGCCGGGGTCAGCGCAATCCTGGCGCCCGCATCAGCGGGCAGGGATTGCGCACTCTTTGCAGCACAACAGTCGAAAATTGCCTTTGACAAGGTGGGATAGAGCTTTCCTTCGAACTGGGTCATTGGCGGTATATGGCGCAATACGCCGTCGGCGTCATGCACAAATCCTATATTGCCGGCAAATTGGGCGGAGGCCAGTCCGGCGTGATTGCCCATATAGCCGCTGGCGATGGGGGTAAGGCCTGCCTTGAGGGGCACGCCGCCAAAGATGTTCCCGCTACGCAGCGGCACGTGGTCATAGTCAAATGCCTGGGCCAGTACCACCGGCCCATGCTGCGCCAGCATCGCCAGGCGGATATCGCCTTCGGCATCGGCGGGTTCCGGGAAATACAGGTCCAGTGCGACGCCGCGCACGCCGTAGTCGGCCAGCAGTTTTTCTATGAGTTCTGCAATGCGCGCCCTGGGCCAAGGCCAGGGGCCGACTTTGGCCAGGCTGGTTTCATCAATGTCCACCAGCACCACGCGAGTTTCAGGTTCGTCGCTGGCATGCCAGATGGTGAAGCGGTCGCGCAGCCATTCATCGCCGGGATAAATGGCTACAGACGGAGGCGACCATTGGGCGATTGCAGAAATCAGCACCGCACAGGCCGCCATCAGCAGCCATATTAGAGCGGTAGGAATGGACAGCTTGCGCAGCTTAAGCGGCAATTGCATATGGCGCCGCCGGCATTGCGGGGCAATTGTTGTGGACTGGCAAGCACGTGAGCGATGCGCTAAATGCCGCCTGATTGGGAAGGGTCACGTTATAAAAATTATTAATTATGCAAATAATTGCAAGTGTAAAGTATTTGCTGGGCAGAAAGCAGATGATGCACTAAAATTTTTCAAGCACAAAATCGATCTCGCAACGTGGTATATTACGACAAATCTGCAAATATGTGATCATCATCACACTTTCAAATATTGATCAGCGGATAATTGCAGAGGCAAGGCTTTTTGCGAAATTGGCCCGGCATTGTGTGCGCCCAAATAAACCATCTTGTGCGATCACATGGATGAAATACGGGCAATTTCGCGAAAACCTTTTAAAGCTTGGCTCTGCTTGCCTGTTGATGTATTCCACAAGAATATCTGCATGGATGTGGCTGCAAAGGACTGCAATGAAGCACAAATTCAACAATATCTTCAAACTCTTCGCCATTCTTTTATTTGGCGCGGCTTCATTGGCATACGCCGATGAGGCGGGGCACATTGTCTTTGTATCCGGCAAGGCCGAGATCGGCGGCCAGCCGGTGGCACTCAATGCTGCAGTATCCGAAGGCGCAGAGCTCGTTACCGGCGCCGATGGCTATCTGTATCTGAAGACTGTGGATAACGGTTTCTTCATCCTGCGCCCGAATAGCCGCGCGCGCATCGTCAACTATCATGTAGACCAAAAAAATCCGGCGAATACCCAGATCAAGCTGGAATTGCTGAGCGGCGTGGCGCGCAGCGTTTCCGGCGAAGCGGTAAAGCAGGCCAGGCAGAATTTCAGGTTTAATACACCCGTGGCAGCGATAGGCGTGCGTGGCACTGATTTCACTGTATATACGACGCAGGAGACATCGCGTGTCGCCGTGGTTTCCGGCGGCGTGATCGTCAGCGGCTTTGGCGGCGCCTGCGCGCCCCAAGGTACAGGCCCGTGTGAAGGCGGCTCCAGCGTGGAACTGTTTGCCCGTCAGCGCGATCAACTGGTGCAAATATCCAAAGGCCAGATTAAACCACAATTGCTGCAAAGCAATGGCGCATCCCCGGATGTGGTTGCCCCGCCTAGGCCGGACGAGCCCAACGGCAAGGCAGGCGCCTCCACCAATTCGCCGCCGTCCGCCGTATCATCCGTGCTGGCGTCGAATGACGTGAATCTTGATCCAAAGAAAGATTCGGATTTTGCAACGGTGATAGGGACAACGCCGAATCTTCCTGGGACCCTGCCTACCACTCCGGTTGACCCCTCGGCAGGGTCGGGGCAGATTATCTGGGGGAGATGGCAAACGGTGTTTGGACTGGCGCCTAATATAGATGTAGATAAATTATCTGCACAAGCCAAATTCATTGCACGCAACGATTACTTTGCCTTGTATCAACAAAAAAATACTGAATGGCAGCTCCCAACGAGCGGAACGATGGGATTCGGCTTGAAGGATAGCGCTGCCTATGTCAATAACCAGGCGACGGGCGCAGTTTCCGTAGCGAAACTAGAAAATGCGGTTCTCCAGGTCGATTTTGCCAAGACCTTGTTCAGCACCAGTTTTGATCTGGTCAGCGGCAGCGAACGCTTCAGCCGCCAGGCGGAGGGGAAAGTTTATAGCGACGGGCAGTTTGTTGCTCTTAATACTTATCCGAATAATCTGCTGGTAAACGGCGTCTTGTCTTCGGAAAAGGGAGGCACGGCGGCTTATTTGTTCCAGACACGCCTGGATGATAATCGGCTTGCATCTGGCGCAACATTTTGGAGCAAGAAATAATTCCCAATGGAAATTATTTCTTGCAAATGCGCGATGCAGACCTTTGCTTATCTTTAACTGGTCCTGTCGTGTAGCAAAAAAAGCTTGATTTTTTGAAAATCACATCTTCCGCTTCTCCGTAGTTGCAATTCCCCAAACCTTGCCTGCCAGTGATCACCTCGCAGTCAACATAGGCGGCGCTATCCAGCGTCCAGTCGGCCCCGTGAAGGGCCAGGGGCAATTTCCTCACATCCGCTACGCCCTTGCTCTGTCACAAGAGAATTATTTGGGCTAATTAGTGGACAAATCGTATAATCCAAAGTTGGCCAGACTAAATCTTAGCCAAAATCGTAAAAAGTGTGGTTTTTTTGCAGAATGTGATTCCTGTCACATCTTCAGACTAGGCTCATCTGACATCATCTGCTTGCCGTATGCGAGTAGATGCCGTTTATGCAATCTGCACACATTATTAATCGTAATTTAGGAGTTCTAAATGACTACAGCAGCTAACGTACAATCACTATATATTGCTTATTTCAACCGTCCTGCAGATCCTCTGGGCCTGGCCTACTGGGTTGATCAAATCGACAACAAACATCAATCCCTGAAAAGCGTTGCTGACAACTTCAGCCTGCAGACAGAATACACAGCCACTTACGGCGGTCTGTCCACACCACAAGTAATCAACGCAATGTACGTCAACATGTTCGGCCACGGCGCCGATCTGCCAGGTCTGCAATACTGGGTTGCTCAAGTTAACGGCGGTGCTGTAACAATCGGCCAACTGGCTCTGTCCGTACTGGGCGGCGCACTGGGCGCTGACGCTACAGCCATCGCTTCCAAGCAAACTGCTGCTGCTTCTTTCACAGGTGCTGTAGACACAGCTCCTGAAGTTCTGGCCTACGCTGGTGCAGCTGCCAACGCTGCTGCTAAAGCATGGTTGAACCCAGTTGTTGACGCAACAACAGAAGCAGCCGCTGAAGCAACTCGCGATGCAGTGATCAGCAAAATCGTCACTACACCAATCGCTGGCGCAACTCTGACACTGACTACTGCAGCGACTGACGTTATCACCGGCACTACCGGCAACGACATCATCATCGGCGACTTTGGTACTAACAATGCCGGCGGCACAGTTCAAGCTTCCGATACTATCGACGGCGGCGCAGGTGTTGATACACTGAAGCTGTACTCCTTCGCAACCAGCGCTCTCAGCACTTACAACTTGCCAGTAACTGTCAAGAACGTTGAAGTTATCGACTTCGTAGCTCCAGGCGCCAACGGTAATGCAATCAATACAGCGGCTTACACTGGCGTAACAACAGTTCGTGTAGAACAAGCTGACGCATTGAATTCAATAATCACTACTGGTAACGGCCAAGGCTTGCAATTGGGTACTGCAGCAGTTGCTGCAAATACCTTGACTTGGGCTGCCAGCACAACTGACACAGCTGAGACTCTGACATTGAGCGGCTTCAAGAGCGCAGCAGGCGGTTTGTCTGTCACTGGTGCAGCGTTGAAGACTTTGAACATTGTTTCCGACACTGCCAGCAACACAGTTACTACGCTGGTCACTGGTGGTACAGCAGTGAACAAGCTGGTCATTTCCGGTGACAAGAACCTGACGCTGACTAATGCTCTGGCCGCTGCCGTAGTTACTGTAGATGCAAGCGCAGCAACTGGCAACATCAAGGCTGTACTCGCTGGCGCAACTGCCACAGTAAGTGGTGGTGCCGGTGCTGATACATTCGACGTATCCGCAGTAGCTGGTAAAATCGTCGCTTCTCTGGGCGCAGGTAACGATACATTGAAACTGGGCGCAACTGCGATCAATACACTGAGCACATTCGACGGCGGCGCTGGTACAGATACAGTCCAAATCACTGTTGGCGGCAATCTGACAGCAGTGAACGGCGCACAGTTCACAGGTTTCGAAACTCTGTCCACAGGTGCTGGTTCAGGTACTTACCTGGCTAATGCTATCACTGGCATTACTGCGGTGAACGTTGACGGCGCTGCTACAGCAGCAGTTGTTATCGACAAGCTGACTACACAGTCTGTTTCCGTGACTGCTACTCAGACACAAGACGTCACTTTCCAATTGCTTGACAATACTGGCAAGGCAGATGCTCTGACTATCAACGTCGGCAACGCTACTACAGCTCCTATCACTGCCAGCCATATCGTCACTAGCGGCATTGAAACTCTGACTTTCAATTCCACAGGTACAAGCTCCGCAGCTAACACCATCACATCGCTGGACGTGACTGGCGCAACTACCCTGGTCGTAACAGGCAGCAGCGCACTGGCTGTAACAGGCTTCGCTAATGCTGGCACTATCACCAAGATTGACGCGTCCGCATCTGCCGGCTTCGTCATGGGTGCTGCAACTGGTGCTACAGTCGGTGGCGTTTATCTGGGTGGTGCCGGTGCTGATACTTTCATCGGTAATTTAAAAGGCGACACTTTCTACGGTGCAGGCGGCGGCGATACTCTCACTTTGGGTGCAACTGGTGCGCATGACACAGTGGTATACAAAGCAGGCTCTGATTCCACTATCGCCCTGAGCAAGGTTGGCGCGCTGGTAACGACAGGCATGGACGTTGTCACCAACTTCACATCCGGTGAAGACTCTTTGGATCTGGGTGCCTTCGGCTTCACAGGTACAGCCAAGTCTGCTCTGTACAACAAGGGTGCGTTTGTTTCCGCAACTGCATTGCTGGCTGATGCAGCAGCAGCAGGTGTAACTGGCTTCTTCAACGACGGTGTTGCTGTCCGCGGTGTAGCGATCCAGACCGAAGGTACAAATGTCTATGTCTTTATCGATGCTAACCATGACGGCAACTTCACGGCCGGCACTGATGCAGTGATCAAGCTGGTAGCTACAGGAACCATTAGCTTGGCAGACATCGGCTTCTGATAAACCTCTGTTTTCTGGACTAGAGAAAAGCTGGCTTGCACAGCTTTCTCTGAATCCAGATACTGCTTAGGTAGTAATTTGAAACCCCGTCCCTCTCAAGGGGGCGGGGTTTTTTTATCTAATTTCTTCATAACGTCAAATTTGCCGAAATAACAGGCAAGGCTGACGTAACGACACTGGACATCCCATCATGACAGACTGGACCGCTGGCTACGTTGCCGATATAGGCTATACCTATGGCTATTATCCTGAACTCAATCCTTTGCGCGTGCAAATGGCATTCCTAGAGGCGGGCTTGGTGTTTCCCAAAGTGGGAGCAGCGTGCGAGCTGGGCTTCGGCCAGGGAGTGTCGGTCAATGCGCATGCTGCGGCTTCCATCACGCAATGGCATGGCACGGATTTCAACCCAGCCCAAGCGGGTTTTGCGCAAGAGCTGGCTCAGGCTACGGGTGCGGGGGCAAAGCTGTATGACGAGGCTTTTGACATATTTTGTGCGCGTTCCGATTTACCGGATTTTGATTACATCTGCCTTCACGGCATCTGGAGCTGGGTCTCAGACGAGAATCGCCACGTGATCGTGGATTTCATCCGTAGAAAATTAAAAGTCGGCGGTGTGCTGTATATCAGCTATAACGTGCAATGCGGCTGGTCCAGCATGATCCCGGCGCGCGATCTGATGACACAGCATAGCGAAGTAATGAGCGCTCCTGGGCAGAATATCCTGGTTCGTATAGATAATGCGCTGGACTTCATGGACCAGTTGATGGCGACTTCGCCGGCCTTCGCCCGCGCAAATCCCCAACTTGTTGATCGATTCAAGCAAATGAAGGGCTTGAGTCGCAACTATCTGGCGCACGAGTATTTCAATCGAGACTGGGCGCCTATGCCGTTTTCCAAAATGGCAGAATGGCTGGAAGCTGCTAAGCTGACTTACGCTTGCTCTGCGCATCCTATGGATCACGTCGATATCGTGAACCTGACGGATCAGCAACAGACCTTGCTGAAGCAAGTCCCGGATGCCGTATTCCGTGAAACCGTACGCGATTTCTGCACCAACCAGAATTTTCGGAAGGACTATTGGGTCAAGGGTGCGCGACGCTTAAATACCCTGGAACAGGGAATTGCAATCCGGGAGCAGACCGTCGTACTGGTGAAGGAAATATCCAGCATCAACCTGACCATCAAGGCAGGCCAGGGCGAAGTGACGATGCAGGAAGCTGTATATAAACCTATCCTGAATGCGCTATCTGACTACAGGCCCAAGTCCATTGGTCAGATTGAGCAACTTGTTAAAGACAAGAGCGTATCGTTTGCGCAGTTACGGCAGGCGATGCTGATACTTGCCGGGATTGGGGCAATCTGTGCCGTGCAGGATGAGGCGGTAGTTGGCAAGGCAAAAAAACAAACTGACAAACTGAATGCCTACTTCTGTGATAAGGCGTATTTTAGTGATGATCTACCTTATCTGGTGAGCCCCTTGATTGGTGCCTGCATTGCTTCGTCGCGCACGGAACGACTGTTTCTTTTGGCCAGATTGCAAGGCAAGAAGCAGGCGGGTGATTGGGCGCAACTTGCCTGGCAGGCACTGTCAATGCGGGGGCAAAAATTGGTGAAAGAGAATGTTACCCTGGAAACAGAAGCTGAAAATATGGCCGAATTACTCATACGGGCAAATGATTTTGTTGCAAACAGACTACCAATTCTAAAGGCATTAGGTATTGCGTAACAACTAATGCTGCACTACCGAAATTATTCGGCTATGAGAGTATGGTTTACAATGCCGTGTCCGCCGGCCTTTCCAGGCGCGAATTTGGCAAGCGTAAAAAAACTGATGGAATGAACAGAATCAAATGAATGTGTACCAACTCTTGCATGATGCGTTAAACAAGCAAAAACAGGGAGACCTGGATGCGGCGATCAGCGTATACAACCAGATATTGCAGTTTGATCCGCGGAACGCAGATGCGCACCATTTGCTAGGCTGTGCATACAAGAGCCGCTATCAATTTGACGAGGCGATTGTCAGTATCAGCGTGGCAATCGCGCTGCAGGCCAAGCAGGGAATATTTTTTAATAGCCTGGGTTCTGCCTATATGGGCAAGGATGAGGTGGTGGCGGCGCGACTTTGCTTTGAGCATGCGCTTGCACTGAATCCTGACTACGACGACGCACTAAGCAATCTCGGTCTGAACCTGATTAAGCAGGGCTTGTATGAAGAAGCGGTTCCGCTGCTGGAGCGTTTGATGCTGCGCTTTCCTCAGCATGATCTTGCACAGATCAATTTGGGGCGGGCTTATCTGATGGTTGCGCGTTATCAGGATGCGCTGAATGCCTACCAAAAGGTGTTGGACCGTAACAATGCCAATTACGCTGGGCGCGTTGGCCAAGCCATGGTACTGAACCAGATGGGTGATACGGATGCCGCGCTCAACATGATCAATCAGGTACCGGAAAAGGATCTGGCGCAGTCTCTGGAAGGAGTGAAACTCAAAGCTACTTTATTGGAGGTAGTCGGTCGCCTGGATGACGCCTGCGCCGCGTATGACGCAGGTATCGCGGCTTTTCCGAACAATCTCGATTTGCCGTTCGCACGCGTGATGCTGCGCAAAGTGCGTGCCGATGAACCCATATTTGCGAAAATGGAGGCGTTGGGCCCGCACTTGAACAAGCTCTCTGCGTCCAGCAAGGCGGAAACAGGGTTTGCGATAGGCAAGTGTTATCAGGATATCGGCGATATCGATACTGCAGCCCGTTATTACGCAACAGGCGCCAGTGCCAAGTTGCAGACGATCGTATATAGCGAAGAGAATGACATCAAATTTGCCGCCAGACTGCAGCAAACAATGACGGCAGAGTATCTTGAGAACATACGCAGGCAAGGCTTGAGTTCCGACCGCCCGATTTTCATAGTGGGCATGCCGCGTTCAGGAACGACACTGACAGAGCAGATACTCGCCAGCCATCCGGATGTATATCCGGGCGGTGAGCTGATCCATATTCCGGAAGCGGTCAACAACTATGATTTCGGCAACGGCGTTGTGATTAACCATAGCTTAGTGGGTTCGCTAGAACCTAAGACCTCGATTCAGGATCGGGCCGCATATTACCTGCAGCAACTGGACAAATTGCCAGGCATAGGTAAACAGGCGCACGTCACCGATAAGCTGCCTGGAAACTCTTATATGATAGGTTTGATCAGTTCCATGTTTCCGAATGCGCGCATTATTCACTGTCGTCGCGATCCCATCGACAATTGCATTTCGTGTTACATCACCATGTTCACTCACGGTCACGAGTGGAGCTATGACCTTGCCATGCTGGGGCGCGCTTACCGCCGTTACTGGGATGTCATGGCGCACTGGCGCAAGGTCTTGTCGGGGCGGTTCCTGGAAGTGCGGTATGAAGAGGTAGTGGATGATATCGAAGCATCAGCGCGCCGTTTGCTGGATTGGTGCGGCCTGGAGTGGGACCCCAGGGTTTTGCAATTCCATGAGACCCAGCGTTCGGTCAAGACTGCCAGTATCGCGCAAGTACGCCAGCCTATTTATAATTCGTCTGTTGGCCGCTGGAAAAAATGGGCGCCGCACATACAGCCCTTATTGGCGGAACTGGGTGACATAGAGCAGCAATACTGGGCTGAGATCGGCAAATAAGCTGGTACTAAGAGACTTATGCCAATTGATTTCTTCTTACTATTAAAAGTATTTTATGTCTGTCAGTGAAAAAAGCTCGAATATCTCTTGGCAGCGCGGCACGGTTGAACGCAAGCATAGGGAGCTCTTGAACGGCCATGCCGGCGCGGTTCTTTGGTTCACCGGACTTTCCGGAGCCGGGAAGTCCACGTTGGCGCATGCGGTAGAAGAAAAACTGCATGACATGGGAGTGCGGACCTATGTACTGGATGGTGACAATGTGCGGCATGGCCTATGCGGGGATCTTGGATTTTCTGTTGCTGACCGTAGTGAAAATATTCGACGCATCGGAGAAGTAAGCAAATTGTTTGCCGATGCGGGAGTCATGGTTTTAGCTGCCTTTATTTCGCCTTTTCGGGCTGACCGGGACAGGGTGCGTGGGCTGGTCAGGCAAGGGGACTTTGTTGAAATCCATTGCAAATGCTCAGTTGAAGTCTGCGAGGCGCGGGATGTGAAGGGCTTGTACAAACTGGCCCGTGCCGGCGGCGTGAAAGAATTTACTGGCGTCTCTTCGCCGTACGAAGAGCCTTTGTCGCCAGAGTTGAGCATCGATACGGCAGAACTCAGCCTGGAACAGTGTGTCGGCGAGGTCCTGTCGTCGCTGCGCAAGCTTGGCATGCTTCAGGAAAATCCTTAAGCACTATTAAGCGCTGGTATTGCTTGCGCACTGCCAGCCTTGCATGGCTGGCAGATTCTGGTTGGTTTGATTTTATGCAGCCGGCTTGTCCAGCTGTTCCAGACTGCCTCGCTTTGTCGGCCTGAGTGCGGCTTCCGCTATCCGCCGTGCTAATACACGCAACTCGGGTATGGCGGTGGCTTCCCAGTAGCGTGCCCGCAGCAGCGGGCCGATATAGTAAATGATTGGCGAAGCATTTCCATGCCGATCAAGTACTGCGCAGTCTTCGTCTACATCCAATCCCAATCCGAGCGGGTCGATTCTGACTAATCCTGCTTTTAACATATTCCGGCTCAGTTCATCGTCGGTACGTTGAAGATTGCTGCCTGGGCCGGTGCAATTGATGACCTGCCCCACCTGAACTGTTATCTCTTTTCCAATGTGCCGGGATTTGATGAGTGCTGTAACTCCACTTTCAATCTCCTGGAAATCGATAATCCTCCCTGCAATGATCTTTATTGTACCGGCTTCCAGCGACTGCTGGAAGCGCCCGTATGCTTCAGGGGCGACGCGATGGCGGTGAACATCCCAATAGGTTCGCAAGTGCCGCAGAAAACGCAAGCGATCCTGCAGGTTCAGTTGCTCCCACCATTGCTGGGTATGCGGCCTCAGCGCTCCTATCACTTCTCGCCAATCCCCGCCCTGCCTGGCCAGGCGACGTATGTAGCGGATAATCGCGTTCGTCTGCTTTCTGATAGAACCGGAATTATCCAGCGTGAGTTCGGCAAAATGATCAATGTTGTCGACGGTTCTTTGTATGCGGTGTGATTGGGGCAATAAGCCGTGCCTGGAGACGGCATAGACAGTCTCGCAGCCGGGACGGGACGTCAGGCTTGCGCAAATGTCGATGGCGGTGAGTCCGGTGCCAATCACAAGGCTGGTCCTGGTTCCGTCCAGCGCTTCCATCACGCCCGCTTGCCACGGATCCGCTATGTAGCGATCGCCAGAATAAAAATCCGGATTCCGTATGTGCGGATGCTGAGGAGCATGGTTGCCGGTTGCAAGTATGAGTTTATCCGCTTCAAAAGCTCTTCCGTCCACGAGGGTAATCACTGCTCCCGCTTGCCCATCCAATAGGCTGATGTCTTTGACATCTCCTGCTATTCGTGAAATGGACAGGTGCTGGCCGGCGGATTGTATGGCCTGGTTCAACAGGTATTCCATATATTTGCCGTACAGATGGCGCGCAACAAAACTGGAAGGCTTCATCTGAGCATCGAATTGCCGGCAGTAATTGAGGAAATGATCGGGGTCGTCATCCAGGGCGCTCATGTTTCCGGCGGGGACATTCAATAGATGCTCCGCCTTGCTCGTTCCGTAGGCTACGCCACGCCCCATCTCCGGAGTGCGGTTAATGAGCAACAACTGCAGCCCCTCATCGGGTGCCTGTCTGATTAATTGCACCGTAGTGGCGACGCCGCTGAATCCGGCCCCGATGACGATAATTTTTTGCATTCCGATTGTTATTTATCCAGAAGTAGGCAGCGATGATAGCGGAGATACAGGCAGGAAGACCAGCGGAACATGTCGAGGGTAATTGCTTGACGTTTTTATATCTGCGAAAGTGATACCAACAGGCACCAGTCCTTTTTAAATATTGCAAAAAATGCACTACACAATAAGGCTCCAAGCTAGCCCGTAATCTGCCAGTGGCAGAAAAGTTTCCTTAATATTCAAAAACTTGGCTATCGTTATGTATTTATTTTTAACTAGCGTGAAAAAACTTTGAAAGTTGACTTGCCTGTGTTAATCTTCGGAAATTGTGACCTACATCACATTTAACGTAAATGTAATTCGCGATAATGCGGCGCAGCAGGTTTTTGTAACTGTGCTGGCAAACCTGCTGTGACATGCACCCCAATCCGATTCGTAAAAATGGAAGTGCCTGCCCGGTTTTTGCACTTTAGAGTAGATGACTGCATCTCAATGATACCCAAACTAAAACTTCCCCAAAACGAAATTGCGCAAACCTTGCGAGAATTTAAGGGCGCATTCAAAACGGTCGGCGTCTTCAGCGCCATTATCAACCTGTTGATGCTGATGCCGTCTCTGTATATGTTGCAGGTATACGACCGCGTTCTGCCGAGCCGTAACGAGCTTACCTTGCTGATGCTGACCCTGATCATGCTGGGTGCCTACTTGTTCTTGAGTGCGCTGGAATTTGTGCGCAGTTTTGTGCTGATCAGGGTAGGTGCACAATTGGATATGAAATTAAACAAGCGGATTTATACCGCAGCGTTTGAGCAAAACCTGAAGCGGGGAGGTACAAATGCGGGCCAGGCTTTGCAGGATTTCACCAATATCCGTCAGTTCCTGACGGGGAATGCCTTGTTTGCATTCTTTGATGCGCCCTGGTTTCCTATATACATCATAGTAATTTTCATGTTTGAACCCTCTTTGGGTGTATTTGCATTGTGCGGCGTTGCGCTCCTGGTCGTGCTCGCCTATGTCAACGAAAAGGTCTCCAAGAAACCGCTGTCAGAAGCCAATAGCATGGCCATCACTTCCAGTAATCTGGCAACCAATAATTTGCGCAACGCGGAAGTCATTGAGGCCATGGGCATGTTGCCTAATTTGATGAACCGCTGGTACAAGCTGCATGGCCGCTTCTTGCAACTGCAGGCAGAAGCCAGTGAGAAGGCGGGCATAGTCGGGGCTGTTACCAAATTTGTACGTGTTTCTTTGCAGTCGCTGGTGCTGGGTTATGGTGCCTTGCTGGCGGTAGAAGGAAAAATTTCCCCAGGCATGATGATTGCCGGTTCCATTCTGCTGGGCAAGGCCACCGGCCCCATTGAACAATTGATCGGTGCATGGAAGAGTTGGAGCAGTGTCAAGAGCTCATACCAGCGCCTGAATGATTTGCTGGAAGCAAACCCTGCCCGTGAAGCAGGGATGTCTTTACCTAAGCCCTTGGGGAAATTGACGATAGAGGAAGTGACTGCAGCACCTCCCCAGTCCAAGGTTGCCATTATCAAGGGGCTCAGTTTTGGTATTTTGCCTGGTGATGTGCTGGGCATCATCGGACCTAGCGGCTCTGGAAAATCCACCTTGGCGCGTCTGCTGGTTGGCATCTGGCCGGCGGCCGTGGGCAAGGTTCGTTTGGATGGGGCCGATATTTACCACTGGAACAAAGACGAGCTGGGACCGCATGTCGGCTATCTGCCGCAGGATATCGAATTGTTTGCCGGCACGGTGGCGGAAAACATTGCGCGCTTCGGTGACGTGGATTCTGAAAAGGTCATTTTGGCTGCCAAGCGTACCGGCGTGCACGACATGATTTTGCATCTACCGGAAGGGTATGACACCCATCTCGGCGACGGTGGCGCGGGCCTGTCTGGTGGACAGAAGCAAAGGCTGGGTCTGGCGCGTGCACTGTATGACGATCCATCGCTGATCGTGCTGGATGAACCGAATTCCAACCTGGATGAAGTCGGCGAGCAGGCTTTGCTGGTAGCCTTGAACGATTTGCGTCAGCGCGGGAAGACTATCGTCATGATTACTCATCGCACCAATGCCATTAGTATTACCAATAAATTGCTGCTCATTCGTGACGGCATCGGCCAATTGTTCGGGCCGCGCGACGAGGTACTGGCAGCAATAGCCAATGCGAATCAACAACAGGTACAGTTGGCTCAACAGCGGGCCCAGCAAGCGCAGCAAGCTCAGCAGGCATCTACAGTGACGGTGGCCGAGTCGCATGTCCCAGCTGATACGCAAACGCGCATCGAAGATACTGCGGCGGAAGAAAATAAAGCCGGCGAAACAGTTCAGGAGTGATGATGAAGAAATTATTAACTAATAAATCTGCCGTCCAGGAGGTTACAGCGCACGATGTAACCGAGATCAACCTTGCCACGGATTCGACCAAACACTCGCGCCTTGGCTGGATTATCGTCTTGCTGGGCGTCGGCGGCTTCCTGTTGTGGGCGAGCTTTGCGCCGCTGGATAAAGGAGTGCCTGTCAGTGGCACCGTGGCGGTCGCAACCAGTAGAAAGGCTGTACAGCATCAAGCCGGCGGCACCGTTGACGAGATTCTTGTCAAAGAAGGTGATATCGTCAAGGCAGGACAGGTTTTGGTCAAGATGAACAGTGTGACGGCCAAATCGGTAGCCGAGATTGCGCATGTACAATTGGACACTGCCCGTGCGACCGAAGCCCGCTTGCTGGCCGAGCGTGACGGGCTGCATAGCGTTACTTTTCCCAAAGCGCTGGAAGCTAGAAAAAGCGATCCGCGCATAGCCAACAATATTACTTCGCAACAGCAATTGTTCAGCGCCCGCCAAAATTCTCTGAAAAACGAGCTGGGAGCCTTCGAAGAAAATATCACTGGCCTGAAGAGTAATTTGCAAGGGCTGGAAGAGTCCATGCTTGGCAAGAAACAGCAGCTGGTGTTCTTGAAAGAACAGTTGGACGGCATGCGCGATTTGGCGAAAGATGGTTATGTTGCGCGGAATCGCCTGCTGGACCTAGAGCGTACTTATACCCAGGTGAATTCAGGCATTTCGGAGGATTTGGGCAATATCGGGCGTGCACGTGCGCAGATATCCGAAATAACCTTGCGCCGCTTGCAGAGACAGCAAGATTATCAAAAAGAAGTTCGCACTCAATTGTCAGACGTACAAAAAGAAGCCGAAGCTCTTGATAACCGTGTTGAAGCCCTGGATTATGATTTGGATAATGTTCTAGTGAAGGCTCCAGTCGATGGTACGGTAGTTGGCATGAATGTGTTCACTAAAGGTGCCGTAGTAAATCCAGGCTTTAAATTGATGGAGATCGTGCCTAGCGAAGATGCCTTGATCGTGGAAGGTGAGATACCTGTGAATTTGATCGACAAGGTGCATGTTGGTTTGAAAGCGGAACTGGTATTCAGTGCATTCAATCAAAATCAGACGCCGCATATCCCGGGCGAGGTTACGCAGGTATCTGCAGATAGATTCGTCAACGAGCGTACCGGCCAGCCTTACTATAAATTGCGGGCGAAGGTGGCTCCAGAGGGTATGAAACTGATCTCACATTTGCAGATACGCCCCGGTATGCCGGCTGAGGTATTCGTCAAGACAGGTGAGCGCACGATGATGAGCTATTTGTTGAAGCCGGTATTTGATCGGGCCAAAACCTCGATGACTGAGGAGTGATGATGCCGAAGATATTTTTCCGGCGCACACTGATCGCTTGCTTGAGTGTCGCATTTTTTTACCAGGCAAATAATGCGGCAGCCCTGGGTTTGTTGCAGGCTTATGATGCCGCCTTGCAAAATGACCCTACCTATCGTTCGGCTATTTTCGAAAATCAGGCAGGCCAGGAAAATAGGGCACTCGGCAGATCCAATCTGTTGCCTAATGCCCAGCTTAACTATTCAGCAGGCAAGAACAAATCTGAACTGACGCAGCCGAATTTTTTTGGCGTACTGACGACGAGCCATCCCGAATATACCAGTTCCTCCGGCAGCGTTTCTGTTCGCCAGACCTTGTTCAACCTTGACGCTTATGCACGCTACAAACAGGGGAACGCGCAGGCAGATTACAGCGATGCAGTGTTTTCCACTAAGCGCCAGGATTTGGTCCTCCGCTTGTTTGGCGCTTACGCCGATGCGCAGTATGCGGAAGATCAGCTGACGCTGCTCACCGCGCAACGCGATGCTTTCGAAGAGCAGAGGCTGGTCAACAAAAAAATGTTCGAAAAGGGCGAGGGAACCAAGACAGATATGCTGGAAACCCAGGCCAAGCTGGATCTCGCAGAAGCTCAAGTGCTTGAAGCTCAGGATAATCTGGCGACATCGCGGAATACCCTGGCGGCTATCATCGGTCAGGAAGTATCGCAACTGGATGGTTTGACCGATACGTTTAAAGTGCTGCCGCTATCTCCATCTACGTTTGATGAATGGAAGGCGATCGCTACCGTTACCAATGCTGAGATGATTGCAGGCCAATACTCACTGGAAGCGTCTGAGCAGGAGGTCAAGAAGGCTTGGGCTGGGCACACTCCGCGTTTGGATTTGCAGGCAGCGTACAGCCGTAGTAAATCTGATACGCTGACTACCCTGAACCAGGAATACGCGACCAAAAGCATAGGCGTACAGTTGGTTATCCCCATCTATTCCGGCGGCTCCGTGAGTGCGGCTACCAGTCAGGCAGTAGCGAATCGCGAAAAAGCCAGGTCCGACCTGGAAACCACGACCAAGAAAGTAATGGTGGAATTGCGCAAGCAATATAGCGCAGTGTTGAGCAGCACGACCAAGATCGATGCACTGGTCAAGTCTGTCAATTCCGCAACGGAATTGGTGCAAGCGACCAAGCAAAGTGTCAAAGGCGGCGTGCGCATCAATCTGGATGTGCTGAATGCGCAGCAACAATTAGTGCAAGCCAAGCGCGATTTGGCACAAGCCCGTTATAATTATCTGGTCGCTTATCTACGTCTGCGCAATGCGGCAGGCATTCTGAGCGGCGATGATTTGCGCACTGTTTCAGGCTTTTTTGTCGCAGGTAACTAGCGACCAAACCAAAGCCTGGGCAACGATGCAAAAGGGCACTCATCAAGTGCCCTTTTGTGCTTTACGGCATCGGGCAATTGTCAATCCGCCGGCTTCGCCCAGTTAGACTCCGGTTTTGGGTCTCCATCAAACATCTATATTCACCATGTCGATATCCGGGAAACAAGCCGAAGAACAATTATTATTGTTGAGCGATGCCATTGATCGCACTGTCGCCAATCCGACAGCAAGCCATTGCTGGCTTCATTTGATGAAACAGGTGCGGAGTATTTCTCGCCCTGATGTTCTCAATGACGTATTACATGCATTGGTGAGCTTGATTCCTGATCAAGGTCTTTCCGGCTTTTATCTGGCAACTTTTATGGATATTGCCACCGGCGATCCAAAATTTCTAGCAAAAGCCGTCGATTTTCTGAAAACAATCACGCCCCAGGATCCAGACAGGCTCGCTGCGTTCTTTCACATCGCCTGGCAACGAGCGTTGCTCTACTCAAGGAATAGGCTTGCCTTTACGCAAACCTTAAACGAGATTGATTTACCCGATCTTTCCATACTCATTGGAAATCATCTGGTAAAACATGTTGCCGTGCGTCCGCGTGCCAGGCCTATGCAGCAGATGAAAAAAGTGGCGATCATTGCCCCTCAATTGATTGATCCGCAGCATCCCCCTACCCAAATGGCGCTGGACCAGGCAGAGACGCTGGTTCAAAACAATATCGAGGTAAGTTTGTTTTCTTGCCAGGAGGCCGTCGGACCTGATTTCGTGCACCTGTTGGGAACAGGGGCAAACAATACCCCGCAGGCTATGAGTCTGGCAGCATGGGTTAAATCTGTCGGTACAGAGCTTAAAATCCATGCCAGTGACCAGCGCTTTTCATTGATGCGCCGGTGGCTAGATATGTCAAATAGCATTGAAGTGTTTGATCCCGATCTCGTGATTTTTGTTGGTTTGCATTCCGGATTGATTAGCTCTTTCTACAAAAATTATCCCATTCTTGGCCTGGGTACTAATTCGATTTCTCCTATGGTAGCGACTGATGTCTGGCTAACGGCGCAAGCGAGCTTGGCCAATACAATTTCTCGACCCTGGGACGGTAGATTCCCCGAGAGTCAAGCCTGGCATCATCCATATCGAGTGCGACGGAAAGTTGCCAGCGGCGTTTTTCCGTGGGATAGCCTGGGCTTAAGCCAAGGGGCGGTTGTCCTCGTCTCTATTGGCGGCCATCTCGACGTCTCTATCAACGGAATGTGGGCGGAACGCATGTGCGCGATTATGGACAGGCACTCCGAGCTGGCCTGGATAATAGTAGGCGGGGAGGGGATATTGCCGCCAGCTCTGGAAAAATTACCGCGAGATCGGCTGCGCTTGATCCCGTATACGTCACAAGTTTTGAATCTACTTGGGAATAGCCACATTTACCTGAACCCCCCGGCGATGGGAGGAGGATTTGCCGTTGCAGAAGCGATGTCTGTTGGACTGCCAGTGCTGAGTTTTGCAGAGTCGGACGGCGGGGACAAGGTAGGCGGCGCAGCAATTGCCGGTATGGATGAATACTTTGAGCTGCTGGAGGTCCTGATCAAGGATCCGGAACTGCGCATCAAAGCAGGCGAGGAAATGCGGGAGCGCTTCGACAGCGCACTCGACCTGGACTTGGCAGGGCCGAGCCTACTCGCCGCCTGCGAACTGGCGAGGAAACGATACAATCAGCGGACTATAGCAGTGACTTCTTGAATCTTGCCGGAATACCGACTACCAGGGCGCCATCGGCGACGTCTGCGGTCGCAACGGCACCCGCGCCTATAAAGGCTTGGTCGCCGATGACAAGGCGTTCAAGCAGGGTCGCGCCTATCGCCACGGTCACTCCTCGGCCGATGCGAGACAAACCACCCAGATTCGCGCCAGGCTGGATACGCGAGAATGCGCCTATCTGCGTATCATGCCCTATGGTCACGCCGCGATTGACGAATACATGTTCACCCAATACCGCACCCGGCCCGATGACACTATTGGCGCCGACAAAGACCCCCTCGCCCAAGCTCGCCATCGGCGACACGTAGGCGGTGGGATGTACCAGAGTATCAAAGTGCATTGCAAAACGCTGTTTAAGTTCCAGTGCCAGAACTTCGCGGGTAGGCGTGGTCGGTCCTAAAAGAAATGCCTCATCGGCACCCGGCGAGAAATCGCCCAGTGCCTGCACCACGGGCGGCGTGCAATATCGGCTTACGGCCTGCAGGCGTTCGGCTAAACTGATGCTGCGTTCACCCTGATCTTCCGGTAAGTGAACTACGACTTTCGCCAATTGCATGCCGTTGGCCAGAGCGCAGTCAAACAAGTCTGACAAGATATTGCTTACTCCAAAGACTACCAGCCGCTTTCCCTGTAGTTTCATTTGTTTTTGTCCAGTGCCAGCATGTTGCGCACTTCCGGTGCCTGGGCGATAGGGCGTCCCAAGGCCTTGGCCTGGGCGGTTATGCGCTGGACCAATTGTGAATTATCCGCCAATAGCGTCCGTTCGTCGTCCAGCCAGAGATTGTCTTCCAGACCTACCCGGACCCCGTACCCCATCACTACTCCCAGGGCATTCGCCTGTAGCTGAAAGCGGCCTATCCCACCCAGCGACCAAATCGATTGCGGCGGCAGGTCGCCGACAATTGCCGCCAGATGCAATAGCGTCGCCTGGGCCGTGCCCGGGTTGCCCAGCAGGATGTTGAAATAATACGGCGGCTCGATCAAGCCCTTGTCGATCAGGATTTTGGCAAAATTGACCATGCCCAGATCAAATACTTCGAGCTCAGGCTTGATGCCTTGCTCCTTCATGATCTGGGCCAGACGGATGATGGTTTGCGGCGCATTGACGCTGGCCTCTCTTGAGAAATTCATTGATCCCAGGGTGAGGCTCGCCATATCCGGTTTAAACCTGGAGTCAAGGTAGAGAGTGCTGGCACGCCGCTCGACTTCACTCGCTACGCGGCCACTGGTAGTAGTGACGATGATCGTTTCCGGCGCCTGTTCGCGTATAGCCCCTATGATCTCGCCATATACCGCCAGGTCTTCAGTAGGAACGCCATCCTGTGCCCGCGCATGCAAATGCACCATCGATACGCCAAGCTTGACGCAGCGTACGACATCTGCAGCGATTTCGGAAGGATTCAAAGGCACAAACGGCGACTGCGCGCGGGTTGGTACCATGCCGGTGGGCGCCAGGTTAATAATCAGAGGTTGCATGAACTAAGTCTTGTTGGAAACGGTTTGCAAATTAGGCGGCGCTATCCACATTAGTTATGCGATAGCGGTGCTTCAAATCGTGAATGCTACTGCGAGATTGGCAATCTCGCATTTCAAATTGTATCTGGGAGATAAAAATATTTTGTAATTGGCCGAGAAGGTGCATTGCGGATTCCAGTAGTATCGTTTCCATGTCTGGAAACGATGGATGGAGCAGACTCTGAACAAGTGGCAATATTTTGTGCGGCAATAAGAATGCCGTCCGTACTTTAACTGGACGGCACTGTCTTTAGAACGATTTCAATTGTCTTCGGGTAATTGAAATTTTATCTTCAGCCCGCCAGCTTCTTCTTCAGCAATTCATTCACCTGCGCAGGATTGCCCTTGCCCTTGGTGGCTTTCATCGCCTGGCCTACTAGCGAGTTGAAGGCCTTTTCCTTGCCGGCGCGGTATTCATCTACCGATTGCTGGTTGGCTGCCATCACTTCATCGATGATTTTTTCCAGCGCACCCACATCGGATATCTGCTTCAGGCCCTTGGCTTCGATGACCTGGTCTGCCAGCGCGGTGTCGGCGGATGGCGTTTGCCACATCGCAGCAAACACTTCCTTGGCGATCTTGTTGGAGATGGTGCCGTCGGCGATACGTTGCAGCAGCAGGGCCAGTTGTGCCGCCGTGACCGGGATGGCAGCGATGTCCATGCCTTCGCGGTTCAGCGTGGACGAGACGTCGCCCATCAGCCAGTTGGCGGCTTGCTTGGCTTGTGCAGCGCCGGCTGCGGTGACCACCGCTTCGAAGTAGGTGGCCATCGCCTTCGACTGGGTCATGATCATCGCGTCGTATTCAGAGATGCCGTACTGGCTGATGAAGCGCTCGCGCATCGCGGTCGGCAGTTCCGGCATGGTAGCGCGTACCTGTTCTATCCACTCTTTGCTGATCGCCAGCGGCGGCAGATCCGGGTCCGGGAAGTAGCGGTAATCTTGCGAATCTTCCTTGCTGCGCATCGAGCGGGTTTCCTTGCGGTCCGGATCATACAGACGCGTCTCCTGCACGACCTTGCCGCCGTCCTCGATTAGCTCGATCTGGCGGCGTACTTCGATATTGATCGCTTCTTCCAGGAAGCGGAAGGAATTCAGATTCTTGATTTCGCAACGGGTACCGAATTCTTTCTGGCCTAGCGGACGCACGGAGACGTTGGCGTCGCAACGGAACGAACCTTCCTGCATATTGCCGTCGCAGATGCCCAGCCATACCACCAGCGAATGCAGGGATTTGGCATAGGCGACCGCTTCCGCAGCGCTGCGCATGACCGGTTCGGTGACGATCTCCAGCAAGGGGGTGCCGGCGCGGTTCAGGTCTATGCCCGTCATGCCATGGTAGTCTTCATGCAGGGACTTGCCGGCATCTTCTTCCAGGTGGGCGCGCGTCAATTCTATGCGCTTGACTTCCGATTTGCCGTCTTTTTCCACCACACAGGACACGTAGCCGCCTTGCACTACCGGGATTTCGAACTGGCTAATCTGGTAGCCCTTGGGCAGATCCGGGTAGAAGTAATTCTTGCGCGCGAAGATGGATTCCGGCGTGATGGTGGCGCCGACAGCCAAGCCGAACTGGATTGCTTTCTCTACCGCGCCCTTGTTCATCACCGGTAACACGCCGGGCAGCGCCAGGTCGACTGGGCTGGCCTGGGTGTTCGGCTCTGCGCCAAACTGGGTGGAAGAGCCGCTGAAAATTTTTGACTTGGTCGAGAGTTGCGCATGCGTCTCGAAACCGATAACCACTTCCCATTGCATAATGCTTTTCCTTCTTGTCTATTGGCCGCGTGGATAATGCGTACCTATGTCTTTATTCGTCGTAACGACAGGTGCCGGTCTTGGTGTTGACCGTCAGCGCCGTAAAATTGCTTCTTGAGCCGCACAGTACCGGGCAGGTGGGTTTGATCTGCAATTCGTCGCCCTTGCGTTCCAGCCGTATGCTGCAATTGTTGCCGCGCTCGGTATCGTAGCCGCGTGCAGCGCGCGCAGCGAGCGCGTCTTTCAGCGTAATGCGCCAGCCTTTTTCCGTGACTTCGGCCTGCACGCCGTCGCTGTCATCAATGCTGCACTCGTAGCCATGCGTGGTGCGAAACAGCGAGGATTCCCACTGGAAGGATTTGACCTTGTCTCCTTCCAGTTTGAACTTGCCCTGATCGGCATAATTGATGCGTTCGCCGTCGCCGTCTTCCCTGCGGATTTCGCTGCAGACGAAGCTGGTATCCAGGGCCTGCGCCAATGCCGGCCCGGCGATTGCCGCCAGGCAGCAGGTTAGGATCAGTTGGCGTGGCAGTTTCATACCGGTGACTTCAGGTGCCAGTCTGTCACCTGCTGGAACTGATGCGCGACGTTCAGCAATTTGGCTTCTTCAAAATAATTACCTATCAATTGCAAACCCACCGGGCGCTTCGCGTTCTTCTCGCCCTGGCCGAATCCGCAAGGGATGGACATGCCGGGCAAGCCTGCCAGGCTGGTGGACAGCGTGAAAATATCCGCCAAATAGTTGGCCACAGGATCGTCGGCCTTGTCGCCCAGATCCCATGCCACGGTAGGCGCCACCGGCCCCATGATCACGTCGCATTGCTGGAAGGCAGCCTGGAAGTCTTGCGCGATCAGGCGGCGGATTTTTTGCGCCTGCAGATAGTAGGCATCGTAGTAGCCGTGTGACAGTACATAGGCGCCCACCAGGATACGGCGTTTGACTTCATCGCCGAAACCCTCTGCGCGCGACTTGCTGTACATGTCGTTCAGGTCTTTATAGTTCGCAGCGCGGTGGCCGTAACGCACGCCGTCAAAGCGGCTCAGGTTGGAGGAGGCCTCGGCCGGCGCAATCACGTAATACACCGGGATAGACAGCTCGGTCTTCGGCAGGGAGATGTCCACCAGGGTAGCACCGAGCTTTTCGTATTCAGCCAGGGCTGCGCGCACCGCCTGCTCCACATCCTTGGCCAGGCCCTCGCTGAAGAATTCGCGCGGCACACCTATCCGCAAACCCTTCAGGTCCTTGTTCAGGTCACGCGTGAAGTCTTCCTTGGCGCGCTCCAGGCTGGTGGAATCCTTAGGGTCGAAGCTGGTCATTGCATTCAGCAGCATGCCGCAATCTTCCGCGGTCTTGGCGATGGGGCCGCCCTGGTCCAGCGAAGATGCGAATGCGATCATGCCGTAGCGCGATACGCTGCCGTAGGTAGGTTTGATGCCGGTCACGCCGCAGAAGGACGCCGGCTGGCGGATGGAGCCGCCGGTATCGGTCGCCGTCGCCGCAGGCGCCAGGCGGGCCGCAATCGCTGCAGCGGAGCCGCCGGAAGAGCCGCCGGGTACCGCGCTCAGGTCCCAGGGATTTTTCACCGGGCCAAAATAAGAATTCTCATTGCTGGAGCCCATGGCGAATTCATCGCAGTTCAGCTTGCCCAGCGTGACCATGCCGGCCGCCTTGAAGTGCTCTACCACGGTGGCGTCGAACGGGCTGGTGTAGTTCTCCAGCATCCGGGAGCCGGCCGTGGAGCGCCAGTCGCGCGTCACGAAGATGTCCTTGTGTGCAATCGGGATGCCGGTCAGCGGCGTCGCATCGCCGTTGGCCAGGCGCTGGTCGGCGGCGGCGGCCTGTTGCAGCGTTAGCGCAGCATCTACATGCGTAAAGGCATTCAGGTCGCTGGCCTGGATACGGTCCAGGAAGTGTTGGGCCAGCTCGGTGGCGGAAATTTGCTTGCTTTGTAGCAGGACGGACAATTCTTTTAAGGTCTTGGTATGCATACCGGGGTGTATCCTTGCGATTTGCGTCTTATCATTCTCTCGACGCTGGTTTTCTACCGTGGTTGGCGCCGATGTTGCGCTGATGTAGCGTTAATATCGCGCGAAGCAAGATGCTTGCTATTTATTTAATTATTACTCAATTACCTTGGGCACCAGGTACAGGCCATCCTGGGTGGCAGGGGCGGGCCGCTGGTAGTCTTCGCGGTGATTGCTTTCGCTGACCACGTCTTCGCGCAGGC
>JAZJYH010000105.1:0-5811 GCA_040390485.1 Pseudomonadota bacterium
GCCTCGGCATTTTCCAGGTTGGTGCCGTCATCGACCAGGAACCAGTCGGTCCAGGCGGGGCGGTCCGGCTCGCAGATCAGGGTCACGCTGCCGGTCTCGTCGCAAGGCGTGACAGTCGCCAGGATCTGGTTGCTGCGGCTGCTGAACCAGTTCATCAGCCAGTTGCCGGGCATATGGTTTTTGTAGGGGCTGGCCTGCTTGATTTTAGCCCGCACTTGCAGGCTGTCGCGCGCGCTTTCCACCTGCTCTGCCCCCGGCAATTCGCGGATGGCGGCGTCCACGATATCAAAGGCTTCCCCGGCTTCAAACGGGATTTCTATCTGGCGCCGCTGGCGATACGCCAGGGTGCCGGCGTTGAGCTGGTTGGCGATCAGGCGCACCCGACGCAAATGGGAAAAGGCGCTGCTGACGACAAAGCTGGCCAGGAACAAGGCCATCAGCAGAAAAGGCTCTGGCGGCGGTGAGCTATGCGGAAACACGACGGTCAATGAAAAAATCAGGAAGGCAAAATACACCGCAGCCCAGGCAATCGCTGTACGCAGGATAAAGAAAAAGCTCGTCATGATGATCAAATCCGTTGTGTGGTATTGCTGCCAAGAATATCAGGCTATGCAGCGATCGCCGCATGATATCCGACGAAACGCCACAACGGCAGACGGAGCAGAGAAAAAAAGGCGCGGGACGCTAGGGGATCAGGATGGCGGCGGCCGGCAGGCAGGGCTGGGGCCTGCCGCCTGTTTCAGCTCTTACGCCAAGGGCAGGCACAGCCCCGCCCCGGCCGCGGCCCAGGGGACGGGTGGTGGGCCTAAGCGCCCATGGGCGAGCACAGTTCGATCAGCGAACCCTCGGCGGCGCGCACATAGGCCACCGTCTGGCCCCAGGGCTTGGTGGTCGGCGGCTTGATCGCGACCGCGCCGGCGGCGATGGCCCTGGCATAGGCCAGCGCCACATCCTCCGTGACAAAGGCCAGTTCAACGCCCAGCGGCGCCGCCTTGGGGTCGGTTTTTTGGTAATTGCCGTCCAGGTTCAGGTCGCCCATGGCATGCGAGGCGAAAGCCAGCACGGTGGCGCCGGTCTCCAGTTCCCCATAGGCGTTCGATTCATGCAGGAAGCGGGTTTCAAAACCGAATGCTCCCCGGTAAAAATTGAGCGCGTCGGGAACCGAGGCAACGTAGACGATGGTGTAGCCGAATTTCATATTTACTCTCCTTTATTCCAGATTGCCTCTTCGGTCCAGCCCAGTTCGGCAAAATCGGTTGCCCGTAAATGGTCCTCGCCCTCGCAAAAAAATTCATCCAGTTGCGGCGGCTTGACCGCGGTGGACGACAGCATCGCATGCACCTGGCCGCGATGGTGGATCTGGTGTTCGAGCAGGTGGGACAGCAGCCGGGTGCGGGTGTCGCGCTGCGTCCGCTGCGGGCGGGCGATGCTCACGTGGCGGCCCATCCCGGCGTCATCCAGCTGGGCGCAATAGGCGATCAGCCTGCGGTCGGCCGCCGCCTGCTCGCGCTGCAGCTCGGCACAGCTAGCAAACGGCTGTTCCGGTTCGAAAAAAGCATAACAGTCGGGATGCGGGGCCTCGCCGCGCAACTCGCGCTCCAGCGCATCGATGTAGAACCAGTCTACCGTCAATATATGGTTCAGCGTCGCCACGATGGAGGGGAAGAAACCGCTGCGCGGCGCGCTAAAATCGGCCTGGCTCAATTGCGCGCAAGCCTTCAGCAAACGATGGTTGGCCCAGGCATTCTGGTAGGCCATGGTCAACAGGTGGTGCGACAGCGGGTGCGACTGTGCGTGCGTCATCGTTTCTTGACTATCCATTGCCTATCCATGAAGAAGACGCAGGCCGACAGCGCGGGCCCGCGTCTTGTTGAATTAATTTATTGTCATTATATCATGCAGAAAGGTTGGTGCAGCGACGGGCCAGGCAGGCTCCCACCCTTATCCCGGCTCAATTCTTCCGGCTCAATTCTTGCGGGCGCCCTGATGGTCCTTTGGGCCCTCGTTCATATGTCTGCCGGTCACTTCGCTGGCTTCAGCCCTTTGCCTTTGCTCGTTTACATCTTCTGCACGGCTGGCATTATCTTGCTCTTGCTTATGGTGGGGCTTATACGGAGGTTTTTGGTTCCGCTTCCCCCTGCTTTGCTTGCTCATATGAAAATCTCCTGAAAAATGCTTGGTCACTGGGTTGATCAACGGGTTGATCACAGTTAACACCTCACGTAGAGAGGCAGATTCCAGCATACCCCCGGGGGCCCGCACACACTGTGCGGCAAGCCACACAGGATAAGGACATCCATTTCGACGAATGTGCGCGGTTTAGATTGCCTGGAGTCAAGTAAATTGCATGGAGCGCTGCGGCCGGCGTGAGCGACGCAAAACCGGTGCGAGCGGCGATTCAGGCCGCAAGACAGCGCGGCCATCGCCCGGCCGGCATAGCGAATAGCCGCGGGCGAGGCCCTGCTATGGTGTAGACTGTATGACGCGCTATGCGGGTCTGGATATGACAGGTCTGGACACCCCATAGCCGGCCTTTCAATAGACGGAGAAATATCATGAGTAAGAGCCAGGACAGCAAAAAGGCGGTAAAGAAGCAGCCCGCCAAGACACCGAAGGAAAAGAAGGAAGACAAGAAGGTGAAGAAGGCCGCCTTAGGCCGGCAGTAATCCTCGCTTCAGCGCCGTGGCGGACGAGCACGTCCCTGCCGCTACCGCGCCGCTGCCGCTATCACTACCGCTATCACTACCGCTATATTCAATTCGCAAGCTGACAAACCCACCCCGGTAGCTTGCGGTCGGCACGCAAAAAGCGCGGACCGCCTGCTCCCGCCGCAATAGCCAGTCCCATCCCCCGATTCAGGTATTCCCGCGATCACGCAAATCCAGCCGCAAGCTCATGATGCCCTCTCCCGGCATGGGTTTTATTTCAAAGCCGAAGCGCTTCACCAGGTTGAGTATGCCTATATTCTGCGATAGCGCCTCGCCGACGATTTCCGGCGTGCCGCGGCTGCGGCAGTACTCCAGCAGTTTTGTCATCAGTATCGAGCCCAGGCCCTGGCCTTTCAGGTCGGAGCGCACGATCACGGCAAATTCGGCCTTTTCATTGCCCGGGTCGGCCATCGCGCGCACCACGCCCAGGGTTTCATGTTGGCCGTCTTCGCGTTGGCGGGTGGCGATGAATGCCATGTCGCGGTCATAGTCGATCTGGGTCAGGCGGGCCAACTGGGCCGGCTGTAGTTCGCGCATACGGATAAACATGCGGTAACGCACATCCTCGGGGTCCAGCGCATTAAAGAAGGCGATATGTGCCGCGCCGTCTTCCGGCTTGATGGGGCGCAGCAGCAGGGGCCGGCCCTGCCAGCTGAGTGCCTGCTCCAGCTCCGCCGGATAGGGCCGGATCGCCAGCCGCTCTATCCCTATTGAAGTATCCGCCGCCGCGACGCGGATGCGTGCATCCAGCGCCAGCACGCCGCGGGCATCCGCCAGCAGCGGGTTGATGTCCAGTTCGACGATTTCGGGAATATCCGCGACCAGCTGCGCAACCTGTATCAGCGTGCGGCAAATCGCATCGACGTCGGCCGCTGGCCGGTCGCGGTAGCCGGCCAGCAATTTGGCGACCCGGGTGCGCGCCAGCATATCGTGCGCCAGCACCATATTCAGCGGCGGCAAGCCTATCGTATTATCATCCAGCACCTCGACCGCGATGCCGCCCTGGCCGAACAGGATCACCGGGCCGAATACCGCATCGGTAGTAACGCCTATGATTAATTCCTGCGCGTCGGGTCGGCGCGCCATCGCCTGCACCGAATAGCCTTGCAGGCTGGCGTCCGGCCGCAGTTCCGCCAGGCGCTTCTGTATCGCCGCAGCCGCCGCCTGCACCGCCGGCGCGCTGTCCAGATCCAGCACCACGCCGCCAACCTCGGTCTTGTGCGAAATTTCCGGCGACAAGACCTTGAGCGCGACCGGAAAACCGATTTCCTGCGCATACTGTACCGCCTGCCCGGCAGTGGCGGCGATGCGGGTTTCCACCACCGGGATGCCATAGGCGGCCAGCATGATCTTGGCCTCCGGCTCCGACAGCATGTCCCTGCCCTCCGCCAAAGCCGCCCGCGCCACCGCCTGCGCCCCGGCCCGGTCCGGCACAAAATCCACCGCCAGCGACGGCGGCACCTGCATCAGCAAATGCTGGTTGCGGTGATACTGCACGATCTGCATGAAGCCGCGCACCGCCTCTTCCGGCGTATCATAGGTCGGGATGCCGGCCGCCGAAAATACCTGGCGCGCCGGTGCTGCCGCATCGCTGCCCAGCCAGCAGGCCAGCACATTGCGCGAGGTCTCCCTGACCAGCGGCGCGACCGCATTGGCGATCTCCAGGCTGGGTACAATCGCGGTGGGCGCCTGGATGAACAGCACGGCATCAGCTTGCTTGTCTTTCAGCAGGATATTCATCGCCTGCACATAACGCTCGGCCGGCGCGTCGCCGATGATGTCGACCGGGTTGCCGTGCGACCAGGTCGCCGGCAAGACCATATCCAGTTGCGCCGCGGTCTCTGCCGACAAGGACGCCAGCTTGCCTTCGCTGCAGATCAGCGCGTCGGTCGCCATCACGCCCGGCCCGCCTCCATTAGTCAGGATGGCCAGGCGTTCGCCGTTCATGGATTTGGCGTGCGCCAGGGTCTCCACCGCGCCAAACAGGTCCTCGGTGGTAAACACGCGCAGCATGCCGGCGCGCCGGATGGCGGCGTCATACACCGCGTCCGAGCCGGCCAGGGCGCCGGTATGCGAGGCGGCGGCTTTCGCGCCTTCGGCCTCACGTCCGGCCTTCACCACCAGCACCGGCTTGCTGCGCGCCGCAGCCCGCGCCGCCGACATGAACTTGCGTGCATGCTTGATGTCTTCCACATACAGCAGGATGGCCTGGGTATCGACGTCGCCTGCCAGGTAATCCAGCACGTCGGCAAAATCGACGTCGGCATTGTCGCCCAGCGAAATGAATTTGGAAAAACCTATGCCGCGCGACCCGGCCCACTCCAGCACCCCGGTCACCAGCGCCCCCGACTGCGACACAAAGGCTATCTTGCCCGGCAAGGCGCCGGTATGCGCAAAGCTGGCGTTCAGCCCTATCCCGGGCACCAGCAGGCCGACGCAATTCGGCCCCAGTATGCGCAACAGATAGGGCCTGGCCGCATCCAGCATCAGCTGCTTGATGCTGGTCCCGCGCCGGTCGCCAGGCTGGTTCAACCCGGCCGTCAGCACGATCACAGCCCTGGTCCCACGCGCGCCCAGCTCGGCAATCAGCTCCGGCACGCTGGCCGGCGGCGTGCAAATCACCGCCAGCTCCGGCGTCTCGGGCAGATCCTTGACGCGGGCATACACCGGCAAGCCATGCAGCTTGTCGTACTTGGGGTTCACCGGGAAGATCGCGCCCTTGAAGCCGGCCTGCACCAGGTTGGCCAGCACGGTGGCGCCAACGCTATGCGGTTTGCTGGATGCGCCGATGAGGGCGACGGATTTTGGCGCGAAAAGGTAGTCGAGATTTCTTATGGTCATCAATATTTCCTTAAGTAGCGCGGGGGCTTCTGGCCTGACAGGCTGGGCCACGCCTTGCCTTGCGCCGCGGATTAAAAATTTGATTACTCTTCGTGGTTACAGGTCGGGGGTAGCCCGACAGCTACTCACTTTTCTTTGCTTCGCCAAAGAAAAGTAAGCAAAAGAAAGGCGACCGCAGACTTGCCCTACGGGTGATGGAGCGAAGCTCCATCACATTTTGTGCATTACAAAAAATGGGAAACAGACGAAACTCGCTGCGCTC
>JAZJYH010000106.1:0-2830 GCA_040390485.1 Pseudomonadota bacterium
ATACCCCCGGTGCAGAAGCGAGATTATAGCAAACTTATTTCTGCGATGTAAATAGTTTTTGCGATGAAGTTTAATAATTTTTTAAACGCGCCAAAACGACGTCGCGGCCGAACAATTCCACCACCGCATCGATCGACGGCGTCTGCAGTTGCCCGGTCAACAGCAGGCGCAAAGGCATTGCCAGCTGCGGCATCTTCAGCGAGAATTTTGCCAGCGTCTCTTTCATCATCGCCGACAAGGCGGCCTTGTTCCATTCCACGGTATTGATCTGTTCTGCATAATGCGCCAGCGCCGGCGCGACCGCATCGCTCAGGTGCTGCTTCAGCAGGTCGGCGTCGGCGGCAGGCTGGCGGTAGAACAGCATCGCCGCTTGCGCCAGCTCCAGTGTGGTGTTGGTGCGCTCTTTCATCAGCTCAATGACTGCCGGCAGGGCAGGCGCATTCTCAAACTGGGCGCCGTCCTTCAGCATCTGCTCGCGCACCAGGTCCGCCAGCCTGCCGTTGTCGGCCGCCTTAATATAGTAGTTATTCACCCAATCCAGTTTTTCAGGATTGAATTGCGCCGGCGAGATCGCCAGGTGGCTCAGGTCGAACCAGCTGCACATCTGTTCCATGCTAAATACTTCGTCGTCGCCGTGACTCCAGCCCAGGCGGGCCAGGTAGTTCAGCAAGGCTTCCGGCAGATAGCCCTTGGCCAGGTAATCCATCACGCTGACGTCGTTGCGGCGCTTGGATAGCTTTTGCCCGTCGGTCCCCAGTATCATCGGCACGTGGCCGTATTGCGGCAGGCTGGCGCCGAGCGCGTTCAGGATATTGATCTGGCGCGGCGTATTGTTCACGTGGTCGTCGCCGCGTATCACGTGGGTGATCTGCATATCCCAGTCGTCCACCGCGACACAGAAATTATAGGTGGGCGTGCCGTCGGGGCGCGCGATGACCAGGTCATCCAGTTCGCGGTTGCCGATAGTAATCGCGCCCTTGACCACGTCATTCCAGCTAACTTCGCCGTCCAGCGGATTCTTGAAGCGTATCACCGGCTTGCGGTCTGCCGGAATCGCCGGCAGGGTCTTGCCGGCTTCAGGGCGCCAGGTGCCGTCATAGCGCGGCTTTTCGCCGGCGGCACGTTGGCGTTCGCGCATCGCTTCCACTTCTTCCGGCGATGAATAGCAATAATAGGCCGTACCCTGCTCCAGCATTTGCGCCAGCACTTCGCGGTAACGGTCCATACGCTGCATTTGATAGTAGGGGCCCTCATCGTGCTGCAATCCCAGCCAGCTCATGCCGTCCAGGATCGCCTGCACCGCCTCGGGCGTGGAGCGCTCAAGGTCGGTATCTTCTATGCGCAACACAAAAGTGCCGCCGGCGTGGCGCGCAAAGGCCCAGCTAAACAGAGCGGTGCGGGCGCCGCCGACGTGAAGATAACCAGTGGGGCTAGGGGCAAAACGGGTACGGACAGTCATGGTGGGGCTGGCCACAATGGCAACACTGTGGCACGGTAATAGTTAAAACCAGCATTATAGAGTACGGCATGGCATCCAGAGCAGCATGATGTGCCGCCGCAGCGATTGCACAAGGACTAACGCCAGGCAATGCATACTCGATACCGTCCATGAAAGGCACGAAAAACACGAAAAAAAAACAGATAAAGAGCGTTTACAGGTCAGCACAATCACTTTGCCCTGCCATTCGTTCGTGCCTTTCGTGTATTTCGTGGATAAAAATCGTTGTTGCCCCGTCGCCCTTTCTGCAATCGCCGGATACAGGTTAACGATTAACGCAGCGAAGCAGGTATCATGCTTGCATCGGCATCATCCATATATATAACAAGACCCGTGAGCATCAAGCAGCAAATCATCACACCTCCCCTGCCCGTGCGCGACGGCGTGGCGCCCAGCTATCTATGGCTGCCGGAAGGCAACTGGCCCGACCTGCTCAGTTTTTTACTGCAGCGCTATCCGGATGTGGCCGAAGCCAACTGGCTGGCCCGCATGCAAAAAGGCGAAGTCAGGAACCAGTACGGCGAGCCCTTGCAGGCAGACAGCCCTTTCCGCCGCGGAATCTGCATCTATTACTACCGCGAACTGGAAGAGGAAACGATCATCCCGTTCGAAGAACAGATCCTGTACCAGGACGCGCACATACTGGCGGTAGACAAACCGCACTTCTTGCCGGTGATACCGACCGGGCGCTTCCTGCGAGAAACCCTGCTGGTGCGCTTGAAACGCAAGACCGGCTTGCTCCACCTGACCCCTATCCACAGGCTGGACCGGGAAACCGCGGGCATCATGCTGTTGTCGCACAATCCCGCCAGCCGCGGCGCCTATCAGGCCATGTTCCAGCAGCGCGAGATTGTCAAAACCTATGAGGCGCTGGCCCCGCATTTGGCTGAAAAGCAATTCCCGTTCACCCATCGCAGCCGCATGGTGGAGGGCGAGCATTTTTTTGTCATGCGGGAAGTCGAGGGCGAGCCGAATTCGGAAACCCGGATTGATGTCCTGCAGCGGCGTGGCGAAAACAGCTTATATCAATTGCAACCCGTGACAGGAAGAAAGCACCAGCTCCGCCTGCACATGGCGGGCCTGGGCGCGCCGATTATCAACGATACTTTTTACCCAAAAGCACTGCCGTGCAAAGGCGACGATTTTTCTTCGCCTCTAAAATTACTGGCCAGGTCGCTTGCATTTAATGACCCTATCAGCGGGCAAATGCGCGAATTCCACAGTGAACGCAGCCTCTGATCAAAGCCCGCCGCCAGAGAAAAAACTTGACAGTCGTCGGGCCGCGCAATATAATTCTTTTCCTCGGAGTGTGGCGCAGTCCGGTAGCGCACC
>JAZJYH010000107.1:0-22772 GCA_040390485.1 Pseudomonadota bacterium
GTCCTCCGGTAGAGCGCACGATGGAACCGCTCAGTACGCCGCCGGCGAGCGTGCCTTTGCCAGTGAATTTCAAGACAGTGGTAATGCCATTGATGTTCATGCTGAAGTTGACGTCGCTGCCATTGACGGTGCCGCTGATATTGCCCGAGGCCTGGGTCATGGTACCGCCAATTTTACACGTTGAACTATTAGCGCTCTGGATGCCAGGCAGCCCGGACACGACGAGCCCGCCTGAAATTGTTGTTCCGGTCTGGGTTAAATTCATGGTCAGCGTGCCGCCGTCCGTTACCGGGCAGCCATCCACGCTGGGACCTGACCAATCCCAGGGGCCGGTCCAGGTCTTGGTGATGGTGGCGTTGGCGGTGACCGGCGTGGTATTCGGCGTCACGCAAATGCCGTTCAACGCCACCTTGCCGCCCAGGCAGCTAATCACCGGCACCGCCGGACAGCGCGACAGCAGCCCGGGGCCGAAGCAGCTAAAGGAATTGGAGCAAGTCGCCATCTTGCCGTTGCCGGACGCCAGGGTGGACACCAGTCCGTTGATGTTCTTGGCGTTCGCCCCATAGTTGTTGGCGGCATTGCTCACTTGCTGGCTCTGCACCGTGCCCAGCGTCTTGAAGTAAGAGGCAAAATCGCCTAGCACCAGCGCAAAGCTCTTCTCCGAATTTTCAGCGACATACTGGGACACCGTGCCCAGGTTGGCCGCATACAACAGCCCATTGGTCGTGGTGGCCGCCGTCACTGCGCCGGAGGGGTCCATCGGCGCGGTGGTCACGGGATCGAAGCCCAGCTGGTTCTGTATCGTCGCGCTGGCGCCGGACAGGTTAGCGCTAGTCAGGCCGCCGCTGCCGCTGTTTGCGTTGATCACGACCACTTCGGTCAGCGGCGTGATATTGGCCGTGTTCGCTCCGGTCACCGTAGTGAAGCTGGCGCGCAGCACGGTGGACAAGGACAGCACCAGGCCGGAAGACGGATCGACATAGCTGCCACCTACCGCCTCCAGCAATACCGGGCCGGTGTAGGCGCCGATTTGCATGCTGTACCTGCCGCTGGGGTCGGTGGTCACACTGGCCAGCGGCGTGGCCTTGGCGCCGTTCACGAGTGTGAAGGCGGTCACGGTGGCGTTGGATACCGGGCCGATGGAGACGATGCCGGCAATGCTGGTGGCCGTCCTCAGGGTCTGGCCGACGAAGGTGCCGACGTCGGCAAACACGGTGTTGGTCCAGGTGCCGGAAAGCTTGCCGGTCGATGAGTCGACAGTGCCCTTGAAGGTGGCGCTGCCGGCCGTGCCCGAGGCTTGCAGCAGCACCGAGCCGCCGGCGGCGATCGAGCCGGCGATGTTGAACGCGTACGGCGCATCCGGAATCGAGCGGCCCGAGCCGGTGATCGTGCCATTGGCGCTGATGGTGATGGCAAAGGTGCCGCTGTCGGTGCCGGAATAGGTGCCGGTATAGTCGCCGGCATAGGTCAGCACCGGCGTGGTCACCAGCGTGGCGTCGATCACCTTGGTGGCGGCGCTGGTCGAGGTCGCGGTCACCGCCGCGGCGATCGCCATGCCGTTGGTGATCGAGGCTTCCGGCGTGTTGTAGTTCAGCCCCTGGTCCACCGCAAACTTGCTGGCCACCGTGGCCTTGTTATCGAGCAGGTCGGCCACATAGCCGTAGGTGGCGTCGCCCTTGAAGGTGTGGGCCGAACTCAGGATGGACTTGACCAGCGAGCCGCGGGTTTCCGAGCCGTTGCCCAGATTCTTGGTCCAGTAAGCCAGGCCTTCGGCGTCCGGCGATGACCGTCCCAGCACGTTCTTATACGCCACCGTGACGAAGGCCGCGTCGCTCATGCTGGCCGAATAGCCGGTCAGCGCAGAAAACTGGATCGCCGCCTGGTAAAACGAATTGCCTATCTGTACCAGGCTCTGCCCGGCGTTGAATTGATCTATCCAGTAGCCCAGGCCATCGGCGTCCGGTACCCGGTTGAAGAAGGCGATCTACAGTTCGATCAGGGACTTCAAGTCTTCCGGTTCGAGCGAGGTGGACTTGCTGCCTATTACCAGGCTGACCGTGACGTCAGAAAATTTCAGCGACTGTATATTGGAGAAGGTATTGGTGCCGTCGCTGCCGACGTTGTCCTTGACTATATAGTCGGTGCCGCTCTTGGTGATGGTGTAATTGCCGAGCGGTCCGGACAAGGTGGCGATGCCATTGACCGCCACTACCTGGGCCATGGTCTTGGAGCGCGATGCGAGCTGCTCTCCTTGTTCGCCGCCGCATCCAAACAGCGATGCGGCCAAAGCCAAAACAATCAATAGCGTTTTGCAAGACATGGGCTCTCCCGTGCAGGGTTATTTGCGCCCGTGCGCGGCGGACCTGGCAGACCTGGCGGACTTGGCAGGCCATCTCATGGTCGCCGGCGACGATGCGTTGATCAATTGATTTTACGTTCGCCGCGCGAGTATCTATGCGCGGCAAGGAATGATTTTTTTGTATTTCTAGAAATAATAACAACAGAAAGATGTCTAATTTTTTGGCAAAAATAGCGCCATTTGAACGGGATGGCCTAATGAGGCCATAGTCCGGGTCAGTGGTTCCGGTATCTGACGGGCATCCTGGAAATCGGCGCTGCGCTGTCTCTGTTGGTGCCGGTGCTGGCGGGCTATGCCGCTGCGCTGTTGTCATGCGTGATGCTGGGCGCCATCATTGCGCACCTGACCAGAATGCCGGGCAGGTATTGGCGTGCTTATTTTTCTGTCTGCGGCACAAAACAAAAAGGCCCTCATGTCTGAGAGCCTGATGTTTTATGATGCATATTGGTGCCGAGAGCCGGAATCGAACCGGCACGCTGTCTCCAGCGCGGGATTTTGAGTCCCGTGCGTCTACCTATTCCGCCATCTCGGCAACGCAGACGACTATTATGACTTATCTGAAATAAATTTGCAAGCGCAGGCGCCGCTTGTTTGTGATTCAGCCTGGTCTACCATTCAGGGTCCGCATTTGCAGAGGACCACGCTTGCCATTTGACCATTACTCCCTATGAAAAAAAGCAAAAAAATAAGAGAGCTGGTATGAGGCAAGCATTGGACCCGATGAAGAGCGATACTCGTCATACAATGGCGCAGGCGGCTTCCTGGCCCGGGTTGGCCTGGGCGGCCTGGATGGCAATTCGCGCCGCGGTGGCCGGCAAGCTCGCTACATTCATTTGACGGCTCTCACCCTGGCCCTTTCCCGCGCGGGAAAGGGGACTCGGCGCTAGCGCCGGTAATAGCCGCTCTTGCGCATCAGCTCAGCGATTTTTTCCTGCGCCTGTTCCAGTGCGGCGGCCGGCGACAGCAGGCCGGCGACGGCGTCGTGGATCAGGGTGCCCAGGATTTGCTCATTGATGATGGACCACTCCGGGATGATGGGGCGCCAGTTGGGATTGGCGTATTCCAGCTGCTTGCCAAGGATCGCGTATTCCGGGTAGATCACCTGCAGTTCCACATCGCGCATGGTGCTCAGGCGGATCGGCGTGCCGCCCTTGCGGGCGATGCTCTTGTCTTGCTGGCGTGCGCTGAGCCAGCCCAGCAACTGCATCGCTCTGGCCGGGGACGGCGCATTTTTGGGCATGGCAAAGGCGAAGCCGCCGGTTTCCGAGGAGTGCACGGTGCCCTTGGGGTGCAAGGCATAGGCCACCTTGTCCTGCACCAGGGATTTGACCCTGTCGTTGACCAGCGCGAAGATGTTGGTAGAGTCCAGGTACATCGCCGCATCGCCGGAAATGAAGGCATTGCACATGTCTGAATAACTGTTCTTCAATATGCCGCCGTCGCTTGCGGCATGAATCGCTCTCAGCACCTCTATGGCCCGGATGCCGGCCGCGCCGTGCACCTTGGGGTGCCAGCGCGCATCGAATACTTCGCCGCCAAAGGAATTGAAATGCAGCAGCCAGGCATGCACGATCTGGTGGCCGCGCTGGCCCCTGCTGCACAGCGCCTGCATGCCGGGCTCTTTTTGCCTGAGCGTGCCGAGCAGCGGCAGCAGTTCGTCGTAGCTGGATGGCGGTTTCAGTCCGTGCTGCTGGAATATGTCGGTGCGATAGGCCAGTATGCTGGTCTCCGAACCTACCGGTAGCGCGTACAGGCGCGCGGACGGTCCGTCCAGGTAGCCTTTGGCGCCGCCTACCTTGCCGGCCACCGTCAGGTAGGCCGGCACCAGATCGTTCACATCTTCCAGCTCCAGCCGCCCCGCCAATTGTTCCTGGTCGAGGTCGGCCAGCAGATTCTTTGATACATACTCGGTCTTCCATGCCGCCAGCATGGTGATCAGGTCGTACCTGCCTTTGGGCTGCTGCAACTCCTTCAGCTGCGCCTGGCGCATATCGAGGTAGGGCAGGACGTCGATCTCTATCTTGACGCCGGTATGTTCTGAATATTTTTTCAGCAGGGTCTTCAGCAAGTCGAAATACGGCAGCTCCGGGAACATGACCCGCAAGGCCTGGCCGCCGCCGGCCCCGTTAGCCCGGGCCGCTGGCGCCGCCAGCATGGCCGAGGGCAGCGCCAGCGTGGCCAGTGAAGAGGTCAGGAGCTGGCGGCGCCTGAGGGAGATGAGGGGAGGTGTGCTAGGGATGCTCATGGCTTAATCACCGGAAATATGCTCGTGTTGTTCCATCGATGGCGCTGCCGCTACCGCTGCCGCTGCCGGCATCAGGCCTCGGCGTCCTCGTGCTGCGGCAGCAGTTCTTGTATCGCCGCGGCCGGCAAGGCCGTGGAGCGCAACCAGCCCTGGTACATGTCGCAGCCTATGATGCCCAGCGAAGCCAGCTGTTCTTCGGTTTCCACGCCTTCGGCGATCACCTGCATGCCGAAATCGTGGCCCAGGGTGGAGATGGCCTTGACGATCGCCTGGTCCTTGCTGTTATTGGTGTGGCCTTTGACAAAACGCTGGTCTATCTTGATCCTTTGCACGGGGAAATCGCGCAAATAGGTCAGCGATGCATAGCCGGTGCCGAAATCGTCGATGCTGATGCCGACGCCGTAGGCGTTCAACTGCTCCAGGCAGGTCTTGGCGACCTCGGTATCCTGCATGATCATGGTCTCGGTGACTTCGATTTCCAGGCGGCGCGGATCAATGCCGGCGGCATTGATGGTATTGATGACAAAATCGACGAAACCGGCCTGGAAGAACTGCAGGCTGGAGACATTCACGCCGACCACGAAATCATCCGGCAAATTCCATCTGGAGATGGTCTGGCAGACGTCGATCAGCACCTGGTTGCCTATCTGTATGATCAGGCCCGACTCTTCCGCCACCTTGATAAAATCCTTGGCGGCGACCATGCCGCGCTTGGGATGCTTCCAGCGCAGCAGGGTTTCCACACCGCACAGGCGATGCGTGCTGACCCGGAATTGCGGTTGGAAATAGGGCACCAGCAAACCTTCTTCCATCGCGACGCGCAGCTCGCGTTCCAGGCTGGTTTGCTTTTCCAGCGCCTCGGCGATGTCGGTCGAGAAGACGGTGTACTTGTTCTTGCCCTTCTCCTTGCTGTGGTACATCGCGATATCGGCCTGCTTCATCAGCACGTCGGCATCCGGCTCGCCGCTGTTGGCGATGGCCACGCCTATGCTGGTGGTCAGGTAATAGGTGTGCTGGCCCAGCTGCATAGGCGCACACACCAGCGACAGGATACGGTTGGCGATTGCGCGTATGTCCTTGTCGCTGTCCAGCTCATCGACCAGGATCACAAATTCGTCGCCGCCCAACCGGGCGATGAAGTCGCGTGTCTTGACCGCGCTGCGCAGGCGTTGCGCAATCTCTATCAGCACCTGGTCGCCGACGTCATGGCCGACCGAGTCGTTGATGAACTTGAAGCGGTCCAGGTCCAGGAACAGCAGGGCCAGCTTGCTTTTTTGCGCACGCGAGCCGCTCAGCGCCTGCTCGGTGGCAATACGCAGGCTGGCGCGGTTGGCCAGGCCGGTCAGCGCATCCTGGTAGGCCAGTTGCTTGATCTTTTGTTCGGACAGGTATTTTTCGGTGACGTCCATCGCGATCACGCGCAAGGTGAAACCGGTTTCGGCGCCGCTGGAATCGATGATCAGGTTCAGCCAGGCCGGCATTTGCGCGCTGATCTGGACGATCAGGTGGGTGTGCAGCGAGGTCTCGAAGGCGGCGGCCACGATGTCGCTGAAGATGATCGCGTCTTCCGCTTCCATATTGGCCAGGATCTGCGTGAAGTAGTCGATTTTCCGCCTGGCTGGTAGTCCGAACAATTCCAGGATGTTGCCGGTCTGCGCGCTGATCTGGTGGCTGGGGTCCAGCTGGAAGCTGCCCATCTTTGCCAGCCGCTGGGTTTCCAGCAGCGAGTCTTCGCTATGGTGCAAGGCCTTGGTCATGTCCTTGGCCAGCCGGTGCGCAATCTTGCCGGTCCTGACCGTGACGTACACAAAACCGGTGGCGAACGCCGTCAGCAGCATGCCGATGAACAGGATAAACCAGATCGCATCGGTTTCCGCCAGGCCGTCGCTGCTCAGCATGTCGTAGCGCACGGTCCATTTTTGCCCGGGTACGGTCAGCGGCAGTTCAAAGCTGGTGACCTGGCTGTTCAGGCCGCCGGCGGCGGCAGTTTGCTTGCCGGCCAGCGTGACCGTGACCGGCAGCGAATCCAGGTCGCTGCCGAATACCTGGATTTGCCTCAATTGCAGGTTGGATGCATTGAACAGGCTGGGCAACAGCTTGTCGATAGAGATGACGGTGGTGAAGGCGCCGCTGAAGGCGATCCGCCTTTGGGCCTCGGTGCGTATTGGCAGGCCGGTTTCGTATACCGGCATGGAAATGACGATATTATTTCCGTGCAGCAGGGGATGCTTATTGTTCAGTACGAACGAAGTTGCCAGGCCGCTGTCCCGCAGACGCTGGCTGCCTTGCGGGAACCATTTGTCCACATTCAGGCCGTGCGTGCCCTGCAGTTTCTGCCTGGGCTCCAGGTACAGCGCCACCAGCGCATCCTGGCCCGGCACCTTGTCCTTGATCTGGAAACCGGGATAGCCGCGCACGTCGACCGAGGTGTCGGTCCTGACCAGGGCTTCAAACTGCGGCATGTCGCGCGGGCTGACCTTTTTGGAAAACAGCTTGGCGATCAGCCAGGGCTGGTTTTCTATCTTGGCGAATGAATGGAAGGTGTAGCGGTCAAAGGTGGGCGTGATGTGGTACAGGCTGACAAAGGACTCCAGGCGCGATACTTCATGTTCGAGCTCGTTCTGCAAGCTGGCATGGTGCTGGAACACGCTCTCCTGCAGGCGCCTTTGCACGTTTTCCCTGGTCACTTGCAGCGACAGCCAGGACAGCCAGATGGTGATGGACAGGAACACGATCGCGGTCAGCGCCGCCGCCGGTATGGCCTTGATGCTGAGTGAAGTGAATCGGCGGGGCGGGCTTGGCTGCATGTTCATCCCCTGGCCTGCCTGGCTTGTTTCATCTGCGGTGGAAGCTGGAGCGCGCCGTCCGCCGTCTGGCTGACGCGGCGTTGCACCACCCGCAAATACAGGAACAGGCCGAAGCCGACCAGCGCAATGCTGCAAGTGTTGGCCATCCAGAAGCCGGACGCCCCGCGCAGCAGCGGCGGGCTGATATGCAGGGTATCGAAGCCCAGCGCGTAACCGCCGCCCAGGCCCACGCCCCACAGGGCTACTGCATAAATAATGGTGGGGATCACCGCGATCTTGTAGGCGCGCAAGACAAAGGCGACCGTGACCTGGATCGCGTCGAAAAAATGATAGACGGAGATGAACAGGAACAGGGGCAGGGCCGCGGCGATGATGATCTCGTTGGAGGTGTAGGCGTGCAGGATAAGGCTGCGCGAAAACCAGATGACGATACCGATAGGGATGGCCAGCGACGCCGCCAGCGCGATGCCGGCGTCGCCTATGCGGTGGGCGATATGCTGCTGGCCGGCGCCTATGGCCTGGGCCACCAGCGTGCCGCTGGCGCTGGCGATGGCCAGCGGCAGCATGTACAGGATGGTGCCGAGGTTGGCGGTCAGCTGGTGTCCGGAAACCGCAATCTCGCCCAGCCTGGCGATGAACAGCGCCATGAAGGCAAAGGCCGTCACTTCTATCAGGTAGCTGAGCCCCATCGGTATGCCCAGCTTCAGCAGCGATCCCAGCGTCGCCCAGTGCGGCCTGACAAAGCCGGTGCCGAACAAGCCGAAGATGCGATAGTACTCGACCTGGCGCAGTATCAGCCAGGCCGTCAACAGCATCAGCCAGGCGATCACGGCGGTGGCCACGGCACAGCCTGGGCCACCCAGCGCCGGGATGCCCAAGCCGCCGAAGATGAATAGCTTATTCAACGGGAATTTGAGCATCAGCGCGGCGACCTGTATCGCCATCACCATCTTGGGGCGACCGACCGCATTGTTCAAGGCGCCATAGATGCGAAAACCTATCGTGGCCGGCAGCGCCAGCGCCAGGATCTGCAAGTACATGCTGGCTTTTTGATTCAGTTCGGGCGATGCCTGCGCGATGGACAGCAAGCCCTGCGGAAATATCAGCACCAGGCAGCCTATGCAGGACAGGAATAGTCCCAGCCACACGCCTTGCTTCACTTCGACGCCGATTTGCGCATAGCGCCGGGCGCCGAACAATTGGCCGACTGCGGGCGAGATCGCCTGCAACACACCGTTCAGGCCGACAAAAATACTGACGTAGATGGAAATGCCGATCGACAGGGCGGCCAGGTCGGTCGCGGAAAAACGCGAAGTCATTGCGGTATCGATGACGCCATTGCTGACCACGGCCAGTTGGCCTATCAGCATGGGCCAGGCCAGCGCCGCGATGCGCCGCATATGGACAGCCAGCCCGGCTGGATTCATGGCTGTTTCCGCCTCGGCCGGGGTCATGGCTGTTTCCGCCCCAGCCAGGGTCATGGCTGTTTCCGCATATACAGCGTGAAGCTTTCATCTCTGTCATAGGCGCGGCGGCCCTGCCAGATGCGTTCCCATGGGCCGCGATAATTGCTGTCTTCCGGCGACATTTCCTTGGCGCGCTTGTCCTGCAGGCGCCGGCTGTCCTGCAACAGCAGCAGCTCGCAAGGCTGGTCCGAGAATCCCGAAAAGTGCAGTTCGCCGAAATACGCGAACATGGCGCGCTGTGCAGGGTCCACATTGCTGTCTATGCAGGCATGCGGCGTTTGCGCGTTTTTCTGGATTTGCTGGGCGATATCCTTGGCCAGTGCGGCATAGGTGATGCGGTGATTGATCAGCGGCAGGCACAGGGTCATCAGCAGCAGCCAGCACAGGATGACGCCGCCGGTGGACAAGACCACCGCGCGCCACAATACCGAAGGCTGGCGCGAGATGCGCCAGTACACCAGCCGGAACCAGGCGACACTGACCGCCAGTGCGATGACAAAGCCGAAGAGGTTGAATTCGGGGGTAAAGCCCGGCGCCCAGCTCAAGACTTTTTTGGCGATCGGCGCCGGCCAGCCGCTTTGCATGGCGATCCAGGCAAACCAGATGATGCTGGCAAAGCCGGTCATCACCATGACGGCAAACCAGTCCACCGCATTGATGGCACTGCGCTTCATGGTCGGCAAGCCGAACGCCGCCAGGATGGCCAGCGGCGGTAGTACCGGCAACAGTATGCTTTGCTCGGAAAAACGGTTCATGAAGGCCAGCAGGACGACGATGAAGGCGAAGGTCACCGGCAGCGCGATATGCAAGGCCTTTTCCTGCTTGCGCCAGGCATACACGGCCCAAGCCGCGAAGGGCCAGGCCGGCCAGGCGAACCAGATGCCGTACTTGAAGAAATAGGCAATGCTGTCCAGGCTCGGAAGGTCCAGCTGGCGGTTATTCCATTGCATCCAGGCGGCAAACGGCGAGCTGTTGAAAGGATGGATCAGGTTGATGGCAAAGATCCAGATGCCGGCAACCAGCAGGGCCGCCGGCAGGCTGATCAGCAGCAGTACCCGGGAATGGGGGCGCTTCAAGTAGAGCGCCAGGCCGGTCAGGCCCAGGCACAGCGCCAGCGGCAAGATCCAGCCGCGGGTCAGCGCCATCAATCCCAGGCATATGCCCAGCCTGAGCGCAACCCGCTTGGCCGGCTTGTCCTGCGCGTCGAATAAGCGCACGCACAGGTAGAGCGAATAGGCGACCAGGGAAATATGCAGCGATTCGGCGGTAGTTTCATGGCTGGGCAGCAGCAAGCCCAGGCAGCCGAGATAGATCAGCAAGGCGCCGTCGGCCAGCGTGCGGCCGAAATCCCGCGGTTCCGGCTGTCCGCCGAACGCCAGCTTCAAAGGCTGGGCCTCGGAGCGGCGCCCCAGCAAATAGGTGGCGTACCAGACCGAGACCGAACCCAGCAGGAAGAACAGGGCGGTGGACAAACGGGCCGCGGTCGCATCACCGACCAGCCAGCCAAACAGTTTGATGCAGAGCGCGCCCAGCCAGAATGCCAGCGGGCCTTCTTGCGGCATGGGCAGGCCGACGATGTGCGGCCACAGCCAGTCTTGCAGGCCGCCGTGCGCCATGGTCCACATGACGCCGAAGCTGGCGGCATCATCGCCTTTCCATGGGTCGCGTCCGAACAGGCCCGGCAGGATATACAGCAGGCACAATGCAAAAATGACCCAGCGCGGGAGTGCAATTGTCGCAGCAGCAGGAAGGCGAACTGGCTTCATATCTCTCAGTACAGGGAAACGGGGATGGTATTTATTTTTCTATCGCGAAGCACACGCCGGCCAAGCCTGCATGCGCAGCGCCATGTCAACGCGAGCAAACTTGCTAAAGTTGCCAAAGTTGCTAAGCGGGAATATTGAAACCTTAGCAAAAAAGGCAGCCAAGGCTGCCTTTTTCCAACAACACTGATGCGGGGGCTGATTAGCCTGCAACGGAAGTTTTGGAGCCGACAGTGCCGAACTTCTTGCGGAACTTGTCAACGCGGCCAGCGGTATCGACGATTTTGTGTTTGCCGGTGTAGAAAGGATGGGATTCCGCAGAAACCTCGATCTTTACCAGTGGGTATGTTTTGCCTTCGAATTCGACTGTGTCACGTGTCTGGATAGTAGAACGTGTGACGAATTTGAAATCATTGGATACGTCGTGAAACAGAACTTCACGATAGTTTGGGTGGATGCCGTCTCTCATGCTTGCCTCAAAAAGTTTTGGTAGCCAATCATCACTTCGGCGGTCGACTTGCTTCTTGACCCGATTGTTGATCACTTGCCGGTTAAAAAATGCTCATGGCCTTATGCCAGCCGAAGATTATACAATAAAATCAGTCGTTTGCGCCATCCGGGCGATAGCCTGGAGCAACACCTGCACACAGGATTCGCTGCAAAATTCGCCGAAATATTGCATGATCGGCCACTAAAATGACCTGTTTTGTAAAAAATAAAGCTTGTTGGCCGGATCATGAACCGGCCTGGGTGGTGTAACACCGGAAAATAAGCAAAAAATAACCAGGAGACGCCATGGCAGTTCCCATCCATTTTGAAATGAGCACTTTATTGCATGCGGTGGAGGTCGGCGGCATCATTGCATTTGCGCTATCAGGCTTTATCGAGGCGCGCATGAAGAAAATGGACGCGGTAGGGGTATTTACGGTGGCCTTCATTACCGCCTTCGGCGGCGGCACCCTGCGCGACTTGCTGCTGGACCGGCGGCCGCTGTTCTGGGTGGAGCACCAGGAATACCCTATCCTGATCTTCGCGCTGGCGCTGGGGGCCATCCCTTTCCTGCGCCACCTGCGCTCCAGCGTGACCGAGCGCGCGATTATTTACGCCGACGCGCTGGGCCTGGGCTTGTTCAGCGTAGGCGGGGCCTCGCTGGCGCTGGAAGCGCAGATGCCGCTGTTCATCTGCACCATGATGGGCGTGATTACCGGCATCTTCGGCGGCGTGCTACGGGATATTATCTGCAATGAAATACCGATGGTATTCCGGCGCGGGCAGCTATATGCAACTTGTTCCTTTGCCGGCTGCTGGGGCTACCTGGCGCTGAACCTGCTGAAAGCGAGCGAGACGGTCGCCGTGGTGACCGGGATCTCCATTACCTTCCTGCTGCGCATGCTGGCGGTGCGGTTCGACTGGAAGCTGCCGGGCTGAGCTGCATGACGATGGGGCCAAGCCCGTCTGATTCCCTCTCCCGCGTGCGGGAGAGGGAATCAGATTCCTCAAACAAAAAAAGGCACGCAGCATAAGCTGGGTGCCTTTTTGGTACGGCTGGCTAAAACTTAGCCGCCGCGGCGCATCATTTCAAAGAACTCTGCATTGTTCTTGGTCGCCTTCATCTTGTCCAGGATGAATTCCATCGCTTCGATTTCGTCCATGTTGTACAGGAGCTTGCGCAGGATCCAGATTTTTTGCAGCTGGTCGGGCTTGATCAGCAACTCTTCGCGGCGGGTGCCGGATTTGTTCAGGTTGATCGCCGGGTAGGTGCGTTTCTCGGCCAGGCGGCGTTCCAGGTGTACTTCCATGTTGCCGGTACCCTTGAATTCTTCAAAGATCACGTCATCCATGCGGCTGCCGGTTTCGATCAGTGCGGTCGCGATGATGGTCAGCGAGCCGCCTTCTTCGATATTACGCGCCGCGCCGAAGAAGCGTTTCGGGCGCTGCAGCGCATTGGCGTCGACACCGCCGGTCAGTACCTTGCCGGAGGCAGGGATTACGGTGTTATAGGCGCGCGCCAGACGGGTAATGGAGTCCAGCAGGATCACCACGTCTTTTTTCATTTCGACCAGGCGCTTGGCTTTTTCCAGCACCATTTCGGCAACCTGCACGTGGCGTGTGGCCGGTTCGTCGAAGGTGGAGGCCACCACTTCGCCGCGCACCGAACGCTGCATCTCGGTCACTTCTTCCGGACGTTCGTCGATCAGCAAAACGATCAGGGTGATGTCCGGGTGGTTGGTGGTGATCGCGTGGGCGATGTGTTGCAGGATCACGGATTTACCGGATTTGGGCGACGCGACCAGCAAGCCGCGCTGGCCTTTACCGATAGGGGCGATCAAATCGATGATACGGCCGGTGGTGTTTTCTTCGCCGCGCATGTCGCGCTCAAGCTGCAGGGGCTTGTTAGGGTGCAGCGGCGTCAGGTTTTCAAACAGGATGCGGTGCTTCGACGCTTCCGGGGACTCACCATTGACCTTATCAACTTTCACCAACGCGAAATAGCGTTCGCCGTCTTTCGGGGTGCGGACTTCGCCTTCGATGGAATCGCCGGTATGCAGGTTGAAGCGGCGGATTTGCGATGGCGAGATATAGATATCGTCGGTGGAGGCCATGTAGCTGGCATCCGGTGAGCGCAGGAAGCCGAAACCGTCCGGCAAGACTTCCAGGGCGCCGTCGCCGAAGATCTGTTCGCCGGATTTCGCCCGCTTTTTCAGGATAGCGAACATCAATTCCTGTTTGCGCATCCTGGCTGCGTTGTCGATGTCCAGTCCAATAGCCATTTCTAGCAAGGCTGAGACGTGTAACGCCTTTAATTCTGATAAGTGCATGTATGAGTGTCCCGAGATGGGATAGATAGGTGGGGGAGTGAACTACGAGGTGTAGATTATTATAGTCTCTGGTCAACTGGCCAGAAAGAGTATTAAGTGCTCTAAAAATTATTCAAGTAATAAGCATCAAATTAATGCCGGCAGGCCAGACCGTGCGGCTGCACTGCGGTGCTTATTACTATTGTACTAAAGGATATCAATAAAGTGCACAAAATTTATGCGTGCACTTTATTCTAACTCATTTATATACAGATTAAATATTGCTGTCGATAAAAGAGGTCAACTGGCCTTTTGCCAGTGCACCCACTTTTTGCGCTGCAGCGACGCCGTTCTTGAACAGGATCAGGGTAGGAATGCCGCGGATGCCGAATTTGCCCGGTATACCCTGGTTAGCGTCCACATCCATCTTGGCGATAGTGATCTTGCCTTGATATTCCTTGGCTACTTCTTCCAGGATGGGAGCGATCATCTTGCAAGGGCCGCACCATTCCGCCCAAAAGTCTACCAGGACAGGTTTGTCTGATTTCAATACGTCTGCTTCAAAGGAAGCATCGCTTACGTGTTTGATGTTTTCGCTCATGGAATTCCTCGTTGAGAGGGAAAGTTAAGGGGTGAAGGCCAGGCAAGACAGCCACAGTGTCAATTTTGTGCGCTGCATTCCGAGCTTCCGGTCTAGCTGTATAAATCTGGAGACGTTTCACGTGAATTCAATAGCCTTCAAGGGCTAGAATCGCGCATTCCCAGACCGGCAGGGCTTAAATGGCAGACTATGGGATAAATAATAACCGATTTTTTATAAATGTGTGGAAAGCCCGGTAATTAGCCTGGCCGCTCGCATAAAATGAAGGCCCTTCCCGTAATCTAAAGAACAATGCGACACAGTCCCGAGTTGATTGCCGCCTCCAGCCAGTTCTGGCCCCAGGCTGCAAGCAGATTTGTCCAGGCGGCCAGCCGCCATCAGTGGGTGGCCGGCCCCGGGTGCGATTATTCTGCCATCAGGGTGATTGTGCCCACGTTTGAACACGCCCAGCTGTTCCTGAAGGCGCTGGCGCAGGAAGTCGCCGGCAACTTCATCCCGCCGCGCATCAATACCGTGTTCGCCTGGCTGGAAATGCTGCCGCCGGCCCCGGCAACGCCGCGCGCCACCGCTGCCAGCGAGCGCCTGATGGGCCTGTATGCCGGCTTGCGCCAGCACGCCTGGCTGAAAAAACTGTTCAGCGCCAGGCGCAATACCGATTTGCTGCCCTTGGCGCAGACCCTGCTGAGCTTGTCGGACGAGCTGACCCTGGCGCTGCTGCCCACGGTACAGGCGGGCAAGGAAGATATCCAGCAGCGCTGGCACGCGGCGCTGGCGCAGATGCCGCCGCCGACCCAGAAAATCCTGTCGGAAGAGGCGCAGCTGGTGTGGACCATCTGGCAAAGCCAGCTGGACGACAGCGACGCCACGGTGCAGCGCTTCCAGAAGCTGATGCAGATCGCCCGCCAGGCCAGTGAAAACCTGGTCTGGATCAGCCCCACCGCGCCGGACGCGATGGAAGACGCCTTCTTGGGCGCGTATGCCAAAAAGAAGGATGTGCTGCCGTTCTTGCTGGACTGGCGCGACCAGGTGCTGGCGCAGCCGTATGCGCCGGCCTGGCCCAGCATGATGGAAACCGTGGCCAACCAGCCGCAGCAGTTTGCGCTGGAGGTGGCCGATACCTCGCATATCCGGCTGTGCGAAACCGGCTCGCTGGAAGACGAGGCGCAACAAGGCGCGCAAACCATCATCAACTGGCTGCAAGCCGGCAAGCAGGATATCGCCGTGATTGCGCAAGACCGGGTAGTGGCGCGCCGCATCCGCGCCCTGCTGGAGCGAGCCCAGGTGCTGGTCGCTGACGAGACCGGCTGGAAGCTGTCCACCACGCGCGCCGCGGCCGCCATCGCCGCCTGGTTCGAAGTGATCGCCACCCGGGCCGACACTATCGCCTTGCTCGATTTGCTGAAGTCGCCGTATTTGTCGGTCTTGTCGGCCGCCGGCGCCGATAGCACCGACAACGCCAATGCAGACAAGGCCGACCAGGTCATGCATATCGAGCTGGCGCTGCGCAAAGCCAATGTGATAGGCGGCTGGGATGCGATACTGGCCAGCCTGAACAGCGCCCCGCAAGAACGGCAATGGATAGCCGGCCTGGCGCGCCTGGCGGCCGGCTTTGCCGCCAGGCGCAGCCTGCCCGAGTGGAGCGCCAGCACCTTGCAGACACTGGATGCGCTGAACATGCAGGCCGCCATGCAAGCCGACAATGCCGGCGCGCAGATCATCAAGCTGTTGCAGGCGCTGAGCGAGGATTGCCGGCATATGGATGCCGCGTTCTCGTTTGCGGAGTGGCTCGCCTTCATCAATTTGCAACTGGAGAGCGCGCCCTTCATCGTCGGCCGGCCGGACAAGCGCGTGATGATGCTGCCGCTGAATGGCGCGCGTCTGCGCAGCTTCGATGCGGTCTTGCTGGTGGGGGCCGATGCCGCGCACCTGCCGTCGCAACCGCAGGAAGTGCTGTTCTTTACCAATACCGTGCGCCGCGAGTGCGGCCTGGTCACCAGGGAAGCGCGGCAGCGCCAGCAATTGCGCGATTTTGCCGAGCTGCTGCTGTCGAATCCCGAAGTCGTGCTGTCCTGGCAGGGGCATCTCGACGGCGAGCATAATCCGCTTAGCCCGTGGCTGGCGCAACTGAACCTGACCTTGCAGCGTAGCGGCCAGGCGCCGCTGGCGATGCACACGGCGGTCATCCCGCGGCAGGCTTTGCACGCCATGGCGCCGGTCCAGCCGCGCCCCAGCGCACCGCAGTTGACGCCGGCCACCTTGTCGGCCAGCGGCTACATCAGCCTGATCGCCTGTCCCTACCAGTTCTTTGCCGGCCGCATGCTGGGGCTGGCCGCGATAGATACCTTGTCCGACATGCCGGAGAAGAAAGACTACGGCGACTGGCTGCACGCCATCCTGAAGAAGTACCACGATGCCTTGCTGGCGCAGCCTGTGCCCGAGGCAGAGCGAGAGGCGCTATTGCGGGCTATCTCGCTGCAGCAGTTTGAGCGCATCCTGCAGCAGAGCCCGGCCGCGCTGGGCTATAGCGTGCGCTGGGAAAAAGTGATCCCGGCCTATGTGGCCTGGGCCAACCAGCGCGAACAGGAAGGCTGGCAGTTTGAGCTGGGCGAAGCCTGGCGCGAGAGAAATTTGAGCTGGCCGGACGGTGCGGTGCTGTTACGCGGGCGCATAGACAGAATGGACAAGAACCCGCTGGGCGAGTACGCGGTGCTGGACTACAAGACCAAGACCCAGATCGCCTTAAGCAAGCGTTTGAAAGACGGCGAAGACCACCAGTTGCCGTTTTACGGCTTGCTGGCGGATGTGCCGGTGACCACCGCCAGCTATGTCGCGCTGGAACTGGAGCGGGGCAAGACCGGCGCAGCGGAGGCCAAGGATTACACTGAATGGGCAGAGGCATTGGAGAGCGCGATCGTTACGAATATGCAGGGCATACAGCGGGGGGCGCCGTTGCCGGCGCAAGGTACGGAATCGGTGTGCCAGTATTGCGATGTACGCGGCCTGTGCCGCAAGGGAGCCTGGTGATGGCGCAGATGACAGAGCCGGGGACGGCACCGGGGGTAGCGCCAATACAGGCCTATGAAGTCAATGGCGAACCGGCCAGCCCGGCCGGCTTTACCGCCGCCGCCTGCGATCCGCACTACTCGGTGGTGGTGGAGGCTTGCGCCGGCAGCGGCAAGACCTGGCTATTGGTGGCCAGGATGCTGCGGCTATTATTGGCCGGGGCCGAGCCGGCCGAACTGCTGGCCATTACTTTCACCCGCAAGGCGGCGCAGGAAATGCGCGAGCGCCTGGTGCAGCTCTTGCATCAGCTGGCCCTGGCGGACCAGCAGACCGCCGCCACCCTATTGCTGGAGCGCGGCATCCAGCCGCAGGAGTTGGCCGGCGTCTTGCCTCTGGCGCGCCGCCTGTACGACAAGGTCTTGTCCAGCCCGCAATCGCTGGCGATGGATACCTTCCATAGCTGGTTCGGCCGCCTGATACAGCTGGCGCCGCTGGCATCCGGCGTGCCGCACGGCTTCAGCCTGGTGGAAGCGACCGGCGAATTGCAGCGCGAAGCCTACGGCCAGCTGATGCAGTCGCTGAAAGACCCGGACCATGCGCAGCTCAGGCAGGCCTTGCTGTTCTTGTACCGGGAAGTAGGCGACTTCAATGCGCACAAGATGCTGGACGCCTTCCTCGACAAGCGCGCCGAATGGTGGGCCTCCAACCAGGATAGCCAGGACGGCCAGGACGGCCAGCCGCTGGACTGGCTGCGCGCCATGTGCGGCCTGGATGCCGAGCGCGATCCGCGCCTGGGCCTGTGGGACGACAGCGCCTTGCGCTCGCGGCTGGACATGCTGGCGCTGGTGCTGGGGCAGGGTTCCGCCGCCAACCAGGGCAATGCGGTAAAGATAGAGAGTGCGCTGAGCGCCGGTCCCAGCCTGGAGAATTTTGCGCTGTTGTGCGAGGGTTTCTTTACCGGCACCGGCGGCCTGCGTTCGCATAACACCAAGACCAAGGCCTTGTCGGCGGCGATAGAAAAGCACCTGGGGCCGGACAGCAGCTCGGCCTTCGAAGATGAATGCGCGGCGCTCGGCGAAACCCTGAAATTGCTGGAGCGCCGCAGCGGCGAGAAATTCGTGCTCAGCATTAACCAGGCCTTGTTTACCGTCGGCGCGGCTTACCTCGATTGTTACCAGGTCTTGAAATCCGACCAGCGGGTATTCGATTTTGCCGACCTGGAATGGCAAGCCTACCGGCTGCTCAGCAACGAAGAGTACGCTGCCTACCTGCACAGCCGGCTGGACGCGCGCTACAAGCATATCCTGCTGGATGAATTCCAGGATACCAATCCGCTGCAATGGAGCATAGTACAAGCCTGGCTGGATGCCTATGGCGGTGATGCCGGCCGCCCCAGCGTATTCGTGGTGGGCGACCCCAAGCAGTCCATCTACCGCTTCCGCCGTGCCGAGCCCAGGGTCTTTGCCGCCGCGCGCGCGCTGCTGGCCGGGCAGGGCGCCCACGTATTGCGCACCAATCAGACCCGCAGGAATGCGCGGGCGGTGGTCGAGGTATTAAACCTGAGCATGCAGCTCAACCCCATCTATGCCGCGCAAACCACTGCCTCGGAGCTCGAGGGCGAGGTTTGGCGCCTGCCGCTGATCAAACAGCAGGCTGCTGACGAGGAAGAGGATGCCAAGACCGCCCGCTTCCCGCTGCGCGACCCGCTGACCACCCCGCTGGAAGAGGCGGAAGACGCGCGCCGCCTGGACGAAGGCCGGCAAGTGGCAACCGCCCTGCTGCAGGCCAGGCACGCCACGCCGGGCCTGCCCTGGTCCGAGGTCATGTTGCTGGTGCGGCGGCGCACCCATTTGTCGGCCTATGAGAGGGCCTTGCGCGAGGCCGGCATACCGTTTGTGTCCAGCCGCCGCGGCGGCTTGCTGGAGGCGCTGGAAGTAGCCGACCTGATCGCCTTGCTGACTTTCCTGATCACGCCGGGCGACAACCGCGCGCTGGCGCATGTGCTGAAGTCGCCCATCATCGGCGCCGCCGACGACGACCTGGTCAGCCTGGCGCAGCGTCCGGAGGGCAATTGGTGGAAGCGTTTGCAAGCCCACGTGGACCAGCAGGGCACGCCGGTGCTGCTGCGGGCCGTGACTCTGCTGCGGGCGTGGATGCAGGCGGCGCACGATTTGCCGGTGCACGATTTGCTGGACCGCGTGCTGCACCAGGGGAATCTGCTGGCGCGCTACGCGCAATATGCGTCGCCGGCCGACCGTAGCCAGGTGATAGGCAATATCAGCGCCTTCACCGAGCTAGCGCTGAACATGGACGCCGGGCGTTATCCCAGCCTGCCCAAGTTCATCGCCGCGTTGGGCGCTTTCCAACAGGGCGGCGAGGCCGATGCGCCCGATGAATCCACGGTAGACAGCGGCGCCGATGCGGTGCGCATCCTGACCATCCATAGCGCCAAGGGGCTGGAGGCCTCGGTGGTCGTGATCCTCGACGCCAATAATAGCGACGCCGCCAAGGACCAGGTCGGCATACTCTGCCAATGGCCGCTGGAGCCTGGGGAGAGCAAGCATTTTTCCGTGTTCGGCCGCAAGGACCAGCGCGGCGCCGCGCGCGACAGCCTGTTTGCGCTGGAAGAGGCACAGGCCGCGCAGGAAAACTGGAACCTGCTGTATGTGGCCGCGACCCGGGCCAAGCGCCTGCTGATACTGAGCGGCATCGCCAGCACTAAAAAAGCGGCCGAGGCCGGGGTCAGTGCCGGCAGCTGGTATCAGCGGCTGGGCATGGTTGCCGAAACCAGCCTGACGGATACCGGCGCTGCGGCCGGGGATAGGGCGCCGGGCGACTTTGCCTTGCCCATCTTCGATCCGCCCAACCTGGCATTGCCGGCGCATGAAGTTGGCGAGGTCAGCGAAACTCAGTCGGACGAGCAGCTGGAAGGCATCGCGTTGCACGCCTTGATGGAGCGGCTGACGCAGCAAGCGGGCCGCTGGCCGGTGCAGCTGCCCGAGGCAGAGGCGATCGCCGGCTGGCTGCCCTGCGCCACCTCCATGGCGGTGGCCATACGCCGGCAGGCGCACGGCATCCTGAGCCAGCCGGCGCTGGAGCGCTACTTCAATCCCGCCCACTTCCTCCACGCCCGCAATGAAATGGACATCCTGTTCGAGCAGCAGCTATTAAGGCTGGACCGGATCGTGGTGTTCGACGATGAAGTCTGGGTGCTCGACTACAAGCGCCGGCTGCTGGACATGGAGCGCGCCGACTACCAGCAGCAACTGGCGCTCTATGGCCGGGCCTTGCAGGAAATTTTTACCGATAAGCGGATCAGGGGCGCGCTGGTATTGAGCGATGGCCAATTGGTGGAGATGTTGTAACAGATGTTGCAAGGACCATTGCAAGAGCGGCTGCAAGAAATTTTGCGTCTATAATTTAGAAGCTTTCTTCCGCCATCGCGATATGGACAATCATGACTAAGACATCTTCTCTCAATGCCGACAATATCTATGAACCCTTCTCCACCAGCGAGGTGCCGTGGGAAGAGTATGCGCAGGGAGACAAGTTTGCCAGCCGCTTCCAGCGCCTGGGAAAATTTGGCGGCGGCTCGCATGTCGGCTTTGGCCTGGAAGAGCTGCAACCGGGTAAACGCTCCTGTCCCAACCATTACCATATGCTGGAAGAAGAGCATATCTATATACTGGAAGGCGAGGTGACCCTGTACCTGGCCGACAAGGCGTATGTGATGACGGCCGGCCAGCACTGCTGCTTCCCGGCCGGGCAGAAGGCCGGCCACTCGCTGTACAACCATGGCACGGCGGTCTGCAAATACCTGGTGATAGGCGAGGACAATCCGAATGAAGTGGTGGTCTATCCCGATTCCGGACGGGTCGGCGTCAGGCTGACCGGCGAAGGCTATCGCAAGTCGGCAGTGATGGAATACTGGGAAGGCGAGCCCGATGCCCGCACCGATAGATGAAACAATAGTAAAAATTTGCTACGGCCTGATGACGCCGCCCGTCGGCTGGCCGTGGTATCCCTAAAGCTCGCAGCCAATAAGTATTGACTGGCATTGGTTTGCGCCACTATAGTGATGCAATGATCTCTGAATTCGAATTACTTGCTGAAAAAGTCGCCACCCTGGCTGAACTGGCGCATTCGCTGCGCCGTGAAAACGCCGAACTGCGACGCGATGCCGCCGCGCTGACTGCGGACAACCTGGATATGCAACAGCGTATGCAACAGGCGCACGAACGTGTGGCCGCATTGCTGGCGCAATTGCCCGCTGAAGAGAATACCGACAAGGAAGCCGCATGATACAACTGGATGTCAATATCATGGGGCAGAGCTATAAGCTGGCCTGCAAAGAGGGCGAAGACAAGGCCCTGCTGCAGGCGGTCGCCTACCTGGACGGCAAGATGAGCGCCATCCGCGATGCCGCCAAAGTCAAGGGCACTGACAGGATAGCGGTGATGGCGGCGCTGGGCGTGGTGACGGAATTATTGGCCACCAAGTCACCCGAAGGCCCTTTTTCCGGACTGTCGATTGCTGACGTGAAACAGAAGATTCATGCCATGCATGAGGTGATGGAGCAGGCGCTGACGCCTCAGGAAAACCTGTTTTGAACTGTCGGCGCGCACCTCGCTGATATCTATGAAACGAGTTCTCGCTATTAGTTAAATTTATCGAAAAAACTATTGGACAGAAAGCCGGATAGGAGTACACTTCAATTCCCTGCCTTGTTCGCCAGTGCCATATATTCCTTGAACCATTTATGTGCATAGGCTGTAGAATATTGTTCGATGGGTGTGAGCGTCGCTAGTCCGATGAACCCGAAATTGAACTGACTGTGGCCAACTTGAACCGCCTGGTTCAGGATGCCGGCATAGCGGCATTGGTGGGGACTTCTTCCAAAAAGCGGTTGCGCAAGCAACCGCTTTTTTCATATGCGCGTTATTTTTTTAAATTAATGCGACAATACCGCGTCGCCCACTCCCATACAGATAATCATGTCCTACTGGTTGATGAAATCCGAGCCTGACGAGATCAGCATCGATGACGCGCTGGCCCTACCCAGCCTGCCCTGGTTTGGGGTACGCAATTACCAGGCCCGCAATTACATGCGGGACGGCATGCAGGTCGGCGATGGCATCCTGTTCTACCATTCCAGTTGCCCGGAACCGGGCATCGCCGGCATCGCCGAGGTGGTCAGCAGCGCCTATCCCGACCATACCCAGTTCGACCCCAAGAGCAAATACTTCGACCCCAAGGCCACCCAGGAAACCCCGCGCTGGATGATGGTGGACGTCAAGGCGACCCGCAAGACGCGTTTGCTGAGCCTGCAAGAGTTGCGCACGGTGGATGCCTTGGCTGATATGGTGGTATTGAAGAAGGGCAGCCGCTTGTCTATTACGCCGGTGACTGCGGCGGAGTGGAAGGTGGTGGTGAAGTTGTTGGATAAGAAGTAGGGGTGATGGCACTTAATGCCTTGTCCTTCTCATTACCGTTAATGTGATTTGATATCGCTGGCCGGGGGTAGCCCGGCATGCTACTCACTTTTTTTGCTTCGCCAAAAAAAGTAAGCAAAAAAAGGCGACCGCAGACTTGCCCTACGGGTGATGGCGCCGAGCGCCATCACATTTTGTGCATTACAAAAAATGGGAAACAGACGAAACTCGCCTGCGGCTCAGACAACGTCTGTTTCTGATCCATTTTCTGTAAAGCACAAAATGCAGCGTCCCAAGC
>JAZJYH010000108.1:0-8366 GCA_040390485.1 Pseudomonadota bacterium
TTTCCCTATCTAAACCGACGTTTCTTTTGCATTTGTAAGCGCGAGCGCCAATCCCGTTATCGAGTCATCGATTATATGAAGCTGCGTGTGGCGCCCCAAGCCCAGCCATCTGCGTTGCCGCAGTAGCCATGTATAAGAACCTCGGTTGAGCCCATGCCCATGTTATCTGCGCACTACGAAACCCAACTGGTATTGATCTCGATACTGGTCGCCGTCCTTGCTTCTTATACCGCGCTGGATATGGCGGGAAGAATCAACTCCGCCCACCAGAAAGGCGCTTCCTGGTGGCTGGCCGGCGGCGCCCTGGCAATGGGCATAGGCATCTGGTCCATGCATTTTATCGGCATGCTGGCTTTCCGGCTGCCGATACCGCTAGGCTACGACCTCGGAATTACCTTCTTGTCCCTGCTAATCGCCGTGGTCGCGTCCGGCTTCGCATTGTGGCGCGTCAGCCAGCCTGTGCTGCCGCTGGCAAAATTAAGCAGCAGCGCAGTACTGATGGGTATCGCTATCGCCGCGATGCACTACACCGGCATGATGGCGATGCGCATGACGCCCGGCATCCAGTACGATCCCCTGCTATTCGGCGCATCCGTCGTCATCGCAATCGCCGCATCCGGCGCCGCGCTATGGATTGCCTTCATGCTGAGGAAGAACACCCCCAATGTCCGTCTGGCCAGGGGCGGCGCAGCCCTGGTCATGGGAGCAGCGATAGTCGGCATGCACTATACGGGCATGGCGGCAGCCAATTTCCCCATCGGCAGTATCTGCAGTGCGGCGGTCGCAGGGGTCGGCCCAGGCTGGCTGTCCATCCTGGTCTCCGTCGTCACGCTCGCCATATTGACCATCGCCTTGCTGACTTCGGTACTGGACGCACGGCTGGAATCGCAGACCGCCAAACTGGCGCGCTCGCTGGCCGTAGCCAACCAGGAGTTGTCGCAGCAAGCCTTGCAAGACAGCCTGACCAAGCTGCCTAACCGCACCTTGCTGGAAGACCGGCTAGACCAGGTCATTTATAAGGCGGCCCGCAGCCATTCCCGCTTTGCGCTGATGTTCCTGGATCTGGACGGCTTCAAGGCCATCAACGATTCGCTGGGGCACCATGTCGGCGACCTGTTGCTGATAGAGGTCGCACACAGGCTGCGTGTCGCGTTGCGGGCGCAGGATACGGTTGCCCGCCTGGGCGGTGACGAGTTTGTCGTGCTACTGGAAGTGGCCGACCCGGAAGATGCCGCGCCGATAGCGGACAAGCTGGTGCGCATCATCGGCCTGCCCTTCCATATAGAAAAATACGACCTTTCGGTATCCACCAGCATAGGCATCGCGATTTATCCGGAAGACGGCAGCACCCGGCACGAACTGCTGGTCAACGCGGACGCCGCCATGTACCACACCAAGGGCGCCGGGCGCAACGGCTACCATTTCTTTGAAACTTCAATGAATACCAACGCCCATAACCAGCTGGAGCTGATCCAGGACCTGCGCCTGGCGCTGGAGCGCAGGGAATTCCAGCTGTACTACCAGCCAAAATTCAATGCCTCCGATGGAGAGATCATCGGCGCCGAAGCGCTGATACGCTGGCATCACCCAAAACGCGGACTGGTAGCGCCGGACAGCTTTATTCCAGTCGCGGAAAAAACCGGCATCATCGTCGCCATCGGCGAATGGGTGCTGGACGAAGCCTGCCGCCAGATGCGCGCATGGCACGACATGGGCCACAGCCACTGGAAAATCGCCGTCAACCTGTCGGCCCTGCAATTCAGCAACGAGAACCTGCTGAAACTGGTGCTGTCCACCCTGGCCCGCCACCAGTTGCCGGCGGATTGCCTGATACTGGAAGTCACTGAATCGACCGCGATGCACGACGTCGAGGCCAGTCTGCAAACCCTGAATAAACTGGCCGAGTCCGGCATCAATATCTCTATCGACGATTTCGGCACCGGCTACTCCAGCCTGCTGCATTTGAAGCGCATGCCGGCCTGCGAACTGAAGATAGACCGCGGCTTCATCCACGAACTGGAACGCGGCTCCGACGACGCCGCCATCGTGTCGGCGATCGTCGCGCTGGGCCAGTCGCTGGACCTGCGCATCGTGGCGGAGGGAGTGGAAACGGAAAAACAAAAAGACTTCCTCACCCTGCTCGGATGCAACACGCTGCAGGGCTACTTGATGGGCCGCCCCATGCCGCCGGATAAATTCATCGCGGCGATCAAGGCGGCGGGCTCAATTAGCTAGGTGGCAAGCAAAGAAAGGCGAACAGGTGCGCGGTAGATCCCTGCAAGCCTGGTCGATGAGGCGGCGCTCATCGTGATGCCTTGTTGAGGCATTTTCTTCAACAGCTCTTAGAACGCTTACCCAAGCGACGCATCAACGGCATTTGGTGTTTTAGAAAATCTCCTGCCCTCACAAAAATCTGACTTGACATTCTCTGACTAGTCAATTATATTTGACGGCATGGAGATGCAAATGACGTTCTACACAAAAGACAATTTCAGTCCGGCGACCAGCGTCGGCTTTACCTTACACTTGGCGCGGAGCGCGATAGCCGGCGACATAGACGCGGCATTGAAAGACTTTGGCATTGTAAACCAGCAAATGGGCGTCATCCTGTCGCTGTGGCATGGTCTGGCCAGCACGCCTTTCGAGTTGAGCAAGCTGATGGATATAGACACCGGCTTGATGACCCGCATGCTGGATAAGCTGGAAAAGCAGGGCATCCTGGCCAGGACGCGCAGTGTCGACGACAGGCGCGTGGTCAATCTGAAATTGAGCGACAAAGGCAGGCTGGTTGCCGATGAGATACAGAACCGGGCGCTGGAAGTGTTGAATAAAAGGCTGCAAAATTTCAGCAACGAAGAATTCCTTGAATTCCGTCGCCTGCTGTCAAAATTCCTGGGGGCATGACTACGTCCTTTTTTTTAATTAATTAACTGACAAGTCAGATTATGAATAATCAGATACATATTAATCGCATGAAATTCCGAGGAAGCAAGCTGCTGTTATTGCTGGCAGTTGCAGCGATGCTCCCTGGTTGCGCCCATTTTTCCGACATCGGCAGCGACCAGCACATCTCTGCTGTCCAACAAGGACAAGATGCGGCTAGCCTGCCGTCCGAACATGGCCATTGGCCTGCGGCAGACTGGGCGGCTCAATTCGGCGACCCGCAACTGAGCGCGCTGATCGCCGAGGCCTTGCAGCACAGCCCGACCCTGGCCCAGGCCCGCGCCCGTGTCGCTGCCGCCGCTGCTTTCACTGAAACGGCACGCTCCAACACGCAAGCCAAGGTGGGAGCCGATTATTCGTTGACCCGCCAGCAATACTCCTCCACAGCGATGATCCCTCCCCCAATTGCCGGATCCTGGCAGACCGAGAACAAGGCCGTGGTCAGCGCTTCCTATGAACTGGACGTCTGGGGCAAGAACAGCAATGCGCTGCAATCCTCCCTATCCAAGTTGCGCGCCAGCGAAGCCGAGCAAGAAAAAGTCAAGCTGACGCTGAGTGCCGCCATTGCGCGCAGCTACAACAACCTGGCCCGCCTTTACGCATTGCGTGACCTGGCCGGCACGGAAGTGGAACAAAGGCAGCAACTGCTCCAGTTGACTGACAAGCGAGCCGCCACCGGCCTGGATAGTGAGATAGAACAACAAGGCACCCGGAAAAACCTCGCCACCAGCCAGGCATCGCAGCCAGCGCTGGACGGCCAGATCCTGGATGTCCGCTATCAGCTGGCTGCCCTGCTCGGCGCCGGCCCCGACCGCGGCCTGCAGATTGCCCGCCCCAGCATGGGCACAGGTGACACCGTGGCCCTGCCCGACAAGCTGCCTGCGGACCTGGTATCGCGCCGCCCCGACATCGTCGTTGCACGCTGGAATGTCGACGCCACCACCCGCGACATCCAGGTCGCCAAAGCAGACTTTTATCCGGACATCAACCTGACCGCCGCAATCGGGCTGGACGCCTTCGGTTTCGGTCGTTTCCTGAACGCTGCCAGCCGCACCATCTCGGCAGCGCCTGCGATCCACCTGCCGATCTTCGACGGCGGTGCATTGCGCGCCCAGTTGAAGGGGCGCTATGCCGACTTTGACTATGCCGTCGCCAATTACAATCAGAGCCTGGTTTCGGCCCTGTCGGAAGTCGCGGTGCAACTGGCCAAAGTACGCTCCACCGATGCGCAACTGCTGGACGCGCAAGCCGCCAGCACTGCCGCCACCCGCACATATCAATTGGCAGCCATCCAATACAAAGCCGGCTTGAATACGCAACTAGCGGTGTACCAGGCCAGGATCAATGCGCTGGCGAATGAACAAAGCGTGACCAATCTGCACATGGACCGCCGCGACCAGCAAATCGCGCTGGCCGCAGCGCTGGGCGGCGGCTTTATCGATACCTCAGACTCGGTGACCAATAACGCCACCGCCAGCCAGGCAGCGAGCCGGCCGGCCGTCGCAAGCAAATAAACCTTTCCTTATCAAATTCAGATACAAAATTCAGGTGCAATCATGAGCGACAACAACAACGCAGCTAACTCAAATAAGCCAAACAATCCCAATAACGCAGACAAGGCAGACAGCCAGGCCCCGGCCCGGCCCGGGAACGGCAAACGCAAGGCCATGCTGGCCCTGCTCGGCGGCGGAACACTGCTGGCCGCGGCGGCCTGCGGCATCTACTATTTCAGCTACGCGCGCTTTTACGAAAGCACCGACGATGCCTATGTCACCGGCAATCTGGTGCAGCTCAATGCGCAGATAGCAGGAACTGTGGTGGCAATCAATGCCGACGATACCCAAGTCGTCAAGGCGGGCAGCAGCATCGTCAAGCTGGACCCGGCCGACACCAATATCGATCTTGCCAGGTCTGAAGCTGCCCTGGCCCAAACCGTGCAGCAGGTCAGCACCCTGTACGTTAACAACCGCGTGCTGAAATCCCAAATTGCACAACGCCAGGTGGACCTGGCGCGCGCCGACGACGACCTGCGCCGCCGCATTGCGGTAGAGCAGACCGGCGCCGTCTCGGCGGAGGACATTGCGCATGCGCGCGACGCGGTCAAGGCGCAAAAAGCGGCCTTGCAGACCGCCGAAGAACAACTGGCATCGAACCTCGCCCAAACCGGCAAGACCACGATAGCGGAGCACCCGAACGTCCTGGCCGCAGCCGCCAAGGTGCGCGAATCCTACCTGGCGCGTGCCCGCAACGATGTGCCTGCGCCGGTCACCGGCTATGTCGCCAAACGTTCGGTGCAGTTGGGTCAGCGCGTTGCCGCCGGCACGCCCCTGATGGCGATAGTTCCACTGGATGGCGTATGGGTGGATGCCAACTTCAAGGAAAGCGATCTGAAAGCTGTGCGCATAGGTCAACCAGTGAACTTGAATGCGGACCTGTATGGTTCCAGCATAAGCTATCACGGCAAGGTCATCGGCTTTTCCGCCGGTACAGGAAGTGCCTTCTCGGTATTGCCTGCACAAAATGCCACCGGCAACTGGATCAAGGTCGTACAACGCCTGCCGGTGCGTATCCAGCTGGATCCCGCCGAACTGCGCGCGCATCCGCTGCGCGTCGGCCTGTCCATGCAGGCGGAAGTCGACATCCACGATCAAAGCGGCACCCAGCTCGGCACTGCGCCGCAAGCGGCATTCCAGACTCATGTATTTGACCAATATGCCAAGGAAGCCAATGCTGAAATTGACCGCATCATCGCAAGAAGCCAGCTGAGCAACTAGTGGACTGTAACAGTGAAATCGGGAGTGAAGGGCGCGTGTGCGGCGTGCAGGGCAAGGCGCAAACAGGTGGTGATAGCAAGCTATCGCCACCTGTTTGCAACGCAGCCATGTGCGGCGACCACGTGACAGGCACTTCTGATTTCACTGTTACGGTCCACTAATACCGCCGGCGGCTCCTCAACGAGCCGCCCCAACCTTGTCCTGACCCTTGGGAATGCCATGGATACTTCAAAAAAACCTCTTGAGTTCCCGCCCCTTACCGGCGGCAAGCTGGTGATGGCAACGCTCGCCGTAGCGCTCGCCACCTTCATGAATGTGCTGGACTCTTCCATCGCCAACGTGGCGATACCCACTATCTCGGGCAATCTCGGCGTCTCGGTCGACGAGGGCACCTGGGTGATTACCCTGTTCGCTGCAGCAAACGCGATATCGATTCCGCTCACCGGCTGGCTGACCCAGCGTATCGGCCAGATCCGGCTGTTCGTGATCGCCATCCTGCTGTTCACTTTTTCTTCCTGGCTATGCGGCATTGCGCCCACGCTTCCCGTCCTGCTGGCGGCGCGTATTTTGCAGGGCGCGGTAGCCGGCCCGCTGATTCCCCTGTCGCAGGCCATTTTGCTCAGCGCCTATCCCAAGGCAAAGAGCGGTCTTGCCCTGTCGCTATGGGCCATGACTGCCACCGTCGGCCCCATAGCCGGCCCTGCGCTGGGCGGCTGGATCACGGACAGTTATTCCTGGTCCTGGATTTTCTACGTCAATGTTCCCGTAGGCCTGTTCGCTGCCGCAGTGACCTGGAGCATCTTCAAGTCCCGGGAATCGGCCACCAAGTCCATCCCCATCGACAAGGTCGGCCTGGCTTCCCTGATCGCCTGGGTCGCCTCGCTGCAGATCATGTTGGATAAAGGCAAGGATCTGGACTGGTTCCACTCCCCTGTGATCATCGGTCTTACCGTGTTTGCGCTGATCAGCTTTATCTTCTTCGTGATCTGGGAACTGACCGAGGAACATCCCATCGTCGACCTGAGATTGTTCAAGGGGCGTAATTTCCTCGGCGGTACCATGGCCATCTCCGTCGCTTACGGCGTGTTCTTCTCGAACCTGGTGCTGTTGCCGCAATGGATGCAGCAATACCTCGGCTACCGTTCCATCGATGCCGGCATGGCCACGGCGCCATTGGGCATATTCGCCGTGCTGCTCGCTCCGGTCATGGGCAAGGTGTTGCCGAAATCGGATGCGCGGGTGCTGGCAACCATGGCTTTCATCGGATTTGCAGCCGTATTCTTCATGCGCTCAGTCTATACGACGGACGTCGATACCTGGACTCTGGTATTGCCTACCCTGTTGCAGGGCATCCCGATGGCCCTGTTCTTCGTACCGCTGACGGCGATCCTGTTGTCGGGCCTGTCGCCGGACAAAATCCCTGCCGCAGCCGGCTTGTCGAACTTCACGCGGATTTTCTTCGGCGCCGCCAGCACTGCCCTTGCCAGCACTACATGGAGCAACCGCTCGATATTGCATCACGCACGCCTGGCGGAGCAAGCCAGCGTCAACAATCCGCATTTTTCAGAGAATATAGGCGCGCTGCAATCCAGCCTCGGCTTATCGCTGCCGCAGGCTTATGCCAGGTTTGAAGCAACACTGAACACCCAGTCCGCCATGCTGGGTCTCAACGACATCTTCTGGATTTCCGCCGTGATCTTTATCGCCATCATCCCGCTGATCTGGGTCACCAAACCGGCCAAGGCCGGCGCCGACGCATCCAGCATGGCAGCCCATTAGAATAGAAATCAGAAAAAATCAGACAAGAAAGACGTCGCCCGCTACCGGGCGGCGTCGCCGGAGAACGATATGAAACAAGACAAAGCACCTGGGTGCCGGCAGATGCCGGACGTAGGTCTAGAAGATTTCAGGGAACTGCTGAGCCGGGCCAACAGCAATTTCCAGTTCCACCTGGAACGGGAACTGTCGCCCCACAACATCACCGCCGCACAATTGGTCGCCGTGGTCGGCATTGTCCTTGGGAGAGTGCGTACGCTGACCGAACTCTCGGCTTATACAGGGCACGACACCGGGGCAATGAAACGCCTGCTGGACCGGATCGAAAGCAAGGGCTTCATCCGCCGCAAACGTAGCGAGGAAGACCGCCGCACCGTGCCGCTAGAACTGAGCGAACAGGGCCGGCAGCTTTACCCGCACATCGCGGCAGTAAGCGACAAGGTCAACCAACGTCTGTTCGGAAATTTCTCCGGCGCGGAACTGGCTCAGTTCCGGTTGCTCCTGCATAAGTTGATCGATAGTGCAGATCGTTAATCCGGCATCTGGATTTTTGATCCGGCAGGTGTTGCCGCTTCCAAATTGTCCGCGCCGCGTTTACGGCACATCTACTATACGACAGCATCAACACGCGGAACGGCGTCGGCATTCAGGAAGGCTTGGTTTTTTTGGCTGTGGAAAATTGGCGCTTACCTGGCAACAGCTTCACTTGATGTGCGCAAACACCGGACTGCCAGACTCCTGGGGATCGCCCAGCCAACGTCACGTCACCTCCATCGACGGCCTGGCGTAATTCGCGATACGCACACACCAGGTCATCTACACTGAACGAACGATTCAATCCACTAGGATTCGGCAATACCCACACAGACGCAC
>JAZJYH010000109.1:0-10974 GCA_040390485.1 Pseudomonadota bacterium
TCATCTGGCCGTCGGCCTGCACCCGCACACGGCCGCGCAAGCCATTCAATACCAGCGTTTGCTGGGTTTCGGACAAACCCAACTCCCACGGCGTGCCTGCATGCTTGACCGAAGACAAGGGCGAAGCACCGGTACCGCCGTCATGGCCGGCGATCACGATATGGTCGGCCTTGGCCTTGGATACACCAGCAGCCACGGTCCCCACGCCTACTTCCGACACCAGCTTGACCGAGATCGATGCCCGCGGATTGGCGTTCTTCAAATCATGAATCAATTGCGCCAGATCTTCAATCGAGTAGATGTCATGATGCGGCGGCGGTGAAATCAGGCCGACACCCGGCACAGAGAACCTCAATTTAGCGATGTAATCGGACACCTTATGGCCTGGCAACTGCCCGCCTTCGCCAGGCTTGGCGCCCTGCGCCATCTTGATCTGGATCTGATCGGCCGATACCAGGTATTCGGTAGTGACGCCGAACCGGCCGGACGCCACCTGCTTGATCCTGGAGCGCAGCGAATCGCCGTCCTGCAAAGGCATGTCGACTTCGATATTCTCCTTGCCGATCACGGAAGCCAGGGTCTGGCCCTGCTTGATCGGTATCCCTTTCAGTTCTTGCTGGTAGCGCGCCGGATCTTCGCCACCCTCGCCGGTATTGGACTTGCCGCCGATGCGGTTCATCGCTATCGCCAGCGTCGCGTGCGCCTCTGTACTGATTGAGCCCAGCGACATTGCGCCGGTGGCGAAGCGCTTCACGATTTCCTTGGCGGGCTCGACCTGGTCCAGTGCAATCGCCTTGGCCGGATCGATCTTGAACTCGAACAAACCGCGCAAGGTCATATGGCGCGTGGATTGCTCGTTGACGATCTGCGCATATTCCTTATACGAATTATAGTTATTGGCGCGGGTAGAGTGCTGCAGCTTGGCGATCGCATCCGGCGTCCACATATGGTCTTCGCCGCGGATGCGGAATGCATATTCGCCGCCGGCGTCCAGCGCATTTTCCAATACGGGGTCGTTGCCGAAAGCCAGCTTGTGCAGGCGCAAGGCCTCTTCCGCCACTTCAAACACACCTATGCCTTCCACATTGGAAGCGGTGCCCTTGAAGTATTTGTCCACCAGCGATTTATTCAAGCCTACCGCTTCGAAGATCTGCGCGCCGCAATACGACATATAGGTGGAGATACCCATCTTGGACATGACTTTCATCAAGCCCTTGCCGATTGCCTTGGTATAGTTGTAGATCGCTTTTTCAGCCGACAGGTCGCCGCTCAGGTCCTTGGCCATGTCTTGCAGGGTTTGCATCGCCAGGTAAGGATGCACGGCCTCGGCGCCATAGCCGCCCAGCAGCGCAAAGTGATGCGTCTCGCGCGCGGAACCGGTTTCCACTACCAGGCCGGCGGAGGTGCGCATGCCCTTGGTCACCAGGTGCTGGTGCACGGTCGAAGTTGCCAGCAGCGCCGGAATCGCGACATTATCGGCATCCAGCTTGCGATCGGAAATGATGATGATGTTATGGCCGGACTTGACCGCATCGACCACCTCGGCGCAAATCGACGCCAGGCGCGCTTCGATGCCGTCCTTGCCCCAGGCGACCGGATAGCAGATGTCCAGCTCGTAGGATTTGAACTTGCCGCCGGTATTGGCGCTGATGTTGCGCAGCTTGGCAATGTCGCTAAAATCCAGCACCGGCTGCGCCACTTCCAGCCGCATCGGCGGATTGATGTTATTGGTATCCAGCAGATTAGGCTTGGGCCCGATGAAGGAGACCAGCGACATCACCAGCGCTTCGCGGATAGGATCGATAGGCGGGTTGGTGACCTGCGCAAATAATTGCTTGAAGTAGTTGTACAGCGGCTTCAGCTTGTTGGACATCACGGCCAGTGTGGAATCATTGCCCATGGAGCCGATTGCCTCTTCGCCGCCGGTCGCCATCGGCGCCATCAGGAATTTCAGGTCTTCCTGGGTATAGCCGAAGGCTTGCTGGCGGTCCAGCAAGGATACGCCGCTGGCGTCGACTTCCTGGCCGGTTTTCAACTCGTTCAGCTTGATCCTTACCGATTTGATCCATTGCTTGTAAGGCTTCGCATTGGAGTAGGTATCCTTGATTTCCTTGTCGTCGATGATGCGGCCGGCATCCAGGTCGATCAGGAACATCTTGCCCGGCTGCAGGCGCCATTTCTTGATGATCTTGGATTCCGGAATCGGCAGCACGCCGGATTCGGACGCCATCACCACCAGGTCGTCGTCGGTAATGATATAGCGCGCCGGACGCAAGCCGTTCCGATCCAGCATGCCGCCGATCTGGCGGCCGTCGGTGAAGGCCATCGCTGCCGGACCATCCCAGGGTTCCATCATCGCCGCATGGTATTCATAGAAGGCGCGGCGGTTTTCGTCCATCATCGTATGGTTTTCCCAGGCTTCCGGGATCATCATCATCATCGCCTGCGCGATCGGGTAGCCGGCCATCACCAGCAACTCCAGCGCGTTGTCAAAGCTGGCCGTATCGGACTGGCCTTCGAAAATCAACGGATAGAGTTTTTGCAGGTCTTCACCCAGCACAGCGGACTTCATCACGCCTTCACGGGCGCGCATCCAGTTGAAGTTACCCTTGACGGTGTTGATCTCGCCATTGTGCGCGATCATCCGGTATGGGTGGGCCAGCGGCCATTCAGGGAAGGTATTGGTGGAGAAACGCTGATGCACCAATGCCAGCGCCGACACGCAGCGCGGATCTTGCAAGTCCTTGTAGTACACGCCGACCTGGTCGGCCAGCAGTAAACCCTTGTAGACGATAGTACGGGCCGACATCGACGGCACAAAGTATTCCTTGCCGTGGATCAGCTTCAGGGCTTCGATCGCATGCACGGCCGATTTGCGGATCACATACAATTTGCGCTCCAGCGCATCGGTCACCATGATATCGGCGCCGCGACCGATAAATATCTGGCGGATGACGGGTTCTTTGCCGCGCACGGTCGGCGACATAGGCATGTCGCCATCTACCGGCACATCCCTCCAGCCCAGCACGACCTGGCCTTCAGCCCGGACCGCGCGTTCGATTTCCTGTTCACAGGCCAGGCGGGACGCATGCTCTTTCGGCAAAAAAATCATGCCGACGCCATATTCCCCCGGAGGCGGCAGTTCCACACCCTGCTTGCTCATTTCTTCGCGATAGTACTGATCCGGGATCTGGATCAGCACGCCGGCGCCGTCGCCCATCAATTTGTCTGCACCGACCGCGCCCCGGTGATCCAGGTTTTTCAGGATCAGCAAGCCTTGTTCGATGATGGCATGGGATTTTTTGCCTTTGATATGTGTCACAAAGCCTACACCGCAGGCGTCGTGTTCGTTAGCTGGGTCGTACAGGCCTTGCGCATGCATACAAATTCTCCACTCAGAAATAAGGTCATTACGAAGAATAGTGCAGTGCAAAATTTTATTCAACAAGAACAATAAGGGTCGGAGTCAAATTAAATCAACACAGTCTTTGCCATTATTTAATTAGGGACATAGTGAAGATGCTTATTTTTATCAAGCTGATAAGCAATTATCCAAAATAAAAATTTGCATACCAGCTTGGTGAGCAACTAATGTGCCAAACACTAGTGTTGGTGACAACCCCAACCAAGGCGGGCAAAAAATGCCTTTGCGGAGAGAAAATTAAGCCGCCTGATTCCCGATGTCAGCGGCCGGAAGACACACCGCCAGCCGCACCGGCGTCATGCGGGTTCGTCGGCGATGGCGGCTTTCTGTGCGCGCGGCCTGCCGCGCTTGCCCGGGACCACCCGGCGCGCCGTCTGTTTTTCCATGTCGGCCTTGAAAGCCGCCGATCCCAGCAGCCAGCCTTTTTCAGTTGCGCTGAGTATCGCTGCGCCATCTTGCTGGGATATGCCCTGCTCCAGCAGTTGCTTGTAGGCAGCTTCCCGCTGGAAGGGGGTGTTACCCATGCCCCAATACAGGGAATGATCAGTTATCAGTGCATCGTGCCGGGCGCCTATATGATGCAGATAGCTGGTCCAGGCATAGTCGGCAGGCTCCCTGGCCAGCCCTGCCAGCACGGGACTAAGCTCTATATACCCTGAGCATTTCAAGAAATACATCTCCGGTTCCAGCACGGTGGCCTTGTAACGCCCCTGCCACAAGGTGCCGCTCCTCTGGTATTTGCGATTAAAATAGGGGACATAGTGACGGCCCAGCCACTGCATCATGCGGCTCAGCCCTTCCGCATCGCTTGGCGTTGCCAGCAAATGCAGGTGGTCCGGCAACAATGCGTATGCATGTAATGCAACTTTGAACTGCGCGGCAGCCTCCTTCAGCCAGGATAGAAAACAACCGTAGTCGTCCCCATCCCTGAATATGGGCTGGCGGTCGTGCCCCCATTGCATTACATGGTGCTGCTGATGTGAAATAACCAAGCGGGACAAGCGTGCCATATCAGTATCGGGAATTGAAAGATACCGTATTGTAAATCACACCATCGCTACTCTGACCCCAATTTATCAACAAAATCCAGCCGAAAAATAACGAGTGGAGGCGTGCTGGAAAATTTCGGACTAGCGCTCGGGGCAAACATCGCCACGCCGTCACATCGCGGCCTGGCCAACGGTGTTTACTTGATTTACTGAAATCTTTTCTACAGGCCGAAAAAAAACCATATACTTTTCCCCGGAATTTATAAAACAAAAAGCAGAGCCAAAATGCGGGCTGCTAACTGATAACGGGGATGAAGAGTGAAATTACGAGCAAAAATTGCAGCATGCATGGTTATCGTGTGCGTGTTCTTTACTATCGCCATCGTGGGCGCGCTGGCAGGCATGCAAAGTGCCAAGAGCCAGTTTCAAAATTTCCTGGACCAGGACCAGGCACAACTCCAGGCCATCAACGACATGTATGCACAGGGCTTGCAAATGGGCCAGGCATTGCGCAACGTAGTCCTGAATCCGGCCAACCTGCAGGGCCACAAGAATATGCAAGCCGGCGCAGCCGAGTTCGACGCGGCGCAAAAGAAAGCCGTCCAGTTGGCGCAAGCTCAACCCCAGGCTCAAGCCGCCACACTGCAAAAACTGCAGGCCATCGCACAAATGCGCGAAAAACAGAATACTGCGCAAGCCGACATCGTTGCGCTGGCCAAAACCGACCAGGCGACAGCGATAGAAACGCTGAACCGCGACGAAACACCGATCTGGAGGGAAATGCGGGCCATCCTGCTGGAAATGGCGAAGGCTAAAAACGCCGAGGTAGCTACGATCAAATCCGACGTCATCGGCTTTACCCAAAAAATGCTGATTACCAGCATCCTGTTGGGCGGCTTGTCTGTTGTTGCCAGCGCCGCAATCGCTTTCTGGCTTTCCCGCAATGTGATGGGCCAATTGGGCGGCGAACCCAACTATGCGGTCGATATCGCGCAGAGCATCTCTTCCGGGAACTTCACCAACCAGATAGACCTGCGGGCCGGGGACCAAAGCAGCTTGCTAGCGAATATGGAAATGATGCAAAAAAAATTGTCCATGATCATAGGCGAAGTGCGCAACGGCACGGAGACCATCACCGTCGCCTCGCAAGAGATCGCTTCAGGCAATGCCGACCTGTCTTCCCGCACCGAATCGCAAGCCAGTTCACTGGAAGAAACCGCCAGCTCGATGGAAGAGCTGACCAGCACCGTCAAGCAAAATGCCGACAATGCCCGCCAGGCCAACCAGCTGGTGGTGTCCGCCAGCAGCGTCGCGGTCAAGGGCGGCGCAGTCGTCAGCCAGGTAGTCAATACCATGGGCTCGATCAAGGAAAGCTCGCGCAAGATCGTCGACATCATCGGCGTGATCGACAGCATCGCCTTCCAGACCAATATCCTGGCGCTGAATGCGGCGGTAGAGGCGGCACGGGCCGGCGAACAGGGCCGCGGCTTTGCGGTGGTAGCCTCCGAGGTGCGCAACCTGGCGCAGCGCAGCGCCGGCGCCGCGAAAGAAATCAAGACGCTGATCGGCGACTCGGTCGACAAGGTCGACCAGGGCAGCAGGCTGGTGGATGAGGCCGGCAAGACCATGGACGAGATCGTCACCAGCGTGCAGCATGTGGCCGACATCATGAGCGAAATCACGGCGGCCAGCCAGGAACAGAGTTCCGGGATAGAACAGGTGAACCTGGCGATTACCCAGATGGACGAGATGACGCAGCAGAATGCGGCGCTGGTGGAGCAGGCTGCAGCCGCGGCGGAAAGCATGCGCGAACAATCCGGCCGGTTGTCCGATGTCGTCAGCCAGTTCAGGATCAATGCGGTTCCAGCCGCGACGCCCATCACAGCTGCGCATCGTGATGCCAGCAGGCCGGCGCTACCAGTGCAAAGGATGAGGCGCTTGGCATAGCCCCGAGCCGTGCAGAGTGCGCTTCCTGCGCTGCTGCATGAAAGGCCGTTTCATTGTCTGCAGTGATGCAGGCAATATCGATGGCAATGCCTATTTGGGACAGGCTGTCCCCTGCTCTGCCCATGCGCGCACCGCGTCATGGAACTCTTTTTGCGCCAAGGGAGGCAGGCTGCGCTTGCCTCCCGGCGACCAGGCCCATTGCACCAGCGGATCGGCTGTCATATGCTCCACCAGTGCAGGCACATCCTTGTTGCCGTTTTTCTTTTTGTCCAGGATTACCTGGCACAAGGCCTTGTCGCTCAAACCCTCCCACCCCATGCTCAATGGCGCCAGATGCCAGTTCGGAGCTCCGGGCACCTGGCCGTTGGCCGTGTTTTGGGTTTGATGGCAGGCCAGGCATTTGAGGGTTGCCGACCCCATATTGTCCTGGCCGCGCATGATCATCTGCTGATGGCGGTGGCGGTCGTCCGCTTGCTTGGGAAATTCTGTAAACGTATGGCAATTCATGCAGCGCGGCGAACGCAATACCTGCGTCATTTGCGTAAATGACGCGCTGGAGGCTGCGGCATCCGCCGCCAGCGCTCCCGTGCCGTAAAAAGCGGCAAGCATCGCCAGCGCCGTACTCTTGGCTATTTTACTCAAGGACATGATCGCTCTCCCGGGATACAGGTACAGCCTATGCGGGCAGGCCGCCAGCCTGAAACGCGCATGCCCGGTGGAACCGGGCAGCGGGCATTTGTCTATTTTGCATCTAGCCCAAGGTGCTTTCAGTACGCTATCGCACCCAGGCGGACTCCTCATGGACATCAGCACCAGCCCTCGGGCTCCGGGCCCGATGCGGGTTTTTGGCAAAAGAAGTTGATCGCCCTGTATCATTGAAACCAGGATTTTCAGGTACCCTCTTAACGACACCCAGGAGTAAATCCCATGCGTACAGAGAAAAGTGAGTTCCCAGGGGCAGACGGCCAGAAACTTTCGGCCCGGCTGGATGCGCCGGACGGCGATATCCGCGCCTATGCCTTGTTTGCACACTGCTTCACCTGCGGCAAGGATGTCTTCGCCGCCAGCAGGATTGCGCAGGCGCTGACCAGCCACGGTATCGCGGTGCTGCGGTTTGACTTTACCGGCCTGGGCGCCAGCGAAGGAGAATTTGCCAATACCAATTTTTCTTCCAACGTCGCGGACCTGGTGGCCGCCGCCGACTATTTGCGGCGGCAGCACCAGGCTCCCAGCTTATTGATAGGCCACAGCCTGGGCGGCGCGGCGGTGCTGGCGGCGGCAGCCGATATCGCAGAAGTGCAGGCAGTCGTCACGGTCGCCGCACCCAGCGACCCCAGCCATGTGACCGGCTTGTTCAAAGACCACCTGGACCAGATCAATGCCGACGGCGAGGCCGAGGTGCAACTGGCCGGGCGGCCGTTCAAGATCAAGCGCCAGTTCATCCTAGACGCTGCCGAGCACAGCCTGAGCGGCAAGATAGCGGCATTAAAACGGGCCTTGCTGGTCATGCACGGGCCGCGCGACGCGACCGTGGATATTTCCAATGCGATGCATATCTTTACCGCGGCCAAACATCCAAAGAGCTTTATCTCACTGGACAATGCCGACCACCTGCTGAGCAGCAAAGAGGACGCCGTCTACGTTGCCAATATGATTGCGTCCTGGAGCGCGCGCTATATTGAAGGGACATGATTTTCGCCGGGCGCAAAAAAGCCTCTCGGACCCGGCTGGATGGAGAGGCATTTTTTGCGCCGGCTATAGGTCCATGCGGACGCCGGGGGAATCAGGGTAAATTAAAAGGCTTCAGCCAATTCCGGCGTCGACACTTTCAATTGAAAGGCTTTCAGCGCCTTGCTCGCATCGGGAACGCCGACTACGTCCACCACGCCGTTCATCAATTCGGCAATCCGGTTTTCCAGGGCCTTGGCCTGGGTCGCCAGCACAAAGTGCGCGGCCCTTTGAGTCTGCACGATACTCCAGCGTACTACCGGCGCCAAGCCGCTGCGATTCAGCAATGACCTGTTCTGTAGCCATTCTTCAAACGAACGGGTAGGCAAGTCGCTCTCGATCCAGATCAACTGGTCTGATGTATTTTTATTATTAGCCTGGTTGCGAATTTGAATTTCGTAGATCATTTCAAGACTCCATATGGGGGAATCACCGCTTGCATTTCAAAAGCTTGCCTGCAAGGATTCGTTAGTTAGGACAAAGAACGTACGAATTTGCGGTTTAGTTGACAGGAAATAGAATTTTATTTGGTGCAAATCCGGCCAAGATGCTCCAAAACTGGACATACAGAGGGATATCAGCCCCATAAAATAATTTTTATACAATATTTATCAAAAAAAACCGGCCAGATATATCTTGCTGGACGTGGCTTGCGAGGATGTGGCGGATAAAAAAACAAATATAAAAAAAACATTAAAATAGGCGTGCGTCGGCCCGCCGCCGCCATCCGGGCCGCTGCCGCCGTGTTACATTGGCCGCAGCTGCCTGTACCGAATTCCCTGCCAGGCCATCAGCAAACTGGAGATAACTATATGTACCTGACCTATTTCAACGAACGCTGGAGCGAGGGCAATACGCCGCTTTTCGGCGCCATGGACCATAGCGTATGGCTGGGTTCTTCGATATTTGACGGCGCGCGCTCGGTACGCGGACATATGCCGGACCTGCGCCTGCATTTGCAGCGGGCGATACAGTCGGCGGAAAGGCTGGGATTGACGTGCCCATACAGCGTGGACGAAATGGAGGCGCTGTGCCGCGAGGGCATACGGCAGTTCCCGGCGGATGCCGAGCTTTACATTCGCCCGCTGGTGTTTGCCACCGACGGCCTGCTGATCCCCGAAGCCGATAAATCGGGTTTTGCGCTGACCTTGTTCGACGCGCCTATGCCGCCGTTTTCCGGTTTTTCTGCCTGCCTGTCCGAATTGCGCAGACCGGATCCGTCGATGGCGCCTACCGACGCCAAGGCGTCCTGCCTGTATCCGAATACGACCAAAGCCTTACGCGATGCCAAGCAGCGCGGCTTCGACAACGCCGTGGTATGCGATGTCCAGGGCAATGTCGCCGAATTCGCGACCGCCAATCTGTTCCTGGTGAGCGCTTCCGGGGAAGTGGTGACGCCGGTGCCGAACGGCAGCTTCCTGTCCGGCATTACCCGTGCCCGTGTCATCGCCTTGCTGGCCACTGCAGGGATCACGGTGACAGAGCGCAGTGTGAAGCCTGAAGAGTTGAAGACGGCGCGGGAAATTTTCAATACCGGCAATTTCGGCAAGGTGATGCCCTGCACCCGCTATGAATCGCATGAGCTGCCGGTCGGCCCTATCGCCACCAGGGCGCGTGAACTATACATGACGTATCTGGAAGAAAATTAGGCGCCGCCATCGGCAAGCGGCAGGCCCTGCCGCCGCGATCACAGCGCGGACCACAACATGGCCAGGCCGGAGACCAGCATCAGGCCATCCATCAGCAGCCGGAAGAAATCCGGCTCCAGCTTCAGCACGAAACGCTTAGACAGGTAAGAACCTGTCATCAATGACGAACCTATGATCAGGCCCTTGACGATGGCGCCGGTAGGCAGTGCGCCGAAATAGCGAAAGGTCAGCGCCTTGCTCAGGTAAACGCCCATTGAGCCGGCGGCCTCGGTTGCCAGGAAGGCGCCCTTGACCAGCCCGTAGGCCAGGAAGATAGGCGCATTGATAGGACCGGTAGAAACCACGATGCCGGTCAGGTAGCCGATCACCGCTCCCACCACAGCCAGATGCCACAGTTTTAAATGCAGGTCGCGCGCGGCCAGCCAGCGCCTGGCCGGTATCATCAGGATGAAGAAAGCCCCCAGCGCCGCCTCTATGATGTGCTGCGGTACGGCCAGCAAGGTGCGCGCGCCCAGCGCCGCCGCCGGGATGCCGGTGACCGAATAGACGGCGCAGGCGTCCCACTGTATTTCACGCCACCAGACCAGGATGCGCGACAGGTTTGCCATCAGCGCGGAAATCGCCATGATAGGTACCGCTTCGCGCGGGCCATACTGTATCACCAGCACCGGCATCAGCATGATGGAAGAGCCAAAGCCGACGATGCCGCTGATGGTGCCGGCGACCAGCCCTATCGCAAGTATGAAAAACCAGTCCATGCAAGCTTTCCTGTCTCTCTACCATATGCAAGCGGACAAACAAAGGACACCTGCCCGGTGTCCTTTGTTCGTTGCAAGACCAACTTACTTGCCCATTTGCCGCGGGAAGGCAGGCGCCGCCTTGTATTGCATATCCTTATAACCCTGCAGCTTTTGCAGCACATTATTGATCGCCGCATCCAGTTGCGTGTCATTGCCCCGGTTGACTTCGCCCGGCTCCAGTTCCACATCGATGTCCGGCGTCACGCCTTCATTTTCCACGCGCCATTCACCGTCTGGCGTGAAGAAGCGGAAAAACGGTACGACCAGGCCGCCGCCGTCGATCAGGTCGGGATTGGCGGAAATACCGATCAGGCCGCCCCAGGTACGTTTGCCCACCAGGTCGCCCAGCTTCAGGCGCTTGAAGGCATACGGCAGGAAATCACCGCCGGAACCTGCATCCTGGTCGATCAGCATCGTCTTCGGCCCGTAGATGGCGC
>JAZJYH010000110.1:0-2370 GCA_040390485.1 Pseudomonadota bacterium
GTTTAGTCATGAAAAAACCCCAAAAGTCGGTGTCCAACTTTTGGGGTTCAGTTCACAATAACCGGCGGGGCTTTTTACATGCAGTTTTGGGCGACCCGCCGGGTTAGCGACACCCTGGCTCGACGCCGTTGGCTTCAGCGAGTACTAAGGCGGTCCGGGCCAACAAAGGCATGCCCGGACCATACCCAGTCACGCATCAGGCGGCCCGCTTGCGTGCCTCTTCTTCGTACAGTTCTTTCTTCGACAGCTTCCCTACCGGCGTCTTCGGCAGTTCGGCGCGAATTTCCAGGTCCTGCAACATCTCGTGCTTGCCCAGGCGGCTCTTCAAGAACTCTTTCATCTCCTCCAGCGAGATGGCGGCAACACCGGCCTTGAGCTTGATGAAGGCTTTCGGCGACTGGCCGCGGTAGGCATCCGGGACGCCGATGACGCTGACTTCGGCCACCCCTGGATGCTCGTAGATGGCCTCTTCAATATTGCGCGGATAAACGTTGTAGCCGCCGCACAATATCATGTCCTTGGTGCGGTCGACGATGTACACATAGCCGTCTTCATCCATGTAGCCGACGTCACCGGTACGCAGGAAGCCGTCGGCAGTCATCACATCGGCGGTCGCCTCCGGTTTTTTCCAGTAGCCCTTCATGATGTTGGCGCCGGAAACGCAAATCTCGCCGCGCTCGCCTATACCCACATACTGACGGGCGTCGTCCACGCTGGCGAACTTGAAGGTGATCCCCGGCGTCGGCAGCCCGCAGGAGCCTGACTTGCGCAGGCCGCCCAGCGGCGTAAAGGTGCCAGTGGGCGAAGTCTCGGTCATGCCCCAGCCTTCCAGCAGGGTGCAACCGGTCAGGGCCTGGAATTGCTGCAGCACTTCGGCCGGCAACGGTGCGCCGCCGGAATTGCAGAACTTCAGCGAGCTCAGGTCAAAGTTGCGGATCTCGGGATGGTTGATGATCGCCGTATACATGGTAGGCACACCGGGGAACACCGTGATCTTCTTGCCGGCCAGGTCCTTGACTACCGCATCCACGTCAAAGCGCGTGTGCAGGAAAATTTCCGCGCCCATGCGCAGGCCAAACAGCATATCCACCGTCAAGGCATAGATATGGAACAGCGGCAGCACCGCCAGCAGGCGCTCCTGGCCCTCGGTCAATACCCTGGGCTCGGTGTTCAGGGTTTCCATGATCTGGCTGCAGGCCGTGGTCAGGTTGGCATGCGTCAGCATCGCCCCCTTCGGCAAGCCGGTGGTGCCGCCCGTATATTGCAGCACGGCGATAGTCTCGCTGGGGTCGCCGGCCGGCACCGGCGTGTACTTGCCGTCGTTGTCCAGCAACTGCTGGAAACCCAGGTGCTGATCATCGGCCGGGATGGCAGACAGCTGATGCGCCTGCTCCAGGTTGGCACGCACGGCATCCGGGTAAGGCGACATTTCGGCGACGCTGCCTATGATCAGCTTTTTCAGCCTGGTGCGGCCGAGGAATTTCGCCATTTGCGGATACAGCACCGCCAGGTCCAGGGTCACCAGCAGGTCGGTCTCGCTATCGCCTATCTTGTGCTCCAGCACTTTCTCGGCATCCAGCGGCGAATAATTGACCACGGTCCCGCCGGCCTTCAGTACGCCGAAAAAGCTGATGATGTAGTGCGGCGTATTCGGCAGATACAGGCCTACATGCACGCCGGGCTTGACGCCCAGTTGTTGAAAGCCTTTGGCCGCCCTGTTCACCAGGGCTTGCAATTCGCTGTAACTGGTCTTCTTGCCCATGAAGTCCAGCGCCGGATGCTGGGGCCATTTGGCAGCGGCATCTTCCAGCAAGGCCGGTACCGGCATGGTCGGCAATTCTGCATCCCAGCGTACGCCTGCGGGATAGGATTTGATCCAGGGAAATTCTTTCATGGTCTCTCTCACTAGGTTTGGTGATGGTTTTCCCGGCCGGAGGGATGTACCCTCTCTTGCTTTTTTATTATCTTGAGCTTAAATCGCGGTCAGCCCGCCGTCAACCGCCAATTGATGTCCGGTGACAAACGAAGACAGGTCGGAGCACAGCCATAATGCGGCGTTGGCAATTTCTTCCGCTTCGCCTATGCGCCCTATCGGGTGCAGCTTCTGTATCATCTTCTCGCGCCGCGGCTCGCGCTCTATCGCGTGCTCCATCATGGGAGTACGGATCACGCCGGGGCAGACCGCGTTCACGCGTATGCCGGCGCGCCCGTATTCGGCGGCGGCGGTCTTGCTCAAGCCGACCACCGCGTGCTTGCTGGCGGCATAGATCGGTTGCATGGGCGCGCCCACCAGGCCGGCTACCGACGCCGTGTTAACGATGGTGCCGCCGCCCTGCTTCAGCATCTGGCGTATCTCATGCTTCATGCACA
>JAZJYH010000111.1:0-28683 GCA_040390485.1 Pseudomonadota bacterium
AAAAAGGCTTTTTCGAATGGATGGACAAGGAATCCGCCGATTTCATCTGCGTGCAAGAATTAAAAGCCCAAGCCAGCGATATGACACCGGAATTCCTGGCGCCTGCCGGCTACCACGGCAATTTCCACTATGCCGAGAAGAAGGGGTATTCCGGTGCCGGCGTGTACAGCAAGAGCAAGCCGGATGCCGTGTATATCGGCTTTGGCAGTCCGGAATTCGATGCCGAAGGCCGCTACGTGCGCTGCGATTTCGGCAATTTGAGCATTATTTCCGTGTATTGCCCTTCCGGCTCCTCATCTCCTGAGCGGCAAGAGGCCAAGTTCCGCTTCATGGAATTATTTTTACCGCATCTGGTCGCCTTGCAGGCGGAAGGGCGCGAACTGGTCATCTGCGGCGACTGGAATATTGCCCATAAAGAAATCGACCTGAAAAACTGGAAGAGCAACCAGAAAAATTCCGGTTTCCTGCCGGAAGAGCGCGCCTGGATGACGCGCATCTTTGATGAGCTGGGCTGGGTTGACGTGTATCGCCGGCTGTATCCCGATACAACCGGGGACGCCTATACCTGGTGGAGTAACCGGGGCCAGGCCTGGGCCAATAATGTGGGGTGGCGTATAGATTACCATGTCGCCACCGCCGGCATCGCGGCCAAGGCGAGCAAAACCTCGGTCTACAAAGAGCAGCGTTTTTCCGACCATGCGCCATTGATTATCGAATACAAGCACAAGCTGTAAGGCGGCAAGGCAGCCCGCTCGCTAGCCGATACGCTGGCGGGCTGCGACCTCGCGTATCGCATGTATCATCGCCTCCGTCACCGGCGAAGGCAGCACGGCATTCGACAAGGCCAGCCCCACCATTTGTTCCGACCCCGCCATGGAAAATGGCAGGCTGCACAAGATGCCATTTTCCAGGTCCAGCCTGACTGCGCTGGTAGGCACGAACCATACCGCATCATTGCGCAGCACCAGCTCGCGCCCCAGCGATACCGACAGCACTTCAATATAGGAATTGGGATTGCCGACACCGTGCGCATTCAGGAAACTGTCGGCGGCGTTGCGAATCACGGTACTGAGCGGCGGCAATAGCAGGCTGTAGGCCATGATGTGCTCTACCGACAGCGTAGGCAGCGCCAGCAACGGGTGATCAGCGCGGACCACGACCGACAACTGGTCGGCAAACAAGTGCTCAAAGGTCAGGCCCATCATGCTATCCGGCTCCGACAGCCGTCCTATCACCAGGTCCAGCTCTTGCGCCTTCAATTGCTGCATCAGCTGCACATTCAAGCCGGATGTGATCCTTACCACAACGTTCTTCCAGTGTTGCTGGAATAATTGCAAGGCCAGCGGGATCAGCGACGGCGCCACTGTAGGCAGCACGCCCAGCCTTATCGTGCCGCCGCTGACGCCGCCATCGGCGCGATCTCCGCCGGACAGCACGTCCAACCCCTGGCGCAGCGTGCTGACGGTCGCCCCGGCATAGCGCCAGAACAGTTCTGCCTTGCCGGTTGGCCGGGCGCCGTTACGGCCCCGTTCGAACAGGCGGGTGCCCATGATTTCTTCCATCTCGGCGATAGTCTTGGACACTGCCGGCTGGGTAATCGACATCGCATCCGCTGCTTTCTGCAGACTGCGATGCTGCATCACTGCCAGGAAGCACTGCAAGTGCCGAAGTTTGATCCGCCCATCCATCGCCTAAGACCCAATCCATTCCAATTAGTTATGGAAAACCTGAAATTTGATCAATTGTACCTATATTTTCTCAGGTATATAGTGATTGAACATATCAATAACAATCGGCAAAAAAATCAGGAGATGATCTTGTCTGAGCCCACTCTGTTAAACCCGCGCGACTGGGAAGCCCATCCCGCCTACCTGTCCCGCGACTACAAATCCACCACTTTACGCGGCCCCACCCGTCCCTTGCTGCCGGCCAGAGCCAGCATGCAAAACTTGCGCGCGCCGGTCTACGGCCATGATGCAGTCACAGCGCTGGACCATGACCTGACCCGCAATGCGGTGCGCAACGGCGAGCCGATAGGCGAACGCATCATCGTCACCGGCCGTGTACTGGATGAAAACGGCAAACCAGTGCCGCATACGCTGGTGGAGATCTGGCAGGCCAATGCCGCCGGGCGCTACGTGCACAAGGTGGACCAGCACCAGGCGCCGCTGGACCCCAACTTCCTGGGTGCAGGCCGCTGCATCACAGACAAGGACGGCCGCTACCGTTTCATGACCATCAAGCCCGGCGCCTACCCGTGGGGCAACCACCCCAATGCCTGGCGCCCCAACCACATCCATTTTTCGCTGTTCGGCAATTACTTCGCGACCCGCCTGGTGACGCAGATGTACTTCCCAGGCGATCCGCTGCTGGCGTTCGACCCTATCTACCAGGGCACACCGGAAAACGCGCGCGAACTGCTGGTATCCCGCTTCACGCTGGACGTGACCGAACCGGATTTTGCGCTCGGCTATGAATTCGACATCGTACTGCGCGGCGAGCGCCAGACCCCAATGGAGAGCCGATGATGAAACTCAAACAAACCCCTTCGCAAACCGTGGGGCCCTACTTTGCCTACAGCCTGACGCCGCAACAATACAACTACGACATGGCGAGCATGTTCGACGCCGTCATCGCCGACAATAGCGCCAAAGGCGAGCACATACAAATCATCGGCCAGGTGCTGGACGGCGCCGGCAAGCCGATCGCAGACGCCATGCTCGAATTCCTGCAAGCCGACGCCGACGGCAACTATGTCGCCAGCACCGGCGACATAGTCAATACCGGCTTTACCGGCTACGCCCGCATAGGCACAGGCACCGACGCCCAGCAGCGCTATATTTTGCAAACCGTCAAACCCGGCGCCATCGCCCCCGGCCAGGCGCCGCACATCGACATCATCGTCTTCATGCGCGGCCTGCTGGTGCATGCGTACACCAGGCTGTACTTCGACGATGAAACCCGCGCCAACAATGAAGATGAAGTCCTCAACACGGTACCGGCAGACCGCCGCCATACGCTGATCGCCAAACGCGAGCAGCAGGCAGGCGGCGTCGTGTACCAGTTTGATATACAGATGCAGGGACAGGACGAGACCGTATTTTTTGATGTATGAAGATACCAACAATGGCGTAGCCGCTGGTTGCGCCGTTGCTGTTGTTTTTGACCTTAATCCGCTCGGGACGCAGCATTTTGTGCGTTACAGAAAATGGATCAGAAACAGACGTTGTTTGAGCGAAGCGAGTTTCGTCTGTTTCCCATTTTTTGTAATGCATAAAATGTGATGGAGCAACGCTCCATCACCCGTAGGGCAAGTCTGCGGTCGCCTTCTTTTTGCTTACTTTTTCTTGGCGAAGCAAGAAAAAGTAAGTGGTCGCCGGGCCACCCCCGGCTTGCATTCACGATAGTGGGCAAGATTTGTCAAGCCACGCAATAAACATATAAACGAGACCATCCACCATGCGTACCCAAGTAGCCATCATAGGCGCCGGCCCGGCCGGCCTCCTGCTGGGCCAGTTGCTGCACAAAGCCGGCATAGACAATGTGATCCTGGAACAGCGCAGCCGCGACTATGTGCTGGGCCGTATCCGCGCCGGCGTGCTGGAGCAGGGCACGGTCGACCTGCTGGATGAGGCCGGCGTCAGCCGCCGCCTGCACCAAGAAGGCCTGATCCACGACGGCGCCGCGTTATCTTTCGGCGGCGCCAGGCACAGGATCAATTTCAAGGAATTGATAGGCAAGTCCGTGACCGTCTACGGTCAGACCGAAGTCACCCGCGATCTGATGGATGCGCGCGACGAGTCGGGCGCAGGTATCGTGTACGAAGCCGAAGCGGTAAGCCTGTACGATTTCGACGGCAAGTCACCTAAGGTACGTTATCGCAAAGACGGCGCATGGCAAGAACTGGACTGCGAATTCATTGCCGGTTGCGACGGCTTTCACGGCGTCAGCCGGCAAAGCGTGCCGCAAACTGCGATGCGCACTTTTGAGCGGGTCTATCCATTCGGCTGGCTGGGCATCTTGTCGGACACGCCACCGGTATCGCATGAACTGATCTACGCCAATCACGAGCGCGGCTTCGCCCTGTGCAGCATGCGCTCGGCGACGCGCAGCCGCTACTACCTGCAATGCCCATTGACGGAGAAGGCCGAAGAATGGTCGGATGCACGCTTCTGGGAAGAGTTGAAACGCAGGCTGGATGAAGAAGCCGTTGCCGCCCTAGTCACCGGCCCGTCGATAGAAATGAGCATTGCCCCCTTGCGCAGTTTCGTCGCCGAACCTTTGCGCTTCGGCCGCCTGTTCCTGGCCGGCGATGCCGCCCACATCGTACCGCCTACCGGCGCCAAGGGCCTGAACCTGGCGGCCAGCGACGTACATTATCTATCGCGCGCGCTGATTGAATATTATGCGGAAAAAACCAGCGCCGGCATCGACGCCTATTCGGAAAAATGCCTGCGCCGGATCTGGAAGGCGGAGCGCTTTTCGTGGTGGATGACATCGCTGATGCACCGCTTCCCGAACACCGACGCATTCGGCCACAAGATACAGGAAGCCGAGCTGGATTACCTGGCCAACTCGCGCGCAGCACAAATCGCACTGGCGGAAAATTATGTAGGCTTGCCCTTCGGCGATTGACCGAAAAAAAGCCAGTCGGCACAGACTGGCTTTTGTGTTCATCCTGCATCTAGCGAGCCGGTTTACTCCAGGCGCTTGACCCTCTGCATGTCGACATCCGACAGCTTGGCGCCATTGGCAACCATATACGCTTCCATCGCATCGATATCGCCGCCCAACAGCTGGCGCTGGGTACCGGCTTTCAGCACCGTATAACCATCGCCGCCGTCCGCCATGAAGCTGTTGACCACGACCGCATATTGCTTGCCGGCGTCTATCGGCTGGCCGTTCAGACGCACATCGGTCAAGCGGTCCGCTATCGGCGCTTTGGCGCGCCAGCGATAGCTAAAACCTTGCGATACCGACATCATCTTGGGGTTATCCGCCGAGCGTCCATCCCACTGCTGCTTCAGCAGTTCGGTGAGCTGGGCCCCGCTCAAATTCATGCGCACCACGCCATTCCCGAACGGCTGCGTGGCGTAGATATCGCCGAAAGTGACATTTAAATTCTGCAGGTCGCTGCGGATGCCGCCGGAGTTCATGAAAGAAATGTCCGCCGCGCCCGAACTGCGCGCAAAACTCAGTTGCGCATCCGCAATCACATTGCCCAGGCTGCTGTCGGAGTACGGATAGCTATGTTTCCTGCTGAGCAGGGTGGTCAGCGTAGCGATAGGGCGCTGGCGTATCTTGTCGGTCAGCGCGGCGACCTGGTCTGCCAATTTTTTGGCGTCCGGATCCGGCGCCAATACGCGCTGGTCTATCGCATAATTATGCGCTGTTGCAGCTATCACCTGGTTACTGGTCCGGTCTATCTTCAGCTTCACCTCGGTCAACAGCGAACCGTAATTGCGGCCGGACACCACCAGCTTGCCGCCGATTTTGCAGGTATACGCCTGGTGCGTGTGCGCCGACACGATCAGGCTGATTGCAGGATCGAGTTTGTTGGCAATATCGATGATCGATCCCTGCAGGCCTTCGCAACGATAGGATGGATCGTTCGCCGCACCCTTGTAGCTGGCGCCCTCGTGGATAAGCACGACTATCGCAGCGACGTTCTGGCGCTTGATTTCAGGCACATAGCGGTTGATCGCCTGCGCCTCGTCGATGAATTGCAGGTTCTGGATACCGACGGCGGAAACGATGGACGGGGTTTCCTTGGTCACGGCGCCGATGAAGGCGACATTGACGTCGCCTACCTTCTTGATCACATACGGCTTCAGCCACGGTTGCGAGGTCGATTTATCCAGCACATTGGCCGCGATATAGCTGAATCTGGCGCCGGAAAACCCTGGAAACTTGCAGCCTGTGCCCGGACACTCCCCCTTGATCTTGCGCTCCAATTCCTGTTGCCCGGCGTCGAATTCGTGGTTGCCGACCGAACTGACCTCCATCCCCAGCTGGTTCAATGCCTCTATCACCGGCTCGTCTTTCAGCATCGAAGAGCCTGCCGGGGACGCGCCGATCAAGTCGCCGGCACCGACCAGGATATTGGCGGACGCCTGCTTGCGCCGCTCTTTCAGCATGGTCGCCAGATAGGCGAAACCGCCGGACGGCACAGAGATTTTCTGATCCGGATGGGCGGGATCATCCTCCTGCTCCATATACGGCACCGGATGATCCGATTGCACATGGCCATGGAAGTCGTTAATGCTGAAAATCGTGATTTCCGCGGTGCCGCCGACCTGCGTGGACGGCATTGAACAGGAGGCCAGCAACGAAAATGCGAGCACGGACAGCAAGGCGAGAGGTTTAATCGACGGCATGATTGCTTTGAAACACAAATAGGAAGAAAAAAGGAAAACATCAATGCAAATGGGCCTGCAACATCGCGATGCGTTGTTGCAGGCCCATAGTTCCATCAGACCAGGCGGCCTCCGCTGGCAGAGGCCACCATGTCAATTAAAAGTCCGCTTGCAAAGTGACTGTCACCAGACGCGGCGCGCCCAGGTAGTAGAACACAGATTTTGCAGTCACCGATCCAAACGGCTGTGCATTGAGCACAGATTGCGAGGACGGGTTGCGATACTGTTCATTGAAGATGTTGCTGACGTTCAGGCGGATAGTCGGTTTCTTCAACCAGCCGCTGTTCGGGAACTGATAGCCGGCATCCAGATCCGTCAGGATATAGGATGGGACGAACTCATCATTCATCAAAGTGGCTTGCTGGCCGCTGGTGTATTTGGTTTTCAAACGAGTGTACCAAACGCCGGTTTCGTACTGCGCGCTCAAACCGAATTTCCATTGCGGTGTCAGCGCCATTTCCTTGCCGGCCAATGGCAATACTTGCGGAGCACCGGTTTTAGGATCTTTGCCTACAATCAGGTTGTCCTTGATCTCGCTCTTGCTGAAACCCAGAGAGCTATAGAATGACCAGCCGTTGACAGGCGTGTTACCGGCTTCCAATTCAAAACCGTGGGTGTTGACTTTACCGACGTTAGCCAGCGAACTTGTCTGCGTTGTTGGATCAAACGCGGTCGCCTGGCGGTTTTTGAAATCCACAGCGTAGATGGTCGCCTGGGCAGTCAGCTTGTCGCTTTGATGGCGATAACCCAGATCCAGGTTGTAGGAAGTTTCAGCCTTGACATCGTTGTTCAGGTAAACATTGCCCTGGGCATCCAGTTTAGGTTTGCCGGTCGCATCCACGGCCAGGTTGTTGGTGCCGGAATAGACAAAGTTTGGCGGCGCCTTCATGTTTTTTGCCAGGCTGGCAAAAACTTGATTATACGTATCGATCTGGTAGCGTCCGCCCAGTTGCGGCAGCACTTCAGAATATTCACGCTTGATGTTGTACGTATACGCAGAGTTGGAGCCTTCGTTGGCGTAGTTGGTGAAGTCGCGCTTCATGGTCGGTGCGCGCACGCCGACGTTCACGCTCAGCTTGTCGTTCAACAAGCTGACGGTGTCTTGCAGGAAGTATTGATAAGCAGTGCTGATCGTCTTCCAGTCGCGTGATTGAAATGGCGTGCCGTCAGGGCGAGTGATCCTGCCATTACGCAACCAGATGTCTTCCGCATTGCCGGCAGCATCGACTGGCACCATAGGGCCGAATTGCTCATGGGTTGCGCGCTCAAACCAGAAACCGCCGAGGATTTCGTGATTTTCGTAGCGGCGTATCAAAGAAGCGGTCAGGCCGGGACGGTTGGTACGGGTAACGCTGCTGTTTGCAACGATTACCTTGTCCAGGGTGTCGCCGTCGCCGTTCAGGTCGACGCTGGCAGTATTCTTGTGGCTGACTGGATCCAGGAATTGGTTTTCAGCCTGCAGCCTTTGCTGATTGCTGCCCGTACCGTAGCCATACCAGAAATAAGGCAAGATCTTGATGTCAGTATCTTCGTTCAGGCGGAATTTGCCGGTTGCCGACGCAATCACGTTTTGGAACGGATTTTTGGTCAACTGATAATAGGCATCTGCAAATGCAGGGTTAGGATCGTTGTCGGCCTTGCCCTTGGTCGGTGTTACGTGCCCCTGGAAAGTCGGCGAGTAATCGTAGTAGTAGCCGTGCTTGGCCAAGTCCGCCAGATTGAACGTGCTGATATTCTGGTTGATCGCGCGGTTATACAAGATAGTGCCGTTAATCGAGTTGAAACGGTCGAAATCAATGCGGAAGCCGAGATCCATATGATCGCGCTTGGCGCCACCTTCGCCTTTCCATTTGTCTGCCTGGGCATGGGACGCGGAAATAAAGAAGCGACTCATGTTATCCGACAGCAGGCCGGTGTCGAAACGGCCGTAGGTTTTGGACAGGTGCAAGCCACCCACCGTCTGCATGATGCGGAAATTGCGTTCCTTCAAAGGGTCGCAGGTGGTGATGCCGAAGTTACCGCCGGTCGCGCCGATTTGCGGCGAATCGACGTCGGTCGAGCCCTGGGTCACAAATTGGCTGCAAGTGTTTTCAGGATCTACGAATTCTTGAGGAAAAACGGAAAAGCTACCGGAATCATTGACAGGTACGCCATTGATGGTCGCGCCGATCTGGTCGCTGTTGAAGCCGCGCAAAGTCAGGCCGCCGCCGAACAGGCCGGTTGCGTCGTAGTTATAACTGTTCACAGCAGGCAACAACTCCAGCGCCTGGTAGGCGTTACCTGTAGGGCGTTGCTTGCTCAGTTCTTCCGCGGTGATCGTGCTGCGAGCTTTAGGCGCGCTTTCTTGCACCATCAAACCCATACCGACTTTTTTGCCGGTAATCGTTACACGTTTTACGTCGTCTTTTTCGGTTGACTCAGCATTTTGCTTTGCTTCAGCCGCCGGCGCCGTTTGTGCATACGCGCTGGCCGACATGCCCAGGCATACCAATTGGCATGCCACGGCCAGCATCGACAGGCGCGACGGGAGTGGTGAGAATTGTCCGGATTTCTTCATTACTGCTCCTAGATCGAGGTGGATTTATATTGAATGCTTCAAATTTAAGATTTCTGCTGCTCATGAACCGGATTGCCAGCGCATCGCTCACTGCTTAACTTCGACCAATTGCGAAAATGCGACAAATATTACAAATACTTACCAGATGTATCTTCCCGAGATCTTGTGACGTCTTGATGACCGCTATCTACTTCTAGTTGGCAAACGATTGCTTTTTGTAATAAATGTTTCAAAAAGATACGCAATCGATTGCTTTGTATCTATTGAACATACGAACAAAAGATTTTTTATGACAAAGTCCTTGCCGGGTGATTGCGAAATTAGACATGAAAAACAAAACCCGCTGAGTGTGGCAGTGATTTATGAAATCTTAATGACAAGATAAAACGCTCGCTGCGCAAGCTTTAACGTCATTAAAAGATGCACTTTGACATGATTTATATCAATATTTTGGAAATATGCCTCGAATAATGGCAAAGAGCAAGAGACTGGACCCGCGCTGTATTTTTCGGGACACAGGATAAAAATGGGGGGATGGACAACCAGGAATCTGGATGCATGCGCAAAATTTGTGCGTTACATTTACTTACATCCACTGGTAGATATAGCTTGCGCACAGAACAAGTGCAGCAGCTTATGTATCAAAATATGGCGAAAAGTGTAAAGACATTGGTCGTTCCCGCTTGCGTTCAATGGCAAAAATTAGAGCGTTTACTCTAATTTTTAACGACATCGCCGACCCTGCGCTGCATCGCCAGCATGATTTTATTGCAACGAAGCTTCCTGCCACATCTGCGCCGTGTGCGCCTGAGACGATATTGCCCCGCCTGGCTCAATCAATCTGCGCACCGCGTTCCGCGAGCAACTCACGCAATATGGACCGATGGCAGTAGGCCTCGTTTTCGCAATAGCAGCCGACCGAAAAACTGGTCTGGCGCGACAAGGCCACCAACAGGTCCAGCACGCGGCCATTCTCGGCCGTCGTCATTTCTGCCCGGTAGCGCCTGGCAAAGGCCTTCCAGTCCGCCTCGCTTTGGGCATCCTTGGCCGCCTGCATGACTTCCACACTGGGAGCAAGATTGGGGAACCAGACATCGTAATAATCCCGGCTGGAGAATTCAGCCTTGGGCACCCCGCGCGGCGGGCGCCTTACCGTGCCTATGCGCAGACCCTCGCCTTCCAAGCGCGGACTACCTAAACGGACGATATGTATGGCCATCTCGGCTCTCTCGCTTTAACTAGGATTAGTTGATCGCCGCAATCCCTTTGACATTGCTCTGGTAAGGCGGCAATGCGTTCAGGCTGAGCCCTTTGGCCCTGGCATACAAGGGCATCACTTCCGGGAAATGGCGCTGGATCTCGGCGATGCGGGTAGGGCCGGCCGGATGGGTGGACAGCCATTGCGGCGGCGCGCTCTTGTTGACCATGCCCATTTTTTGCCACAGCGCCACGCCGGCGCGCGGATCAAAGCCGGCGCGGGCGGCGATATCCAGTCCGACCACATCGGCCTCGGTCTCATCATCGCGCGAAAATTTCAGCATGGCCCCCTTGGCAACCATGCTGCCGGCAGCGCCGGCCAGGTTAGGGTCGTAACCCTTGGCGCCGGCAAACAATTCCAGCGCCTTGATCCCGAGATTTGCTGCGGCAGCCTTGCCGGCGCGCTCGGCGCCATGCTCGCGCAGCGCGTGGGCGATCTCATGTCCCATCACGATCGCAACTTCGTCGTCGGTCAGCTTCAGCGTGGTAAGTATGCCGGTGTAAAAAGCGATCTTCCCGCCCGGCATGCAATAGGCATTGATCTGGTTGGAACCTAGCAGGTTGACTTCCCATTTCCAATCCTTGGCGCGCTCATTCCAGCGCAAGGCATACGGAATCAGTTTTTTTGCGATGGCGCGCAGGCGTATCACTTGCGGATGATTGTCCGGCCCCAGCGCCTTTTGCTGCTCGGCCTGCTGCATGGTTTGCGTATATTGGAGCGCCGCCTGTTTTTCCAGCGCGCCGGTTGGCGCGAACTTGCGCATGAAGGACATCTCGCCCACCTTCACGCCATCCTGCACCGGCGCAGCATTGCCTTGTGCAAACGCGGGCGCCACCAGGGATAGCGCAACGGCGGCGATCAACGGGCCGACAGCTTGCTTCATGATTCTGGACCTAGTCTGAAAGTAATAGGGAAAATGGTAGCACCATCGCCCACTTATCGCAGTTTTTTTTCAGACGCAATAACCGGCCCTGGCTCATTCCACGGAGCGACCTTGAATAGCAGCAGCATGCCCGGAATCGCCAGCAGGAAACAAATCAGGAAAAATTGGAACCAGCCGGTTTCTGCGACGATGAACCCCACGCTGGACGTCGCGAAGGTGCGCGGTATCGCGGCCAGGCTGGAAAACAGCGCATACTGGGTCGCGGTGTAGCGGGGATCGGAGGTTTTCGCAATAAATGCGACAAAGGCCGCGGTACCCAGGCCTACTCCGAATGCCTCAAAGCCGACTGCAAACCCTAAAAACCAGGGATTGGGACCGGCATGCGCCAACAAGGCGAAGCCAAGGGAGGTGGATGCCTGGATCGCACCGAATATCCATAAGCCCCGGTTGATATCCAGCCGTATCATGAGCACGCCGCCCACAATCCCGCCGACGATACTGCCCCAGAACAAAGTCAGCTTGGCGATCGCACCGATCTGCGTCAAAGGAAAGCCGAGGTCGATGAAGAATTTGGTGGCCAGCGTCGCCGCCATGCTGTCGCCCAGACGGTACAGGAAAATGAAGCACAATATCCATAGCGCGCGCGACCAGCCGTCACGGGAAATGAACTCGCGAAAAGGCAACACGATAGCCTCTTCCAGTGTTCTCGGCGGCGCTCCGTAAACAGCAGGTTCCTTAATTAGCAAAGTGCAAATCAATCCGGGCAGCATGAAGGCGGCGGTAATCCAGAATACCGACTGCCAGGGCATCAGATCGGCCAGGATCAGCGACAGGGCGCCCGGTACCATGCCCGCCACCTTGTAGGCGTTGACTTTCACCGCCGCGCCAAGGCCCTGCTCGTTATCGGTCAATATCTCACGGCTATAGGCGTCGATCACGATATCCTGGCTGGCAGACAGGAAGGCAATGCCGACCGCCGCCAGGATGACCAGCGACACCTGCTTCAGCGGGTCCAGCATCCCCATGCCGCCTATCGCCAGAAATAATCCGCACTGCGTGAGCGCCATCCAGCCGCGCCTACGCCCCAGGGGGCCCAGGCTGAACCTGTCCATCAGCGGCGACCACAGGAACTTCCAGGTATACGGAAACATCACCAGCGCAAACAGGCCCAGCGCCTTGACATCCAGGCCGGCCTTGGCCAGCCATGCCTGCATCAGGTTCAGCAGGATAAACAAAGGGAGGCCCGAACTGAAGCCGAGGAACACCAGCGTCAGCATGCGCCGGTTCAGATAGCTATGCCAGCTGGCGGAAGGAGTTGTCACGAAGGCGTTTACTTTTTCTTTAAGCGGAAGACCGCAAGACTACCACGCAAATTCGGCAAGAAGGTGATCGGCTTGCCTTCATGCAGGGCCACGCATTCCAGCACATCCAGCCCGACGTCGTCGGCCAGGTCGGCAAAATCGTAGATCGTCGCGCAGCGGACATTCGGCGTGTCATACCATTCATACGGCAAGGCTTTGGACACCGGCATCTTGCCGCGCAGCAGCGCGGTGCGATGCGGCCAGTAGCCGAAGTTGGGAAAGGAGACGATAGCCTCGTTGCCGACGCGCGCGATATCGCGCAGCAAGCCTTCCACGTGCTTCATCATCTGCAGCGACGACAGGCACAGCACCGTGTCGAAGGCATTGTCGGCAAAAATACCCAGGCCGTTTTCCATATCCTGCTGGATCACGCTGATGCCGCGCTGCGCGCATACCAGCACCTGTTCGTCCGCGATCTCGATGCCGTAGCCGCTGCACTGCTTGTCGCTCTGCAGGTAGTCCAGCATCACGCCGTCTCCGCAGCCGACGTCCAGCACATGCGCGCCCGGTTCGATCCAGTGGGCGATGAAGGCCAGGTCGGGCCGCAGCACTTTCAATTCCGGGAAATTCATGCCAGCTCCGCTGCGATACGATTGTAATAGGCCGCCACCAGGTTCAGGTAGCGGGAGTCCTCCAGCAGGAAAGCGTCGTGTCCGTGCGGAGCGTCGATCTCCGCATAGGTCACCTTGCGCTTGTTGTCGACCAGCGCCTGCACGATCTCACGGCTGCGCTCGGGCGAGAAACGCCAGTCGGTCGTGAACGAAGCCAGCAGGAATTCCGCCTTGGTATTGGCCAGCGCCCTGGTCAGGCTACCGCCGTACGCCTGCGCCGGATCGAAGTAATCCAGCGCCTTGGTGATCAGCAGATAGGTATTGGCGTCGAAATAATCGGAGAACTTGTCGCCCTGGTAGCGCAGATAGGACTCAATCTCGAAGTCGACGCCGAAGCCGAACTGGTATTCGCCGGTCTTCAATTCGCGGCCGAATTTTTCCGCCATGTCGTCGTTCGACAAATAGGTGATATGCCCTATCATACGTGCCACCCGCAGGCCGCGGCGCGGCACTATATTGTGCGCATAGAAATCGCCGCCATGGAAATCCGGGTCGGTCAGGATAGCCTGGCGGGCGACGTCGTTGAACGCGATATTCTGCGCCGACAATTTCGGTGTAGAGGCGATCACCACGCAATGCCGCAGGCGGTCCGGATACAGCATGCTCCAGGCCAGCGCCTGCATGCCGCCCAGAGAACCGCCCATCACTGCGGCAAACTGCCTTATCCCCATCACGTCGGCCAGCAGCGCCTGCGCCCTGACCCAGTCTTCTACGGTAACCACCGGGAAATCGGCGCCATACGGCTTGCCGGTTGCCGGGTTGGCGTGCATGGGGCCGGTGGAACCAAAGCAGGAGCCCAGGTTATTCACGCCGATCACGAAAAATTTATTGGTATCCAGCGGCTTGCCGGGACCCACCATATTGTCCCACCAGCCTATGTTCTTGGGCTGGTCGGCATAGTAGCCGGCCACGTGATGCGAAGCATTCAGCGCGTGGCATACCAGCACCGCATTGGATTTATCCGCATTCAAGGTGCCGTAGGTTTCCACCATCAGCGTGTAATCCGAGATGGTGGCGCCGCTCTGCAAAGTCAACGCCTCTTCAAACCGGTAAGCCTGCGGCGTAACGATTCCTATTGATGACATACACTCTTCCATTGAGACTATAGGTCTCTAATTCTTCTGAATTGTAACGGGGAGCTAAAGGTGGGGCTGAATGAAGGGACGGGAGAGCATTCAGACTCGCTTTAGCCGTATTTATTATCCAGCGGACAAGTCCACTGGAAGGCGCCCGCAAGCTGATCTCAAATCGGCGCAATGATGCAAGGATAGCGAAGTATGCGCCCCTCGTCAAACCGTGATAAGCGTGATATTGACCCGCACCTACGCGACACTGCCCAGGAAATGCAAGGTTTCCTGCACCACCTGCGGATCATAGGAGCGCAATATCTTCTTGATGTAGGGCTGCAGCGCTTCCAGATTGGTGTTCAGTATCTCTTGCTTGATCTCCGGCAGCTGTGCTGCCGGCATCGACAATTCGCGGAAGCCCATGCCTATCAGCAGCCGCGTCAGGCGCCGGTCGCCCGCCATGCCGCCGCAGATCGCCACCGGGATGCCGGCCTTTTCACCGGCCGTGACCGTCATATGCAATAACTGCAAGATGGCCGGGTGGATATCGTTGTACAAGTGGGCCACTTCATGGTCGGCCCGGTCTATCGCCAGCGTGTACTGGATCAGGTCATTGGTGCCTACCGACAGGAAATCCAGTTTTTTGACAAACAGCTGCACCGTCAATGCGGCGGCCGGAACTTCTATCATGGCTCCGACCAGGATATTGGAGTCGAATTTCTTGTTCTCCGCCGCCAGTTCGGACTTGGCCTGCTCTATCATCGCCAGCGACTGGTCGATTTCAAACGAATGCGCCATCATCGGTATCAGGATCTGCACCGGGCCGAACGCCGAAGCCCTCAGCATGGCTCGCAACTGCGTCATGAAAATCTGCGGCTCGGCCAGGCAATAGCGTATCGCACGCAAACCCAGCGCGGGGTTCAGGATATTGTGCTCGGTCGTATCCAGCGGCTTGTCGGCGCCGACATCCAGCGTGCGTATCGTGACCGGCCTGCCCTTCATCGCCTGCACCGCATTGCGATAGGCGATAAATTGCTCTTCCTCGGTCGGCAGCCTGTGGGTGTGGCCGGTGCGCCCCATGAACAGGAATTCGGAGCGGAACAAGCCGACGCCGCTGGCGCCGGCCTCCATTGCCGCCAGCGCGTGGTCGGGCAATTCTATATTCGCCAGCAGCGTAATTTCCACGCCGTCCAGCGTCACCGCCGGGGTTTTTTTCAGCTTCAGGAGTTTCTTGCGGGCTTTCAGCAGCAGCGCCTGGCGCTCGCGGTATTGCTCCAGCACCAGCGGCGACGGGGCGACAATCACCACCCCGGCGTCACTATCGACGATCAGCCAGTCGTCTTGCTCTATCAGCCTGGACGCGTTGCCGGTGCCGACCACGGCCGGAATGCCCAGGCTGCGCGACACCAGCGCGGTGTGCGAGTTCTGGCCGCCTTCATCGGTGATGAAACCGCTGAAGGCCGCATCACGGAATTGCATCATGTCGGCGGGCGAGATATCACGCGCCACCACGACCATGTTGGCGCTGCGCTCGTCTATGCCCTCGGCACGCGGCAGCGCGTGGGCCGAGCCGGTCAGTACCTTCAGCACGCGCTCCGCGACTTGCTGGATATCCGCCTTGCGCTCGCGCAGGTAGTCGTCCTCTATTTCGTCAAACTGCGCAGACAGCACGTCGATCTGGGTCACCAGCGCCCATTCGGCATTGTAGTGGCGGGTGCGGATGATATCCAGCGGCGCTTCGGAAATCATGGGGTCGGACAGGATCAGTGCGTGCACGTCGAGGAAGGCGCCCAGCTCGGTCGGCGCATCCTGCGGCAGGTCGGACCAGATCATCTGCAATTCCCTGTGCACCTGGACGATGGCCTGCTGCAGCCGGCTCACCTCCGCCTCGACCTGCTCCTGGGCGACCAGATAGTGTTGCACATCCAATGCCGCCGGCCGCAGCAAATGTGCGCGGCCTATCGCGATACCGCGTGAAACGGGGATGCCTTGCAATGTGAATGAAGCCATGCTGAGTCCCCTTATTGTCTTTTATGGGCTTGTTTTGCGCTTGCCTACCTACCGGGAGATCTCCATCGTGCCGGGCCCCGCCCCCTGATATGCGGAACCATGGCAAGCTGCGCGCTCGCAGCCGGGAACGACCAGGCTGCAGATCGCCGCCTATATGACCGGCGTTACTCGCCCTCGCCGAACTTGTCGTTGATCAGCGCCACTATCGCGTCAAAGCAGGCTTGCTCATCGGCGCCTTCGGTTTCCAGCGTCACTTTGCTGCCCTTGCCTGCCGCCAGCATCATTACCCCCATGATGGATTTGCCATTGACCCTGCGGTTATTCCGGGCCAGCCAGACTTCACTTTTGAATTTTCCTGCGAGTTGCGTGAATTTTGCCGAGGCGCGAGCATGCAGTCCGAGCTTATTCACAATTTCAATTTCTTGTTGGATCATTGTTCTGTCACTCTTTCAAATTCAAATTCTGCTGGGGAATGGTGATTCAGACTGGTATCAGGTGGGCGAAAGCCGCACCCGGTTATCTATCCTCAATGCGCCGTTCTGGCCGCCCGCGAGCGCCATTTCAACGACCACATCCAGGTTATCGGAACGATAGGTAATCGCGCGCAGCAGCATGGGCAGGCTGATGCCGGCAATCACCGCTACCTCACTGGGATCACCCAGGTGGCGGCAGCAATTGGAGGGCGTCCCGCCCATCACGTCGGTAATGACCAGTACGCCGGAACCGTCATTCAGGCGTTTGACAGCTTCCCTGGCCAGCCGGTTGACGTCGTCGATATTCTGGTCGGCGATCACGTCGATAGCTTCCAGGCGTTCCGGCATGCCGCGAAATACGTGGCTCGCCGCCTGCACGAAAGCAGAGCCCAGCGGAGCATGCGTCATCAGGAGGATACCTATCATACTATTCCGAATTTCTTATCTTAATACGGCATATTAGCGGATCGCTGCTTCCAGCGCATCGATAAACATGCCGGCGACATTGAAGCCTTTTTGCTGCGTGATTTCCTGGAAACAGGTAGGACTGGTGACATTCACTTCAGTCAGATAGCTTCCTATTACGTCTAATCCTACCAGCAACAGGCCTCGCTGGTACAGTATAGGGGCCAAAGTTTCTGCAATTTCCAGATCCCGGGCCGACAACTCCTGCGCCACGCCTATGCCGCCCGCCGCCAGGTTGCCGCGCACTTCGCCGTTTTGCGGGATGCGCGCCAAAGAAAACGGCACCACCTTGCCGCCTATCAGCAAGATGCGCTTATCGCCATGGACGATATCGGGAATGTAACGCTGCGCCATGATAGTCCGGCTGCCGTTATGGGTCAGGGTTTCTATCATCGAGCCCAGGTTCATGCCGTCGGCGCCGACCCGGAATATGCCGGCGCCGCCCATGCCGTCCAGCGGCTTCAGGATGATTTCCTGATGGGTCCGGTGAAAGGCCCGGATACGCTTTTCATCCCTGGTCACCAACGTGGGCGCGGTAAATTGCGAAAACTGCGCGATCGCCAGCTTCTCGTTGTGGTCGCGGATCGCGGAGGGCTTGTTGAATACGCGGGTACCCTGCTGTTCTGCCATATCCAGCAGATAGGTCGCATACACGTATTCCATGTCGAAAGGCGGATCCTTGCGCTGCAGGACCGCGTCAAAACTACCCAGGCGCTGACTGACCGGCGGTTCCGCCCGGTACCAGTCGTGCGCGTCGCCGGTCAATGTGATTTTGCTGATATTGGCGACGACGACGCCGTCTTCCAACGCCAGGTCGTCCGGCCCGAAGGCGTGGATTTCATGGCCGCGCCCGCTGGCTTCGCGCATCATCGCATAGGTGGAATCCTTATAGGTCTTGAAGTGCGACAGCGGATCGGTCAGGAACGCGAATTTCATGGGAACCTCAATTCATTAAGACTGTCTAGTAGACTTCAGGATTCGGATCGGTTTTTTCCAGCTCCAGCGATGCTGCCAGCAAGGCCAGGCGGGCCACTACACCATACATGTAAAACCGGTTCGGTGCAGCGGTGCCCGGCTTGGCCTGCATGTCCGGCACCGCATGCTGCTGCGCAAATGCCAGTGGCACAAAATGCATGCCGGGCGCATTCAGGTTTTCATCAACGCCGCGCTCTTCATGCACGCGGTAGAAGCCGCCCACCACGTAGCGGTCCATCATGTACACCACGGGCTCGGCCACCGACTCATTGATCTGCTCAAAAGTCGGCACGCCCTCCTGCACGATCACGTCATGCACTTCCCGGCCGTCCTTGATCACCGACATCTTGTTGCGCTGCTTGCGGTTCAGGTCCTTGACTTCGCTGGCGTCGCGCACCGTCATCACGCCCATGCCATAGGTGCCGGCATCGGCTTTCACGATCACGAAAGGTTTTTCCTTGATGCCGTATTCCTTGTATTTCTTGCGCATCTTGGCCAGGATGGTATCGACCGTCGCCGCCAGCCTGTCTTCGCCGGTGCGCTCGTGGAAATTCACATCGGCGCATTTGGCAAAGAAGGGATTCAGCATCCAGGGATCGACGTCCACCATCTTGGCAAACTTCTTCACCACGTCGTCATAGGCGGCAAAGTGGTTGGATTTACGGCGCACCGCCCAGCCTGCGTGCAAGGGCGGCAACAAGGTCTGTTCGTGGATATTTTCCAGTATCGACGGGATGCCGGCCGACAGGTCGTTATTCAGCAATACCGTGCAAGGGTCGAAATTCTTCAGGCCCAGCCGGCGTCCATTGGCGGAACGCTCCAGCGGCTCCAGCACCAACTGGGTGCCGTCGGGCAGCTCGATTGGAGTAGGCTCCTTGATGTCTTCATCCAGCGTGCCGAGGCGGACATTCAGCCCGGTCTGGCGGAAAATCTGCATCTGGCGGGCCAGGTTTTGCAGGTAAAAACTATTCCTGGTATGGCGCTCCGGGATCAGCAACAGGTTTTTTGCATCCGGGCAGTATTTTTCTATCGCCGCCATCGCCGCCTGCACCGCCAGCGGCAACATTTCCGTCGACAGGTTATTGAAGCCGCCAGGGAACAGGTTGGTATCGACCGGCGCCAGCTTGAAGCCCGAATTGCGCAAGTCCACCGAGCAGTAGAAAGGCGGGGTATGTTCCTGCCACTCCAGCCTGAACCAGCGCTCTATTGAAGGTGTCGCTTGCAGTATCTTTTTTTCTAGATCTAGCAGAGGGCCGTTCAAGGCAGTAACGAGATGCGGAACCATATTGACCTTTGATTGTTATTTGCGCGCGCGGTATCCATAATTCTAAGGCTGGACCGAACTGTACACACCAAGCTTGGGGTTGAGGCGCAGATAATCAAGAGCAATTACATTAAACCAGACTAAATTCAAGGTCAATTTGCCAGCCGCCGCCGGCTGGCAAACACATCAGTAATAAATTGCCAATAAATTCTGGTACTGCTGGCCGGATATTTTCAATATATTAAGATTTTGATGCTTAATCTGAAATGTTGGCTAATGCGTCAATACTTGTTTCGCTGGTTACTTCGATTCGGTCAGCAGCTTGAAGTGCTCGACAGTCGGCGGCACCGCAAAAAATGGGCCGACGATGGAACGCCATTGCTGGAAAGCCGGCGATTCGCGGAAGTCGACGGTATGGTTTTCCAGTGTTTCCCATACGATGGTCAGCACATAGCGTTCCGGCGATTCTATGCCCTTATGCACCTTGTGGCTGACATAGCCCTTGGCCAGGTGGATGACTTCCTGTATGCCTTTTTCGATTGCCGCATCAAATTCCGCCTGTTTGCCGGGCTGGATGCGTATATCTGCTAGTTCGAGAATCATGGTCTTTCCTTGCTAAGGTTGGAAGCTGCCTGCAGGATACCCGCCAGGCGCAGGAGTGAAGATTATGCCACTTTCACGAAAATACGTGAGGGGAGCACGAAATCCAGCCGCCACCGTCCAACCATGATTTAAACCGATCGGGATTGCTTTAAAGAAATTGCATAAATGGAAATACTTTATGCGTCCTCCAGATTAGGCCTGGGCGGTCAGCGAGCCGCGACCAGAGCCGGGGCGATCATGGTTTTTACGATGTCCGCTTAAGCCCACCGGCGTCGGGCGAGCGGGTCAGCAAAGATGGAAGGCATCGAGAATTTTATTGGCAGAATATTTTCACGGCAATCAGGGCGTTGGCAGCTATCCTGTTTGCCGCCCCGCCCTGGTCGCCAGAACGAGCCGCCGATCTCAGGAATAGACGGCATCTGCCTAGTCCCAGGGCAGCGAATACGTCTTGGTGTTGGAGAAGCTTTTCATCGCTTCCAGCACACCCTCCTTGTAGCCTAGGCCCGAGTCCTTGATGCCGCCAAACGGTGTCAGCTCCAGGCGATAGCCTGGTACCTCCCTCACATTGACGCTGCCCACTTCCAGCTCACGGACGAAACGGGTGATGTAGTCCATGCGGTTGGTGCAGACCGACGACGACAAACCATATGGCGTCGAATTGGAAATCCGGATCGCATCCGCAATATCGGTGCAGCGAATCACCGGCGATACCGGCCCGAAGGTTTCTTCGGCAACCAGCCTGCAGTCGGCGGGCACATGGTCCAGCACTGTCGGCGAGTACACCGCACCGTTGCGGACATTACCCCACAGCAGTCTGGCGCCGTGGCGCTCGGCATCCTTCACCTTGGCTTCGAACTCCATCGCCGCACGCTCATCGATCACAGTTCCCATATCGTTGCCAGGATCCATAGGATCGCCAAATTTTATGGCCCGGGTCTTGGCAAGCAGCTTCTCGACAAATTCATCCGCTACCGCCTGATGCACAATCATGCGCTTGATCGCGGTACAGCGCTGGCCGGAATTCTTGTACGATCCCGACACCGCCAGGGTCGCTGCCTCTTCAATATCGGCATCTTCCATCACGATGATAGGATCGTTGCCGCCCAGTTCCAGCACCTGGCGCTTGTAGACTGCCTTGCCGGCGATGTATTTTCCTATCGGCACGCCACCGGTGAAGGTGACCAGGTCGACATCGGCGTTGGTCAGCATTTCATCAGCGATTTCTTTCGGATCGCCGGTCACTACTGAAAACATTTCCGGCGGTAATCCGGCTTCGTACAAAATATCGGCAAGCAGCAAGGCAGAAAACGGCGTCTTCTCGGTTGGCTTCAACACCATCCGGTTATTCGTCGCAATCGACGGCGCCACTTTGTGCGCAACCTGGTTCAAAGGATGATTGAACGGGGTAATGGCTGAGATTGCGCCGAGCAAAGGCTCTTTCATTGTGTATACTTTGCGCTGCTTGCCATGCGGCGTCAGGTCACAAGAGAACACCTGGCCATCATCCACCAGCGATTGATTGGCGGCAAATACGAAGACATCGCAGGCGCGGCCCACCTCATACAGCGAGTCCTTCTTGCACAATCCAGATTCGGCGGTAATCAAATCGGAAATGGCGTCGGTATTGGCACGCAATATCTCCGATGCCCGCAGCATGATCCTGGAGCGCTCGAAACGCGTCAACTTTGACTTGAATCGACGCGCAATGCCAAAGGCGTCGCGGATATCACCAACAGTCGCCTTCGGTATCGTCCCGACCAATTTGCCATTGTACGGATTCAGCACCTCGATCAGGCGCTCGTTACCGACCCGCTTGCCGGCAATCCGCATCTTTTGATGCAGCGGCTCACCTTCCCCGAGTTTGTTCAATTCATTTAGCATAGACATTTCATCTCCAGATTAAATATTCGCATCACTGCCAAGCCCGCAGGGAGGCCCGTTGGATAGCTTATTGCCATATCCAGCATTGACTCCCGCATCACGCACATCAGGCTGCGGCGTTCATTGCCAGGTAAAACACATCGAAATTGCGCAGCCGGTGGTCAGCCGGAATCGCGTCAAGCTTGCGATTGAACATCAGCGGCACGCGTTGTTCCGAGATTCCGCCATGCGAGCGCAATGGCAAATGCAGTTCGGACAAATCATGGCGCGTGGTAGCGGTACCGATCACCGTCAAGCGTTCGCTGACTACCACCAGATCGCCGATACGGTCCTCCGGCAGTTCAAAGCGGGCAGCCGCTTCAGCGCGCGTCAACACCAGCTCGACTCCAGGAATAGCGCTGATCTGCCGCGAAACATGCGCCAGATCAGCTCCCTGATGCAGATAGACGGTGGCGTAAGAGCCCAATGCGCCGTGGTGCACGACATACGGATCGGTGATCGGCAAAATTACCCGTGTTTTGCCGCTTCCGACCTTTTCATCCAGCACGTCCTGCAGATAAATCACGTTGGGCTTGCCGGCGCTATCGGTCTTGGCGTTCATGCCGTGATCGGCGGTCAGGCCGATCACCGCGCCCAGCGCATCGAGCTGGGTTAGATAGTGATCCATCATCGCGTAAAAGGCATTTGCACCAGGTGTTCCTGGCGCAAATTTATGCTGGATATAATCGGTGGTCGACAGATACATGATGTCAGGCCGCTGTGTCTCCAGTAATTTGACGCCTGCGGCAAACACGAATTCCGACAATTCGGCGCTATACACCGACGGCAGCGGCATGCCGACCAGCTCCAGCAAATTCTCCACGCCGTTTTGCTCCAGCGTAGCCTGGTCGGCCTTCTCCGCGGAGAAACAAATGCCGCGCATCTTGTGCCCAAGCAAACTGCGCAATTTATCCTTGGCGGTAATCACCGCGACCTTGGCCCCGGCGTCGGAGAAAGATGCAAATATTGTGCCGGCGCGCAGGTATTTGGCGTCATTCATCATGACTTCCTGATTCGCTTCGCGATCCAGGAAATAGTTACCGCAGATGCCATGCACCGAAGGCGGCGCCCCGATGACTATCGACAAATTGTTCGGATTGGTAAAGCTGGGCACGACGCAGTCGCCGGTAAGCACGGTTCCTTGCGCCGCCATTTTTTTCAAAAACGGTGTGACGCCAGCCTGAATTGCCTGGTTGATATACTCCTGTTCACAGCCGTCCACACAAACGACGACGACAGGCTGCTTCATCCACGGATAGCTGCGGCCATTGACCTGCAGGGTCTTGCTGCTGGACATTATTTATCCTTTCTGATTTTGAGGAAATATGGGGGCTGGCGGCAACCGCATGCACCACGCACGCGGTGACGGCCAGGCAGCTCTGCTAGCGTTTGATAAACATGGCAACAAACGCACTAATGACACAGCTAACGGCGACAATTGGAAATATCAGTGCAGTATTGCCGGAGGTATCCAGCATTCGCCCGATAAGCGGCTCACCAAGTCCCGCAAACAGGTAGGATGCAAAATTCATGATGCCTGTAGCGGTGCCGGCGCGGCGCGAGCCGACCAGGTCCGGACACAATGCCCAAAACGATGACGCCGGCCCATACACAAAGAAACCGCAAAGGAATAGCGCGACGACCCCAAGTATCGAATGGCCGGGGATCGAAAACATCCAGACACTCGTCATCGCACCCAGCACCATGTAGAGCATGATCGCTTTATAGCGCTTCGAGCCGAACAATTTATCCGATATCCAGCCATTACTCAGCGCTCCTATGGCCATCCCCACAGGAAGAGCGACGCTGATCCATTTAGGGTCAATCACCGCGTCCGGCGACTTCGCCCAGTTTGATCCAAAAAAGTGAACCGGAACCCAGACGATGAGACCGTACCGGGCCGCGTTTTGAAAACCCAGAGAAAGGGCCGCCACGATCAGGCGCCAGTTCTTCAGCACTGCCTTATACCTGCTCCAGGAAGATTCCTGCTGATTTTCAAGGACGGCGTGCGCTTTGTCTCCCTGATTGGCAACGCCGGTATCCAGCGCCTGGAAGCCCAGGTCTTCCGGCCGCTCGCGAGCGACCAAATAAAAGAATATGCCGCCGCCTAGCATCAGAAGAACGGGGATACGGAATATCCAACGCCAGTCCAAATGCAATACGTCGAGCACAGCAATCGAGGTTATGTAAGAAAGCACGGAGGCGCAACCAGCGGCAAACACATAGAAGCCATATACTTTCCCCCGCTCGCCTATGCCCCACCAGTTTGACAACAAACGGCTGCCTGGCGCCCATCCCAATGCTTGAAAGTAACCGTTGACTGCCCATGGAAATATGAGGCTGCCGAATCCACTCGAAAAGCTCACCACCCAATTGGCGAAACAGGAAAGAATTGCCCCCAAACTCATGATCCGGCGACCGCCGAACTTGTCCGCAAGATTGCCGTTGATTGCCTGTCCCATCGCGTACGACCATAACATCGCACTGGATACCCAGCCCAAGGTCTCTTTGGAAAGGCCAAACTCTTTTTGAATACCTGGAATCGCGAAGCCAAAGGTCTGCCTGCCGGTGTAAAAAAACAGATAACAAAGCATCGCCGCTAAAAGCATGCGCCATTGCGCCCTGCGAAAGCTTGTGTCGCTTGCTACCAGCGGAACCGGCGTTGTATATACGTAACTCATTGCATGTCTCCTTTATAGAGGATAACCGGATTGCTGTTCCCCGGAAAACCTCACTCCTATTTGGTTGGAAAAGGTAATTGTTGTCGTGGTTCAATTAATTTAAATTTTAAGATGCTGCTGCTCCTTACCCCCTCCGTGGAAATATAAAATTCATCCGTTGCCATGGCTTCCTGCATGCCTTCCTTGCACCTCGGACGTGATTGCGCCCTCGAACCACGGACTCGTATCAGGGATAAAATTGTTCTGCTTCCCCTCACTTCTGCGGAGTATTCGCGCGATCACCGATCTGGACTCGTGCCTTCATATGGCGGCCGTTTTTGATAGCAATAAGAAATGCGCTACGGCTCAGGACAAGGCGACACTGGTTCGGGAGCCGATAAAATTCTTCCCCCGTGCGCCTTGCATCGCGTGCTGTACCATCTCCCGCGCTTCCTGCGCTGAAACACCGTAGTCGGAAAATTCGGTTCGGACTTCCAGTTGATGCAGGAAGTCTCGCAAACGGTCTACCGCAGTGTTGCGATCGGTACCGAACACCCGCTGTAGAGCGGCATCCCTGTCGGGGTGCTCGCCCCATGCCATGCCGAGAACCAGGGGGAGCGTGAACGAGCAGGCTATTCCATGCGGCAGTCCATATCGCAGGGTCATCTCGTAAGAAATCGAGTGAGCAAGAGCGGTTTTGGTATTGGAAAATGCCAGTCCTGCCTTCATTGCAGCGAGCGCCATCGACGAGCGTAGCGCCTGGTTGTCGAGCTCCTTGGCAAGGAGCGGCAAGCAGGCCATGATCTCGTGGATCGCAGCAATCGCGAAAGCGTCGGAAATCGGGTTCGCGTTGACGTTCCAGATCGATTCCAGCGCGTGCGATAATGCATCCAGCCCGGTGGAAACGGTAATTGCCTTGGGGAGGGTAAGCATCAGCTCAGGGTCGACAATGGCCGCCTTGGGCCAAGTGCAATCCAGATGCAGTGAATATTTCTTTTGTTTCTCTGCATCCCAAATCGTTGCCCACGGTGTTACTTCGCTTCCGGTGCCTGCGGTCGTCGGGACCGCGATCAATGTCTTGGTCCTGCCGGGTGTGAAGGACTTGCCATCGGCAAGCAGGGCCAGTAGCTCATCGAAACTTCCGCCTTCCGTTCCAACTACCAATGCCTTGGCAGTATCGATCGCACTTCCGCCTCCCAATGCCACAACGGTGTCGCATGTATGTTCGTTCCGCCAGAACCGGTTATATATTTCTGCCAGCTGCGAGACATCTGGATTAGGCTGGACGTTTTCAATGACGTCAACCAGCCGGTCGCCCAGCATGTCTTCCAGCCTTTTAACCAGGCCCAGCGACCTTGCTTCGGGAAACGTCACCACTACCACCTTCGCGCCGTTGACGATACGTGGCAGTTCTGCCAGGCTGCCGGGGCCAAAATGGGTTGCGACCGGGTTAAAGAATCGTTGTGCCATCAGCGTCTCCTTTGATTGCTTATCTGTTCTGAGTGGACCGATTGTCGGTGCACCGGAGCCTTAGCACAAATCGATTATTATGCTGTTTCTATCGTTTTAGCCGATAGCAGGAAGTCGCCACTTATTGATGGCGTATGCGTGACTTTGGTGAAATAATCGCGGGGAACGCAGGTACCAGGTTCTGCCGGCTGCTCTGTGCAACGAGGTGTGAATGCAAATCGCCTGCCTTTGCATGGCAGCACCGGCCATACAGCCACCGAAGAAAACACGCCTTTAGAGGATCTTCATGTATCAGTACCATAAATGGATACGTTCGTTTCACGCCGTGGCAAAGACGCACAGCTTTACCGCCGCGGCAGCCTACCTTCAAATAGGGCAGCCGACCATAAGCGAGCAAGTCAAGGCATTGGAAGGCAGATTTGCTGTGGAGCTGTTTTACCGCCGTGGCCGGCATGTCGAATTGACCGACGCGGGCCGGCGCCTGTATGAAATCACTGAAGGGATTTTCGGCCAGGAAGACGAAGCCATCCAGCTGTTGCAAAGCCTGCATTCGCAAAAAACGGGATTGCTGCGTATCGGAGCGGTTTCACCGCCGGTTGTGATGAATCTGACCTATGACCTGATGCGCAAGCATCCCGGCATAGAATTCGCGATCTCCATTAATACGGAGAAGGAGGCACTGGCCCGGCTCTATGATTTTACTATCGACATAGCGATTTTGGCTTTCATAGAGCCTGACAAACGCTTGCATGCGGTTCCTTACCGCAGCTACCCTATCGTCGCAGTCGTCAGGGACGACCATGCCTGGGCCAACAAATCATCCGTGCCGTTGGCGCGCATCCACAATGAGGCGATCATCATGCGCGAACCCGGTTCCAAGACGCGGGCATTGCTTGAAGACGCCTGCAGAAGCCAGGGCATACGGATAAATTGCGTGATGGAACTTAACAGCCGGGAAGCGATTATGCATGCCATTGCGGAAGGCATCGGCATTGGCTTTGTATCCGAGATCGAATACATGGCGATACCGGGAACGAAAGCGATCAAGCTTAGAGACGCGCCGGTGACTATTGACTATTACATGTGCTCGCTTGCTGTACGCAAAAATCGGCCGCTCATTAGAAGCGTACTTGAGCCGGGAACGTCGCCGAAAATAATTCGCAAAAAGTAGCTTCGGCGACGCCCCTCCTTGGACCGGCTACACCAGACCCCTGTCGCTCAACTCAGTCTTGATATAAGCATAGAATACCGGCGCAGCCACTACCCCGAGTATACCGAACAGGCTTTCCATCACCAGGATTGCGGTCAGCAATTCCCAAGCACGGGCATTGATGTGTGCGCCGATGATTTTGGCATTCAGGAAATACTCCAGCTTGTGTATCACGATCATGAATACCAGCGACGCTATTGCGATATTCAGCGAATGCGACAAGCCGACGGTGACGATCACGCTGTTGGAAATGATATTGCCCGCCACCGGAATCAGGCCGGCTAGGAAGGTGATCGCGATCATGCTCTTGGTCAGCGGTAAATGCACGCCGGCCAGAGGCAGCACCGCCAGCAGGTATATCGCGGTGAATGCGGTATTGATCAGCGATATCTGCACCTGGGCAAACACAATTTTCTGGAAAATCCGGGCCAGCTTTGCTATGCGCTCATGCAAGGCCAGCGCAAAAGGACGGTAATTGGCCGGCATCGTCGCATCCTGCAGCGCCACCAGGCTGCCGATGATCATGCCCAGCAACAGGTGGACTATCATGTGCCCGGCTTCCTGCCCCAGCAATTTGGCTTCGCCGGCGTGTTCACGCAGCCAGTTGGTCATCACGTCGCGCAAATCATCGACGTCGCCCAGATTATCCGGCAAGTTGGCATGCATCCACTCCGGCATCTGACTGCGCGAGGCCTCGATGATGTCCGCCAGTTTTTGCAATAAAGTATGCAGGTTGCCGGCGTCGCTGCGCAAAAAGGCAAATGCCGACCAGGCCCCGACCGTGAGCGCTGAAATGATCACTGCGGACAAAAATACGACGGCAATCACGCGCGCCTGGTAGCTGCTGAACTTGCGCTCTATCAATGGCGCCAGCAAATGGATCAGCGAATACACCAGCAAGCCGGAAAACAGGGCCACCAGCAAACCCGCCTTCAAGACGGTGAACAGCGCCAGCGCGGCCAGGATATAGGAGGCCAGTACCGGCGCCGTTATCTTTTCTGATTGAGGCATAGAGTGATTCCTGTGGATGAAGCTAAATATTGACGAGGCGAGGCGGCAGCCCAGGTGGAGTTAAGCCGCCCTTGTTCAGCGTAGCAAGCCTATCGCGGTTCCCACCAGCAAACCCAGCGTCGCCGCCATCGTGATCATAAAACCGGCGCTACGCTTGCCAGGGTCGCGATAATACGCCAGTGCATACACAATGCGGCCCACGGCCCAGACCGCCCCGCCCAAGGCAGCCCAGCGATCGCTCAGTAGGTAGGCGCACATCCACAACGCCGGCAGGAACAGGATAATTTGCTCGGAGGTATTCACCTGGACCCGCATCGCCCTTAAAAAACCAGCGGGACCGTCGACAGCGGGCGCGGCCACCTTGTGCTTGCCCCTGGCCAGGGAAACATTCAAAATCGTCCACAAATAGACCAACAAAGCAGCGATCGTGGCCCAGGCTGTCCATTGAATTTGCATATAATGCCTCTAT
>JAZJYH010000112.1:0-33170 GCA_040390485.1 Pseudomonadota bacterium
TACATCATCGACGAGTTCAAGAAGATCAACGGCCTGGACCTGTCCAAGGACCCGATCGCTTTGCAGCGTATCAAGGCTTCTGCCGAACGCGCAAAAATCGAATTGTCCAGTGCTCAGCAGACAGAAATCAACGAGCCCTACATTGCGATGACCAATGGCGCGCCGGTACACTTGAACTTGAAGATCACCCGCGCCAAGCTGGAAGCGCTGGTGGAAGAGCTGATCAAGAAAACCATAGAGCCATGCCGTATCGCGATCAAGGATGCCGGCGTCAAGGTCTCCGACATCCATGACATCATCCTGGTCGGCGGTATGACCCGCATGCCCAAGGTGCAGGAGCTGGTCAAGGAATTCTTCGGCAAGGATCCGCGCAAGGACGTCAACCCGGATGAAGCGGTAGCGGTTGGCGCAGCGATCCAGGGCGCGGTATTGTCCGGCGAACGCAAGGATTTGTTGTTGCTGGACGTGACGCCTTTGTCGCTGGGTATTGAAACCCTGGGCGGCGTCATGACCAAGATGATCCAGAAAAACACCACGATCCCGACCAAGTTCAGCCAGGTATTCTCGACCGCCGACGACAACCAGCCTGCGGTAACCATCAAGGTTTACCAGGGTGAGCGCGAGATCGCGGCCGGCAACAAGGGCCTGGGCGAATTCAATCTGGAAGGTATTCCACCGGCCTCGCGTGGCACGCCGCAGATCGAAGTGACCTTTGATATCGACGCCAACGGTATTTTGCATGTGGGTGCAAAAGACAAGGCTACCGGCAAGGAAAACAAGATCACGATCAAGGCCAACTCCGGCTTGACCGAGGAAGAAATCCAGAAGATGGTGAAAGACGCCGAACTGAATGCGGAAGAGGACAAGAAGGTCAAGGAATTGGCCGAGTCCCGCAATCAGGGCGACGCGCTGGTGCACTCCACACGCAAGGCCCTGGCCGAGCATGGCGACAAGCTGGACGCCGGCGAGAAGGAAAAGATAGAAGCCGCCATCAAGGATCTGGAAGAATCGCTGAAGTCCGGCGACAAAGTGGATATCGACACCAAGCTGGCAGCCTTGTCCACCGCTTCGCAAAAACTGGGCGAAAAAGTCTATGCCGACATGCAGGCCCAGCAAGCCGCTGGCCAGGCAGGCGCATCCGCCGGCGCATCGGAATCCCATTCCAAGGATGACGACGTGGTAGATGCGGATTTCAAAGAAGTCAAAGACAAATAAACTCTGGTCCGGCGGAAGAAACTCTCTAGCCGCCTAGACTCGCCGGGTAGGTTGATCGTGCATACGACACCCTGCTCGGCGTTTTCGCTTATAAAAAACAAGGTGTAATCGAGATGGCGAAGCGTGATTTTTACGAGATTCTGAGCGTTGCTAAAAACGCTACGGATGACGAAATCAAAAAGGCTTACCGCAAGCTGGCAATGAAATACCATCCGGACCGCAATCCGGATAGCAAGGGTGCTGAGGAAAAATTCAAGGAAGCCAAAGAGGCCTACGAGATGCTGTCCGACAGTAAAAAACGTGAAGCCTACGACCGCTACGGCCATGCCGGCGTCGACCCCAATATGGGTGGCGGTGGTGGTGGCGGCGCCGGTGGTTTTGCCGACGCATTTGGCGACATTTTCGGCGACATTTTCGGCGGCGGCCGCGGTCGCGGCGGCGGTCCCCAGGTGTATCGTGGCGCCGACTTGCGCTACAACCTGGAGATTTCGCTGGAGCAGGCCGCCAATGGTTTCGATACCACCATCCGCGTGCCGTCCTATGATGAATGCGACACCTGCCACGGTTCCGGCGCCAAGCCGGGCACCTCGCCGGTGACCTGCAGCACTTGCGGCGGGCACGGCCAGGTGCGCATGCAGCAAGGCTTGTTCAGCATCCAGCAGACTTGTCCCAAGTGCCATGGCACCGGCAAGGTCATTCCGGAACCCTGCGTTACCTGCTCGGGCCTGGGCCGCATCAAGCGCAACAAGACGCTGGAAGTCAAAATCCCGGCCGGCATCGACGACGGCATGCGCATACGCTCTTCCGGCAATGGCGAACCGGGTGTCAACGGCGGGCCTCCGGGCGACCTGTATGTGGAAATCCATATCCAGCAGCATCCGGTATTCCAGCGCGATGGCGACGACCTGCACTGCGAGATTCCTATCTCCTTCGTGAAGGCGGCCCTGGGCGGTGAAATCGAGGTGCCTACCTTGAGCGGCAAGGCTTCCTTCACCGTGCCGGAAGGGACCCAGACCGGTAAGACCTTCCGCCTGCGCAGCAAGGGCGTGAAAGGTGTGCGTTCCGGTTATGCCGGCGATTTGTTCTGCCATGTTGTCATCGAGACTCCGGTCAAGTTGACGGACAAGCAAAAAGACTTGTTGCGCGACTTTGAAAGGTTGACCGTGGAAGGCGGCGCCAAGCACAACCCGCAAAGCAAGACCTGGATGGACAAAGTGAAGAAGTTCTTCGAATAACACCGGCAGCATCGACCAGGCCCCGTCAACTTCAGCGTTGGCGGGGTTTTTTTATGCCTTTGTTTTTTGTCCATGCGACGGCTGACATGATCGACAACATTGGGCCGCCGGGAGTGCCATAAACTCCAAAAAGCAACGCTGGCCCCAAAGAAGTTCTGCTAGCATGCTGGGATGCGGTAAATTCAAACTGAGGTGTCTATACTTTGTCTGGCCCAAGCAAACTGCGCTCTTTTTTTACCAACCCCAAAGTAGGGGCCGTCGGCTCGGCGACACTGGTATTGCTGGCCCTGTGGATATTGGACGGCAATGAGCGGCAATTGAGCGCCCAAAAACAGCGTGTCGAAGTGATAGAGAAGCTGTCGATGCTGCAAGCCAAGTTGGGCGGCGGCCTGACCTCCACCATTTCTGCGGCACGCGTGCTGGCCGTGACGTTTGCGACCCATCCCGATATCAGCCGCGAGGAATTTACCCGCCTGGCGGAGGAAGTCATGGCCTCCAATACGAGTATCAGGAATATCGTGCTGGTGCGGGATACCACGGTTGACTATGTGTATCCGGTGCCGGGCAACGAGAAAATAATCGGGGTTAACTATCGCGAGCTGCCGGCGCAATGGCCGGTGTACCAGCGCATGATGGAGCACAGGTCGATGCAGGTCGCCGGACCCCTGACCCTGGTGCAGGGCGGCGTCGGCCTGGTAGTGCGCATCCCCGTCTATCTCCCCGATGCGTCGCGCCAGGCGGCGGCGGGTAATGCGACCGCGACCGCGACTGCGACTGCGGCCGATGCCGGCGCCTTCCTGGGTTCGATAGGCATGGTGGTCAATTATGAAAGCCTGCTGGCCGAAGTCGGCTTGCCGCAGATACAGCGCGAGATCCGGGTCGCGATTCGTGGGCGGGACGCCAAAGGCAGCCAGGGCGAGGTTTTCCTCGGTGATACTGCGCTGTTCAGGGAGGGGGCGATCACCCAGCAGATAGCCTTGCCGGGCGGCGCCTGGGACGTCGCCGCCGAACCTGCCGGGGGCTGGCAGGTGGCGTCCAGGGTCAGCAAGGTAATCGAAGTCCTGGGCCTCATCCTGAGCCTGGTGGTGGCTATCCTGAGTTATCAATGGTTGCTGCGAAACCGCCTGCGCGAAGAAAATGAAAAAAAACTGATCGATAGCGAAGCCCTGCTGCGCTTGCGCAATAATGCGCTGAGTGCGACCTCGCAAGGCGTGCTGATCACCGCATCGGACGGCAAAATCACCTATGTCAACCAGGCCGCATCATATCTGACAGGTTTCCCGCAGCACTCTCTGCTGAACCTGAACCTGGGCGAACTCTACGGCGAGAAAGTCCGCGCGTATATCCAGGACGAGACCAAACAGCAGAAGGCGCTACAGCACGAGATCAGCCGTGAAACCGGGGGCGGCAGGGTAGTCTGGCTGGAGTTGTCGGTCAATCCGGTCACCGAACAGCACAGCACCTTCAGGCAGTATGTATGCGTGCTGCGCGAGATCACCAAGAAGAAACTGGCGGAGCAGGAGCTGAAGATTGCCGCGATGGCCTTTGAAACGCAGGAGGGCATCATGATTACCGATACCCGTAGCGTCATCCTCAGGGTGAACCGCGCCTTTAGCCAGATTACCGGCTATGAAGCGGCAGAGGCGATAGGCAAGCCGGTATCGCTGCTCAAGTCGGGCCGGCACGATCCGGCGTTCTACCGGCAAATGTGGCAAACCATCGCCGAACAGCGCTACTGGAGCGGTGAAGTGTGGAACCGGCGCAAGAACGGCGAAGTCTATCCGGAGCGGCTGGTGATTTCTGCCGTGCTGGCCGACGACGGCAGCATCTCCAATTATGTCGGGTCGTTTACCGATATTACCGAGTACAAGATCTCGGAAGAGAAAATCCATCAGCTGGCCTTCTATGATCCGCTCACCAACCTGCCCAATCGCCGCCTGCTGATAGACCGGCTGGGCCGGGCGCTGGCGGCGACCAGCCGGCATAAGCGGCACGGCGCGATCCTGATGATAGACCTGGATAACTTCAAGACCCTGAACGATACCCAGGGCCATAATGTCGGCGACCAGCTATTGATAGAAATCGGGCTGCGCCTGAACGCCTGCACCCGCACAGAGGATACCGTATCGCGTACCGGCGGCGACGAGTTTGTCGTGGTGCTGGAAGACTTGCATCCTGAACTGACGCAAGCCGCAACGCAGGCCGAAGGCGTGGCGGAGAAAATCCGCCAGGTATTGAACCAGCGCATCAAGCTCGATCATATCGAGTACGAGAGCTCAGGCAGTATAGGCATCAGCATGTTTTGCGATGAGCCGGTCGGCATCGATGAATTGCTGAGGCGCGCCGACATGGCGATGTACCAGGCCAAGGCGCTGGGCAAGAACGGCCTGAGATTTTTTGATCCCAGCATGCAGGCCGCGCTGGAATCGCGTACCGCGCTGGAAACCGATCTGCGCCAGGCGGTCGGCGCCGGCCAGTTCGTGCTGCACTACCAATTGCAGGTCAGCGCCCTGGGCGACCCGATAGGAGCGGAAGTCCTGCTGCGCTGGCATCATCCAAGAAGGGGCCTGGTATCGCCTATGGATTTCATCCCCATGGCGGAAGAAACCGGCCTGATACTGCCGATAGGGCTGTGGGTCCTGGAAACCGCCTGCCGGCAGATCAAGCAATGGGAAGCGACGCCGGACAGGGCCGGCCTGCAATTGGCGGTGAATGTCAGCGCCAAGCAATTCCGGCAACTGACTTTTGTCGATGAGATCAAGAATATTTTAAAGCGCACCGGCGCCAATCCGGTCTTGCTGAAGCTGGAGCTGACCGAGAGCGTCGTGCTGGAAGAGGTCGACACCGTGATAGAGAAGATGCATGCCCTGAAAGACATCGGCGTGTGTTTTTCGCTGGACGATTTCGGTACCGGCTACTCGTCCCTGTCGTATTTGCAGCGCCTGCCCTTGAATCAATTGAAAATCGACCGCTCCTTTGTACATAATCTGCCCCAGGATAAGAATAATGCGACGATAGTGCGCACCATCATCAACCTGGGCGAGAGCCTGGGGCTGAACGTGATCGCCGAAGGAGTGGAGACGCCGGAGCAGCGCGACTTCTTGTTGCGTGCAGGCTGCCAGGCCTACCAGGGTTATTTTTTCTGCAAGCCGGTCACGATAGAAGCATTTGAAGAAGTGCTGGATGCCCAGGGCGCCTAGGGGGTAGATACATTTTGTTGGATGCGTCGCAGGGAATTTTCCTATAAGCTGCGTTGTTCGTCGGAAATGCGGTAAAGTTTTCGCTTGTTAGCTTGGTGTGTGTTGAAGATACATATTAAAAAATCATAGTCTTGCAAAAAGACAAATTGGAGATGACATGAATTGGAATAAAGTAAAGCAGTTGTTGCTGGCCGGGGCGACTGTCGCCGCCGTGGCTGGGGTCGGCGTTTCTGCACAGGCTGCCGGCATGGAAGTAGCCGGCGTGAAGCTGGATGAGACCGCGCATGTGGCCAATACCGACCTCAAGCTGAACGGCGCAGGCATCCGCTACAAGGCGATCTTCAAGGTCTATGTCGCCGCCCTGTATATCAAGGAGAGGAAGACCACGGTACCGGACGTCATCGCGTCGCCTGGCCCCAGGCGCATCACTATCGTCATGTTGCGCGACGTCGGTAACGAAGAGTTTGGCCGCGGCTTCATGTCAGGCATACAGCAAAATACCGAAAAATCCGAAAAAATGAAATTGACCAGCCAGTTCCTGCGCTTTGGAGAACTGTTTGCCTCGGTGCCGGAATTGAAAAAGGGTGACGTCATGGTGCTAGACTGGGTGCCCAATGTCGGCAGCGTAGTCTCGCTGAACGGCAAGCGCATGGGCGAGCCTTATCCTGATATCGCCTTCAACAACGCGCTGTTGCGCATCTGGCTGGGCGAGAGCCCGGTGGACCGCTCGCTGAAGAAAGCCATGCTGGGCGAGAGCGAAGACAGGAGCAGTACCCGCTAGTACCGGCGATTGCCGGATGCGGCCCAGGCTGGGTGCATGGCTGGGCCCCGGGGTAACAATCAGACTAATAATCAGACTAATCAGACGCGGATAATGATTATCCGCGTTTTGTCATTTGTATCATTAAAAAAGATAGGCCACGCCCGCGCTGCAGAACGTATAAAATCTCGGTTGTCGAAACCGCAGGATGAATACATGACAGCACCAGAGCAAACCAATCTTCCCCCTGAGCAATTATTCGAGAATAATAAAAAATGGGCCGAAGCAATTCGCGCCAAGGACCCGGATTTTTTCAAGAAACTGGCAGCCCAGCAAAACCCCGAATACCTGTGGATAGGCTGCTCCGATAGCCGCGTCCCCGCCAATGAATTATTGGGCATGTTGCCCGGCGAATTATTCGTGCACCGCAACGTGGCCAATGTGGTGGTCCATTCCGATCTGAATTGTTTGTCGGTATTGCAATTTGCGATCGACGTGCTGGGGGTCAAGCACATCATTATTTGCGGCCACTACGGCTGTTCCGGCGTGCACGCCGCGATGACCGGCCGGCGCGTGGGCCTGGCCGACAACTGGCTGCGCCATGTGCAGGATGTGCACCAGAAACATGAGCGTTATCTGGGCGAGACCTTGTCCAGCAGGCAAAAACAGGATCGTTTGTGCGAGCTGAATGTGATTGAGCAGGTGGTCAATGTGTGCCAGACCACCATCTTGCAGGACGCCTGGGAAAGAGGGCAGCCGGTGACCGTGCACGGTTGGGTGTATGGCTTGCAGGATGGCTTGCTGAATGAAGTCGGGATGATGACCATCAGTTCCCCGGAGATGCTGGCACAGCGGCTGGAAAGCAGCCTGAAGCGCTACGCCATCTGAAGCCAGGCAAAAAATAGCATTTGTACATACTCTGGCGGCGCGGCCAGGACGCCGGGCCGCGCAACGTACCGGTCCTCAGTGCCGGCGAAACCGCCGGCGCTGACTAAAAGCAGTGTTCGGGCGCAGGAAAACTGCCATCCTTGACCGCTGCCACATAGGCCTGCACCGCGGCGTCTATGCTGGTCTGGCCTTCCATGAAATTCTTGACGAACTTGGCTTTGCGGCCGGGGAAGACACCGAGCAAATCGTGCATCACCAGCACCTGGCCGGAGCAATCCGGCCCCGCGCCTATGCCTATGGTGGGAATCGCCAGCAGCTTGGTGACTTCCTTGCCCAGCGCAGCGGGAATGGCTTCCAGCACCAGCACGGTGGCGCCGGCCGCTTGCAAGGCCAAGGCATCTGATTTCAGCAGCTCGGCCGCCTCGTTGGTCTTGCCCTGCACCTTGTAGCCGCCCAGTTGGTGCACGGACTGTGGCGTCAAGCCCAGATGGGCGCACACCGGCACCGCGCGCTCGGTCAGGAACTTGACGGTGGGCGCCAGCCAGGCGCCGCCCTCCAGCTTGACCATCTGCGCACCGGCCTGTATCAATTGCACTGCATTGTGAAAGGCCGCTTCCGGCGTCGCATAGCTGCCGAACGGCATGTCGGCCACCACCAGTGCGGCCTTGTTGCCGCGCGCGACGCTCGCAGTATGGTAGGCGACGTCGGCCACGGTCACCGGCAGGGTGGAGTTGTGCCCCTGGCTGACCATGCCCAGCGAATCGCCTATCAATAGCATCTCTACCCCGCAACGATCCATCAATGCGGCAAAACTGGCGTCATAACAGGTCAGCATGGCGATCTTGTTGCCTTGCTGGCGTTGGGCGATCAAGCCGGGAATGGTGACCGCTTTTCGGTCTTGCAAATATTCAGCCAAGATAATTCTCCGCGATGAGGAAGTACTTATTATAGGTTTGTATCCGGAACTACGTATTGTGCGCTCATGCGGCCGAGCTAGCTACGGAAGATGAAATACACCGCGCCGATCAGGCATAGGCCAGCCCACACATAATCCAGTTTGAAGGGTTGGTCCATGTACAGCATCGCAAACGGCACGAACACGATCAAGGTCAAGGCCTCCTGCAAAATCTTCAATTGCGCCAGGCTGTATTGCGTATAGCCTATGCGGTTGGCCGGCACCTGCAACAGGTATTCAAATAGTGCGATGGCCCAGCTGATCAGGGCGGCAACCCACCAGGCTTTGAATGACAGGTTCTTCAGGTGGCCGTACCAGGCTACCGTCATGAATACATTGGACAAGACCAGCAAGCCGGTAGTTTGCAGGATGACAGGGATGTGCATGGAATGCTAAACGGGGATAGAGGGGGGTAGAGGGGTGGGAATTGACCGGCGCTAGCTGATTTTGCGTATTGCCTGGTCCGCCACCGAGGGCGCAAACTGGTGGGCGGCGCCCTTGCCGGGGATCACGATAAACGGATCCAATTGCAGCAAGGGAAGCAGCACGAAGGCGCGTTCGGTCATGCGGGGATGCGGCACCTGCAGGTGCGGGCTGTCGATCTGGCGGTCGGCATACAAGAGCAGGTCCAGGTCCAGTGTGCGCGGCGCATTGCGGTAGGGGCGTTCGCGGCCAAAGGCCAGCTCGATCTGCTGCAAGGCATCCAGCAGTGCATCCGCGTCCAGGGCGGTGCTGAGTTCCACCACGGCATTGATATAGTCGTCGCCGCCGGCGTCGACAGGTGCGGTCTGGAACAGGCTGGACTGGGCGTTCAGCCTGGTATGCGGCAAGCTGCCTAGCCTGGCGATCGCCAGCTCCACCGATGCGCGCGCCTCACCGAGGTTGGCGCCTATGCCTATATAGGCCTGGTATTGCGTTTTACTCACTGACACTGCCCGGTTTGCCGTCTGCGGGGCGCGGGTTGCGGCGGCGCGGCCGGCGCTTCTTCGGTGCGGCGGCTTCCTGGCGCGGCTTGATGGTCAGCAGGTGCTCGCGCTCTGCGCCGTCGCCACTGATGAAATTGGTCCACCAGTCGCCGAGCTCGGCGTCGATCTCGCCCGAGGCGCAACGCAATAGCAGGAAGTCGTAACCGGCGCGCATGCGCGGATGTTCAAGCAATTTATACGGAGTCTTGCCCGCGCGTTTTTCAAAGCGCGGCTGCATGGCCCAGATGTCGCGCATGTCCGAGCCTATCTTGCGTTGCAGGGCCAGCGCATCGGTTTGCCGGTTCAGCACGTCGTCGGCCGCCAGGTGCAGCGCCGGGATGGGGAACTCGCCGGCAGCCTTATAGGCATCCCATTTTTCCAGCACCTGGTGCCACAGCAAGGAAGCAAACAGGAAGCCCGGCGATACCGGCTTGCCCTGGCGTATCCGTTCGTCGGTATTGGCCAGTGCCAGCGTGACGAATTTTTCGCCCAGCGGTTGTTCCAGCACCACGTCCAGCAGGGGCATCAGGCCGTGATGCAGGCCTTCCTTGCGCAATTGCTGCAAGCAGGCCATCGCATGGCCGCTCATCAGCAGCTTCAGCATCTCGTCGAACACGCGCGCCGTCGGCACATTATTGATCAGCGGCGCCATCACTGCGATCGGGGCGCTGGTGGCCGGATCTATCGTGAATTGCAGCTTGGCCGCAAAGCGCACCACACGCAGCATGCGCACCGGGTCTTCGCGGTAGCGCGCCTCCGGCACGCCTATGATGCGCAAGGTCTTTTTGCGGATGTCGGCGATGCCGTTGTGATAGTCCAGCACGGTTTGCGTGGCTGGATCGTAATACATGGCATTGATGGTGAAATCGCGGCGCACTGCGTCTTCATGCTGCTCGCCGAAGGTATTGTCGCGCAGCACGCGGCCATGCTCGTCTTTCGGCGCGCCGTCGGTGACGGTGCCGCGGAAGGTCGTGACTTCCAGCAGATCCTGGCCGAACATCACGTGCACGATCTGGAAGCGCTTGCCGATGATGAAGGCGCGCCGGAACAGGCGCTTGACCTGCTCAGGCGTGGCATTGGTCGCAATGTCAAAGTCCTTGGGTTTGACTCCCAGCAGCAGGTCGCGTACCGCGCCGCCCACCACGAAGGCCTTGAAGCCGGCCTCCTGCAGGGTTTGCGTCACCCGTATTGCATTCGAAGACAGCAGGTTGGGATTGATGCCGTGTTCTTTGGCGCTGAGTACCGTCGGTTCATTATTAGCGCTGGCGGCATCTGCTTTGCTTTTGACGCCCAGCATTTTGCGGATAAACTTTTTAATCATTGCGCATTGAATAAGGTAAGGATGGGCCAGCCCTGCTGGTGGGCGTGTGCCATTAGTTTGGCATTCGGATTGGTCGCCACCGGATGGGTGACGACAGATAATAAGGGAATATCGTTTTGCGAGTCACTGTAAAAGTGGCTGCAGGTGAAATCCTGCAGTTTTTCGCCCCGGCTGTCCAGCCATTGGCGCAGGTGGATGATCTTGCCCTCGCCTGAGGTAGGCACGCCCAGCAGCTTGCCGGTGAGGTTGCCGTCCGCGCTCAGCTCCGGTTCCGCCGCGATCAGGTGCTCCACCCCCAGCGCTGCGGCGATAGGCGCGGTGACAAAGCGGTTGGTGGCGGTGATGATGACCATCAGGTCGCCATGGTCCCGGTGGCGCTTGATCAGGTCGCGTGCGGCCGGCGTCAGGACCGGCTGTATCACTTCCTGCATGAATTGCTCATGCCAGGCATCCAGTTGCTTGCGCGGGAACTGGGCCAGCGTGCCCAGCGCGAACTCCAGGTATTCCACCGGGTCCAGCGTGCCGGCCTGGTATTGCGCGAAGAAATCGGCATTGCGCTGCTCAAAGGCGGCCGCATCCACCGCGCCTATGCGGCTCAGGAACTGGCCCCATTCATAATCGGAATCGATGGGGATCAGCGTGTGGTCAAGATCAAATATGGCAATATTACTCATGGGCTCTATGAAGTATACGCTTCCTGCTGCAGCAGGAAATCACGCAGTAGCGGTAAAGTAATCGGTCGCTTGGTTTCCAGCGAATACAGGTCCAGCGCGACCAGCATCTTGGTCAGCGAATTCATGTCGCGCTGATAGTGGGTGATCAAATAGGGTAGCACGCCGCTGGAAATGCTCATGCCGCGCTGCGAGGCGGCTTTTTCCAGCGCATTGATCTTGTCCTCGTCGGTCAGCCCGTGCACCTGGTAAATCAGGCCCCAGCCCAGGCGGGTACGCAAGTCTTCCCTGACGTTCAGTATCATCGGCGGATGGTTGCCGGCGGCAATCAGGAAGGCGCCGTTGGCGCGCGCTTCGTTGAACAGGTTGAAAGCGTCGATCTGCGCCCGCGGCGACAGCTTTTCGCAGTCATCCAGCAAATACATGCTGGTCGCCGGGGTATAGGTGAAGGCTTCGCGGCTGGCGTCCGGGGTCAGGAAACGGGCGTCGCCGGTATCGGCCAAGGCCTGCAATAGATGGGTCTTGCCCGCGCCGGGCTGGCCCCACAGGTAGACGAAGCGCTCGCCGTACAGGCTGGGGGTGCGGGTGGAAAACAGGCTGAGCAATTGCGCCAGTTCGGCGTTTTGTCCAACTACAAAGGTATCGAGAGACTGCGGTTTTTCCGCGTCCAGATCCAGCAATAATTGCCTCATGGCTGATGATAAAAACTACTATTAAAATAATGTGAGCGCAGGTGCTTGACCGCAACCGCAATAATGGCAGACGCCGGCAAGGCGACCAGGATGCCAATGAAGCCAAACAGCTGGCCAAATGCCAGCAATGCAAAAATCACGGTCAGCGGATGCAAGCCTATGCGTTCGCCAACCAGCCTGGGGGTCAGGAAAAAGGATTCAATCACCTGGCCCAGGCCATAAATAATCGCGACCGATACCAGACCGCTGAAACCGTCAAACTGCAGGATGGCGCCGATCAGCGCCAGCGCCAGGCCCAGGCCATAGCCGAGGTAGGGGATAAAGACCAGGAAACCGGTGATAATTCCTACCGGCAACGCCAGCTCGAAACGGGCGATCGCCAGTGCGGCTGAATAATACACTGCCAGCACCAGCATCACCATAATTTGTCCGCGCAGGTACTGTGCCAGGATGTCGTCAACCTCGGTGATCGCATTCCTGGTATTTTGTGCCCAGCGGCGTGGGATGAAGTGTTCCAGCCTTGCCATCATTGCATGCCAGTCCATCAATAGATAAAACAGTACGATGGGTATCAGCAGCAAATTCGCCAGCAAACCCATCACGGCGGTGCCGCCCACTCGCACCGAGGACAGGATCGCCTTGCCGATCACGTCGCCGCTGTCCTTCAATTGCTCGGTCAGCATGGTCTTGACGCCGGCGCTGTCCAGTTGCACCGTGATGCCGAATTCTTTCAGCATCGGGCTCAGCACTTCGTTCATCTTGTCGAAGAAGCGCGGAATCTGGTCCTGGAACTGCGGTATCTCTTTCTGCAGTATAGGCGTGATGACCAAGACCATAGCCAATACCGAGGAAATCAGCAGCACCATGATCAGGATCGCGGCCAGCGAGCGCGGCAAGCCGAATTTTCCGATCCGGTACGCGCATAGCCGGTCCACCCAGGGATTCAGGATATATGCCAGGATGGCCGAGACGATAAACGGCATCAGCACCGGCCCCAGCAGCGTCAACAGCACCAGGAAAGCCAGGCCCAGGCTGAGCCACAAAGCAGTCTGTTTTTGTTCCGCGGTGAAGGAAAATGGCATCGTTGTCGATTTGTTATTTGCTGTTGAATAAGGGCTAACCGCAGTCAATACCGCAAAAAGCGGGTGTTTGCCGAGTCGATTTGTTAAAATAGCGGTTTCGCAGAGGTATTTTCCGCAATTCTTCTATTTTACCGCCTCTACCGCATCTATTCTCGTTTCTATTGCCTAATATCATGAGCTCAACTAATAATGTTTCCCTTTCTTATCGTGACGCTGGCGTCGACATGGTCGCCGGTGACGCGCTGGTAGAGGCAATCAAGCCTTTTGCCAAGCGCACCATGCGCGAGGGTGTCATGGCTGGAATTGGCGGTTTTGGCGCCATGTTTGAAATTAGTAAAAAATACAAGGAACCGGTGCTGGTATCCGGCACTGACGGCGTGGGCACCAAGCTGAAACTGGCTTTCCACCTGAACCGCCACGACACGGTCGGCATAGACCTGGTAGCGATGAGCGTCAACGACATCCTGGTGCAGGGCGCTGAGCCGCTGTTTTTCCTGGATTATTTCGCTTGCGGCAAACTGGACGTGCCTTCTGCGACCGACGTGATCAAGGGTATCGCCTTCGGTTGCGAGCAGGCCGGTTGCGCGCTGATAGGCGGCGAAACCGCGGAAATGCCTTCGATGTACCCGGACGGCGAATACGACCTGGCCGGTTTTGCGGTCGGCGCGGTGGAAAAATCCAAGATCATCGACGGCAGCAAGATTGCTCCCGGCGACGTGATCCTGGGCCTGGCTTCTTCCGGCATCCATTCCAACGGCTTTTCGCTGGTGCGCAAGATCATCGAAGTTTCCCAGCCTGACCTGAACAGCGATTTCCACGGCCGCACGCTGGCCGACGCCTTGATGGCGCCGACCCGCATCTATGTCAAGCCGCTGCTGGCCCTGATGGACAGCATGGAAGTCAAGGGCATGGCGCACATCACCGGCGGCGGCCTGGTGGAAAACGTGCCGCGCGTGCTGCGCGACAACCTGACTGCGGTGCTGCACAAGGATGCCTGGGTGATGCCACCTTTGTTTACCTGGCTGCAGCAGCACGGCGGCGTGGCCGATGCAGAAATGCACCGCGTCTTTAATTGCGGCATAGGCATGGTGGTCATCGTTTCGCAGGAAAACGCCGACGCCGCGCTGGCCCAGTTGCAGGCGGCCGGCGAGACCGTGACGCGCATCGGTGAAATCCGCGCGCGCAACGGTGAAGAGGCGCAGACTATCGTGGTCTAGGCTGTACCTGTAGCGGAATTGGTATTAAAAAGCGCACCCTGGTGCGCTTTTTTCATGGTGCCGCTAGTGCATGATGCGGTTATTGCGCCACGGATAGCGCTCGGTTTCCGGCGCCGGTATCGCGCTGCGCTGCGCCAACTGGGATGGACTGAAGCCGACGGCGGGACAACTGGCGGTCTTGCTATAACTGAGCGCGGTCGACAGCAGGCGCTCGCTGCTGTCTCCCAGCGCGTGCTCAAGATCGTCGGCGGCACTGCATTTGGGCGCAATGCCGCTGGTATAGCCACCCTGGCCTGCGGCATTCACGCCGTCGAACTGGATCGCAAAATACGAAGAATCGCAATTGTCTTGCTGGATAAAGCCGTAGGGTTTGCCGCAGGTGGCGCCGCCTATGGTGATGACTTGCATGAAAGGCGAGAGGCCGTTGATCACCGATTCCGTGGCCGAGCAGCTGCGCGCCGTGGTCAGGACAAAGACGCGCGGCAGGTTCAGCAGCGGCAGCGTAAGGAATTGCCGGCTGAGGTTGACGAAATTGATCCTGTAGTTCGGGTCATTGGTCTTCTCAGGGTGCTTGTCATTGAAGCGCAGCTGTTCAAACAGCTGGTTCTGGACCTTGGCGCCGCCTATCATGGAAGCCAGTTCGTCGGCGATATACAGGTAGCCGCCGCCGTTGTAGCGCACGTCCAGCACCAGGTCGTCGATGCCTGCCGTCTTGAACTTCTGGAACGCCAGGATCAGCGGGATTTCCGCCGTGGCCACATGGTCGGTAAATACCAGGTAGCCTATCTTCTTGTTATCCGGCGTGGTGATCACGGTATCTTGCAAGACCGGCGATTTGCTGACCGACACCGCGGCCATCTGCACGATGCGGCTGCTGGCCGCTCCCGCATCCAGTAGCTCGAAGCTGTTGACCGCACCTACTGCGTTTGGATATAGCGCCGCGCTCTGGATGGCGCTGCTGAGCTGGGCAAGCGGCTTGCCGTTGATGCCGACAATCTGAGCGCCGCGCGCTATTTTTTGCTGATCCGCCGGCGAACCCGGCTGCACATAGCTGACCCGCAGCTTGCCGTTTTCATTGACCAGGCCGGCGCCGTAACCGACGTCCAGTCCGGACTGGAAGAAGTCGTCGATTTCCCCTTTCGGCGAAGTGAAGCTGAACCTGTCCTTGCTCTTCACCAGCAGCGCATCAAAATAGGCAAGCGGAGTACTGTAGGATACCGACGGCACATTGACGATCTCGTTATACCAGAGGTAGACATCATCCAGGTTGGCCCGCACCCAGCTTCTTTCCCCGGCGGGCGTGCAGATGTTGGCCAGCTCCGTGGGCTTGCCGGCCGGCCCTTCTGCCACAGGATTTTCTGCGGGTGGCGTGGCGCCCGTACCACCTCCGCCGCCGCCGCAGCCGGCCAGTATCAATGTGACTGAAACCGCAAAAATCCCCGAAATTATTTTCATTGCGTGCACGGATCTACCGTGTGTAAGATTAGCCAGGAGATATCATGCCACATGATAATATTTTAGGTCCCTAAATAAATACCCCAACATTGAAATCAGAAATGGCTACCAAGCGATGCAGCTGGGCGAATCCCGCCAATCCCCTTTACCTGGACTACCACGACAAGGAGTGGGGCGTCCCCTGTCATGACGAGCGACGCCTGTTCGAAATGCTGAACCTGGAAGGCGCCCAGGCCGGCCTGAGCTGGGAAACCATCTTGAACAAGCGCGAAAATTACCGGCTCGCCTTCGACAATTGGGACGCCAAAAAAATCGCCGCCTATGACGCCGCCAGGGTCGCGCAGCTGCTGGCGAATCCCGGCATCGTCAGGAACAAGTTGAAGGTGGCGGCCGCGATCACCAACGCGCAAGCCTATCTGCGCTTATGCGAAGAACTGGGCGGGCTGGACCACTACCTGTGGGCCTATGTCAAGGGCAAGCCGATCAGGAACAAGGGTGAGCGCATCGTCAAGACCGAGTTGTCGGACGCGATTTCCAAGGACCTGGCCAAGCGCGGCTTCAAGTTCGTCGGCTCGACCATCATCTACGCCTATATGCAGGCCATAGGCATGGTGCAGGACCATGCTAAGGATTGCGACTGGCATAAAAAATAAGGCCTGGCGTCCCCGGCTGGCCGGTGTGCGAAAGACAAAAGGCACTCGCGTGGAGTGCCTTTTTGTCGTTTGACGGGATCGCTATTTCTTGCCTATATTCTGGTCCAGGAATTTCTCCGCCCTGGTCCAGAAGTCGACGTTGTTCTTCTTCAGACGCCAGCCATGGCCCTCTTCGCTGTACACTATCCATTCGACATTGGGATTGTGCGCCTTGACCGCGTCATAGAACCTGGTGCCGTGCACCAGCGGCACGCGCACATCGGCGCCGCCGTAGGCCAGGATCAAGGGTTTCTTCAGGCGCGCCGCCTGCTCTATCGGCGAAGTCGCCTTCAGTTGCGCCGCATCTTTCACCTGGTCGCCGACCAAGGTCGGCATGCCATACTTGACGTAGTCATCCGACAAGTCGCTCCAGGTGACGTTATACATTAAATTGATGTCGGACACGCCTACCCAGCTGATCCCGCACTGATACAAGTCCGGCTCCTTGATCAGGCCCATCAGGGTCGCATAGCCGCCGTAACTGGCGCCTGCTATGCATATCCGTTTGGGGTCGGCATAGCCCTGGGCGATCGCCCACTTGGTGCCGTCGGTAATATCGTCCTGCATTGCCAGGCCCCATTGCTTCCAGCCTGAGGTCCACAGTTTGGAGCCATAGCCGGTGCTGCCGCGAAATTCCGGCTGCAGCACCGCATAGCCGCGCGAGGCCAGGAACTGCACCTCCGGATTCCATTCCCAATGGCCGCCCCTGACGTAGGGGCCGCCATGCACCAGCACCACCATCGGCAGATTTTTTCCGCTGCTGCCCCTGGGCAGGGTCAGGTAGGCCGGAATTTCCAGGCCGTCCCTGGCCTTGTAGCGAACCATATCCATATGCGACATTTGTTTCCGGTCGACGTTAGGATAGGCCTCGCCCAGCGGCGAGAATTTGCCTGTTTCAATATTGAACAACATATAGGCACCGGGATAGACATCGGAAGATGCGTGGACCAGTATCACTTTGGTGGAAGCAAATTCTGCGCCGGAAATCGTGTTGATGGTATCAGGCAGCAAGGCATCTATTTTTTCCTGGAGTTTTTTCCAGCCCTCATCAAACCAGAAAGTCGCCCGCGCATCCGTCTCATAGTGCAAGCCTGTCAACCGGTTCTTGACCGTGTTGTAGGCGAATGATCCGGCGAAATCATAACCCTTCATGCTGACCAGGGGCGTGGCCGATACTTTATCGTTCTCCAGGTCATATTTGAACACCGATGTAGTGTCTTTGCCCTGATGCGCGGTGACATACAGGCTGCCGTCGGGACCGATGAACACCGGTAAAAAACCTCCCTCTTTCAACGGGTCAAACTCAATCAGCTGGCGCCAGCTATCCGTTTTTGGATCCCTGTAGAAAATCGACGTCAGGTTTTTATCGGAGGCGCTGGTGACCCTGACTTGTCCCGTCTTATCGATCAAGAAACGGGTGGAGTTTTTCGGCGTGTCTATGCCCTTGGTCAGGCCGGTCCTGGTGTTCAGGCGCAAGAGATTGTAGGTCGGCTTCAAGTCGTTGCCGTTGCGCTCAACGACAAACACGTCATCGGAATCCTTCTGGTGATCGACGTCGACAAAGGAGTGATTGGGCGGCAACTGGCGGCCGATCTTTCTTTCTGTCGTATAGAAGCGCTCGATCAATTCCCTATGGTTGCTGCCGTCGATGTCGATCGCATACAGCCCGGGGCCGCTCCTGGTATCGGCGTCGCCGGTTTTTTTGTCAGTCACCTGGAATACCAGGCGCTTGTTGTTGACCCAGCGGACATTGGCGATATCCAGATTGGAAAAGTGTTCGAGGATTTTATGCGTGTTGGTCGCGACGTCGATCACGGCCAGCATCACCCTTTCGTCGGAACCGGAAACCAGGATGGCGACCGTTGTGCCGTTGGGCGACAAGCGGGCGCTATTCAATACCCTGGTTTTGAAAAATTCCTCCACCGGGGGCGGCGTCACTTGCGCCTGCGCCAGTGGCGGGGTGAGCAGGCAGCCGGAAAATAATATCGCCGCGCCAAATTTGCTGAGCTTGCGCCAATTGTTGTGATTCATCGCCAAGTCTTGTTCTATTGTAGAAAAGACATTGTACATAAGAAACATGGCAATACGCCAAGCTATTGCCATTTATTTTTTGGTCGCCGCAGATGACTTGAGCGCAACGGCTAAGGCGTGGCCAAGGCGGGCTAAGGTTGCTTGGTATTGAATTGCTGCGCCAACGATTGCAGCTTGACCGGCTGGGCCCCGGCATTGCTGAGTTGCTCTGGCACCGGTACCCGCACCGGCTTGCTGTGCATATTGGCCGAGGACAGCACATTGCTGGTCGCCTCCGGCGCCGCATTCCACACCGGGTCGTCTATGCCTTCAAACACGGTCTTCAATTGCTGGCCCCAGGTGCTGCGTATCATCTGGAAATACTGGTTTTTTTCGTCGATGGTGACGAAGCGGGTGACGGCCAGGCTGTCGGCCTTATATACCAGCAAGTCCAGCGGCAGGCCGACCGAGATATTCGAGCGCAGGGTGGAATCCATCGAGATCAGCGCGCATTTGGCGGCTTCATCCAGGCTGGTGGACGGGTTGACCACGCGGTCTATGATGGGTTTGCCGTATTTGGCTTCGCCAATCTGGAAGTAAGTGCTCTCGGTGTGCGATTCGATGAAATTGCCGGCCGAATAAATCTGGAACAGGCGGCAACGCTCACCCTTGATCTGCCCGCCGAAAATGATGCTGACATTAAAATCGATGCCGAAATCGGCCAGGGCCTGGGCGTCGCGCTTGTGCACAGTGCGCACCGCGTCGCCCAGTATGCGGGCCGCCTCGTACATGCTGCTTGCGGTCCAGATGCTCTGGCCGTCTTCGTTGACATGCTCGGCCACCAGTTGGCGTATGGACTGGGAAATCGACAGGTTGCCGGCGGTCATCAGGACCATCATGCGGTCGCCGGGATTTTCGAACACGCTCATCTTGCGGAAAGTGCCGACCTGGTCCACGCCAGCGTTGGTACGTGAATCGGAAAGGAAGACCAGACCCGCATCGAGGCGCATGCCTACACAATATGTCATGTTTGCAACATCTTGATTAAAACCACTATTTTACACTTCCAGGCAGCCATATTCGCCATGCACACCGTATTCATACCGTATTTCTTCCCCGTCGTTGTAGGCTTGTTGCTTCATTCTGCCGGCAACGGGGTGACCTCTACCTTCACCGTTAATATTTCGTCACCGCCGCCGCGCCGGACGCCGCGGATAGGGGCGGCCGAATCGTAGTCCCGTCCTATGGCCAGGCGGCAATAGGCGTCCGTCATCAGGCGGGCGTGGGTGACGTCAACGCTGACCCAGCCGGTGAAATCCGCCTCGCTGATCCAGGCGTCTATCCAGGCGTGGCTCTCCGCATGGCCGGTGGACTCCGGGTCTATATAGCCGGAGACATAGCGTGCCGGTATCCCGTGCGCATGGCAGCAGGCCAGGAACAAATGGGCATGGTCCTGGCACACCCCCCTTCCCAGTTGCAGTGCGTCGGTGGCCGTGGTGGTGACGATGGTTGCACCGCTTTGGTAACTGACCGCACCGCAAATGTGCTCGGCCAGGCGTAATAATTGTTCCGATTGCACCGGCTGGCCTGGGGCAGGCAGGCTGCCGGCGGAAAATGCCAGCACCATCGGGGTCGCTTCGGTCAGCCGGGTGGCGACGGTAAAGATCAGCGGCGATTGCAGTTCTTCATTGTGCAGCCGGCCGCGCTCGGGGCTGGTGGTTTCGACCATGCCCTGGGCCACGATGGCCACTTGCTCATGCGGGCCGGTAACGGTCAGCGTGTGGCACAGGTTGCCAAAGGCGTCGGTGTAGGCGTGCCTGTGGCCCGAGGTGTTGATCTGCCAGGACAGCACGCGCTGCTGCAGTTCGGCGCGTGGGGTCAGGTGCAACTGCTGTATTGTATAGGCCAGCGGCGTACTGTAGCGGTAGATAGTCTCGTGGCGGATGGCGAGTCGCATACGCTGTCCGGGCTAAGCCGCGAGGGGAACCAGGAAGTCGCGGCTGACCCGATTCCCCAGCTCGTTGATGCGTTCCAGGAATTCCGTCAGCGTATCGTGCAGGCCCGCCGCCAGGATCTCTTCTATGCGGCCGAACTCCAGCTCGGCGTGCAGCTTGCCGGCAAAGCGCTCGGTTTCTGCGGAGACGTCATTGCGCACTTCTTTCAAATTGTTTACCACCTCATCCATGCAAGCCAGCAGGGAGCGCGGCATATCGCCGCGCAGCATCAGCAGCTCGGCCACCCGTTCCGGCGTGATCACGTCGCGGTAGACCTTGCGATAGATTTCAAAGCCGGACACCGAACGCAGCAGCGCGGCCCAGTAATAGAAGTCCCTCTGCGAGATTTCATTATTGTGCCGCTTGCCGGTGGCGCCGTGGAACTTCACGTCCAGGATGCGCGCGGTATTGTCGGCGCGCTCCAAAAAGGTGCCCAGCCGGATAAAATGCACCGCTTCGTCTTTCAGCATGGTGCCCAGCGTGACGCCGCGCGACAAATGCGAGCGGTACTTGACCCATTCAAAGAACTGGCTGGGGTCGCGCTCCAGCAGGCCGCTGTCTATGCGTTTGGACATGTCCAGCCAGGTGGCGTTCTGGGTTTCCCATACCTCGGTGGTCAAGGTGCCGCGCACAGCGCGCGCATTTTCCCTGGCCCCGGTCAGGCAGGCGCAGATAGACGAAGGATTGTCCGGATCCCTGACCATGAAATCGATCACGTCCTTGGCGTTCAGTATTCCGTATTTGTGGTCGAAGGCGGATTGCAGTTCTGAGATGCCCAGCATCGCGCGCCAGCCTTTCTCGGCATCCTCGGCGGATTGCGGCAGCATGGAAGTCTGGACATTCACGTCCAGCATGCGCGCGGTATTTTCGGCGCGTTCGGTGTAACGGGCCATCCAGAACAGGTGATCGGCGGTGCGGCTTAGCATAATCTTATTCCTCCAGTATCCAGGTATCCTTGGTGCCGCCGCCTTGCGACGAGTTCACCACCAGCGAGCCCTCCTGCAGGGCGACCCGGGTCAGGCCGCCTGGCACCATGGAGATGGTCTTGCCGGACAGCACGAAGGGGCGCAGGTCGATGTGGCGCGGCGCGATGCCGCTCTCTACATAGGTGGGGCAGGCCGACAGCGCCAGCGTGGGCTGGGCGATATAGCCGTCCGGCTTGGCCAGCAGGCGCTGGCGGAAATCCTCGATCTGCGCCTTGGTCGACGCCGGGCCGACCAGCATGCCGTAGCCGCCGGCGCCGTGCACTTCTTTCACCACCAGATCGGGCAGGTTGGCCAGGGTATAGGCCAGGTCCTCCTTCTTGCGGCACTGGTAGGTCGGCACATTGTTGAGTATCGGCTCTTCGCTCAGGTAGAACTTGATCATGTCCGGCACGAAGGGATAGATCGACTTGTCGTCGGCCACGCCGGTGCCGATCGCATTGGCCAGCGTGACCCGGCCGGCGCGATACACCGACAGCAGGCCGGGCACGCCGAGGGAGGAGTCGGGGCGGAAGGCCAGCGGATCGAGGAAATCGTCGTCGATGCGGCGGTAGATCACGTCCACCCGTTTCGGTCCGCGCGTGGTGCGCATATAGACCGCGTTGTCGTTGACAAACAGGTCCTGGCCTTCGACCAACTCCACCCCCATTTGCTGGGCCAGGAAGGCGTGCTCGAAATACGCAGAGTTATACATGCCCGGCGTCATCACCACGATGACAGGATCGGTCACCCCCATGGGGGCGACCGAGCGTAGGTTGTCCAGCAGCATGTCGGGGTAATGGTCGACCGGGGCGATCTTGTTGCGCGCGAACAGTTCGGGAAACAGCCGCATCATCATCTTGCGGTCTTCCAGCATATACGACACGCCGGACGGCACCCTCAGATTGTCTTCCAGCACATAGAATTCACCGGCGCCGGCGCGCACGATATCCACCCCGGCGATATGCGCATAGATGTCCGATGCCACTGAGATACCCTGCATCTCGGGCCGGTACTGGGCGTTCTTGTAGATCTGCTCGGCCGGGATGATCTTGGCCTTGATGATGTTCTGGCCGTGGTAGATATCGTGGATGAACATGTTCAGCGCCTGCACCCTTTGCACCAGGCCGGCCCGCAGCTTGGCCCATTCCTCGGCGTGGATGATACGCGGGATGATGTCGAAGGGGATCAGGCGCTCGGTGCCGGCATCGTCGCCGTACACGGCAAAGGTGATGCCCACGCGGCGAAACATGAGGTCGGCTTCGGCCCGCTTGCGGTCTATGGTTTCCGGCGCTTGCCGCTTCAGCCAGGCATCGAATTCGCGGTAGTGTTCCCGCGCTATACCAGCATGGTCGGCGGTATCGCTACCATCGGCATGCATTTCATTAAAGAATTTTGCCATGATCCTGTTTCGCTTTAGTTGGTCTTACGGTAACGAAAGAATAGCTATCAAGAAGCATGCCAGGGGCAGCATGGGTGTTCAGCGGGCACCCATCAGGTACTAATCAGGTACTAATCAGGCTCCCGTATATAGTCCACCAGGTCCAGGGTATGCAGGTCGGTAGTCGGCGTCAGCAGGCTGACGCCGACCAGGGCCAGCATGCCGGCCGGTACCCCGAACACGCCGGCAGAGATGGCGGCAATATGGAACCACTGATTGGCTATATTACCGCCAAACAGCGGATGTGTATGCAGCATGTAGTAAACACAAACGACAAAACCGGTAATGATGCCGGCGATGGCGCCCTGCTGGTTGGCGCGTTTCCAGAATACCCCCATGACCAGGGCCGGGAACAGGGCCGAGGCCGCCAGTGAAAAGGCGGCGCCGACCAGCGACAGGATATCGGCCGGCTTCAGCGAAGCCACATAGGCGGCCACCAGCGCCACCACCAGCAACAGCAGTTTGGAGATGGTCACCCGCTTCTGGGTCGACGCTTGCGGGTCGACTATCTTGTAGTAGATGTCGTGCGACAAGGAGTTGGAAATAGTCAGCAGCAGGCCGTCGGCGGTGGACAGGGCCGCCGCCAGTCCGCCGGCCGCGATCAGGCCGGAAATCACATACGGCAGGCCGGCGATTTCCGGCGTGGCCAGCACCACGATATCGCCGTCCAGCGCGATTTCCGCCAATTGCACGATGCCGTCATGGTTGATGTCGGTGATATTGACCAGCGGATTGATCTTGTCCACGCTGCTCCAATAGGTGACCCAGGACGGCAGCTTGGAAAAATCGGTGCCTACCAGCGAGGTGTAGATATCGTACTTCACCAGTATCGCCAGCGCCGGTATGGTCACATACAGCAGCATGATAAAGAACAGCGACCAGAATACGGAATCGCGGCTCTCGCGCACCGAAGGCGTGGTGTAATAGCGGATCAGGATATGCGGCAACGCCGCGGTGCCCATCATCAGGCAAAATACCAGGGCCATGAAATTATTGCGCTTGATGTCGGAGTCTTCCTTGTTCTTGGCCGCATAGGGCTGGAAGTTGGACGCCGGCGGCTCCGCCCTGGCCAGGTTGGCGCTGCGCGCCTCGTTCCAGCGTGCCTCCGCTTCCTGCGGAGTCTTGGGGTAGTTGGCCAGTTCCCGGCCTGCGGTCTTGATCTCTATCAGCGAGGCATTCCCCGATTTGAGTTCGTCCAGCTTGCGCTGCACCTCATACCGGCCTTCTTCCCAGGAGCCCGGCAGGTGCTGTATCTTGTCCAGATAGGCATCGGCGCGCTGCTCGAAGATGGCCCTGACCTGCTGCTCCTTGGGGTCGTTGGCGAAGATTTTTTCCTTGGCGTTCAATGCCGGCAGCGTCGTGCCATACGCCACTTGCGGTATCGGCAGGTGGGTATGCTTGGCGGACAGCCAGGTGACCGGGATCATATAGGCCACGATGATGATGATGTATTGGGCGACCTGGGTCCAGGTGACCGCGCGCATGCCGCCCAGGAAGGAGCATACCAGGATGCTGGCCAGGCCGAGGAAGATGCCGACCGAGAAATCCACGCCGGTAAAACGCGAGGTAATCAGGCCCACGCCGTAAATCTGCGCCACCACATAGGTGAATGAAATGATGACGGTGGCGATCACCGCCAGCACCCGCACCGCATTGCTGCCGTGCCGGCCGGCATAGCGCGTGCCGAGGAAATCGGGAATGCTGTATTGGCCGAATTTGCGCAGATAGGGCGCGATCAGCAAGGCAACCAGGCAGAAGCCGCCGGTCCATCCTATGATATAGGCCAGGCCGTCGAAGCCCTGCAGGTACAGGCCGCCGGCCAGGCTGAGGAAGCTCGCGGCCGACATCCAGTCGGCGGCGGTGGCCATGCCGTTGAACACCGCAGGCACGCGCCTGCCGGCCACATAGTATTCCGAGATGTCCGAGGTGCGGCTCATCACGCCTATGCCGGCGTAGATGACGATGGTGGCGAACATGAACAGATAGCCTATCCAGACCCGCGGCACGCCTTCTTTTTCCAGCACGGCGAGGCTGATCAGGAATACAAAGAACAACACGGTGTACCAGAAGTAATAGACGGTCAGTCTCCTGGAAAATTTTTTTTGCGGCATCAGGCCGTGCCCTTTCCATCACGTTCTATGCGCCGCATGGCCAGCGAATAGAGGCTCAGTATCAGTACGTAGAACAGGCTGAGTCCCTGTGCCGCCATGTAAAAGGGCAGGGACCAGCCGAAGAAGGAGACGGCGGCCAGTTCGCGCGCAAAAAACAGGATGCCGAAAGTGAGCACCAGCCAGCTCGCCAGCAGCCATGCAGTCAGCCGCCGGGTGGCCGGCCAATACGAATATTTACCCGGTATATTGCCTGCCGGTTCTTGCTCTGCAGTGTCGCTCATCAGCCGAAATCCTCCATATAACTGGAATGCGGGTTCATCCTGAAGGAAATGCGAAAGACGCAGCCCGGAAATTTCGGGTCATGGTTGCGCGAATTATTCAGTATCTCTATCTGCGCATCATGCTGCTGCGCAATTTCACGCACGATGGACAGGCCCAGGCCGCTGCCGTCCACATTGCTGCCCAGGATGCGGTAGAAACGCTCGAACACCCGGCTGCGCTCGGACGGCGGGATGCCGGGGCCATTGTCTTCCACTTCCAGTACCGCCAATTGTTCTCCCTCGGCGACCCGTATCCTGACCGTGACGCTCTGGCCCTTGGGGGTGTAGTGCAGCGCATTGTCGATCAGGTTATTCAACAGCTCCCTTAGCATCAGCGGATTGCCGGCTATCATCACCGGATAGCCGGGTTGCTCAAAACCCAGGTCTATCCGGTAAGTGAACGAGGTTGGTATCCAGTCTTGCACGGCGCTGCGGGCCAGTTCCACCAGTTCCACCGGCACCAGCGGCTTGGTCGCGGGCGCCTGGTTTTCTGCGCGGGCCAGGGTCAGCAACTGGTTTACCAGGCGGGTCGCCGCTTCCGAACTTTTGGAGAGCTGCAGCAGCGATTTATGGATTTCGGCCTGGTCGGTTTCGCGCAGCGCCAGTTCGGATTGCATGCGCATGCCGGCCAGCGGGGTCTTCATCTGGTGGGCGGCGTCGGCGATAAAACGCTTTTGTATTTCTATGGTTTGCGCCAGCCGGCCCAGCATGTCGTTCAGCGAGCGCACCAGCGGCGAGATTTCTTCCGGCACCTGGCGCGAATCGATAGGGCTGAGATCATCCGGCCTGCGTGCGCGTATGCGGTATTGCAACTCCGCCAGCGGCGACAGGCCGCGCGACAACGCAAACCAGACCAGGGCCAGCGCCACCGGCAGGATAATGAATTGCGGCAGGATCACGCCCTTGATGATTTCATTGGCCAGCACCGTGCGTTTTTCCAGGGTTTCTGCGACTTGCACCAGCGCCAGGTGCGGCTCGCTGTTATTCCTGCCCTTGCTGGCACGGCTGTTCAAGTCAATGTAGCTATACGCGACCCGGATTTCTACGCCGCGCAGGTTGTCGCTGCGCAGCGATACCGCGCCCGGCGGCGGCCGGTCTTCATCGGTAGGTTGCGGCAGGTCGCGGTCGCCGTCCACCAGTTCGCCAGCGTTGCTCCTGACCTGGAAGTAGCGGCTGTCCAGGTCATCGGCGCGCAAGATATCGCGTGCGGGATTAGACAGCTGGGTCATCACCTTGCCGTCGACCTCTTTAACCTGCTGCGCCAGCACCAGCACGTCATCTTCCAGCGCGCGGTCAAAGGGTTGGTTGGCGATGGATTTGGCAACCAGGTAGGTGATCGCTATGCTGAGCGGCCACAGCAATAGCAGCGGGGCCAGCATCCAGTCCAGGATTTCGCCAAATAGCGAGCGCTGGATTTTTTCCGGCGGCTGGCTATGGCTTTTACTGTCCGGCGCTGCAGTCGCTTCGGGGGCGCCGTCTTTCCGCATCATGATCGCTCGATGTCGGGGCTGATGGGAGCAGCAGGAATGGAGGTGGCGTCGGTCGGAGTACCGGCGGCAGCGGTGGCCGCAGTGGCCGCAGTAGCACTAGCGGCTGGGGCGACAAAGAATTTTTCCAGGCAATAACCGAGGCCGCGCACGGTGGCAATGCGCACGCCGTCCACTTCGATCTTCTTGCGCAGCCGGTGCACATAGACTTCAATCGCATTATTGCTGACTTCCTCGCCCCATTCGCATAAATGGTCGACCAGTTGTTCCTTGGATACCAGGCGCCCGGTGCGCTGCAGCAAGACTTCCAGCAAGCCCAGTTCGCGGGCCGACAAGTCCAGCATCTGTTCATGGATATAGGCGATGCGGCCCACCTGGTCATACGTTAGCGGGCCGTGCTTGATCACGGTAGGGCCGCCGCCGGCGCCGCGCCGGGTCAGCGCGCGTACCCTGGCTTCCAGTTCCGACAAGGCAAAAGGCTTGGCCATATAGTCGTCCGCCCCCAGGTCCAGGCCCTTGACCCTTTGCTCGACCGAATCGGCCGCCGTCAGTATCAAGACCGGCAGGTGAGAATTGCGCGCGCGCAGGCGGCGCAATACCTCCAGGCCGCTCATCCTGGGCAAGCCCAGGTCCAGGATCAGCAAGTCAAAGTCTTGCGTGGACAAGGCCGAATCGGCTTCCTGCCCGTTATTGACGCAATCGGTGGCATAGCCGGACTGCCGCAAGGAGCGGGTCAGGCCGTCTGCGAGTACGCTATCGTCTTCTGCAAGCAGGATACGCATGGTTATGATTTTCTGGGCATACGATTTATTGATCATCAACTTTTCATCATTGGATCTGATTCCAGTATGAGTGCTGATGGGGGCGCCGAGCGTGTGTCTCTAAGGCTAGTCTATTGGTTTTTAGTCTTGTCAGCAAGTACAGGGGAAATGATGGCTTATATAGCATGCGCTGATTGCCAAAGCTGTGGGGGAGTCTTGCGGAGCTAGGCATGCTTACTCAGCAATTTCCAATCAGAGTCAGGAATTTTTCGATTGCCACAAGAGCCTCTTGTGCGAATGCAGTGAGTCCATCTTTCTGAAATTTATAAGATACCGTTCAAATCGATAGGCTGAGCAAGCGGCACAGATGGACTCGCTCAAAAAGAGAAACGCCCGCAACTGCGGGCGCTTGATTTGAGTCTGGAATCAACCGAGAGACATTCTCCGTAGGGGATTCCGATTATGCTGATCTGTTCCCGCTATTACAGGCCACCGAGAATGGCTTGGCGGCAGCTAGCAGGGAAGTATTTCAAGTCGGCTGTGACTGCATCTGTACCGCAGGACCAACCCATGATAGCAGTGCTTGCAGTCGCCAAGGCAGCCGAACGTGCTGCATCTTGGGTTGGTTGCAAAATAATATGTTTGCCGTCGGCCCCAGTAGCGCCGCTGTTTTGAATTGCACCGGAGGTGATGACACCCAAGGCGCCAACCGTCAGGCCAGCGGCCATATATTTGGTGGTTACTGTGCCGTTGCAACCGGCCGCATTGGCATCAGCAGGAAATGCGCCGTTAGTTTGCAGGAACTCCGAAACAGCGTTTTTGCAAGCACCGACCTGGAGATTGACCTCAGTGATCTTCGCGCGGGTTGTGTAATCTTGATAAGCAGGCAAAGCGACTGCAGCCAAAATACCGATAATCGCGACCACGATCATCAATTCGATCAGGGTAAAACCAGCTTGCGCTTTGGAGAATGTAGTGTTTTTCATGATAGGTGCTCCTTGTATTGAATAAGTCAAAAATTTTCCGGATAGCAACCAATCCGGCTGCGTCATCAGCTATAGAGCGAATTCCGTGCCAAGTAATGTTTGGTATAAAAATCACCCGAATTACCTAATCACATATCAATTTTCTTTGGATGAATTGCTAAAAAGATAATTCATTGGTCAATAACGGTAGTTTATTTGCACGAATGGCAAAATTTTTCGAATTAGAACCATCGCGTGAGAAATGACCGACACCAAGAACAGGGTGCCAAACCAAAAATGGCACTGAAAATAAGCTGCCAAACCTAGTTTGTCTATGGGTGAAGTAAATGCCAATATGCGTCAAACGTTGAGGTAATTGCTTTCTGTATTGGATGCTTATCGCCGTATCGCGCCGACAGTGGTTTATCGCCAGGGTGCCAAGTCGGCCATTTCCAGTATCTCGCCGGTCTGGCGATCCACAATCACCACCAAGTCCTTGGCCTTGCCTTTTAGCGGCAGGTAACCGACATCGATTTTTGTTGATGCATACTTGGCCACCAAAGCATCGACTATCGACGACTTATCTTTATTGAGGTTTTTTAGCTCGGTCAAGGTTTGCGTGCGTTTGATCACATCCGCCTTTAGTTCTGCATAAGGTATGTAATACTGCGGCATCTGCGGCAGATCATCACCGCCGGATAGAGAGCCGAACAGAATTTCATTCTGCGCCTTGATATCGTCCGGCCTGCGTACCGCGACCACTTTAGGGCCAAATAGCGGCAAGGACTGAAATTCAGCCTTGGTTACCTTATCTAAATTTTTTTCTGAGATCAGATTGGCATAGACCAGATCAAAGCGATCTAAAGTAAACACCATGTAGGCAGGTCGCGCGACGTATACCGTGTGTAAGCCATACAATAGTGCCGCCAGCTGCACAGCGGCTACTATCATCAGGTCGTACTTCAATTCCTTTTTCTGCGGATTAAAGATAATCAGTGTGATTACCGGTCCCAGCGTTACGTCCACCAACAGCAATAGCAAGAATATGTCGCGCACGCCGCTGGCCAGCGCCAACAGTCCCGGATACCACAGCAAAAAAACCAGGCTGGAAGACAATAGGGCGACAGCAATTGAAATCAGCAAGTGCCAGCCAAAGGCATGAAAACGGTTCAGTGTTTGTAGTTTCATCATCAGGCGCAATGAGAAACGCCCGCAACTGCGGGCGTTTGATTTCAGTCTGGAATCAACCGAGAGGCATTCTCAGAAGGGGATTCCTATTATGCTGATCTGTTCCCGCTATTACAGACCACCGAGAATGGCTTGGCGGCAGCTAGCAGGGAAGTATTTCAAGTCGGCTGTGACTGCATCTGTACCGCAGGACCAACCCATGATAGCAGTGCTTGCAGTCGCCAAGGCAGCCGAACGTGCTGCATCTTGGGTTGGTTGCAAAATAATATGTTTGCCGTCGGCCCCAGTAGCGCCGCTGTTTTGAATTGCACCGGAGGTGATGACACCCAAGGCGCCAACCGTCAGGCCAGCGGCCATATATTTGGTGGTTACTGTGCCGTTGCAACCGGCCGCATTGGCATCAGCAGGAAATGCGCCGTTAGTTTGCAGGAACTCCGAAACAGCGTTTTTGCAAGCACCGACCTGGAGATTGACCTCAGTGATCTTCGCGCGGGTTGTGTAATCTTGATAAGCAGGCAAAGCGACTGCAGCCAAAATACCGATAATCGCGACCACGATCATCAATTCGATCAGGGTAAAACCAGCTTGCGCTTTGGAGAATGTAGTGTTTTTCATGATAGGTGCTCCTTGTATTGAATAAGTCAAAAATTTTCCGAAGAGCAACCAAACCGGCTGCTTCATCAGCTATAGAGCGAATTCCGTGCCAAGTGGCGCTTAATGTAAAAATTACTCAAAATTATTGACGGTTCTGTAACTTTTTAATAAATACCATTGTTTAAAATGAATTTAATTGACTAGTAACGATATTTCGCAGATATTTATTTGTTAAAAAGATAATAATTTTTCAGATTAAAGCTTTGGACAAAAAATGACAGGCACCAATGTTAGGGTGCCAAAATTTAATGGCACTGCAAACCTACTGCCAAAACGCCGTGTCAGTAAAAGCTCCATGCTAAAATAATTGCCAATTTGTGGGGTAAGGCCTGGTTCGATCAATAGCATCTGTGAGGCAATTCGAATGTTGATGGGCCGGGAAATATTTTGTGAGTCAGATAATAAAAATCAGAAAGGATACGGTTTGCAACCTCTCAGCCTTGCCACAGTGATGTCCTTATTAGAGCGTAGCGAGCGCACCTTGTGGCGCCGCATCGCCGAAGGCAGCCTGACGCGCGCAGCGGAAGACGCGCGCAGGAGAACAATGATCCATGCCGATGCGATCACATCGGAAATATGCATCCCGCTGGAACCTGAGGATTTCCCTGTTATTGAGAGGGCAGATGAGGGCGATGCGGAGGCGCAGGCCGACCTGGCGGTCATTTTTTTGTCCAATAGCAAACCTGAGAGCGCCATCTACTGGCTGCAGCTGGCTGCCAAACAGGATCACCCGCATGCTATGTATTTGCTGGGACGTTGCTATATAGACGGGACCGGCTTAGCCAAGGATGAGAACCACGGCATCATGTGGATAGCCAAAGCCGCCGCCCATGGGGACCTGATTTCGCGCGAGCAGATGCAAGCCATATTGGCGAAATTGCATTAAAAAAACGCCAATCTCATGGCTTGCCACAGATAATCCAAGACCTGACCAGCCGACATCGCAGCAGACATTCCACCGCGCTGTCGGCTGGACAGCCAATTGACCGGTAGTGTTGCGATCAGCGTCCGGCAGGCGAGGCGTTTACGGTCAGGGATTTGTAGTAAACCTGGCTCGCCGCCTCAAATCCTGAGTCTATGCCCAATAGCAGCCATATCGAACCGCTGGCATCGGTGACCACGTCCAGCGGCGTTTTGCTGGCCAGGCTCTTTTCCAGGTAAGGCGTGCTGAAGCAATCCGTGCTGGCATTGGCTATGTTACCCAGCAGCAGGGCGTTTTTGCCTGGTGCAGCCTGGTTGCCCTTATCTATATTCATCCTGTATTCATCGCCTGCCTGTATCGTCAGCGGCTCTATGCTAGAGGCTGCCCCGACCATATAGACGCTTTCACCGGGCGAACCGCCCACACCCATGCAGCCGGATGCGGCATTGCTCAGGAACGTCAGTTGATAGCTCAGCGAATAGCGGGTGTTGGGCGCCAAGCCGCCAATTTTCTCCTTCACGTAGATGAACAAATCGTCACTCTTATTGGTGCCAAAGGTGTACAGGCCCTTGCCGGAAAACGGCGGGGGCAAGGTCCTGAATTCGGTGACAACGTCGCCAGGTTTAGTCGAACTGGTAAAGTCCGAGTAGCCGCCGGTCCACCCGGCCGGCATGGCATTAAAGTCGGCGCTAATCTGGAGCGGGACCGGTATTGGCGCCGGATTGAGTTCTATGGCGCCGCCACAAGCGCTGAGGGCGATGGTCAGCAATACCAGACTCGTATGTCCAGGGGTCTTTTTCATCTTCACTGTCTTTCTCTATGTGTTATTGAGGCCTATACATCAAAGCTCCGCTAGAGAATAACTTTCCTGGCAACACAAATCCCTCGCCAAATGTCTGGGAATTGTCGTGAATTTGTACCTGCAGCCTAGTGACACAGGCGCTCAGGTTGGAGACAGTGCTTTGAAGCTCTTTCCAGGCCTCTTCAAAGCCCTTCGAAACCCTTCCAAGCCCCTTCGAAGCCAGAAGCAGTAACAGAAGCAGAAGCAGAAACAGAACTGGAAAACCTCGCTAACACTGACGTGTTAGCTGTCGCCAGCCTCGCTGCCGACGCCCCGGCTTCTCCTCCCGTCAGCATTCGTGCGACAATCCTCAAAAAAACGACAAAACAGATTTTTTGTGAATTTTGTATTTGGTGCTTGCATAAATCACTGTTTTTTTATACAGTACCGCCAGATGCAAAAAATTGGAGCGAAGCTGCATGCGCTCATATTATCGATTTATTTAAATTGCATGGTCGACAAGTTTCCTCGATACGCCATGCACCACACCTGAAAGAAATTATGGACGACAGAAAACCTGATAACTCTGACAAAGGCAAGGCTTTAGCTGCTGCGTTGGCACAAATTGAAAAGCAGTTTGGTAAGGGCTCGGTCATGCGTATGGCTGACGGCGCGGTCGTGGAAGAGGTGCAGGTCGTGTCCACTGGTTCCCTGGGTCTGGATATTGCGCTGGGCGTGGGCGGTTTGCCGCGCGGTCGTGTGGTCGAGATTTATGGTCCCGAGTCTTCCGGCAAGACTACGCTGACCCTGCAGGCTATTGCAGAAATGCAAAAATTGGGCGGCACCTGCGCGTTTATCGATGCAGAGCATGCGCTGGATGTCGGTTATGCGCAGAAGCTGGGTGTCAACCTGTCCGATTTGCTGATTTCTCAGCCTGATACGGGTGAGCAAGCGCTGGAAATTACCGATGCGCTGGTACGCTCCGGCAGCGTGGACCTGGTGGTCATCGACTCGGTGGCGGCACTGACGCCGCGTGCAGAGATCGAAGGCGACATGGGCGACTCCCTGCCAGGTTTGCAGGCGCGCCTGATGTCCCAGGCCCTGCGCAAGCTGACCGGCAGCATCAAGCGCACCAATACCCTGGTGATCTTCATCAACCAGATCCGCATGAAGATCGGCGTGATGTTCGGCAGCCCGGAAACCACCACCGGCGGCAATGCGCTGAA
>JAZJYH010000113.1:0-15740 GCA_040390485.1 Pseudomonadota bacterium
AACAGCGCCAGGAAAAGCTGGCCCAGCAAAAGGCGCAAAGAGAGAAGGCGCTGGCGAACCAGAGCAAGAAGCCCGGCAAGGCCCCCAATCCGGCCGACGCCATCGATGCAGATGAACCGCCGCCCAAGGTTATTGCAAAAAATGAACTAACCCCGGTGCCGGGCACCAACAACGGCGAGTTCAGCCGCCTGAAAGGCCAGTTGCGGCTACCGGTCAAGGGTGAGCTGATTGCCCGCTTCGGCAGCCGGCGGGCCGACGGCCCCAGCTGGAAGGGCTTGTTCATCCGCGCGGTCGAGGGCGCCGAGGTCAAGGCGATTGCCACCGGCAAGGTAGTGTTTGCGCAATGGCTGAAAGGCTTCGGCAACATGATCATCGTCGATCACGGTAGCGAATACATTAGTATTTATGGCAATAACCAGGCGGTGCTGAAACATGTCGGCGACATTGTAAAGACCGGCGATACAATTGCCAGTGCAGGTAATAGCGGCGGTAATGAGGAATCGGGTTTATACTTTGAAATACGGTATCGAGGCCAGGTTCAAGACCCAATGACTTGGGTAGGAAAGTAGCAATCGCCGATGAGCGCAGCATAAGCAGCAGGCCTGGAAGTGGGTTTGCGGGTTTGACGCTTCGCTCGGTTAATTTCAAGTATCGGCAATTTAGGTGAGACATGGGTAAGCGACTGAAGAATATAGGTTTGATTAGTTTGGGCATGGTGGCCGGCATAGCCGCATCGATGCAGTTTTCCGCAATGGCGCAAAAGAGCGCAAGCGCGCCTTTGCCGGTGGAAGAACTACGGCAACTGGCGGACGTGTTTGGCCTGATCAAGTCGGACTACGTGGAGCCGGTCGAAGACAACAAGCTGCTGACCGAAGCGATCTCCGGCATGGTCGCCTCGCTGGATCCGCATTCCGCCTACCTGGATAAGAAATCCTTCAAGGAATTGCGCGAAGGCACCCAGGGTAAATTCGTCGGCCTGGGCATAGAAGTCGGCATGGAAGACGGCTATGTCAAAATCATTTCGCCGATAGAAGATTCGCCCGCCTACCGCGCCAACCTGAAACCGGGCGACCTGATCACCCGGCTGGATTCGACCCCGGTCAAGGGCCTGTCGCTGGACGAGGCAGTAAAGAAGATGCGCGGCGAACCGAATACCAAGATCACCCTGACCATCGCCCGCAAAAACGAAGACAAGCCCATCGTGGTCACCATCGTCCGTGAAACGATCAAGGTGCAGAGCGTCAAGGCCAAGATCGTCGAACCCGGCTATGCATGGTTGCGCATTTCGCAGTTCCAGGAACCCACGGTCGAAGACATGGCCAAAAAAATCCAGGGCCTGTACGCGCAGGATCCGAATATCAAGGGCCTGGTGCTGGACTTGAGGAATGATCCGGGCGGCGTGCTGCCGGGCGCGATAGGCGTATCTGCCGCCTTCCTGCCCAAGGACGTACCGGTGGTATCGACCAACGGCCAGTTGCCCGATTCCAAGGCAATCTTCTACGCCAAGCGTGAATTCTATGCGGCCCGCGCAGTCGGCGATCCGCTGGCCAAATTGCCGGAAGCGGTCAAGAACGTGCCTATGGTAGTGCTGGTCAATACCGGCTCTGCATCTGCTTCTGAAATCGTGGCCGGCGCCCTGCAGGACTACAAGCGCGCCACCATCATCGGCACCCAGAGCTTCGGCAAGGGTTCGGTGCAGACGATACGCCAGATTTCCGCGGATACCGCGGTCAAGCTGACCACCGCCCGCTACTACACGCCGAATGGCCGCTCCATCCAGGCCAAGGGCATCGTGCCCGACCTGAACGTCGAGGAAACAGCGGACGGCGATGGCTATAATGTGCTGCGCACCCGCGAATCGGATTTGCAAAAGCACCTGATCAACGACAAGGACAAGGAAGCCGAGCAAGGCAAGGGCAAGGTAGTCGACGAACTGGAAGAGGAACAGCGCCTGGTGGCGCTGGCCAAGAAAGCCAAGCCGCTGGAATACGGCAGCAAGGATGACTACCAGCTGGCCCAGGCCTTGAACCACCTGAAAGGCTTGCCGGTAAAGACCACCGCAGCCAAAGTGGAAGACAAGGACGACGGCAAGGAAAGCAAGTCCGACTCAAAATCCGACTCCAAGGCCGAGCCTAAGCCTGAAGCCAAGCCGGAAACGAAGAAAAAATAAGCCCGCTATTCTTCCCCCAAAAGGCCGCAACGCATGCGGCCTTTTTTTGCGCCGACGCCCCGGCCGCTTATTTACCGGCCCTTTGCCACCTGCTGGCCGCTAACGCGCTAAGATAGAGGCCAGTTTTTCACGGATACAGCACCCCCTATGGATGACCAACAACTACTGCGCTATTCGCGCCATATCCTGCTGGACCAGATAGGCATAGAAGGACAGCAGAAAATCATCGCCTGCCATGCGCTGGTGATAGGCGCCGGCGGCCTGGGTTCGCCTGTCGCACTCTACCTGGCCAGTGCAGGCGTAGGCAAAATCACGCTGGTCGACAACGATACGGTGGACCTGACCAACCTGCAAAGGCAGATCCTGCACACTACCGGCCGTATCGGCCAGACCAAGGTAAGCTCCGGCCAGCAGACGCTGCAGCAGATCAATCCGCATGTGGAAGTCGCCGCACTGCAAGAAAGGGCCGACGAAGCGCGGCTGGAACAGCTGATCCAGGCTGCGGATATCGTCCTGGACTGCAGCGATAACTTTGCGACCCGGCACGCAGTCAACCGGGCCTGCGTCAAACACCGCAAGCCGCTGGTATCCGGCGCCGCCATTTCCTTCGACGGCCAGATCAGCGTATTCGACAGCCGTGATGACGCCTCTCCCTGCTATGCCTGCCTGTTCCCCCCGGGTGAACAGTTTGAAGAAGTGCTGTGTTCGACGATGGGCGTCTTTGCGCCGCTGGTCGGCATCATAGGCAGCATGCAGGCGGCCGAAGCGCTGAAGCTGGTCATGGGGCTGGGCAAATCGTTGGCAGGCCGCTTGCTATTGCTGGATGCGCAGAATATGGAGTGGACCCAGATCAAGGTCGCCCGGAATGCCGCCTGTCCGGTGTGCGGCCACCCGCACTAATGGACTGTAACTGTGGATCAAGAAACAACAGGCTATTCACCAAAGCAAGTGCAGGTTGTACAATCGTGGTGACGAAAAGAAATAGAATAAGGGCAACAAAACCTGTATCCGGGATGTCGGGCCGGAACCGATAAGCGCAGTCCGCTGCAATCAATGGACCCCACACCGCATGACTTCTTCAGGCGAAATCGAATCCGACCTTTTGGCATTCCTGCTATGCGCAATCGTGATCAGCGGCGGCGTCCTGGCGGTCCTGCTGTTCCGGATCAAGGAAAAACGGCGCGCCAGCAAGGAAAGGCGCCGCTATCGGCGTGAGGTCAGGGAAGAACGCCGGCTGGCGGAGGAAGATCGCCGGAAGCATGCCGGCGAATAGTCAATCAGGCAGTCTTTTTGGCCAGGCCAAGATAAGTATCAATCACCCGCTGGTCATGCGCCAGCTCTTCCGCCGGGCCCTGCAGCGCGATTTCACCGGTCTCCAGCACATACGCATAATCGGCTACCTGCAAGGCAGCCCGCGCATTTTGTTCCACCAGTAAAATCGCCACGCCGGTTTGTTTCAGGCGCTGGATGATATGGAAAATTTCCTTGACGATCAGGGGCGCCAGGCCCAGGCTGGGTTCATCCAGCATCAGCAATTGCGGCTTGGCCATCAATGCGCGCCCCAGCGCCAGCATCTGGCGTTCGCCACCGGACAAGGTGCCGGCTTCCTGGCCGCGCCTCTCCTTCAGGCGCGGGAACAAGTCGTACACGACCTGCAACTGGTCGGCATAATTCTTTTCGCCCGCCTGGTAGCGGCGGTAACTGCCTAGCAGCAGATTATCTTCCACCCGCATGCTGGCAAACAGCTCGCGTTTTTCCGGCACCAGGCACATGCCGCGCGCGACACGTTTTTCTATCGCCATGCCGGCCAGCGCATGCGCATCCAGCAAGATCTGTCCCTGTATCGCGCCGTTGGCCGGCAAGGCGCCGGCGACCGCGTTCAGCATCGTCGATTTGCCGGCGCCATTGGGGCCGATCACGGTCACGATCTGGCCCGCGCCTACCTGTACGCTGATCTTGTGCAGCGCTTCCACCTTGCCGTAGAAGACTTGCAGGTCACTGACTTGAAGTAAAGGGGTAGTCATAATTTATCCAAACTCGCTGAGCGCATTAATCTATACCGCCGAGATAGGCTTCCAGCACTGCAGGATTTTGCTGTACTTCTTGCGGTAGGCCTTCTGCAATCTTGGTGCCGAACTCCATCACGACCAGATGGTCGGTCAGGTTCATCACAAAGTCCATGTCGTGCTCAACCAGCAACACGCTCATGCCTTCCGCCTTCAGTTTTTTCAGCAAGACCGCCAGCTCCAGTTTTTCCTTGTAGCGCAGCCCCGCCGCCGGCTCGTCCAGCAACAGCAGGCTGGGGTCGCAGCACAGCGCGCGCGCGATTTCCAGTATGCGCTGCTGCCCCAGCGCCAGGCTGCCGGCCTCTTCATGCAGCATGGCTCCCAAGCCTACTCGTTCCAGCTGTCTCTTGGCTTCCAGCAGCAGCGAGTCTTCCAGCTTCTGGTCGCGGCACAGCACGCTGGCGATCACTTCGCGGATGTCGCCATGCTTGGCGCGCAAGTGGGCGCCTATCGCGACGTTTTCCAGCACTGTCATGGCCGGCAGCAAGCGCACATGCTGGAAGGTGCGGCCTATGCCCAGCTTGACGATCTCGCGCGAAGGCAGGCCGCTGATCTCCTGCAGGCTGCCGTCGCGGAAGAAACGTATCGCGCCCGAAGTCAAGGGCAGCACGCCGGTCACCAGGTTGAACATCGTCGATTTGCCGGCGCCGTTAGGCCCTATCAGGCCGACGATCTGTCCGGCGCCGACCTGGAACTGCATGTCGTTGACCGCCAGCAGCCCGCCGAACTGCTTGCGCGCCAGCGCCACTTCCAGTATCACCTGGCCGCTGGCGGGTTTGTCGCGGTGCGGCAGAGCTTGCGCGGTATCAGGGACAGAGATCTGTCTCGCTGCCGGCAGCCATCTGGCGAATAGCTTGCTCAGGTAGGGCCATACGCCATCCCTGGCCCTTTGCAGCAACAGTATCAGCAAGATACCGAACACGATGATCTCAAAATTGCCGTTGGCGCCCAGCAGGGCAGGCAATATCGATTGCAGCTTGTCCTTCAGCAGCGTCAGCAGGGCCGAGCCCAGCAGCGCGCCCCAGACATGGCCGGCGCCGCCGACCACCGCCATGAACAAGTATTCGATACCGGCATTCAGGCCGAAGGGCGTGGGATTCACCGCGCGCTGTAAATGCGCATACAGCCAGCCGGAAACGCTGGCCAGCATCGCGGCGATGACAAAGATGATCACTTTCATCCGGGCGGTATTGACGCCCATCGCCTCGGCCATCACGCCGCCGCCGCGCAATGCGCGGATGGCGCGGCCGGGCCGCGATTGCAGCAGGTTTTGCACGGCGATCGTCGCCAGCAGCAGCATCAGCCAGATCAGCGCATACATGCGGCGGCCGCTATCCAGCTTCAGGCCGAATACTTCCACTGCGGGGATACCGTTCAGGCCGTCATACTTGCCCAGGAACTCCAGGTTGCCGAACAGGAAAAACAACGACAGGCCCCAGGCTATCGTGCCCAGCGGCAGATAATGGCCGGACAGCCGCATCGTGATCACGCCTATCGTGTAGGCGGCCAGCATCGTCAACGCCAGCCCGACCAGCAAGCCCAGCCACGGTGACAGGCCATAGCTAGTGGACAGGTAAGCGGTGGAATAGGCACCCAGGCCGACAAAGGCGGCCTGGCCGAAAGAAGTCAGGCCGCCGACGCCGGTCAGCAATACCAGGCCCAGCGCAACAATCGCATACAGGCCTATGTAGTTGGCCAGCGTGATCCAGAATTCGGGAGTGGGCAGCAGCGGCAGCAGGATGACCGCCGCCACGAATGCCAGGTAAATGCGGTTGAACCCTTGCTTCATCACTCTTCATCCTCATCGCTATGCTTGCTGCTGAGCGAACGCCACAGCAAGACTGGAATAATCAGCGTAAATACAATCACCTCCTTGTAGGCGCTGGCCCAGAACGACGAATACGATTCCAGCAGGCCGACCAGCACCGCGCCGGCTGCCGCCACCGGATAGCTGACCAGCCCGCCGACGATGGCGCCGACAAAACCTTTCAGGCCGATTAGGAAGCCGCCGTCGTAATATACCGTGGTCAACGGCGCGATCAACACGCCGCAGAAAGCCCCCATGGCCGCCGCCAGCGTAAATGCCAGGCGGCCCGCCTGCGTGGTGCCTATGCCGACCAGTTGTGCGCCCAGGCGGTTCACCGCGGTCGCGCGCAAGGCCTTGCCGGACAGGCTGCGTTCAAAATAAAAATACAGGCCGACGATCAGCGCCGCGGACACGCCTATGATCACCAGGCTCTGGCCGGAAATGGCCAGCGCCCCCAGCTCAAAACGTGCATCGGAAAACGGCGTGGTGCGAGAGCCTTCGGCGCCGAACATCACCAGGCCCATGCCGGTCATCGCATAATGGACGCCGACAGAAACGATCAGCAGCACCAGCGTGCTGGCCTCGGCCAGCGCCTGGTAGGCCAGCCGGTAGATCATCGGGCCCATAGGGATCACGGTCGCCAGCGCCAGCGCCACCTGCGCATACAGCGGCCAGTTTTGCACCGGCAGGCTGCGGGTCGCAAACCACAGGCAGGCGGGCAAGACTATGAATTTCAGCGCCGAGATGCCGGCATCGCGCGCCAAGTGCGGGTTGCGCTGCCTGGCTTGCAGGCGCAGCATGGAAATGATTTCCTGGACAAAACTGAGCGCGCCCAGGGCAAGCAGCAAACTCATCGAATGCGGGAATTTGCCGGACTGTATCGCCGCCAGCGTCAGCGCACCGAAGGCGACAAACTCGCCTTGCGGAATAAAAATGACGCGGGTGACCGAAAACACCAGCACCAGGGCCAGTGCCAGCAGCGCATAGATCGCCCCGCTGGTGATGCCATCCTGGGCCAGGATGGCGGCAATTGATAAATCCATGCTAGTAGTGTCCTGTCCTGCATTTCTTTGCATAAGCGTTGCGGAGGCTTGCCGGCGATTGCACCGCCTGCCGCTCAGCGGCAGCTGGGCAGCGTTGGAACAGCCCTGCAACAACTTCTTAAAAAAGGGGAGCCATCGCTCCCCCCGTCATTTCAGTAACATCGAAGGCCGGGCATCAGTTAGCCTTGCCCAGCAGTTTCCATTTGCCGTTGACGATCTCCACCATCACGCGCGAACGCTGGTCCAGGCCCAGATGGTCGCTGGCGCTCATGTTGACGATGCCGTGCGAAGTCGCCAGGTTGTTGATATTTTCCAGCGCGGCGCGCAGCGCGGCCCTGAATTCCTTGCTGCCGGGTTCACCCTTTTTCAACGCGACAGGTATCGCCGCTTCCAGCAGCAGGCCGGCATCCCAGGCGTGGCCGCCGAAAGTGGAGACGGATCCGGCGCCATAGGCTTTTTCATAGGCGGCGAGATAGCGCATCGACGATTTCTTGACCGGGTTGTCTGCCGGCAATTGCTCCGCCACCAGCAAGGGGCCGGCAGGCAGGAAGGTGCCTTCGCAATCCTTGCCGCACACCCTCAGGAAATCATTATTGGCGATGCCGTGGGTCTGGTAGATCTTGCCTTTGTAGCCGCGTTCTTTCAGCGTCTTCTGCGGCAACGCCGCAGGGGTGCCGGAACCGGCGATCAATACCGCATCCGGATTGGCCGACATGATCTTCAAGATCTGGCCGGTCACCGAGGTGTCGTTGCGGGCGAAGCGTTCATTGGCTACGACTTTCAGCTTGCGCAGATCGGCCAGCTTGGTAAACTCCTTGTACCAGCCTTCACCGTACGCATCGGCAAAGCCGATAAAGGCCACGGTTTTGACGCCGGTATCATTCATATGGCCGGTAATCGCGGTCGCCATATGGGAATCGTTTTGCGGAGTCTTGAATACCCAGAAACGCTTGGCATCCACCGGCTGCACGATCGCGGAAGAGGCCGCCATAGAAATCATTGGGATTTCATTCTCCGCCGCAACATCTATCATTGCCAGCGAGTTGGGTGTGATGGTGGAGCCAATCAACACGTCTATCTTGTCTTCGGCAATCAGTTTGCGGGCGTTTTTAACGGCGGTCGTCGTATCGGACGCATCGTCCAGCACGAAATACTCCACTTTCTTGCCGCCAATTTCCTTAGGCATCAGCGCAAAAGTATTTTTCTCGGGTATGCCCAGCGAAGCTGCCGGACCGGTCGCAGAAACGTTAACCCCTATCTTGATCTGGGCCGACGCACTGGCTGCCATCAACAGCGACAGCAGGGCCGGTAATAATGCCAACGCAAACTTCTTCTTCATCGACGTCTCCTCGTTTTGAATTTTAGTTTCGATTTATTGCTCTCAGGCATTTTCCGACCGCTTGGTCGGTTAATTCCCCAAGTGTAGCCTGTCCGCAAGGATGACACAACTGGCAGGAAATTTTTTGCCGCTATTTTGCACAACCGCGACAAATCGGAAAAACGGGTGCACATCCGATGAATTTACCTATTCTTAAAAAATTTTGTTCTATGCTGTAAGTTATCCTGAATTGGCGCGACAGATGCATAAGTCGATGCAGCAGGATGAATGAAGAGTGAATCCCACGCACCGTACTTAATCCCATGAGACAAACTTTTTTAAATTGGAGAATACGATGAAACAAGCTATCCAAACTGGCGCCCTGATCGCCGCCGCCGCTGCTGCAATGGCCTTGTCCGGCGTTTCTTATGCTGCGGATACCGCTTCCAGCGCAGCCAAGGTTCACTGTTCCGGCATCAACAGCTGCAAAGGCCAGTCAGATTGCAAAACAGCAGAAAACGCCTGCAAAGGCCAGAATTCCTGCAAGGGCCACGGCTTCGTCGCCACCACTGCTGCAGAATGCAAAGCCAAAAACGGCAAGATCACTGAGTAAGCGCAGCGAGTAATTCCGGTAGCAATTTCTCCAAGGCCCTGGCTTTGCAGCTTCAGAGAAACGGCATTTGCTGCGCTGGCGAAAAGCCGGCGCAGTTTTTTTCATTCAAGAAGAATTTTCGCATGCAGACTCGCACCGCCTCGCCAGGTTTCGGCCTGGGTTTGCGCACCGACCACTACCTTGAGGTCCTCGCCGCACCGCAGCAGATAGACTGGTTCGAAATCCTGTCCGAGAACTATATGGTGCCGGGCGGCAAGCCCCTGGCGATGCTGGACCGCATACGGCAAGACTACCCTATGGTCATGCACGGCGTATCGATGTCGATAGGGACGCCGGAAGGCCCCAGCGAAGAATACCTGCGCGAGCTGAAAAAACTGATACGGCGCGTGCAGCCGCTGTGGATCTCCGACCATCTGTGCTGGACCGGCGTGCACGGCCGCAACATGCACGATCTTTTCCCATTGCCGTACATGGAAGAAACCGTCAAGCTGGTCGCCAATAATATCCGCCGGGTGCAGGACACGCTGGAGCGCCCGCTGGTGCTGGAAAATGTTTCCAGCTACCTTTCCTTCAATCGCGACAGCATGCCGGAATGGGAATTCGTCGCGGCGGTGGCGGAAGAATCGGACAGCCTGATCCTGCTCGACGTCAACAATATCTATGTCAGCAGCTACAACCACGGCTTCGATCCGCATGACTACCTGGACGGCATACCGGTGGGCCGCGTGCAGCAAATCCACCTGGCCGGACATAGCAACCACGGCACGCATATCGTGGATACGCACGACCATCCCATCGTCGACCCGGTGTGGGAATTGTATGCCGCCGCGCTGCGGCGTTTCGGACAAGTCGCCAGTATGATAGAGCGCGATGACAATATCCCGCCGCTGCCGGAGCTGGTCGCGGAACTCGCAACGGCCCGCAATATCGCCGGCAAAGTGCAGGCGGAAACGCCGGCTGCGCGGGTGGAGGCCCACGCATGAGCAACGCCAACCCGGATTCCATGACACAGGCGATACAGGATAAGTTCCAGGATTACGTGCTGGGGCAGGACACGGCCTCGACAGCCATGCTGTCCGAGATCAGGGAGCAGTTCGGCTTGCCGGCCGGCGAGCGCCTGGCCATCTACTACAACGCCTACCGTATCCGCCTGCGCGACGCGCTGGCGGACGCCTACGGCAAGACCCATAGCTACCTGGGCGACCAGATGTTCTACACTTTTTGCCAGGACTACATCGACGCCCATCCTTCGCAGCTGCGCAACCTGCGCTGGTATGGCGCACAGTTCCCCGGCTTCCTGCAAGACCATCTGGCACAGCATCCGGTGGTTGCCGAACTGGCCGCGCTGGAATGGACGCTGGGCCTGGCATTTGATGCCGCGGACCAGCCGGTGCTGACGCTGGACGAGCTGCGCCCGCTGGCAGCGGAAGAGTGGGAAAGCCTGGGTTTTGATTGCCATCCGTCGCTGCATTTCCTGGACCTGCAATGGAACACGGCTGCCATCTGGCTGGCGCTCAATGAAGACGCGGAACCGCCCGCCGCCGCGCAAGCGGAAACTCCAGCATCGTGGCTGGTGTGGCGCAAGAACTTGCAGGCGCACTTTCGTTCCATCGCAAGCGAAGAATGTGCAGCGCTGCAAGGCTTGAAAGCGGGATACAGCTTTTCCGAGGTCTGCGCCGTCGCCGCCGACCAGAATCCGGCCATCGCACCGCAAATCGCCGGCTGGCTGCAAACCTGGCTGGCGGACGAGTTGCTGAGCCGCCTACGCCTGCAGCGCGACCCCTGAAAATTTCAAATACAGCTGCGCCGGCCCAGTAGCCCGTCACAGCGGCCAGTTCCTCGCATATCCTGCCCCCGGATGTCACCGTGCCACCATCTGGACAAATCTCCATCATGTATTTAAGATAAATCGGCTAGACTTGGTTTTGCACAATCAGGCTGGTTTATTTTGCCAGTTTTTCCCGCTGATGTTTCAACCACCGACCACCCAGGATACCCCGCATGAGCGCACTATCGAATCCGATATCCCGCAGGCAAAGCGCGCTGACAACGGAAGCGCAGCGGTACGCGTGGTGGCTGGGCAAGCGTTCTGTTTTTATCCGCAAGCTGATCGCCTTGAGCGGCTGGAGGTTATCGCGGCGGCTGCTGCGCCTGTGCGGCCGCCCGCCCGGCGCGTTGAACTGGCCGCTGGGCCTGGCCTTCCTGTTCCTGAATGCATCGCCGGCCAAAGTACGCCCCAATCTCGCGTGGGTGGAGCGCGCGTTTTCAGGACTGATAGACGAACAGGGCGAGCTCCTGCTGCAAACCCTGCATATCGACATGAGCGGCCTGGCGTATGCGGCGCTCAGGCTGTATGAGCTGCGGGAAAATCCCAAGTACCTGAATTTCGCCAACAAGCTGGCGCAGCAACTGTTTGAGCAGCAAGGCGCCGACAACGGCATGATCCCGTATACGATGGGACGTACCGAAGTGCTGATCGATACCGTAGGCTTCATCTGCCCTTTCCTGGCACGGCTGTCCCGGATCAGCGGCAACGACCAGCACGCCGGCCTGGCATTGCGCCAGTTGGAAACTTTTTTGCATCATAGCGTCGGCAAGACCAGCGACTGGCCCGCCCATGCATTTGATGCGCGCAACCTGAAGCGCATAGGCCTGCGCGGCTGGGGCCGGGGTTCGGCGTGGCTGCTGCTGGGTATTACCGATACACTGATGGAGCTGCCGCCGGGACCGGCGCAAGACAAGCTGATACAGCTGGCAGACGCCTGGCTGCAGAAGTTTGCCGGGGCGCAGCGGCCAGACGGACACTGGTCCTGGTATCTGGAAATGCCGTCGGCGACGCTGGACAGTTCGGTGACGGCCCTGGTCTACTACTGCCTGGAAAGGCTGATCAAGGCGGACTATCCTGAATTCAAGAAATACTTTCCGCTGCTGGACAGCTGCCGCAAGGCGATACACGGCGTTTCGCTGAAGACCGGGCATGTGGCGCATGCCTCCGGAGAGGCGTTCGGTATCGGTCTGTACAATTCCGGCACGGGAAATTATTTATGGGCGCTGGGCCCGGTGGCCGCGGCAGAACTGCTAGCCCACAATTAGCAGGCCATGCCCACCGGCAGTACAGCTTTAGCCAACTACCTCCACCGCAAACACCCCGCGCAGCGCATTGCACAGCATGACCCGGTCGGCGCCGCGCAAATCCTGCAGCGTCGCCGATTTTTCCGTCAACCGGAATGCGGGATCTTCCATCAGTACGCTGCGCATCACGCCCGGCAATACGCCGTCGCTCAAGGGCGGCGTAGTCCAGCGGCCCTCCTTTTGCAGCAGCACATTGCTGCGTCCGCCCTCGGTCAAATACCCGTGTTCATTGAAGAACAGCATGTCGAATGCGCCCTGCTGCTCTGCCAGCCGCCAGGCCTGGTCATAGTGATGGCGGACGCTGCTCTTGTGGCGTAAAAACAGGTCACCGGCGCTGGTGGTCCGGCTTGCCAGCAAGACCCTAGCGGGTACCGTCAAAGCCTGCAGTTTTGCCTGCGACAGATGGATCTCGCCGGAAGCCTGCAATGCCAGGCGTACGCGATAGGCGCCGTCGTCGGCAAGCCCCCGGCGCAGGCCGTCCAGGCCGGCAAGGATGGCAGCCTCGTCATAGGCAAAACCGAAATAGGCGGCCGAGGCCCTGAGCCGCTGCAAGTGCCGCGGTAGGTGGCGGCAGCCGTCCACATGCGTCGCATGCATGGTTTCAAACAATTCGAACTCGGCCGGCAAGCCGGTCAGGAAGCCGGCTTTCAGGCGGCACTCGGCATACTCGTCGCGGGCGACGCTGTCATGCACGATGCCGGCGCCTACGCCGAGTACGCCGGCGCGAACTTCCTGCGGATGCCGGCCTTGGCTGGAGCCGGGCTGCAGCTGCAAAGTACGGATCGGCACCGACAGGCAGAAATCACCTATGGTGCGGTCCGCGGGCGGCGGATCGAACCAGCCTATCGCGCCGGTGTAGAGTCCGCGCGGCTCGGTTTCCAGCTCGCGTATGATCTGCATGGTCCTGTGCTTGGGCGCCCCGGTGATGGAGCCGCAGGGATACAAGGCAGTGAGGATTTGCTGCAGGTCCAACCCCGGCCGCAATGCCGCTTCTACCGTAGACGTCATCTGCAGCACGCTGGAAAAGCGCGTCACCTCAAACAGGCGCGGTACCCTGACACTGCCGGTCACTGCAACCTGTCCGAGATCATTCCTCAGCAGGTCGACGATCATCAGGTTTTCTGCCCGGTTTTTACTGTCCTCTGCCAGCGCCTGAGACCGGCGGCCATCTTCCTGCGCATCGCCGGTCGCAGCGGCGGTGCCCTTCATCGGCCTGGCTGTCAACGTGCCCGCCGTATGGCGGACGAACAGCTCAGGCGACAGGGACAGCACTGCCGCACCATCCTGCAGTATGATCAGCGCCCCGTAGGGCACAGGCTGGCGCTGGCGCAAGCGGCGGTACAGCGATAGCGGCGATCCATACGTATCGAAATGCAGGCGGTAGGTATAGTTCACCTGATAGGTATCGCCGGCAGCGATATAGGCCCGCACCTGCGCAATCGCGGCGCTAAAAGCCTGCTCATCGACGCTGGCCCGGATATTGGCGATGCCGGCCGGACGCGGCGCCAATCCAGCCGGCCCTTTATTAGTAACAACCTCAGTATCAGCCTCAGTGCCAGTATCGGCAGCAAGCTCAGCAGCAATCCGTGCATCCAGCCAGGCCTGCACCTGCTCCGGCGTCATCAGCCGGCAGTGTGAAAACAGCAGCACACGCGACGGCAAGACTTTCCACCCCGCTGCTTCATAACCGGTGATCGCGTGCAACTGGGCGCCGGTCTCGTATGAAAACAGGGCCACCGCGTACCTGCCCTGCTGCACCGCCGACTGCGTTTGCTGCAGCAAGGCGGGCCAGGAAGCGCTATCGGCACACTCCAGCAACTGTTCGAATCCGGTGTACAGGCGTGAACTGGCAGCGACATCGCCCGCCTGGGCATCGTCCAGCAGCGCAAAACACTCTGTAGAAGAACGGAAATCGACGGCGGAGGCGGGCAGATAAGACACGATAATTTAGGCGGAGAGACGAATGCCGTGCAGTGTAACCGCAGACCGCCGACGCTGCACGAGGGAGTGGCAATCATCCCGCTTGCCGCCGACTTGTGGTGGGAAATAAGCAATTGCAGCAACAATCTTTCACATTTACCAATATTCATTGATAATGAATGAAATTGTTCAATGAGGAATACATGCAAAGGGCTGCACTCAATTTGCCGCTGGTAAGGAAATTCCTGGGCTTCAATGCAAAGATCATCCTGGCCGGCCTGCTGGCAATGCTGGCCGGGTTCCTGTTGTTCAGCATATTTGTCGCCCAGCAACATTTACGTGCCGAAGCCATATTGCAGGCCGATACGCTGGCGGCCGATCTGGCGCCGGCGCTGGTTGATAAGGATGTCGGCTCCGCCCAAAAGCAGATATTAAATGCCGGCAATCACCCCGGATTGATCTCTGTCGAAGTATATGACGGCCAGGGCAGCCATTTTGCCCACTGGAGCGCACTGAGCCAGTTTAACGGCACGACAGGACCGGAGACGGCTGGAAACAGTGCGGTACAGGCGACCTGGGGCATAAGCGAGTTGAACGTGGCCACCCCCATCTTGCTGGAAGACCAGATCGTCGGCCGGCTGCATCTGCACGCCAGCATACTGCCCATCTACAAGGAGTTGCTGGCCCTATTCCTCGCTGGCCTGGCGCTGATCGCCATCGTACTGCCGCTAGCCTGTTACCAGCTGACCCAAAGGCAACTGGAAGCGCTGGCTCCGGTACACCAGTTATGCAGCGCATCGGAACAGGTGGTCGGCCTGAACGACTACAGCCTGCGCATCTGGAATGACGGCAAGCATGAATTTACCCAGCTGGTCCAGCATTTCAACCAGATGCTGGCCCGCATCGATACCTGGGAATCCAGTGAAGAAAGCGCCATCCGCCTGCAAAGGGAAGAAGAACAGAAGATAGATATCCTGGATAACCACGACAGCCTGACCAAGCTGCCAAACCGGCATTACTTCCACCGGGTGCTGGTGCACAATATCGAGGAAGCCGTGGAAACCGGCGAGCTGGTGGCGCTGATGTTCATCGACCTGGATAATTTCAAAACCATCAATGACGCCTACGGCTATGAAGCGGGAGATTTTGTGCTGTCCGCGATCGCCAGCCGCCTGAGCACCACGCTGCGCGGCACCGACACCTTGTGCCGGATAGGCGGGGATGAATTTGCCGCCATCCTGCCGCAAGTCGGCAGCGTCATGCTGGCAGAAGCCCTGGCCGACCGCTTGCTGGCGATCATCAAACAGCCGATTGCGCTGTATGGCCAGAAATTGACTATCAGTGCCAGCATAGGCCTGAGCTGCGCGCCGCTGCACGCACAGGAGCAAAGGCAATTATTGCGCAGCGGCGATATTGCGCTGGCGGCGGCCAAGGCCGGCGGCAAGGATACCTACCGGACTTTTAGCGCGAATTTATAGCGCAGCCTGAATCTGCGAGCTGCCGTTGCGGCATGTTAGCGCAACAGCAGCGCGATCTGCATGGCACCGTGTTCGGTCGGCGCTTGCCTGAAGCCCGTCTTCGCATAGCGATGCCAGCGCCCCACGACAAAGCTGGATAACATGTTGGCACGGCTGCTGACTTCATTTTCCGCCGCATTGCCTTGCGTGACGG